>NZ_RQRT01000074.1 GCF_004335005.1 Paracoccus nototheniae | reverse complement strand
TCGCGGGCAGCGCCGAGCGCAACGCCTCCAGCGCGCCTTGCTGCGCGGTCAGCAAAAGGCCCGCCGCATCGGGTGCGGCAAGCCGATGCAGACCCAGTGCATCGGGATGGCGCGCTTCGGTGCTGCGGTCGGTCATCTGATTCCCTAATCGGTTGGGGTCGATAATGCCAAAACAATACCACCTGTAAAGCCTCTTGTCCGAAAACCATCCAATGGCGGGCAATTCAGCGCCCGGAAATTCGGCTTTCCGGGTTGGTATTGCTTTGGTATGCTTCAAACCAAGGAGCATGGCATGACGGTCTTTCTGGGAATCGATGGCGGCGGGACCGGATGCCGGGCAGCTTTGTGCGATGCCCGGGGACGGATGCTGGGGCAGGGTCAGGGGGGCGCGGCCAATATCAACACCGATGTGGACATGGCCGCCGCCAGCATCCTGCAGGCCACCGCGGCGGCCATCGGCAACCACGACATCGACCCGCGGGGGCTGGTCGCGGTGCTGGGGCTGGCGGGTGGAACCATGCTAGCGGCGGTGCGGCGGCTGACGGCGCTGCTGCCCTTTGCGCAGGCGCGGATCGTCAATGACGGGATCACGGCGGCGCGCGGCGCGCTTGGGGCCGGTGACGGGGTGCTGGCGGCGATGGGCACCGGCTCGGTCTTTGCGGTGCAGCGCGGCGGCCGGATCCGGCAGGTCGGCGGGCGGGGCTTTCTGATGGGCGATCAGGGCAGCGGCGCGGTGCTGGGCCGCGCGCTGCTGGCCCGGGCGATGCGGGCGGGCGACGGGCTGGCACCGATGACGCCGCTGCTGCGCGCCACTCTGGACGAATTCGGCGGGATCGAGGGGATCATCGAATTCGGCAACCGCGCCCGCCCCGGCGATTTCGCCCGCCTTGCCCCGCGCATGCTGGCGGGCGATGATCCGGCGGCGCAGGATCTGCTGGCCGAGGCGCAGGCCGATGTGCTGGACATCCTGACCACCTTGCGCGGGACCGACGACCTGCCCGTAGTGTTTACCGGTGGTCTCGGCCCCCATTTCGCGGCGGCGCTGTCCCCCCTGCTGCCGGTCCGTCAGGCCTTGGGCACCGGTCTTGACGGTGCGCTGGCCATGGCCCGCGAGATGGGCGCCCATCCGGACCAGCCCGATGGATGACCTGTTCGCCGGTCCCTTCGACAGCGGCGCCGGGCCGCTTTACGTCCAGCTGCACCGCCGCATCGCGCAGGCCATCGCCAGCGGGGCGCTGCGGCCCGGCGACGGCCTGCCCCCCGAACGCGACATCGCCGCCCGCACCGGCCTGTCGCGGGTGACCGTACGCAAAAGCGTGGGCGCCCTGGTGGCCGAAGGGGCGCTGATCCAGCGCCGCGGATCGGGCACCTTCATCGCCCCCCCGGTCGAACGTCTGGAACAGGCCCTGTCCCTGCTGACGTCCTTCACCGAGGATATGGCCCGGCGCGGGCGCCACAGCGACAGCCGCTGGCTGGCACGCGGCCTGCACGCCCCCAGCCCCGCCGAGGTGATGGCCCTTGGGCTTGGCGCGGGCGATCAGGTGGCCCGTCTGGACCGGGTGCGCGGTTCGGACGGGGTGCCTTTGGCGATCGAACGCGCTGCCCTGCCCGCCCAGCTTCTGCCCGATCCTCAGGCCGTGGGCGACAGCCTTTATGCGCTGCTGCAGGCCCGCGACCTGCGGCCCGTGCGCGCCGTCCAGCGCATTTCGGCGGCCAGTCTGGGCGCCGAGGATGCGGCCCTGCTGGGCGTCCCGGTGGGCGCCGTCAGCCTGAGGATCGAGCGTCGGTCCTATCTGCCCGGCGGGCGGATCGTCGAATACACCCGGTCGCTGTATCGCGGCGATGCCTATGATTTCGCGGTCGAACTGACCTTGGCGCCACAATCCGGGGCCCCCAAATCTGTGGCCTCTCATCCGGTGCCGCCCCATCCCTCGCCCTCCGGTCCTGAAAGGACAGCCCCATGACCCCCAGCCTGATGGCCCGCGAAGTGGCCGAGATCCCGCAGGCCGCCGCCCGCTTTCTGGACCGCGCCCGTCCCGCATTGGTGCAGGCCGGGGCCGCCCTGCGCGCCCGCGATCCGGGCGTGATCGTCACCGTGGCGCGCGGATCGTCGGACCATGCGGCGACCTATCTGAAATATGCGGTGGAATTGCAGGCGGGGCTGCCGGTGGCCTCGCTTGGGCCGTCCATCGCCTCGGTCTATCGCAGGCCCTTGCGGCTGGCGGGGGCGGCGTGCCTTGGCATCTCGCAGTCGGGGCAAAGCCCGGACATCGTCGAACTGATGCGGGCGGCGGCGCAGGGGGGCGCCCTGTCCGTGGCCATCACCAACCATGCCGACAGCCCGATGGGCCTTGCGGCATCGCATTGCATCGCGCTGGAGGCGGGCGAGGAACGATCGGTCGCGGCGACCAAGACCTTTGTGAATTCGGTGATCGCCGGGCTGGCGCTGCTGGCCGAATGGCAAGGGGATGACGCCCTGCGTGCCGCCCTGACCGCCCTGCCCGACACGTTGCAGCGCGCCTTGGCGCTGGACTGGTCCCCCCTTGCGGATCGGCTGCAGGGCGCCGGTCACGCCTTTGTTCTGGGGCGCGGCCCGGCCATTGCCATCGCCCAAGAGGCCGCGCTGAAGCTAAAGGAAACCAGCGGCTTGCACGCCGAAGCGTACAGCGCCGCCGAGGTGTTGCACGGCCCCGCCGCCATCGTGCAGGCGGGCTTTCCGGTGCTGGCCTTGGGCGTCGATGACGCCGCCCTGCCGCATCTGGGCCAGACTGCCGAACGTCTGGCCGCACAGGGTGCCGATGTCTTCGTGACGGGGGCCGATGTGGCGGGCGCCCGCCGCCTGCCCGATCTGGCGGGGCTGCATCCGCTGATCGCACCGCTGGCCCTGATCGTCAGCTTTTACGCCTGCGTCGAGGCCTTGTCGCGGCGCCGGGGCTTTGACCCCGATACGCCGCCGCATCTGCGCAAGGTGACGGAGACTCTGTGATGCGCCCCGTCCCGACCCGCCATGTCCTGTCCGGCGCGCGGATCTTTGACGGCACCCGGCTGATCCCCGGCCATGCGCTGGTGATCGAGGGCGACCAGATCGCCGCCATCCTGCCCGGTGATCAGGCCCCCCCCGAAACGCAGCGCGTGACCGGCATTCTGGCGCCGGGCTTCGTCGATCTGCAGGCGAATGGCGGCGGCGGGCTGATGGTCGATGGCGCCACCGATCTGGGGGTGTTGCGCGACATCTGCGCCACCCATCTGGCGCTTGGCTGTGCGGGCATCCTGCCGACGCTGATCACAGATACCCCCGACGCCACCGCCCGCGTCATTGCCGCAGGGATCGCGGCTGCCAAGGCGCAGGTGCCGGGCTTTCTGGGCCTGCATCTTGAGGGGCCGCATCTGGACCCGCGCCGCGCGGGCGCCCATGACCCGGCCCTGATCCGGCCGATGAATCAGGCTGATCTGGACCTGCTGACCCGCGCCGCCCGGGCCCTGCCCGCGCTGATGGTGACATTGGCGCCGGAATCGGCCACCTCTGCCCAGATCGCGGCACTGGCGCAGGCGGGGGCGATCGTCAGCCTTGGGCACAGCGATTGCGATCATGACAGCGCGATGGCGGCTTTCGCGGCAGGCGCCCGCTGCGCCACGCATCTGTTCAACGCGATGAGCCAGATGGGCCACCGCGCCCCCGGTCTGGTCGGCGCGGTGCTGGGGGGGCAGGCCGCCGCCGGGGTGATCGCCGACGGGCATCACGTGCATCCACAGATGCTGCGCATCGCGCTGGCCGCACGGCCCGAGGGATTGTTTCTGGTCAGCGATTGCATGGGTTTTGCGGGCACGGACCGCGATCAGATGATCCTGCACGACCGCCTTGTGCAGCGCCGTCAGGGGCGGCTGACCCTGCCTGACGGCACGCTGGCCGGGGCCGATCTGCGGCTGGACCGGGCGCTGCGCCTGCTGACGGGGCCGGTGGGCGTGGCGCCCGAACGCGCGCTGGCGATGGCCACGCGGCTGCCCGCCGCGCTGATCGGCATGGGGGGGCAGTATGGCGCGCTGGCACCGGGCCGGGCGGCGCGGGTCAACCTGCTGTCCGACGACCTGGCGCTGACCGGGATCTGGCAGGGGGACGGGTTCCGGCCGCCCCTGCCCTAGGCCTGCCGGGCCACAAGCTGTTGCCACGCTCTGGCGTATTGGCGCAGCCCATCGGCATGGTCCGGCACGGCCCAGTCCCGCGTCGCGGGCGCTTTGGCGTCGGGCAGGCACAGCATCGCCGCGCCGCCGCTGGTGCCGGTGGCCGATGCCGCCACCCCGACCCCGCCGGGGTGCCGCGCCGCCAGCAGGTCGAGGAAATCGGCATTGCGGGCAAAGGGCCCCTCGACGATGACCGGACCCTCGGCGCCGATCAGATCCAGACAGGTGAGGGTCATCAGCGCCAGATACCAGGACAGCGCCACCATCCGCTGCCCATCGCCTTGGGGCTGGGCCGTCCATCCCATCGCGCGGTCGGGAAACGGCCCCGACCCCGGCTGGACCGAGGGCATCAGCATGACCCCATCCCTCAGCACCGCCGCGCGGTCTTCAGCCTCGGGCGCGCTGTCGGAACCTGCGCGGACCGCCTCGAATTCGCGCCCGCCCATGAACCGGGCCGAGGGCACGGGCTGGCCCATCGCGTTCACATTGACCAGCACGTCGCGATCGGGGTCCAGGCGCACCGCCCGTCCGCCCACCGCCATCGCCACCACCCATGTTCCGGTCGAGACGACGGAAAACGCCCCCTTTCGCCCCAGCAGATGCGGAAACAGCGATGCGTTGCTGTCATGGATGCCCACCGCGACCGGGATATCCGCAGGCAGGCCCGTCCGCGCCGCCACTTCCGCCGACAGCCCCCCAAGCCGCGCGTCGGACCGACGCGCGGGTGCGATGAGGTCCGACAGGCCCAGATCCGCGACCAGCGGTGAAAACCGCCCCTGCCATGGATCCCACAGGTCGGTGTGACAGCCAAGCGAGGTCACATCCGTCGCCAGCTGGCCTGTCAGCCGCCATCCCCAATATTGCGGATAGGTGACGATATGGGCCACCCGCGCGGCCAGCCCCGGCTGCGCCATCAGCCAATGCAGCTGCGCGCCAAGGTTCAGCCCCATGGGCAGGCGCGGCGCGCCGGTGACGTCGAAGCCCGGGCGCCGTGCATCGTAATCGGCGGCCAGCGCCTCGGGGCCCTGATGTTCGTAATCCAGCATCGGCGCGGCCAGCCCGCCATCGCCATCCAGCAGCACCGCCGCCGCGCCATGGGTGGTGACCGAGATCGCATCCACCCCGTGATCGCGGTGAAACGCGGCCAGATGGGTCAGGAAGAAATCCCAATGCCCGTCCAGATCCACATGCGGCCAGGGCGGCCCTGGCAAGGGCAGATTGGGGCGGGTGACGACCGCAATCTCGGCCAGGGTCGTGCCATCGACCAGCGCAAGTTTCGCATTGGTCTTGCCGATATCGATGACGGCCACATGCATGGCAGGGCGGGGGGTCATGGCAGATGGAATATCGGGGTCAGGGGAACCGCCACCGGCGATCCGTCCGGATGGGTCGCCATCAGATCGGCCATCTGCGCCCACCACCGCTGCATCACCGGGTGATCCGGCAGCGCATCCATGCCGTGATCGTCGGCCCGCCACATCACCGCGAACAGCGCGTTCGTCTCGGGGTCCAGGTGGATGGAATAATCCCGCACGCCCGCGTCAAGCAGCAGGGTGACCAGCTCGGGCCAGATCGCGTCATGGCGGCGGCGGTATTCATCCGCCGCCCCCTGGTTCAGTTGCATCCGAAAGGCATATTTCTGCATCATGTCCTCAGCTTCGATATCAGGCGGGGCACGGCGATCACTCCGATCAGCAACAGGCCCACGACAATGGACATCACGATGCCGGGCACGTTCAGCAGGCCCAGACCGAATGTCACCAGCCCCAGCACAAAGGCCGCCAGCACCACGCCGGGAATGGTTCCTGATCCACCCAGGATGCTAACACCGCCGAGGACGACGATGGTCACCACCTCCAGCTCGAACCCCGCCGCGATGGACGGCCGGGTGGACCCAAGGCGAGAGGTCAGGCAGATCGCGGCGATGCCGCTCATCAGTCCGGTCAGCAGGAACAGGATGAACCGCACCCGGTCCACCCGGACGCCCGAAAACCGGGCGGCGGTGGCGTTGTTGCCGATCGCATAGACGGTGCGGCCAAAGCTGGTGCGGTGCATCAGGATGCCAAAGACGATGGCCGACAGGGCAAAAATCACCAGCTCGACCGTGATGACCCAGACCACATAGCCCTGCCCGAACCATGCGAAATCAGCGGGGTATCCGGTGAACGCCCGGTCGCCCAGCACGATGTAGCCGATGCCGCGAAACAGGCTCATCGTGCCGATGGTGACGACGATGGATGGCAGGCCAAACCGCGCCACCAGCACCCCGTTGAAGGCCCCGCAGACCAGCCCCGTGGCCAGCCCCACGGCCACCAGAACCGGCGTCGGCGCGCCCATCGACATCGCCACCCCCATCGCGGTCGAGGCAAGGGCCACGATAGCGCCGACGGACAGATCGATCTCTCCGGCGGTGATCAGCAGCGCCATGGCAAAGGCGATCATCGCCTTTTCGGTGAAATTGAACGTCGCGTCCGACAGGTTCCACGGGTCGAGGAAATAGGGCGATGCCCATGCGTTCAATAGGAAAATCGTGACGGCGACGACGGCCAGCAGCGCCTCCCAGCTTTTCAGGGCGCGCGATGCGGGGCTGGTCAGGCGGTCGGGGATCAGGCGTCCGGTTTGTGGCGAATGGGTCATGTGCGAACCTCGGCCCGTTTCAGGATGATGCGGCCGGGATCGCGGCGGCGCGCGTTGAAGGCGATGGCCGCCAGAATCGCCGCGCCAGAAATCGCCATCTGCCAGAAGGGCGAGATGCCGACGACCGGCAGGGCGTTCTTGATGATGCCCAGAAACAGCGCCCCCATGACCGCGCCCGCCACCGTGCCCGCCCCGCCCGCGATTACGATGCCGCCGATGACGCAGGCGGCGACGACGTCCAGTTCGAACCCGCCGGCGATATCGACATAGGCCACCGCATAGCGCGCGACCCACAGATAGCCGGTCAGCCCGGCCAGCGCGCCCGCCAGCACGAAGGCCGCGAATTGCGTGCGCCCCACGGAAATGCCGGTATAGACCGCCGCATGCGGGTTGCCGCCCACCGCGTAAAAGGCCCGGCCCAATGCGGTGCGCGTCATCAGCAGCGCCACCCCGGCAATGGCCGCGACCGCGATCCAGGCCATGACCGGCAGGCCCAGGATCACCTGCCGGGGGATGGCCTTGAAGGCGTCGCTCATCTGATGTGCGTTGATCCAGGCGCCCTCGGTCAGCAGAAAGATCGTGCCGCGATAGATGGTCATGGTGCCAAGCGTCACCACGATGGACGGAATGCCAAGCGTCCAGACCAGCGCGCCGTTGATCGCCCCAAGGCCCGCGCCCATCACGATGACCGCGCCCAGAATGACGGGCATCGGAACGCCCATCCCGTCCAGCAGTGCAGCAATCATGCCGCACAGCGCCAGATTGGCTGCCACCGACAGGTCGATGCATTTGGTCAGGATCACCGCCATCTGTCCCAAAGCCAGCAGGATCAGCGGAGAGGTATCGGTGAACACGCGCGCCAGATTGGCGGGCGCGACAAAGCCCGGAAAGCGGCTGGCAATGGCCGCCAGCAGCAGCAGGATCACCACGGCCAACACGACCTCTCGTGATTTCAGAATGCTCATGCGGCATTCCTTTCGATGCCGACGGCAGCGCGGATCAGGTTTTCGGGCGTCATGGCGGCGCCTGAAAACTCGCCCGCGATCCGGCCTTCGCGCATGACGATGATGCGGTCGGACATGCCCAGAACCTCGGGGATTTCGCTGCTGACCATGATGACGGCCAGTCCCTGGGCCGCCAGTTCCGACATGAAGTCATGCACGGCGGCTTTCGATCCGATGTCGATGCCCTTGGTCGGCTCGTCCAGAATGATGATGCGGGGCTGGGTCGCCAGCCATTTGGCGATCACCACCTTTTGCTGGTTGCCCCCCGATAACAGGCCGATATCCTGATCCAGACTGGCCGCGCGCAGGTCCAGCCTTTGGGTGTATTCGCGCGCCAGCTTGAATTCCTCGGCCAGGCGCAGGAAACCGCCCCGGCTGGTGCGGGCCAGCGAGGGCAAGGTGACGTTCTGAAAGATCGGCAGGCCCTTGACCGCACCCTGACGGCCCCGATCCTCGGGGACATAGACGATGCCTGCTGCCACAGCCTGCGCAGTGGACCGGATCACCCGAATGTCGCCCGCGATGCGGCAGGCGCCCTTGGCGGGCTGGCTGATGCCGAACAGGGCCTGCATCACCTCGGACCGGCCTGCGCCAACAAGGCCGTAAAAGCCAAGGATTTCGCCCTGATGCAGAGTAAAGGTGATGTTGTCATATTCGGTCGGATGGCAATATCCGGCGACCGTCAGCACCGGCGGGCCGATCTCTGCGGGCCGTTTGGGATAGATCTGATCGACGCTGCGCCCGACCATCATCTGCACCAGATCGCCCTCGGTCACGTCGCCCATCACGCCCTCGGCCACGAAGGCGCCGTCGCGGAACACCGTCCAGCGATCGGCAATGCGAAAAATCTCGTCGAACTTGTGGCTGATGAACAGGATCGCCTTGCCTTGGCGCTTCAGCGTGTCGACCAGATCGTACAGTTCGCCGATTTCCTTGTGGGACAGGGCGGCGGTGGGTTCGTCCATGATCACCACGCGCGCATCGACCGACAGGGCGCGGGCAATGGCAACCAGATGCTTGCTGGCAATCCCCAGATCGCGCAGCCGCGTGCCCGGATCCAGATCGGACCCGATGCCGCGCAGGATCTGGGCCGCGCGGACCCGCATGGCGCGGCGGTCGATCAGGCCAAGGCGGGTGCGGGGCGCGTGGCCGATAAAGATATTCTCGGCCACCGTCATCTCATCGAAGAGGACGGTTTCCTGATGGATCGCGGTCACCCCCGCCGCCCCCGCCGCCTGCGCGGTGGGAAAGCGGACCGGCTGACCGGCCACGAGGATCTGCCCCTCATCTGGTTGATAAATGCCCGTCAACACCTTGACGATGGTCGATTTTCCGGCGCCGTTCTCGCCAATCAGGGCGGTGACCTGACCGGGGAACAGGTCCAGCTGCACGCCATCAAGCGCGCGCACACCGGGGAATGTCTTGACGATACCGCGCAGCGACAACACCGCGCCGTCCCGCGTCACGGGGTCTGGCTGCATGATCGGATCCTTGGGGAAAGCTGCCCCCCGGCACAGGGCCGGAGGGCGCTGGACAGATGGGGCGGATCAGAAGACCGACGAGAATTCGTCGATATTGCTGGCATCATAGGTGAAGGGATCGGCCATCGCGGCCTCGCCATTCTCGTCCAGCGTGACCTCGCCCATGCGGCCGATGGGGATGGTGGAGCCGGGTTCCGCGACAGCGCCTTCGGTCGCCAGCTGATACGCGATCATGGCGGCGGAATAGCCCAGATCGATCGGGTTCCAGATCGCGAAGGATTGCGAGGCGCCCGATTTCACATGCCCCGCCATCTCGGATGGCAGGCCCAGACCGGTCACGTTGACTTCGCCCACCTTGCCCGCATCGGTCACTGCCTGCGCGGCGGCGACGATGCCGACGCTGGTCGGCGCGATGATCGCCTTGAGGTCGGGGTAGGTCTGCATCAGCCCCTGCGCCTCGCGATAGGATTTGTCGGCCAGATCGTCGCCATAGACGGTGCCGACGACCTCGATGCCGGGATAATCGCCCATGACCTTGGTCATCTCCTCGATCCAGATGTTCTGGTTGGTCGAGGTGGTGGTCGCCGACAGAACCGCGACCTGACCGCCATCGGGCAGATGATCGGCGGCCAGTTTGATGATCGTGTTGCCGATCAGCGGCGCGGATGAGGGGTTCAACTGCACCTGACGCCCCTCGGGGGCGACGCCGCTGTCCCAGCTGATCACGGTGATGCCCCGGTCCATCGCGCGCTTGAGCGTCGGCACCAGCGCATCGGTGTCATTGGCGCTGACGGCGATGGCGTCCACGCGCTGCGCGATCAGGCTGTTGATGACCTCGATCTGGCCCTCGGCGGTGGTGTCGGTGGGGCCGGTATAGATGATCTCGACATCGCCCAGCTCGGCTGCGGCCTCCTGGGCGCCCTTGTTGGCGGCCTCGAAAAAGCCGATGCCAAGCGCCTTGGCGACCAGCGCGATGCGCACGGTTTCCGCCTGCGCGCTGCCTGCGGCAAAGGCCGGGGCCGTCAGCGCCAGCGCCATGGCCGTGGTCAGTAATCTGCGTGAAATGCTCATCTGTTCCTCCCTGATAAGCGATGTGGCGCGCCCCTAATCCTCGGCGCGTGTCTGTCTGTCCTGATGGATCTGGGTGACGATCAGGCGGATATCGGCAGCCTCCAGCATGGCGGCGGCCCGGTCGTCGATGCCATCATCGGTGATGACCGTGTGGATGCGCGACAACGGGCACAACAGCAGGCTGGAGCGCCCTGCGAATTTCGAACTGTCAGCCAGCACGACCAGCTCATCGGCCTGACCGATCAGCTTTTGTTCGGCCTGCACCAACAGCGGATCACCCTCCATCAATCCCAAAGGCCCCAGCCCCCGGCAGCCCATGAACATGCGCCGTGCATAGAAATGATTGCTGCCATCATCGTCAAAGGGCGACAGGATGATGTTCTGTTCGCGATAGATCGCCCCCGCGGGCAGCATCACGGTGTTCCTGGACTGCTTCAGCAGATGTTCGGCAATCGGAAAGCTGTTGGTAAAGACCTGCAGCCGCTTGGCGGTCAGCGGATGAACCATCTGGAACGTCGTCGTGCCGCCATTGATGATGATCGCATCGCCATCGTCGCACAGATCGACGGCGGCCTGCGCGATTGATCGTTTCTGCGCGATGTTGATCGTCTGATTGATTGCAAAGGGCCGGGCATTGATGCCCACGAATTGCGGAGGCGAGATCGCCTCGGCCCCGCCCCGCACGCGGCGCAGCTTTTTGGCCAGATGCAGCTGGGCGATGTCGCGGCGCACCGTCGCCTCGGAGGCATTGGTCAGCGCACACAGATCGCCCACCGTGACCACGGGGCGTTCCTGAACGGCGGACAGGATGATGCGATGGCGTTCGGTTTCCAGCATGGTTCCCCCTTGATGGCCAGTTTCCATCGTTACCGGTCATTGTCAATCATAATTGATCGATAATTCCTTTCTGCACCTGCACAATGATCGGATATGATCGAAAATGATTGACCGCTGCCGCGGCCGGGGTGTATTCGGCTTGGGGAACGCGCGGCAGGACGCCGCAATAAGGGAGGCCTTTATGACCGCCAATCGGCTTGAAAACCTGTGGGATGACAGCGCCACCGCCGCCATGAGCGAATCGGAAAAGCTGCTGTATCGGTCGAACCTGCTGGGTTCGGACAAGCGCGTGACGAATTACGGGGGCGGCAACACCTCGGCCAAGGTGACCGAGGTCGATCCCCTGACCGGCGAGCCGGTCGAGGTGCTGTGGGTCAAGGGGTCGGGGGGCGATATCGGGTCCATGACAATGGACGGGTTTTCAACGCTTTACATGGACAAGCTGCACGCTCTCAAGGCCAAGTATCGCGGTCTGGCGCATGAGGATGAGATGGTGGCCTATCTGCCCCATTGCACCTTCGCCCTGAATCCCCGCGCCGCCAGCATCGACACGCCGCTGCACGCCTATGTGCCGCGCAAGCATGTCGATCATGTCCATTCCGACGCGATCATCGCCATCGCGGCCTCGGTCAACTCGAAAGAGCTGACCGCCGAGATCTTTGGCGACCAGATCGGCTGGCTGCCGTGGAAGAAGCCGGGCTACGAGCTTGGTTTGTGGCTGGAAAAGCTGGCCGTCGATAATCCGCAGATGCGGGGCGCGGTGCTGGAAAGCCACGGGCTGTTCACCTGGGCGGATGATGCCAAGGACTGTTATCTGACCACGCTGGAGATCATCAACACCGCCGCCGCATGGCTGGAGGCGCGCAGCACCGCCCCCGCCTTTGGTGGCCCCGCTCGCCCGACGCTGGACGCGCCCGCCCGGCGGGCGGTGGCCGCGCGCCTGATGCCGGCGATCCGGGGGCTGATTTCCAGGGACCGCCACAAGGTCGGCCATTTCGACGATCAGCCTGCGGTGCTGGAATTTGTCGGATCGCAGATGCTGGACAGGCTGGCGCCGATGGGCACGTCCTGTCCCGACCATTTTCTGCGCACCAAGATCCGGCCTCTGGTCGTCGATTTCGACCCCGCCAACCTCGATCTGGACGCGACGCTGGCAGCGCTGCCGCAGGCGGTGGCCGATTACCGCGACGATTACGCCGCCTATTATGACCGCTGCAAGAAGCCCGACAGCCCGGCGCTGCGCGACCCGAATGCGGTCGTCTATCTGATCCCCGGCGTGGGCATGCTGACCTTTGCGCTGGACAAGCCGACGGCCCGCGTCTCGGCAGAGTTCTATGTCAATGCGATCAACGTGATGCGCGGCGCCAGCGCGGTCAGCACCTATCAGGGCCTGCCCGAACAAGAGGCCTTTGATATCGAATACTGGCTGCTGGAAGAGGCTAAGCTGGCCCGGATGCCCAAGCCGAAATCGCTGGCCGGGCGCGTGGCGCTGGTCACCGGCGGCGCGGGCGGGATCGGGGCGGCCACGGCGGAACGGTTCCTGCGCGAAGGCGCCTGCGTGATGCTGGCCGATATCGACGAAGCCGCGCTGACCACCGCCCATCAGGGGCTGGCGGCCCGCTTTGGCGCCGACATGGTGCGCAGCGTCCAGATGAACGTCACCGACGAGGCGCAGGTCGCGCTGGCCTATGACCAGATGGCGGTGGAATTCGGCGGCATCGACATTCTGGTGTCGAACGCCGGCATCGCCTCATCCGCGCCGATCGAGGAGACCTCGCTGGCGCTGTGGAACAAGAACATGGACATTCTGTCCACCGGATATTTCCTTGTCTCTCGTGCGGCATTTCGAACATTCAGGGTGCAGGACATTGGCGGCGCTGTGATTTTCATCGCATCCAAGAACGGTCTGGCGGCCAGCCCCAATGCCAGCGCCTATTGCACCGCCAAGGCGGCCGAGATCCATCTGGCCCGCTGTCTGGCGCTGGAAGGGGCCGAGGGCGGCATCCGCGTCAATGTGGTCAACCCCGACGCCGTGCTGCGCGGCTCGCGCATCTGGGAGGGCGAATGGCTGGACCAGCGGGCCAGCACCTATGGCACCGACAAGGGGGGGCTGGAGGAGATGTATCGCCAGCGCTCGATGCTGAAACGGTCCGTGCTGCCCGAGGATATCGCCGAGGGCGCGTATTTCTTTGCCAGCGACCTGTCGGCCAAATCGACGGGCAACATCCTGAATGTGGATGCGGGCAATGTTCAGGCGTTCACGAGGTAAGCCATGATCGACAAACACATCATCGAGGCTGAAAACGCCGCCCGCCAGACCGATCTGGCCGCCGATTACGACGCACTTGGCGCGCGCCTGTCGCGCCGGGGCGTGGATATCGAGGCGCTGACCGCCCGCGCCATGGGCTTTGGCGTCGCCATCCCCAGCTGGGGCACCGGCACCGGCGGCACCCGCTTTGCCCGTTTCCCCGGCGCCGGAGAGCCGCGCGGCATCATGGACAAGATGGACGATTGCGGGGTCATCCACCAGCTGACCGCCGCGACGCCATCGGTCAGTCTGCATATCCCGTGGGATCGCACCGATCCGTCGCTGCTGCTGGAAAAGGCCGAAGCGACGGGGCTGGGGTTTGACGCCATGAACTCGAATACCTTTCAGGATCAGGCGGATCAGGAATATAGCTATAAATACGGATCGCTGTCCCATACCGATGCCGCCACACGCGCGCAGGCGGTGGATCACAATCTGGACTGTATCGAAATCGGGCGCGCCATCGGGTCCAAGGCGCTGACGGTCTGGATCGGGGACGGGTCGAACTTTCCCGGCCAGACCTCGCTGTCGCGGCAGTTCGACCGTTATCTTGATGCGATGGGTCAGGTCTATGCCGGGCTGCCGGATGACTGGCGGCTGTTTTCCGAACACAAGATCTATGAGCCGGCGTTTTATTCGACCGTGGTGCAGGATTGGGGCACCAGCCTGATGATCGCGCAGGAACTGGGCCCCAAGGCGCAATGTCTGGTCGATCTGGGCCATCACGCGCCCAATGTGAATATCGAGATGATCGTCGCGCGGCTGATCCGGGCGGGCAAGCTGGGCGGGTTTCATTTCAACGACAGCAAATATGGCGATGACGATCTGGATGCGGGCACGATCGAACCGTTCCGCCTGTTTCTGGTCTGGAACGAACTGGTCGAGCACGAGGATACGCCCGGCCTGAACCTGTCGCATATGATCGATCAAAGCCACAACGTCACCGACCCGATGGAAAGCCTGATGATCTCGGCGGTCGAGATTCAGCGCGCTTATCTGCAGGCCAGCCTTGTCGATCGCACGGCGCTGGAGGGCTATCGCGACAGCAATGACGCGCTGATGGCGGCGGCGACCCTGCGCGCGGCCTTCCGCACGGATGTCGATCCGATCCTGCAGATGGCGCGGCTGCGCAAGGGTGCGGCCATCGATCCCGTCGCGGCTTTCCGCGCCTCGGGGTGGCGGGCGCAGGTGGCGGCGGTGCGTCCGGCATCGGCGGGCGGCGGCGGCGGGATCGTCTGAGCGCCCGCCCCCGGCGCGGGCCGGCCGGCCCGTTCAGGACATCGCCAGATTGGCCGCCCACAGGCGAAAGCGGCGGCCCCCGGTGGTTTCGCGGATCAGGCCCATCGCGGTCATGCGGTTCAGCATCCGTTCGGCGGTGATGCGGCTGATCCCGGCCTCGGCCTCGACCTGCATGGCCGAGACGAGGGGGCGCGCCGCCAGCACCGCGATGACGCGGGCCGGGTTGCTGCCCTTGACGTCATGGGTGGCGGTCCGCGCGGCCTTGGCCCATCGGGCGATCTGGCCGATCTGGGCGCGCCCCTCGCGAGCGGCGGCAGCGATGGCGGTCAGATGGGCGGTCAGCCTGTCGCCGGGCGGGCCAAATCCGGTCCAGACCCGGCGCCCGTGACGACCAAGGGGGACGAAACTCAGCGCCTCGCACCCTTGTGCCATGTCGCGGGCGGACCAGACGGCGGCCTCCAGCGTAAGTTCGGGCGTGGACAATCCGGCCAGCCGCCACAGGATCATCGCCAGCGGTCCGCGTGCCAGGGGGTGCAGGCCAGCCGCCGCGTCCATGACCTGCAGGAATTCCGCCGCCGCCTCGTCAAAGGCGATGCCCCGGGGGCGCAGGGCCAGCGCACGGTCAAGATCAGGGTCCGCCGGATCGCGATCGGGCTGCGGATCGCGACTGCGGTGCAGGCCCAGAAACCCTGCCAGATCGCGGCGGTCGCCCTGCCCCTGCAGCCGCCGCAATGCCCACCGGGCCTGCCGCATGGTCTGCGGGTCGGATACGGCGCGGGCATCCATCATGTCGCGCCCGATCTCGTCCCGGCGCAGGATCGTGCCTTGGGACCACAGCATCGCCTCGACCTCGGCCAGCGCCAGACGCTGAAGCGCGCCGGTCGCGTCAAGGGGCGGCAGGGCCAGAAGGGTGCCGTCCAGCCGCCCCAGTTCCGCCGCGACCTCGGCCAGCGTCCGGGTCAGGTCGGTCTGCGCGGCCAGCCAGCCGCCGGGATCGCTGTTCGATGGCGCGCGCGAAGGGGTCATGCGGGTCACTTCCTTCGTACCGGTCTGGCTTCGTGCCGGTCTGGCGGGGATGCGGAACGGTATCACCGCCCGGCATCTGCGGAAAGATCAGCCGTCGCAATCCGGGGCCGACCACAGGCGAAGCGGGCCCATATCCTCGGGCAGGGCGTGGCAGCGGCCTTGCGCACACAGCCGCCACCCCGCCCCCGTCGCGCCGGATGCGCCCAGCACCACCTGACGCTGCGGCGGGATCTGCGGGTTGTAATGCCAGACGCCGTCCTGCAGGCGGGCGTCTGGCGGCGGTTCCATCCCGGCGCCGGTGCCGGTGATGCGGGCCTCGACCGGGGCCAGTCCGGCATGGGTGATCTGCCAGCCTTCCCACCATGTCGTGCGGGCCACCGAATGGGTCCAGTCCAGCGTGAACTGCGATGTGGCCAGCGACAGGGCAAAGCCCCCTGCCGCCGCCACGCACAGCATCAGGCCACCGCCCCGCGGCTGCGGCGGGTGCGCAACCGGTGGACGATCAGGAAGGCCAGCGTCAGCGCGAACCCGGCCTCATCCGTCCAGGGCATCGCCAGGATCAGCGAGACGCCTGCCGCAAAGGCCAGCAGCCGTTCGATCAGCGTGGTGCGGTCCCACAGATATCCGACGACCGCGATCCCCCACATGCCGACGCCCATCACGGTCTTCAGCAGGATATAGACGACCTCGACCGGATAGCCGTAGGCTTCGGCGATCGGCCCGCCATCCTGCAGCATCAGCGACGGGGTATAGACCGCCATGAACGGGATGATGAACCCCGCCGCCGCCAGCCGGATCGCCTGCATCGAGATCTTCAGCCCCGAGGATTTCGCGATCGGCGCGGCGGCAAAGCAGGCCAGCGCGACGGGTGGCGTCAGATCGGCCATGATCCCGAAGTAGAAGACGAACATATGGCTGACCAGCAGCGGCACGCCCAGTTCCAGCAGCGCAGGCCCGGCCAGCGACGAGGTGATGATGTAATTGGGGATCGTGGGAATGCCCATGCCCAGCACCAGACAGGTCAGCATGGTCAGGACCAGCGACAGGAACAGGTTGTTTTCCCCGATGGCGATGATCGCGCCGATAAAGGTCGATGCGATGCCGGTCAGGGTCAGCGTGCCGATGACGATGCCGACGATGGCGCAGGCCATGCCCACCGGCAGGGCGTTGCGCGCGCCTTGGGCCAGCGCATCGCGGATGATGCCGATGGTCGGGCGTGCGCCCTTGAAGATCGCGCAGGCGATCAGCAGGCTTGCGATGACGATCGCCAGCAGATCGACGCCGTATTCCACGAAGGAGGCCGAGGCGACGCCAAGCGCGATCCAGAAGACGATCCGGAACGCCAGGGGTCCGATCATCGCGGCCAGCGGCGCGCCCAGGATCAGCACCGTGACCAGCGCCAGCCCCATCGTGCCTGCAAAGATCGGCGTATAGCCCGCGAACAGCAGATAGACCAAAGCGGCCAGCGGCAGGATCAGCGGCCATTGTTCGCGCACCGCCTTCCACGGATTGGGCAGGCTGGCCTTGGGCAGGCCCTTCAGATCGTCGCGCCCGGCCTGCAGCCAGACCATCCAGAAGACGACGCCGAAATACAGGACCGCCGGAACGATCGCCGCCTGAACGACCGCCGCATAGGGGACGTTCAGCGTTTCCGCCATGATGAAGGCCACCGCGCCCATCACCGGTGGCATGATCTGCCCGCCCATCGAGGCCGTCGCCTCGACGCCCCCGGCGAATGACGCGCGAAAGCCGGACTTCTTCATCATCGGAATGGTGAACTGCCCCGAGGCCACCACATTGGCCACCCCCGAGCCTGAAATCGTGCCCATCAGCGCCGATGACAGCACCGCCACCTGCGCAGGGCCGCCGCGCACGCCGCCGACCATGCCAAGCGCAAAGTCGTTGAACAGGTTCAGCATCCCCGCCCGTTCCAGAAACGCCGCAAAGACCACGAAGATAAAGATATAGGCGCTGCTGACATAGATCGGGCTGCCATAGATCCCTTCGGTCCCATAGGCGAAATGCTCGACGATCTGTTCATAGCCATAGCCGCGATGGATGAAGGGCGCGGGCAGGTGCTGGCCAAAGAAGCAATAGGCCAGAAAGAACCCCGCGATCACCGCCAGCGGCCAGCCCATCAGGCGCCGCGCGCCCTCAAAGACCAGCACGATCAGGACGGTCCCCATGATCAGGTCCATCTGGGTCAGAAACCCGGTGCGTCGGATCAGATCGGCATATTCGATCCACTGATAAAGGCCGGTGAAGAAGCCCAGACCCCCAAGCGCCCAGAAGAACGCCTGTCCGCGTTTGGTCTTGGCGACCAGATTGCCGACCAGCACAAAGCCCACCAGCAGCAGAAAGCCCACATGCATCGCCCGCACGATCTGGCTGGGAAGCGTGCCGTAAGCCGCCGCCCATAGCTGGAACAGCGAAAAGGTGACGGCCAGCCAAAAGGCCACGCGACCCGTCCAGCCTTCGCCAAAGCCGGGGGGCAGGCCTTCGTTGATCTCGATCTCGCGCTCGTGGCCGGGGCGATGCAGGGGCGCGTCGGAAAG
>NZ_RQRT01000073.1 GCF_004335005.1 Paracoccus nototheniae | reverse complement strand
GCCTTTACGCCGCGCGCCAGCCGATCTTTCCGCGCCGCGTCAAGGGCCGCTTTCGCCGCCTGAAATGGCTGATCATGGCGGTGACGCTGGCGATCTATTACGTCACGCCGTGGATCAGATGGGACCGGGGGCCGGGCATGCCCGATCAGGCCGTGCTGATCGATCTGTCCAGCCGCCGCTTTTTCATGTTCTGGATCGAGATCTGGCCGCATGAATTCTATTTCGTCGCGGGCCTGCTGATCATGGCCGGGCTAGGGCTGTTCCTGTTTACCGCGGCGCTTGGCCGGGTCTGGTGCGGCTATGCCTGCCCGCAGACCGTCTGGACCGATCTTTTCATCCTTGTCGAACGCTGGATCGAGGGCGACCGCAACGCCCGCATCCGCCTGCTGAACCAGCCCTGGTCGGCGCGCAAGCTGCGCCTGCGGCTGACCAAATGGTCCACCTGGCTGCTGATCGCATTGGCGACCGGGGGGGCGTGGGTCTTCTACTTCACCGATGCCCCGACGCTGTTGCGGGGCCTTGTGACGCTGCAGGCGCCACCGGTCGCGTGGATCACCATCGCTTTGCTGACTGCCACGACCTTCGTCTTTGGTGGCTTCATGCGTGAACAGATCTGCATCTATGCCTGTCCCTGGCCGCGCATTCAGGCCGCGATGATGGACGAGGACACGCTGACCGTGGCCTATCGCGACTGGCGCGGCGAGCCGCGTGGCAAGCATCAGAAATCCTCGACCGCCGCGCATGGCGATTGCATCGACTGCATGGCCTGCGTGAATGTTTGCCCGATGGGCATCGACATCCGCGACGGCCAGCAGCTGGCCTGCATCACCTGCGCGCTGTGCATCGATGCCTGCGATGACGTGATGGACAGGATCGGCAAGCCGCGCGGGTTGGTCGGCTATCTGGCCCTGACGGACGAGGTGTCGGAACGCGCGGGCCAGCCGCCGCGCCCGGTCTGGCGGCATGTGTTTCGGTTGCGCACGGTTCTTTACACCGTGCTATGGGCCGGGATCGGGGTCGGGCTGGTGGTGGCGCTGTTCATGCGCCCCAGCATCGGGCTGACCGTCGCACCGGTCCGCAACCCGACCTTTGTGATGCTGTCGGATGCCTCGATCCGCAACACCTATGACATCCGCCTGCGCAATCAGAACCCCGAGGCGCGCGATTTCGCGATCTCGGTCACCGGCGATCCCGATGCCGTGGTCACGCTGGAAGGGGCGCCGGGCAACACCCTGCGGATCGGTCCGGACCAGACCTTTTTGCAGCGCGTCTATGTCACCGCTCCGCCGGGCAGCGATGCTGCCACCCGCGACCGCACCGACCTGCGCCTGTGGGTCGAGGATCTGGGCAATGCCGACCGCGCCCATCAGGACGCCGTCTTCAACGGCAAGGAGAATTAGGATGACCCCCCTGACCGGACGCAAGGTCTTTGCCATCGCCGCTTCGGCCTTTGGCGTGATCATCGCCGCGAACGTGACCCTGGCCATGCAGGCCGTCCGCACCTTTCCGGGGCTGGAGGTCGCCAACAGCTATGTCGCCAGTCAGGGCTTTGATGCGCAGCGTCAGGCCCAGCAGGCGCTGGCATGGACGCTGCGGGCCGATTACGACGACGCGCAGATCCGCCTGCGCTTCACCGATGCGGCAGGCGATCCGCTGCAGGTGGACGACCTGACGCTGCTGGTCGGACGCGCGACCGAGGCGCGCGATGATGCCCAGCCCGATCTGCAGGCCCAGGGCGACGCCTATGTCGCGGCGCTGACCCTGTCGCCCGGTCGCTGGCTGCTGCGGGTCTCCGCCCATGCACCCGACGGGACCCTGTTCCGCCAGCGCAGGGTCATTACCGTCCCGGACGCGGGATCATGACCGCCGCCCTGCATCCAGGCGTTTCGGCCTGCCCTGCCTGCGCGATCGTGCCCATGGCCATGACCACCGCCCAACCCCGCCACGCACAGGCGCAGCGGCTGATCCTGTCGCTGCCCAACGCCCATTGTGCCGCCTGCATCACCACGATCGAGGCCGGTCTGCTGGCGCTGCCCGGCATCGATGCGGCGCGCGTGAACCTGACCCAGAAACGGGCTACCGTCTCTGCCGCGCCCGGCATCACTGCCGAGGATCTGGTCGCGGCCCTGGCCCGTCTCGGCCACGAGGCGCACGAGCTGGACCCCGGCGCGCTGGCGGGCACGGCAACCGATGCGCAGGGACGCGACCTGCTGATGCGCTTGGGCGTCGCGGGCTTTTCGATGATGAACGTGATGCTGCTGTCTGTCGCCGTCTGGTCGGGGGCCGAAGATGCCACGCGCACGATGTTCCACTGGATCTCGGCGCTGATCGCGCTGCCGACGGTGGCCTTTTCAGGCCAGCCCTTCTTTCGCAGCGCATGGGCTTCGTTGCGGGTCGGGCGGCTTGGGATGGATGTGCCGATCTCGCTGGCGCTGGTGCTGGCCTCGCTGATCTCGCTGTCCGAGACGATCAATCATGGCGAGCATGCGTGGTTCGATGCGGCGGTGTCGCTGACCTTCTTCCTGCTGGCCGGGCGCTATCTTGATCATCGCACCCGCGCCGTCGCCCGGTCCGCCGCAGCCGTGCTGTCCGCACTGGAAGTGCCGCGCGCCACCCGCATCGGGCCGGATGGTCCCGAAACGGTGGCGGTGGCCGATCTGGCGGTCGGTGATCTGGTTCTGGTGCGTCCCGGCGGGCGGATGCCCGTCGACGGCATCGTCACGCAAGGCACAAGCGAACGGGACCGCGCGATCCTGACCGGCGAAAGCCAGCCGGTCTTTGCAGGACCGGGCGACATTGTGACGGCGGGCGAGACGAACCTGACCGGTCCCCTGACCCTGCGGGTGACCCATGCGGGTCAGGACAGCTCGCTGGCGCGCATGGCGGAACTGGTGGCGATGGCCGAGGCCGCGCGCACCCGCTATACCTCGCTGGCCGATCGTGCGGCGCGGATATATTCCCCGGCGGTGCATGTGCTGGCGGCGGGGTCGTTTCTGGGTTGGTTCGCGGCCACGGGCGATGCGCGGCTGGCGGTCAATATCGCGGCGGCGGTGCTGATCATCACCTGCCCTTGCGCGCTTGGTCTGGCGGTTCCGGCGGTGGTGACGGCGGCCAGCGGTCGGCTGTTCCGGCGCGGCCTGCTGATCAAAAGCGGCACCGCGCTGGAACGTCTGGCCGAGGTCGATTGCGTCGTCTTCGACAAGACCGGCACGCTGACCCTGGGCACCCCCGAAGTGCTGGGTCTGGCATCCCATGATGCGGGCGATCTGGCCGTCGCTGCAGCCCTGGCCCAGGGTTCGGCCCATCCGCTGGCGCAATCGCTGGCCGCCGCCTGCCACGCGGCGCAGATCGGCGCCGCTAGGGTGACCGACATCACCGAACATCCCGGCGCCGGGATCGAGGGGCAATGGTGCGGCACCCGCGTCAGGTTGGGCCGCGCCGACTGGACCGGCGGCGGACACGAGGGCGACGCAAGCGACAGCGTGATGACCGCGACATGGCTGCAGATCGGCCCCGCACCGGCCACAGCATTTCATTTTGCCGACCGCCTGCGCCCCGGCTCAGCCGAAGCCGTGGCCGGGCTGAAGGCGCTTGGCCTGCGCGTCATCCTGATGTCAGGCGACACGCCCGCCCCGGTGGCGGCGCTGGCCCGACGGCTGGACCTGCCCGAAAGCCATGCCCGGCTGCGCCCCGCCGACAAGGCGGACCGCATCGCCGCGCTGACGGCCGAAGGCCACCGGGTGCTGATGGTGGGCGACGGGCTAAACGACACCGCCGCACTGGCCGGGGCGCATGTGTCGATCGCACCGGCCAGTGCGTTGGATGCGGCCCGCGCGGCATCGGACATCGTGCTTTTGGGCCACGACCTGTCACCCGTCTCCGAGGCGGTGCGCATCGCCCGCATCGCCACGCGCCGGATGCGGCAGAATTTCGCGATCTCGATCGCCTATAACATCGTCGCGGTTCCCTTTGCGCTGGCGGGCTTTGCCACGCCCCTGCTGGCCGCAATCGCCATGTCGGTGTCATCGGTCAGCGTGTCGCTGAACGCCATGAGGATCAGATAGATGGATGTCCTGACCTGGCTGATCCCGATTTCGCTGACCCTAGGCGGGCTGGGCCTGCTGGCCTTTGTCTGGGCGCTGCGCCATGCCCAGTACGACGACCCCGAGGGCGACGCCCAACGGATCCTCAGCCCCGATTGGGACGATCAGCCAAAACCACCCAAGGGCTGAGGGTCGAGTCTGGCACTGGCGGCCCGGCACTGAGTCGCGACACAGGCGGTCGCAGGAATTCGGACCAGTTGCTAAGTGGGCCTGTCGCGGTTTGGTGCCGCTGCTTTGATAGCATGATGTGCAGCAAAGCAGACGAACCATGGGCCCAGGCAGAACAGATGAATTCCACAACGATGCTGTGCGCCGTGCACAAACCAGCGGGATGTCGCGGCGCCAGGTTGCTGACGATCTGGGTGTCGGGGTTTCGACGCTGAACGATCGGGTGACCACGCGCCGCGGCACGGACGTGTTGTTGTCCGAGGATCGTACGCTTGCGCGGGAGACCGAACGGCTTCGGCGCAAGAACCGCGTCCTCAGGAAGGAAAGGGATACCCTAAAAATCGCTTCGGGCCGCGGCCCGCTTGTGCGCAGTCTCAACAGCTTATGCTATGCTGCGCCTGAGGGGCAGTTGCCGATGGCTTATCGGAGGGTCGGGCCCCGTTAGAAAATGGGGCACAGCCCGCCGTTGGAACATTCATGCAGGATCGGCACGCGCTCGCGGCGTGGTTCAAATCCTTTGGTGTCACAAGCGTCGCGATGGAATCGACCGGTGTTTACTGGGTACCGGCCCTTAAGAGCCGCGAGGGCCACGGCTTTCCTGCAGTCCTTGTGAATCAGCGCTATGAGAAGAATGTGCCGGGCCGCAAAACCCAAGTCGGCGATGCCGGGTGGCTGCCCCAACTGCATTTCTATGGCCTGCTGCGTGGCAGTTTCCGCCCCGAGGCTGAGATTGCCACGCTGTGCGCTTACATGCGCCAGCGCGGACGTCTGACAGAAAATCCCGCCGCGCATATCCAGCACATGCAGAAAACGCTGATGGAGATGACCCTTCGGCTGCACCATGTGGTGTCGGACATTATCGGCGCGACGGGTATGCGCATTATCCGCGCAATCGTCAGCGGTGAATATGACCCGGAGATATTATCCACGTTCCGTGACACCCGCTGCCATTCGTCACTGGACACGATCAAAGCCGCGCTGGTCGGCAACGATTGTCACGCACGCGCCGCTTCTCAGGTCGCGCAGCAGCTTTGCTGAGGTTGGTCGCGACGACCATTGGCCGGAGCGGTACGGCCCTGGGTTCGGTCTATCGACGCCTCTCGGCAGGGCTCGGCAAGCAAAAGGCGGTGACGACCACGGCGCGCAAAATCGCCGTTCTTGTCTTCAATACCGTGCGGCATGACATGACATATCAGGATCAGGGTGCAGCAGTTCACCACGGGTCACACCGGCAACGGATGCTGTCAAATCTCCAGCCGCGCGCAAAGACCCTCGGGTTCGAGTTGGCACCCATCCCCGAGACAAAAGCTGTTTCTTGGGAAGGCCACTCAATCTCCAGGTCCAGAATGCATGGAATTTGCGTCACCGCCTATGCAACGATGCATTTCAATCATTTCAACCCTTTGTCGATCCATGTCGAAAGGGTGATATCAGCACACTGCAAATCGTATGCACGCTCCAGCACCCAAACCAGTTCGATCGGGACTTCGCGACACAGGAAGCCCACGTTCCTTTCCGTGAATGTCGCAATAAGGTCTTGTGCAGCTTTGCCCTGTTCGACGTCACCCTGAACCAGAAACCGGACGAGGACATTCGTCTCCAGTCCGGTTCTGCCCTGTTTCGCATCCGCCATCACCGACCCATCGCGTCTTTGACGATGGCGTGTTCGATATCAGTCAGACTGGCCTTGATGGTGATGGCATGTTTCAGAAGACCCGCCACCTGCAGAGCCGGACGGCTGCCGACGACGATCCGGGCCGCGTCATGCGGTCCATCCGCCGGGTTTCGCACCTTTGAGCCGCCGATCGCGGGCTTCCGCCGGGCGATCGCTGATCATCAGTGTGTCCCGATAAAGGACTTACCTCGTTTCCGGGCAAGGTTCTGACCGGCAGCCGTTCGGCGCGACGCAATAGTTGACTAATTTTGTTGTCGGCCAAATGCCAAGGTGCTATCGGCCAGAAAAACAATCCATGATCAGGCGGCAGAGCATGTATCACCCCTCGCGTATCATTCTGGCGGCGCTCGCAAGTCTGGCAGCCGCCACCCCGCTTCATGCCGAACCGACGCAGTACCCGTTGACGATTCAGAACTGCGGCACCGAGATCACCATCGAGCAAGCCCCGCAGAATGCCGTGGCCTTGGGCCAGAACAGTGCCGAAATCCTGTTGATGCTGGAATTGGAGAGCCGGCTGGCTGCATCCGCTTTCTGGCCCACCAAGGTGTTGCCGGAGTTGGAGCAGGCCAATGCCACGGTAGAGATCCTGACCGTCGAACAGCCGACGCTGGAGGGCATCCTGGCAAAGGAGCCTGACTTCGTGGCTGCCCAGCTGCCGCTGCTGCTTGGCGACGATAGCAAGGTTGCCAAGCGTCAGGACTTTGCGGATCTTGGCATTCCCAGCTATCTGTCACCTGGTATCTGCAACACCCGCGACGATGCCGGCGATATCTACGGCAGCCGGGATCAGTTGTGGAATATGGACCTGCTCTACCAGGAGATCGACGAGCTTTCGCGCATCTTCGACGTGGCCGATCGCGGCAAGGCGTTGATTTCCGATTTCCGGCAGCGCGAGGCAGATCTGCGCGCACGGTTTCAGAAGGACGAGGACAAGACATTCCTGTTCTGGTTCTCAAGCCCGTCGGCGTCGGATGACGCCTACCTGGGGGGTAAGAACGGCGCCTCGGGCTTCATCGCCGATCTTCTGGGCGGCCGCAATGCCATCACCACCGAGGCCGAATGGCCGACCGTAGGCTGGGAAGGAATCATTGTCGCCGAGCCGACATTCATCGTTGCGGCCTCGCTGGACCGTGGTCGGTGGGACCTTGACCGCGCCGAGAACAAGATCGCGTTTCTGGAAAGCGATCCGTCGGTCAGCCAGATGGCGGCCGTTCGCGAAGGGCGCATTCTGACCATGAACGGTGCCGCGATGAACCCGACCATTCGCACCATCTATGGCGCCGAGGAACTGGCCGATCAACTCGAGGCGCGGCGCGAGGAATGACCGGTCGGGCCATGCGCGGCACGGGCGGCTTTGCCGCTCTTCTGGCGATCTCTCTTGCAGCTCTGACCCTCTCCGTGGCTCTGGCCGTCAGCATCGGGGAAATGCACATCCCGCTGGCGACGGTTGGCCTGTCGATGACCAACCACGTGGGCTGGACCGAAGCCCAGATCAGCCGGATTCAGGACAGCGTGATCTGGGACCTGCGCCTCAGCCGGGCGCTGGTCGCGGCACTGTGCGGAGCCGGGCTGGCGATCTGCGGGGCGATCCTGCAGTCGCTGCTGAGAAATACCCTGGCCGAACCCTATGTGCTGGGCGTCTCGGCCGGCGCCTCGACCGGGGCCGTGGCCGTGATCATTCTGGGCATCGGCGCAGGTACCGTTTCACTCAGCGCGGGTGCCTTTGCGGGTGCGCTGGCGGCCTTTGCATTCGTGGCATTGCTCTCGGACGGGGGGCGTGGCGGGCCAGACCGCACGATCCTGGCCGGGGTTGCGGCGGCGCAGATGTTCAACGCCCTGACCGCCTATGTCGTGACAACCTCGGGCAACGCCCAACAGGCGCGTGACGTGATGTTCTGGCTGCTGGGAAGTTTCGGCGGCGTGCGCTGGCCCGAGTTTCAGCTGCTGGCCGTGGTCATGCTGATCGGTTTGGCCGTCTGCATCTGGTATGCGCATGCGCTGGACGCCTTTACATTCGGCGACGATGCCGCAGCCTCGATGGGGATCGCGGTCGGCCGGGTGCGTGTGGTCCTGTTCGTGACGACCGCCCTGATCACGGCGACCATCGTCAGCATGGTAGGCTCGATCGGCTTTGTCGGGCTGGTCGTGCCGCATGCGGTGCGGTTCCTGATCGGGCCGGGGCATATGCGGCTTTTGCCGGCCTGCGCGGTCGTGGGCGCGGTCTTCATGGTCTTGGCCGACATCGTGTCGCGCAGCCTGATGACCCAGCAAACCCTGCCGATCGGCATCGTCACCGCCTTGGTCGGGGTGCCATGCTTTTCCCTGATCCTCTATCGGGCGCGGCGCCGGTCATGAGCATCGCTGCCGAAAATCTGGCTTGGGGCGTGGGCCGCAAGACCATCCTGAACGACGTATCGCTTACGGTCCAGCCGGGCACGATCCTTGGCTTGCTTGGCCCGAACGGGTCGGGCAAATCTTCTTTGCTGCGACTGCTGGCAGGCCTTGTGCGGCCCGTCTCCGGGCGTGTCACACTGGATGGGCAGGACATCGCCAGGATGCGGCGCCGTGACCTGGCCCGACGCATCGCTCTGGTCCAGCAACATGCCGCGACAGAGATGAACGTGACAGTCCAGGATGTGGTGATGCTTGGCCGCATCCCGCATCGCGCACCGCTGGCCGGGTGTTCGCAGGCCGATGCGACCGCTGTGGACACGGCGCTGGCCCAGGTCGACATGACGACGTTCCGCCATGAAAGCTGGCAGAGCCTGTCCGGAGGCGAACGCCAGCGCGTACAGATTGCCCGCGCCCTCGCCCAGCAGCCTCGGGAGCTGTTTCTGGACGAACCGACGAACCACCTGGACATTCAACACCAGTTGGACCTGCTGCGGCTGATCTCGACATTGGGCCTGACCAGCATCGTGGCGCTTCACGACCTGAACCATGCCGCAATGTTCTGTGACAGATTGCTGGTGCTGGATGGCGGTCGCGTCGTCGCGGATGGCCCCCCGGACGAGGTGCTGACCGCAGAACTGCTGGCCGGGGTCTTCAAGGTCGAGTGCGATTTTCATCGAACCAGTGACGGTCGCCACCATATTCTGTTCCGCTAGCGGCGCATATGGCGGGATATCACCCTTGCTGCTCTTCAGCCTTCGATCGACGATGACCCGCGTTTTCCGGGATGTTGCGCTACGTATCTTATAGCTGACTGCCGGAGTTTCAGGTTCGATCATGACCAAGGGGCCAGCGGCGCCGCAGAGTAATCGTGACGCTTTATCCGATCGCGTCGTGGGGGCGCGCTCCGTCGTCCTGCCTGCATTGCCCTAAAGCCCGCAGCCGCATTTTGATTGTCGCAGCAGAAGATCGCATCTGAATGCATCCTCCCGGCCAGCGTCAGGACGGCGTCCGGACCATTCGATCTTGGAGACCACTGAAGACGGCGATGGCGGATCGTGCCGAACGGGTGACGACGATCCGGACGCTGCCGGCTTCAGCCGTCGGCCCGGCTTTGGCGTCGTTCAACAAAAAAGCCCGGACGCAAGGCAACACCCAGAATATTGCCCGCAAAGGCCGCTACCGCCCACAGATAGCCGTGCAGACTGCCCGAGGCGATGCCCGAAAAATACGCCCCGATATTGCAGCCATAGGCGATCCGCGAACCATAGCCCAGCAGCAGCCCACCGATCACGGCGGCAATGACGGATCTCAGCGGGATGCGCAGCGAGGGCGCAAACCGTCCCGCAAGCGCTGAGGCCAGCATCGCCCCCGCGATGATGCCGAAATTCATGACGGTCGTGATGTCGGCGAACAGGCTTGCGCGCAGGGCCTCGGCATTGGCCGGGGTCTGCCAATAGGCCCAGGCCGTGGGGTCGATGCCGATCATCTGGGCGATCTTGGCCCCCCACAATGCAAAGGCCGAGGTGATGCCCCAGGGACGTCCCGCCAAAGCCAGCGTCAGGAAATTCAGGACGACCAGTGCCACAGCCCCGGCCACCAGCGGCCAGGGCCCGCGCAACCAGCGAGCCGCCCCGCTGCGCGGGCTTTTCGGCGCCTGTTCAAGGGCGCCGTTCCGGCGACGCTCGACCCAGACCGTCATCGCAGCGATGGCAGCGAAGATGGCCAGCGACAGGGCGATGCCACCGCCCGCGCCAAAGGGTTGCCACAGCGCCGTCGGCGGCAGTGCGGGCAGCGCGGTCCACCAGTCGAAATGCACCGTTCCAAGAACCGAGCCGATGATGAAGAAGACCAGCGTGATCACCATGCGCGCATTCCCGCCGCCTGCAGTGAACAGCGTCCCAGAGGCGCATCCGCCGCCCAGCTGCATTCCGATCCCGAACATGAACGCCCCTGCGATCACGCCAAGCCCTGCGGGCGCGATCAGCCCATTGACCGGATTGCCGAACAGCGTCCCCGAGGCCAGCGCCGGAAAGAACAGCACCACCGCCATCGCCAGCAGCAGCATCTGCACCCGCAGGCCGCGCCCCCGCCCTTCGGTGATGAACACCCGCCAGGCCGAGGTAAAGCCGAAGGCCGCATGATAAAGCGATATCCCAAGCCCGCCGCCGACAAGAAACAGCGCGGCCTGCCTTGGGCCGAATGTCAGGGCCAGACCCACCGCCCCGACCAGCAGTGCGGCAATCGCACCCATCCCGGGGGCGCCAAGGTTCGGCATCCCGGTACCGGGCCTGCCTGATGATATCTCTGCATGGGCCATGACGTCGTTCCTTTTGCACCGGGCGAGACCAGTGCGTTTGCGCAGGCTGGGCCAGCCGTTCCGGAAGCTATGAGCCCCACGACATCACATCGCCCGCACCCGCTAGGTGCAACCATTATTCCGTCATCACGACGGCCTGCAAGATCGTTTACCCAAAACAGCCAGCAGACCTGACCGCCACTCTGTCTCGCAACAGGGCGCAAGGTCCGGTCTGCATCACCGCAGCGTCAAGGGCGAGGGCAGATCGCGTGACGCCGTTTGCCCAAGCCGGAAAACGCCAGCATCCGGCGGTCCAAGATTGGGGAGCAGCGCAGGCCCAGGCAGATCCTCGTTATAACTGAGGGACCAACGGGGGCAGCTCAACAGCTTTGGCCGAAGGCATGATGTCCAGATACGGGATCGCGCGGTCTAGTCCTTACCAGGACGGTCTGCATCGCCCCGGAGCTGTCGAAGACAGTCAACTTTAGCAAAAATGACGGTTATGACGAAAAGCAAATTGGCAAATCGCTCCTCGCCAGAGGTCTGCGCTTGTGCTGTTCGGATGGTTTTCGAGCATCAAGGCTCTTGCGAAACGCAGGCGGGCACGATTGCGGCCGTTGCACCGAAGATCGGATGTCTGCCGCAGACCTTGCGCGAACGGGTCAAGCAGGCCGAGAGTGACAGCGGCATGCGGGACGGCGTGACGACAGAAGAGCGGGATCGGATCAAGGTACTGGAACGTGAGGTTCGCGAATTACGCCAGGCCAATGAGATCCTGCGCAAGGGTGAGTGGGTGAACGCAATCGGTCCAAGAGAACCCGCGAACGCGTCTTTTGCGCAGGCTGAACCCGACCGCCCCCTGGAGCGATGATCGCCTTCATTGATGATCGGCGCGCTGTTTACGGTGTCGAGTCAACCTGCAGAGTGAGCGGGTGAACGCCACCGGTCCAAGCGAACCCGCTAACGCCGATTGCGCCGTCAACTTATGATCACCAGCTCGCGTGCTGCACGGACCCCTCCAAAGCCTCGGTGCGCCATCAGCGTGACCGAGAGCTTTGCCCGGAGATCAAACGGGTCCCTGTGCAGACATTCGCAGCCAGCCTTCACGCGGCGGCGTAAGGACCAGACATTGCTCTTTTTCTGGATGCACCTGGGGAATAAGCGGAAAGCCCGTGAGCCGAATAATAAGACCACAGGGTGTCACACTAAGTGTCACACTCACTAAGGAAACGAGTATTTCGTAAGCGACGGCTGAACCCCACATTGCTCGGCTGACGCGCTGCTGCGAAGTCTTTTCCATCGACCGGTGGGAGTGCGTTTCGCAATGTGTGCCAAGAATTCGTTTCTCGCGTCTCTGGGCGTCGAGATCCATGCGTCGGGCCATCGCCGGTGGCCGACTGAGGTAAAGGCTTTGGTGGTTGCCGATACGCTTGAGCCGGGTGCCACGGTGAATGCCGTTGCGGACAGGTATGGAGTGCAGCCGAACCAGCTATCGGCGTGGCGGCGGCTGGCGAAGCAAGGCAAGCTGGTGCTGCCATCTGTGACGACCGACGAGCCGGTTTTTGCCCCGCTGGTGGTCTGCGATCCGGCGCCAGCACCATCTTCCTACGAGAGGCTGCCGGCTGAAGAGCAGATCCGGATCGTGATTGGCGAGGTGAGGCTCGAACTGGCTGCGGACACGCCCGCCGTTCGGCTGGCCGAGATTGTCCGGGCCCTCGGAGCAGTGCCGTGCTGATGCCCTCGCAGGGCATGCGGATCCTGGTCTCGACCAAGCCGGTGGACTTCAGGAAGGGGCACGATGGATTGGCGGCGCTGGTGCAGTCGCTGCTGGCAGAGGATCCCTTTACCGGCACGGTCTTTGTGTTCCGCGCCAAACGCGCCGACAGGCTGAAGATCCTGTTCTGGGACGGCAGCGGGCTGGTGATGGCTTACAAGCGCCTCGAGGCCGACAGCTTCACCTGGCCGGCCATCCGGGACGGCGCCATGACCTTGAGCCGCACGCAGTTCGAAGCGCTCTTTGCCGGCCTCGACTGGCGCCGGGTCCGGCCTCTGGAAACGCCAAAACCGGCCATTGCGGAATGACTTAAACAACAGAAAAGACAAGCAATATCAGGTTGACCGGGCTATGATCGCGACATGTCAACAGCCCCGTCCATCGACCTGTCCGTCATCCCCGAAAGCCAGCGCGCCGCTGTGCTTGCCGTGTTGCGTGAACGGGACGCGCTGAGGGAAAGCAACCGGCGGCTGGAGCATCTGATCGCCGAACTGAACCAGGCCGTGCATGGCAAACGCTCCGAGAAGCTGAACGACGACGAGCGTCAGTTGGCCTTCGAGGATCTCGAAACTGCCGTGGCAGAGGCCGAGACCCGGCAGGATGCGGAGGCCGCGCCCCGCACGCCCCCGCGCCGGGCTGCTCGCCGCAATCGCGGGCATCTTCCGGAAAGCCTGCCCCGCGTTGAGCGGGTGATCGAGCCGGACAGCCTGCTCTGCCCCTGCGGCTGTGGCGAGATGCACCGGATCGGCGAAGACCGGACCGAGCGGCTGGATATCGTGCCGGCACAGCTGCGGGTCATCGTGACCGTGCGCCCCAAATACGCGTGCCGCCGGTGCGCCGAGGGCGTGACCCAAGCACCGGCGCCCGCACACCTGATCGAGGGCGGGCTGCCCACCGAGGGCGCCCTCGCGCATGTCCTCGTCAGCAAATACGCGGACCATCTGCCATTGTATCGCCAGAGCCAGATCCTCGCCCGGGCCGGGGTCGAGTTGCATCGCAGCACGCTGGCCGATTGGGTCGGCAACGCCGCCTTCCACCTCGGTCCCGTGGTTGATCGATTGGCCGAGCATCTGAAGACGTCGAGCAAGCTGTTCATGGACGAGACGACGGCACCCGTGCTCGATCCTGGCAGGGGGCGGACGAAGACGGGCTATCTCTGGGCCTTGGCGCGCGATGACCGCTCATGGGGCGGGGGCGATCCCCCCGGTGTGGTCTTCACCTATGCGCCCGACCGCGCAGGCGAGAATGCGGAACGCATCCTGCAGGGCTTTGACGGCATTCTGCAGCTGGATGGCTACACTGGCTACAACCGCCTGACGCGTCCGTCCCGGACAGGCGGCGCGCCGATCACCGTTGCCCATTGCTGGGCGCATGCCCGACGCAAGCTGAAGGAGATCTTTGATCGCGACGGATCCGAGATCGCAGCCGAAGGTCTGCGCCGGATTGCCGAGCTTTACCGGATCGAGGCCGAGATCCGTGGCATGGACCCGGGCCAACGGCTGTCGGCCCGCCAGGCGCGCAGTGCGCCGCTGGTCGCCGCATTCGGCGAATGGCTGCAGCTGCAGTGTCGGCGCATATCGATGAAGTCGCGCCTCGGCGAGAAGCTGGCCTATATCCACCGCCACTGGGACGGGCTGCAGACTTTCCTGCGCGACGGCCGTGTCGAGATCGACTCCAATAATGTCGAGAACCTGATCCGACCGATTGCCCTGACCCGCAAGAATGCACTCTTCGCCGGCCATGACGAGGGCGGGAGATCCTGGGCACGCATCGCCTCTCTGATCGCCACCGCAAAGATCAATGGCATCGAGCCCTTCGCCTACCTGAAGGCAACCTTGGAAGCCGTGGCCGCCGGTCATCCACAAGCAAGGATCGACGATCTGCTGCCTTGGAACTTCATGCCGTCAAGCTGAAAGCAGGTGCGGCGGCGCCGCCGCTTACAGTATTTCGTATATATATCTGAATTCATTTAGAAAGAGATTAGAATTGGCGGAGACGAAGTCCGCAAAGGCATCATTCCGTCAGTTCCCAGAAGTTCCTAAATCACCAGCAATTGCAGGGCATTACGGCTCTTTATCTTCTTGCGCGTTCCCGTAATGTCTCATACCTTCGCAATCAGCCTGGGGGGACGAATGGGGGGCCAGATGCAGGAAACCACAACCCGGAGAGTCGCGGCACGGTTGTCCGCCATGCAGATCAAATCGCCCCTGTCACCGGGCAAGTATCACGATGGCGGAGGCTTGGGTCTATACCTGCTGGTGAAGCCGAGCGGCGCCCGGTCATGGATGCAGCGCATCATGATAAAGGGCAAGCGGCGCGAGCTTGGGTTGGGCAGCCCGCCGGTGGTGACGCTGGCGCGGGCGCGCGAGGTTGCGCTGGAGAACAAGCGGCAGGTTCACGATGGCATCGACCCCCTGCTTGCCCGCAAGGAGGCCGAGGCGGTGCCGACCTTCGAGGACGCGGCCCGGACGGTTCACAAGCTGCACGAACCGACATGGCGCAACACAAAGCACGCGGCGCAGTTCATCGCCACGCTGGAGACATACGCCTTCCCCCGGATGGGCAAGACCAAGATCGTGGACGTGACGACCAGCGATGTTCTGGCCGTCCTGTCACCGATCTGGAACGAGAAGCGCGAGACAGCCAAGCGTGTGCGGCAGCGCATCGGCACGGTGATGAAATGGGCCGTGGCGAAAGGCTGGCGACAGGACGATCCGTCCATGGCGATCGCGCAGGCCCTGCCCAAGGACCGGCAAGAGAAAGAGCATCGGAAGGCCCTGCCCTATTCCGAGGTCTCGACCTGCATGGCCACGATCGAGAACAGCGGCGCCGGCATCGTCACCAAGCTGGCCTTCCGGCTGCTTGTGCTGACCGCCAGTCGGTCGGGCGAGGTCAGGCTGGCCCGGTGGGGGCAGATCGACTGGAAGGCCGAGAGCGGGCCAATTTGGACGCGCCCAGCGTCTGTCATGAAGGCCAAGAAAGCCCACAGCGTGCCCCTGTCCGAGGCTGCCGTCACGATCCTGTCTGCGGCGCAGGAGGTTTCCGACAGTGACGATCCCGAGGCGCTGATCTTCCCCGGCACCGTGAAGGGCAAGCCGCTGTCGGACGCCACGCTTCTGAAGCTGGTGCGCGAGAACGGCTATGACATCGATATCCACGGTTTCAGGACCAGCTTCCGCACCTGGACCCAGGAGAAGACCAGCTTCCCGCGCGAGGTGGCCGAGGCCGCGCTGGCACACACGATCAAGGACAAGGCCGAGGCAGCCTATGCCCGGTCGGATCTGATGGAAAAGCGCCGCGCCCTGGGCGAGGCTTGGGCAATGTATCTGGCGCAGGACAGCGCCAAAGTTGTGAGGATTAGGTGATGTTCGCGCCTGAAGGCTATATTACATTCGATCGCGTGGCAGACGAGATAGACTTCCATCTAATAAATTACATTGAAGACTGCCGACCAGAGCTTCTCCGAGATGAAGTTAGCATAAAAAAATATGGTTCAAACCGAATGCTGCGCATCGCGTTGGAGCATTCTCTCGTCACTCAATTTCTTGAGCTTGATCATTCAGACGTGAGAATAGCATCCCCTTCAGGCGTAATTCTCAAGCCTTCGTATGACTTCTTTGCGCGCCGCGATAGGTACTTAGATTTTATCCTACCAGATCATCAGTCCTCGATCGAACACATCAGATCGATGATATTCCCACATGCGGATGGCATCTTCGCTTTCGTCGATCTTGGACGTTACTTAATTGAGTGTCCAAGTTTATTCGAACCACCCAAAGATCTAGTTTGGTTGAAATACTATGAGAAAACCAGACGATTTCATGATTGGGCGCTATGCGTTCGAGACGATTTTGATTTTTCGAAGATACCAGACTTACTTAACCTCCCGGAACCTACATCATCGTTGGGTGTGGGGAGGCCAGCTCTACAGCCAAAAGTTCAGAAGGCGATCCTGAGTTGCTTTCCAGATAGCTGGCGGAGCATGAGCCTAAAAGAACTGGCGCGCCATGCCCAAGCCGAGATCGGAGAAAGCGTCAGCACCCGGACAGTTCAACGTGCAATGCGACAATATAGAGATCAAAATGAGGACAAATCCCCCGACAAAATTTAGATAGAATTTTGTGGCTTTTGCGCGGCTTACGTGGTGCTGCCCGACGACGCATCTTTCCTGCATGTTCACACAACAGCGCAGGATTACCCCGATGGCAAACCGCTATATCCGCCGCACCGAAGTCGAGGATCTGACCGGCCTTAGCCGGTCCACCATTTACCGCATGATGGATGCCGGGCAATTCCCGCGTCCGATCCGCCTGACGCAAAAAGCGGTCGGGTGGAAGGAAACCGATATTGCCGCTTGGCTCGAATCCCGCCCGGTGGCGGCGTGAGGTATCACCATGAACGACCAGACATGGAATAACCCCGGAGCGGGGGCAACCGCATCCGGGGCCGACATGCAATCCTGGCGGGATTGGTCCGATAATACAGTAGATCGAGTGTTTGCGGCAAGGAATTTCAGCGAAGCCCTGATCGATTGTGACCCCGAGGACCGGCTTGACCTTTTAGAATATGCGCATGAGTTTTTGCGCGCCGGAATGCCCATGGTCCCTTTCGGCGGCGTCATGGATCAGGCGGCGTTCTGGGCGGACATTGCATCGCGCACGGAACTGAAAGCTTACTGCCTCGCCTGCTACACCCGGCTCTCGCCCCGAGATCAACGCGCCTTTCTGGCCTATGTGCAGGGAGGAAAAGGTGCATGAGCGTTCGCAACATATGGCCCTCTCGGCAAGTGCGGCGTCTGGTCATCGACTTCCACCCCGACGATGAGGGCGACGGCGTTACGCTTTACGTCTGGTCAAACGACAACCGTGACAGCGGATATTTCGTCGATTGCCATGGACGCGACGAAGTTGAGGCCATCATCGCTGATCTGGAGGCGATGACCGGGTGAACATCTTCAACGCATATGGCGAGATCGACCAGTCGCATCGAGCGTCGGTGGGCTATAGCCGCGATCCGGGGGGGCCTTCTGACGAAGGCCGCCGGTCCCGGTTCTATAGTGCCTCGGATCTGGAAGGCCGCGATGTTCCGGCTCGCGAGTGGCTGGTGCCGGATATGATCCCCTCGGGAACGGTCACCCTGCTAGGGGGCGACGGTGGCACGGGTAAATCGCTGCTGGCCCTCCAACTGGCGAAGGCGGTGGCAACTGCAAGTCGGTGGCTGGGATATCAGACCGCAAGCGGGCCTGTCCTGTTCATCAGTGCCGAGGACGATGATGACGAGCTGCACAGGCGCACCTCAGATATCGTGCGCGCCACGGGCGGCCATTTTTCTGACCTCGATCGCCTCGTGCTTCGGAGCTTGGCGGGCGAAGACGCCCTGCTGGCGTTTCTTGACCGGCAATCGGGTGTCCTGTCCCCCACCTCGCTCTATGCGGAGATCGAGGCGCGGATAGAGGAAGAAAAACCCGTCCTGATCGTTCTGGACACACTCGCTGATCTGTTCCCCGGCAATGAGAATGACCGGGCGCAGGCACGGCAGTTCATTGGCCTGTTGAGGGGCTGGGCGATCAGGCACAGCTGCGCGGTCGTACTGCTGGCACACCCGTCCCTGTCAGGCCTGAACAGCGGCAGCGGCACCAGTGGATCGACAGGCTGGAACAACAGCGTGCGGTCCCGGCTCTATCTGGAGCGGATCGCGCAAGAGGGCTACGAGGCCAACCCCGATGCCCGCGTCCTGCGGACCATGAAGGCCAACTATGGGCGCACCGGTGGCGAGATCAACATGACCTGGAAGGATGGCGTCTTCGCGCCGGACCAGCGCGAGAGCGGCCTTGATCGTATGGCCGCATCGGCTCGGGCTGAACGGGTGTTCCTCAAGCTGCTGCGCATGATCACCGAACAAGGGCGGAGGGTGAATGACAAAGGATCGGCCAGCTACGCCCCCAAGCAGTTCGCGGAGCATCCCAATGCCGAGGGTATAACCAAGCGGGCTTTCAAGACGGCAATGGAGGCAATGCTAGCCGATGGCCGGCTAATTATTGACAGCGAAGGCCCTGCCTCGCGCCGTGTTTCATACCTCGCAGAGGGTTCACGGTGATGCCTTCAACCCCCCTTCAACCCCCACTTCAACCCACCTTCGCAAG
>NZ_RQRT01000072.1 GCF_004335005.1 Paracoccus nototheniae | reverse complement strand
CGGGTCAATCTCTGCGATGGGTCAAGCCGCTCCTGACGCTCCCACCGCGCGGCGGCAGCCATCGAACACGCATCACCCGTCGGACAGCACGGCGAACCGGCAGCGGCTGGAGAGTGCGTCCGATCATGACGATCTAGCGTTTGCCCTTTCGCCAATCCGCCGGTGTCACGAACCGACCCGACCAGATGCCGGCCCGCCTGGCGCGGGCGATGGCCTCGTCGGCCGCATAGGCCCGCCCGCCATACTGGTAATAGGCCACGGCATAGCCCTGCCGCACCATCCGGGCGTTCAGGTTGCGGCCACCGGCATGGCAGGTCCCAACCATCCGCCCATAGCGATCGGTCGCCCGCTTCTCGCAGGTCACCGCAGAGATGCCGATCAGCCGCTCGAGCGCCCGCGTGGCCTCGGCACCACAATCCCAGATCCTCAACCGCCGCCGACAGGTCTGCCCGCTTTCGGGGGCGTCGATGCCATGCAGGCGGACGCGCTTGCCATCCACATCCAGAGTGTCCCCATCGATGATGCGGGCGCCGCCGCCCAGAATTTTCGTGACCGGTTGGTTCAACATCACCTCGCTGACAACATCCAGAAACAGCCTGCGGAAGGCGGGATTGTCGTCCCCAAATGCAAAGAGCGCCCCGACCGTCAGAACGGCCGCCAGCCACACTTTCGGTCCAGCGCGTCGCGTAGTTTTCTTTTTCTTGCGTTTTTTGCGTGCCATTGGGAGGCATCTGCCCGGAACGGAAAGGGAACGCAAGATACCGAAACTGAAGCGATGTCAGGGGCTATTGAGAGTGCCGCATGATAGGCGCGTCGGCGTCGCCTTCTGGTTGCAATGAGTATCGTGCAGCAATCAGCGCCCGCCAAATCATTGGCCGTGAACAAGACAGGGACAAGGCGCAGGCGGCCCCTACCTGCCGGTCGGCTCCTAACCGGAGCTGCAGTGCAGCTTCCCCGAACCGGACGTTGAAGCACGGCGCAGCGAGATCGAACCGGCGGCATATCAAACGAGGGACGAAGTTGCCGCGCGCGAGTTTTAGAACCGTTTCGCAGCCATGGGCAGGATCGTGCCTGCCCCATTCGGTCTCCCGAACTGATCCAACGTCGATGAAGCCAATCTTTTTGTAGACAGCTATAGCTCGCTTATTCTTCGGGTGCGGATCGGTCGCAACGACCGGTGCCCCATCTCGGAAGAGGTCCTGCATTCGCTGTCGAATAAACGCTGATCCGTGCCCAGGCCCGGTCATCTCTGCGTTTCCGATAGACTGATCTATCCCCCGTGATCCCTCGTGAAGGCCCGCAAAATGCTGGTCCGCCCAACCGTGAACCGTGTGGTCCTGCATGAAGGCGAAAGGCCTGTTTCCGATGGAAACGATACACCGCGTGACACGCGGATCACCTAGATCCGCTTCGCCATAAGGCTCGGCCACGTCCCACCACTGCAGAACATGCTGATTGGATTGCCACGCCTTCAGCAGAGGAAGATCGCGCGGGGTCGCTCGGCGAACATTGTAGGCATCAGGCGCGGTCATCTGACGATCCTAGCCGATTATTCGGGGGCGGCTAAGGGCACGTCGCCTCGATGGTCGCGCAACCCTCTACCCGTATCAGACGACGTCAGTGCCGGTGTCGCAATTCGTCTTGAATCTGCAAAGAGGTGGGACAGCTCTCGGACGGTTGCAAGCACCATTTTTCTGGGCTTTGCTGACGCACACTAGGAATGGAAATGGATAGCACGAGGCAAAGCCGGGCACATGCCACTGCCGCATGTGCCAACGATGGACCGATGGTGTCTTCCTTGCCTTCACGGCCACCGCCGAGGCGGTTACCGTGAAGGGGCCGGTCAGGCACTTTCAATCCACACCATTTGCTGAACGCGCCTTTTGCGGCACGTGCGGCACGCATCATTGGATGTAAAACACGGACGAGGAAGCAGCGGAACACGATTTGATGGCCGGCTTATTTGACGTTGCCTATGACTGGCCGCTGCGTTCTGAGATCTACACCGACAAGGCCATGGCTTCGATCCGGCTCGAAGGCGATCACCCGCGGCACACCAAAGCCGATGACGAGGCATCCAATCCGCACATCAATTGAAACACCCATAGCGCGTCCACCTCGGCTTAGACCGGTCACCGCTAGGCGCTCCCGGCAAAAATCAGCGACTATTGGCTCCTTAGGTCGACCTGCCGCAACTCGGCGATGAGAAGGAACAGATGGGTCTTTGACATGTCTAGGCGGCTCTTTGCAGACAATCACAGGCACGGCGCTGCTACGGCGCAGGTTCCCCAAAACGGCCCTCCGGACGACCCGTGCCCAAGATCGCCCGGGGGATGTTGAAGATGGGGACAAACTTGCCATCCACCACAGACACCGAGATACTCTTCAATGTCTTGAAACGGAGAAAACGATGGCTCAGGCGGTAAACTTGGCGTCGAAGCTAGCAACGTTTGAGGAAAGATGGTCCCCGCGCACCGTCGCGACCTTTAACGGCCACGACATCATGGTGGTCAAGGTAGAGGGTGAATTCAGATGGCACTCTCACGCAGACACGGACGACTTCTTTCTGGTGCTTTCAGGCGAAATTGACATCCAACTCAGGAATGGCACCGTGACCATGAAGGCGGGTGAGATGTTTGTCGTCCCGAGAGGTGTTGAGCATTGCCCATTCGCCAGAAAAGAAGCGCACCTTTTGCTGATCGAGGCAACAGGGACCCCAAATACGGGCAGTGCCGAGACCGCCGCTGAGCGAAAAATCGTCTGATCATCCGGCGGTTTCAAGCACTTCAAGTCGAGCTGCGACGCTGCGGGGCCTCGCAGCCATGATCGGGCTCGCTCCAGCCAAGGGGCGCGACACTCCCCCGTGGCGACCGATCGTATTGAAACTTTTCGTTCGCATTCAGTGCCCATCTCAGCCGCCTAAGGAAGAGAAGGGCGACGACCCGTCCAACTTCCAAGCCACAGGACGACCCGATCGTCCTGCCCCTGAAGACCAGGCAGCAGGGGCAGGACGTGTGAAATATTGCGCGAAGCGTGACGTCCAGTGCTGCGGGGCATCACACAAGGCCTGTAGAAAGGTCCGACTGGCACAGGCCATGGAATTCGAAAGCCCGTGGTTCTCCCAGTCTCCGGTGCCGCCATCAAGCTCCTGGGCGTCCGGCTCGACGACGGTGTCCGGGGTCTCCGACCGGAACCGAAATGGATTGATCATCGTCACATCATGGAAAAAAATGCGGGGCGGTCCTCGGCGATGAGGTTTTGCCCCGCCGACGGACGCGGGCCGGGGTTGCAAGTTGCGATGGGCTTGTCGCTTTGGGCTTTCAGCATCGCGTTGTTGCGCAGGGGCGGTCTTCCGATCCTCTGGGACCGACTTATCGCCACCCGTGACGCCTCAAAGCCGACTGTCTGGCCCATCGTCGCGAAACCGCGCAGAAGAGCCAGACGAACGACGTGGCTGCCACCAGGCGGTCGTTTGATGGCCTTGCAGGCTGCGCGCGGTTCGGCAGGCCATCCAGCCGTTTGTGCCCCTGTTGCTGCCCCGCTCAGGATGGTGCGCGATCCTGCAGCAGCTTGCGGATGCGGGCCTTGTCCAGTTTTATGGAGGCACCGTATTCATCATAGGGCTTCCTGAAACTGAAGGCGTCCGGCGACGGGCCGTGGTCGTGCAGATGTTCGTGTCTGCGAACCCCTTCGGTCCAATTGGGATAGCCCGGCTGCCCGTGCCACCACAACACGAGCGGTGGCCAGTTGGGCTTTTCGAACCATGCGCGCCCCTGCCGCAGGGCGACCGCGTGCAGCCCGGAATAGGTGAACGCGAACAAAGCCTCGAGGTCGGTCCACAGGGACAGCGTGGCGGGTGACCAGCCATCGCCGCGTTCTTCATGGAATCTGGGATAGACCTCGGCGCCCCAAGGGCTGGGACCGGTATCCGAGGCATAGCCTGACCGGGCGATCAGCCCCTCGGCCTTGTCGACCAGCGCGAAAACCGGACCATTGAGCTGGTGAAGCCCGTCATTCGCCGGGTCGTCCGCCGGTTTCGAAAACATTCCAAATGTGTAGAGAGCCAGCGGCATGCTTACCAAATGGGTCGGGGGCTTTGTCGATCGACGCGATCCTAGCCCGCGACCCGCAGGGCCGTAAAGTGCCAGGCTGCGGGGGCCCGGGGGCCCGCACAGGGTATGGCGCAGCCCCCGGCGGTTGCCGCCCGTCTGCCGCAAACATCTCAGCGCCGCGCTTCGGTCATCATCCGCAAGGCGAGGGCTGCCAGCACGGTTCCCATCAGCCAGCGCTGCATCATGGTTCAGACAGGGCGCCGGGTCAGAAACACTGCGATGCTTCCCGCGCCGATGGCGATCAGCGCGTTCATGCTGACGCTGATGCTGATGCTGATGCTGATGCTGATGCTGATGCTGATGACGATCTGCGTCAGGCCGAGGATCAGGGACCGGGCAAGGATGCTGCCCTGCTCGGGGCTGATGAACTGCGGCAGCAAAGACAGATACATCACTGCGATCTTGGGGTTCAGCAGGTTGGTCAGCAACCCCATCAGGAACAGCTTGCGCGGCCCGTCCGCAGGCAGATCGCGGATCTGAAAGGCCCCCCGGCTTCAGCGCCTGCCAGGCCAGATCGAGCAGATAGGACGCCCCGGCAAAGCGCAGCGCGTCATAGGCAAACGGCACCGCCATCACGAAGGCGGTGATCCCCAATGCTGCGCAAAGCATATAGATTACGAACCCAGAGCCACCCCACCCAGTGAGATCAGGCCCGCCGTCCGGCCCTGACAGGTCGAGCCAGAGAACAGCTGGACCATATTGGGCCCCGGCGTCAGCACCGTCCCCAGAGAGATGGCAGCAAAGGCAAGCAGGCTGGCAAGATCGGGAATGGGGTCTTTTCCGGGCAGGAGATGGCCTCGGAAAGACCAGCCGCCGGACGCGAAGGCAGCGACAGCCTGTGCGGCCCTGCGAAAAACCGGAATGCGCTGCCCGAAACGCGCGCCCATGAGGTCCTGCAACGGCCTATCGCTGCTGAAACGACGGAGGGATCATGCCGCACCCGGATCAACGCCCGATGACCCTGCAGGAATGGGCCCTGCTGCTGGCCCTGTCGGTTCTGTGGGGCGGGTCGTTCTTTTTCAACAGCCTTGCGCTGCGCGACATCCCGGTCCTGACCGTGGTTCTGTGCCGCGTGGCGTTGGCGGCGCTGATCCTGCTGGCCGTCCTGCGCCTGCGCGGGGAACGGATGCCGCGTGACCGGCGGATCTGGGTGGGGTTCATCGGCATGGGCCTGTTGAACAATACCATTCCGTTTTCGCTGATCGTCTGGGGGCAGCAGCATATCGCCTCTGGCGTGGCATCGATCCTGAATGCGGCGACGCCGCTGTTCACCGTTGTCCTTGCCCATGCCCATGCCCTGACCCGTGACGAGCGCATGACCCGCGGCAAGCTGGCCGGTGCGCTGATCGGTCTGGCCGGGGTGACGGTGATGATCGGGGCAGATGCGCTGTGCGATCTGGGGGTGAATATCCTGGCGCAGGTCATCTGCCTCGCCGCCGCGATCTCTTATGCTTTTGCCGGGATTTATGGGCGACGGTTCCGGGCGATGGGCCTCAGCCCGCTTGCCACAGCGAGGGGTCAGGTGATCGCGTCCAGCCTGATCCTGCTGCCGCTGGTGATGGTGCTGGACCGGCCATGGAGCCTTTCCGCCCCCGGCCTGCCCGCGATCCTGGCGCTGATCGGGCTGGCGGCGCTGTCGACCGCGCTGGCCTATGTGCTCTATTTCCGCATTCTCGCTACGGCGGGGGCGACCAATCTGCTGCTGGTGACCTTTTTGGTCCCAGTCAGCGCGGTCGGGCTGGGCACCCTGTTTCTGGCCGAGGCTCTGCTGCCCCGGCAGGTGGCGGGAATGGCGCTGATCGGCGCCGGGTTGGCGGCCATCGACGGTCGGTTCTGGCGGGCCATCCGTGCCGCAGCTGCGCGGCGGAACCGGGCGACATGAGGCGCGGCTGGCTGACAATGTCCTTCACCCACAGGAGACCACACATGGAAAAAATCCAATTCATCCCACTGCCGAGCGACAAGGTCGCAGTGTTGAGGGACGGCGGCCCCGACGCCTATGGCCGCCCGCCCGAACGCGTGCGATCCGAGGGCCACGGGAACCCTTGCCGCCATTGTCTGGATTTCGTGCCCGAGGGGGCCGGAATGCTGATTCTGGCCCACCGACCTTTCGATGACCTGCAGCCCTATGCCGAGACCGGCCCGATCTTTCTGTGCGCGGATGCGTGCCGGCCATGGTCGGGGGGCGGCCTGCCGCCGGTCCTGACCTCCAGCCCGGATTACCTGCTGAAGGGCTATACGACCGATCAGCGTATCCGCTATGGCACCGGGCGGATCGTGACGAGCGAGGAGATCTCCACCTATGCCGCAGAGGTGCTGGAGCGGTCCGAGATCAGCTTTGTCGACGTCCGGTCAGCCCGCAACAACTGCTTTCAACTGCGGATCGTTCGAACGGAATGATCGCGGGGACATCCTCGCCGAACGGCGGAAAACCAGTCCGCGCGGATGCCAGGCTCATTCCGGATTGCAGGCCCCGGCGTTGTTCTCTAGCCTTGCGTCATGCCCGTCCGAATGGCTCTCTTCTCGCTGCTTGTGCCCGATTACGACGTCGCCTTGGCGTTCTTCACCAGCCTGGGATTCGAATGCCGCGAGGATACCGACCTTGGCCACGGCAAGCGATGGGTCCGGATCGCGCCACCGGGCGCGGAAACCGAGATCCTGCTGGCGCGCGCGGTCGGCGACAGACAGGTCGCGGCAATCGGTGATCAGGGCGGGGGCCGGGTCTGGCTGTTTCTGGAGACCCGCGATTTCGACCTCGACTATGACCGCATGCGCGCGCTTGGCATACAGTTCGAAGCCCCGCCCCGGGACGAGCCCTATGGGCGCGTCGCCGTCTGGTCCGACCCCTGGGGCAACCGGTGGGACCTGATCCAGTTTGCACAGACCAGCCGAAGCGGAACGGTTGGCTGAGGGGGTTAGCCCTCGCGTCCTGGCCCATCAGGATTGTTGGAAAACAACGCGATCTTGTTGCCCTGAGGATCGCGAAGATAGCCTACGTAGAAATGGGGTCCATAAGCGGTGCGAAAGCCCGGTTTGCCCTTGCCGCGGCCGCCGCCTGCCAGCGCGGCTGAATCAAGATCGCGGACCTGCTGCTGACTTTGCGCGCGGAACGCGATCATCGCGCCGTTTCCGGCCGATGAAGGGCCTCCGTCAAAGGGCATCCTGACGCAGAATTCGGGCAAGATCGCAGGCTGACCAAGGTGCTCAGGAACCGCGTAGCTCAAGCTATCCGGACCTTCCGTTAGCCCATAGCCGAGGGCAGGAAGGAACGCAGAGTAAAACCGCATCGAGCGCGCGATATCGTCGGCACCGACGGTGACATCGCTGATCATGCTTCGGGTCCATTGCTCTTTTGCCGAATGTATCGGTGGATCCAAACGCACCACGGCTCCAGTTCCCGACACAGGAGGCCCTGCCAATCCAGCCATGTCGCAGCGTTGGTCAAGATGGGCTCTCCATGCTGATCTACGCTGCGGTTTGACTGTGCTGCCTCCATCGGGCCTCGCCAGCGAAGAAGTCGGCCTATTGCTGCCGTTCATGCCTCGGCAGCCGCAGGAGTGCAGCTTCCTTAGAGCGGCCACTGATGCTCGGCGCAGCAATCTCTAGGATGCAGTGCCTGCAGTGTGGGACAAAGCTCCCGCTCCCGTGCTAACGCCCACAGACGCTCTTACATCCCAGGTCGAGATACCAAATGACGATCACGCACCAAGATGAACTGGATGGCCTGAGAAAAATCGGCCAGATCGTCGCGAACACCATGCATTCGATGGCGGCGGCCATCGAGCCCGGCATGACGACGCGCGAGCTTGACAGCATCGGCCACGACCTGCTGGCGCGGGAGGGAGCCGTGTCGGCACCTCGGGCCACCTACGATTTCCCGGGCACGACCTGCATCAGCGTCAACGAGGAGATCGCCCATGGCATCCCCGGTGAGCGGAGGCTTGCAGCGGGGGATCTGGTCAACATTGACGTGTCCGCGTCGCTGAACGGCTACTTTGCCGATACCGGGGCAAGCTTTTGCCTCGGGTCGGTTCAGCCGTCGCTTGATCAGCTCTGCCGCGACGGGAAGCGCGCGATGCAGATTGGCATCGCGCAGGTGGGGCATGACAAGCCGCTGGCCGGGATCGGCAACGCCATCGGCGCCTTCGCCTCAAAGCGCGGTTATACGTTGATCCGGAATCTGGCCAGTCATGGCGTGGGCAAAGCCCTGCATGAGGCCCCCGAAGAGGTTCCGACCTGGCCCACCAAGGGAGATAAGCGCCGGATACACAACGGCCTCGTGCTGACCGTCGAGCCATTCCTGTCGCGTGGCGGACGATGGGCCATGCCCGGCGCCGATGACGAATGGACCCTCTACAGCAAGCCCGCCGCGCCGGTTGTGCAATACGAGCATACCGTGGTGGTGACCCGCCGCGGCGCCATCATCGTCACGCTGCCGGGCTGACGAAGCACTGGCGTTCGATGCCCGACAGGAGCCGCCCCGTGCCGTCACTCCTTTGTCCCCCTCTCGGTGAGCGGATCGGTGTCATCTCCGACACCCACGGCCTGCTCCGCCCCGAGGCGCTCGAGGCCCTCAAAGGCGTCGGCCTCATCCTGCACGCGGGCGACATTAGCGACCCCGGCCATCCTGGTCTTGTCGCGGTTTAATGCCGCTTTTTTGATAGCGTAATGTGCAGCAAAGGAGATGAGCTAGCCTCGGCAGCTATGGCAGGCCAAGAATGACTAAAGAACTGAAGGAAGTTGGGGTCGATATGGGCATCGCCGTGTCGGGCGTTTGGTGCGTGAGAGCGGGATCGTCGTTGAAAGGACACGGAGATTCAAAGCGACCACGGACAACGCCCGCACGTTCAACATCGCGCCACACCTGCTGGGTGGTGACCTCGCGGCAGATCAGCCGAACCAGAAATGGGCGGGCGATATCAGCTATATCTGGACCCGTGGGGGCTGGCTGTATCTCGTGGTGATCCTGGACCTGCATTCGAGGCGGGTGATTGGCTGGGCTGTCAGCAACCGCATGAAACGCGATCTGGCGATCCGGGCGTTGAAGATGGCCATCGTACTGCGGTCACCGCCGCGGGGCTGCATCTTCCACAGCGATCGTGGCAGCCAATTCTGTTCCCACGACGACCAGAAGATCCTGCGTAAGCATGGGTTCAAGACGTCGATGAGCGGCAAGGGTCATTGCTATGACAACGCCGCCGTCGAGACTTTCTTCAAGACCATAAAGGCCGAGCTGATCTGGCGGCGCGTTTGGGAAACACGCCGGCACGCTGAGACCGCCATCTTCGAATACATCAACGGCTTTTATAACCCGCGCCGTCTACATTCAGCATTGGGAGGGAAAAGCCCCTTGGCCTTCGAACGCCAAGCGGCCTAAACGAGCACTCGGAGCGGCACAGATACGCGATAAGACCAGGTATGCGCACCCGCGAAGGGGGGCGACCGTCCGCTCTGGGCCGTCTGTGCTGCGACCCACTGGCTCAATAAGCTCGACGATAGTGCGGAGCTGTCCGATGCCCGGGCCCGCAGCGAAGAGGCAGCGAGGCTCGACCGGCCTTGCCCTCTATTGCGCGCAGCTCCGCTAGAGGAATTGCAATCCTCGGCGTTGCAGCGTGGAGGCGCGATAATCGCCCACTGGACAGTCCTGACCAAAGGTCCACAGTCTGTTTGATCAGCGTTTACCTTAGGTCTTCATGCAACCCTTTCGCGCCATAGCCGTCTTCTACCACGTCGCGCGGCTCAATTCGATCGTGGGTGCGGCGGCGCAGCTGAACGTGACGCCTTCAGCGGTCAGCCAGCAACTCAAGTCGCTGGAGGAACAGATCGGAACGGCACTGATTACGCGGCGCGGGCGCAGTGTAGGGCTGACCGAGGCCGGCGAGCGGTATTTCGAGATGATCTCGGACAAGGTCGAGGGGATCATGCGTGCGACCGACGCCATGCAGGGCCGTCAGCAGCAAGCGACGCTGATCATCCGCGCCACGCCGACGATTTCCTCCAAATGGCTGCTCCCACGGCTGACACGCTTCATGGAAAGGATGCCGGAGACCAATCTCCGTATCGATGGCAGCAACGAGCCGGTGGATTTCACCCGTGACAATGTGGACCTGGAGATCCGGCACGGACTGGGTGGCTGGCCGGGCCTCTATACCGAACCGCTGACCGAGGAGCGCTTTGTGCCTGTCTGCGCCCCGGGCTTGGCCGCCGCGGCGTCACTGGCAGCAGGCGACCTTCTGCGCTTACCGCGCATCCGATCGGTCAAGGCGCAGGTGCAGTGGCAGGTCTGGGCCGAGGCTCAGGGGTTGGGAGCCGTCACCGAGGCACGGCTGTCCTTCGACCGTTCGCATATGGCGATCGACGCAGCCTGTTTGGGTCATGGGGTCGCGCTGGAAAGCGAATTGATGATCGAAGCCGAGCTGATGGCGGGGCGGCTGGTCGTGCCGGTCGCGCAGACGCCGCTGTTGCAGGTGGCAACGCAATGGCTGGTCTGTCCGCGTTCCAATCTGCGGCGTCACCGCGTGACACGCCTGATCGAATGGCTGCGAGAGGAGGCAGCCGACTGGAGGCAGACCAGCCCAGCAAACAGCTTAGAATATCTTAAATGACAAGAAGAAAGAGTAATTTCTCTTTTTACCCGCGCCCGTCCTAACATGGCTGCAATGGGGGAGGAGCCCAAGGATCGATCGCAGGAACCCAGGCCGCATGGCGCATGGGGCCATGCCCGGCCCACGGCCCGTCCTCCGTTCAGCCATATGCGCAAAAGCGCCGACAGAGGACGATCCGACATGAGCCTTTCATCCATGCTTGCCAAGCGCCACGAAGCCGGCCGCCCGATCCGGGTCGGTTTGATCGGGGCGGGGAAATTCGGCTCGATGGTGCTGGCGCAGGCACGCAAGATTCCTGGTTATCATATCGTCGCCGTGGCGGATCTGGACGTGGGCAAGGTGCGCGGGTCGCTGGCCCGGACGGGCTGGGAAGACGAAGAATATGCCGCGACCTCTTTCGGCGACGCGATGGACAGCGGGCGGACCTTCGTCACCGACGATGCAGCGGCGCTGTGCGCCTTCGACGGCATCGAGTGCATCATCGAAGCGACGGGCCATCCGCTTTCCGGGGTGCGCCATGCCATCATGGCGATCGACGCGGGCAAGCATATCGTGATGGTTAATGTCGAGGCCGACGTAATGTGCGGCCCGATCCTCGCACAGCGTGCGCGCCAGAAAGGCGTCGTCTATTCCATGGCCTATGGCGATCAGCCGGCCTTCTGCTGCGAGTTGGTGGACTGGGTCCGCTCGTCGGGGTTCGAGTTGGTGTCGGCTGGCAAGGGGATGAACTTTCGCCCGCCCTATCGCTACTCCACACCGGACACGGTCTGGAGCTTCTTTGGATGGTCGGACGAATTCGTGGCGAAGGGCGACTTCAACCCAAAGATGTATAACTCGTTCACCGACGGCACGAAGGCCGCGATCGAAATGGCCGCAGTGGCTAACGGCACCGGCCTTGACTGTCCCGATGACGGCCTGGCTTTCTATCCGGCGGGGCTTCAGGACTTGGCTCAGGTGTTCAAACCAGAGGCTGATGGAGGCAGACTGCCCCGCGCGGGTCTGACGGACATTGCAGCCAGCCGAGAGCCGGACGGACGGGTGGTGATGAACAATATTCAATACGGCATGTTCGTGACCTTCCGCGCTCCTGACGAATACACCCGCCAATGTTTTGCGCAATACGGGCTGCTGACGGATGACAGCGGCTGGTACGGCTCGATGTGGCGGCCCTTCCACCTGATCGGGCTGGAAACGTCTGTCTCGGTCCTCTCGGCCTGCCTTCGCGGCGAGCCCACGGGCACGGCGGTCGAGTTCCGCGGCGACGCGGTGGCGACGGCAAAAAGCAACCTGAAGGCTGGTGACTGGCTGGATGGCGAGGGTGGCTTCGCGACCTGGGCCAAGGCGGTTCCGGCGACGCTGTCGACGCGGATCAACGCGCTGCCCATCGGTCTGGCACACAAGGTCAAGCTGAAGCGGGATGTGCCGCAGGACCAGATCGTGACCTTCGACGACGTCGACATGGTCGATGATCTGGACGTGGTCGAGGTCCGCCAGGAACAGCAGCGCACGATGGCGCCTGCGCAGGGCCGCGCCGCATGAGCGACGAGGTGCTGCCATCTTTCGAGGTCGGTGGAGGCAATCTGGATGCCTTTCTCAAGGCTGCAGAGGCCGATGCAACGGCTTCGCTGGCGGATGAGCCGGGCTGTCTGCAGTTCGACATCACCGCGGACCGCACCAGTCCGCCAGTGCGGGTCATCTTCACCGAGGTTTATACCGACCGCGACGCGTTCGACCGGCATCTTGAGACGCCGCATCTGGCGGCCTTTCGCGACAGCCAGAATCTTTGCACCGAGGGACCGGTCCAGTTTCTCGACCGGGTCGCATCATGACGGTCGCCTTCCTCGGGACCGGGCTGATGGGCGCGCCGATGTGCCACAATCTCGTGGCGTCGGGCGCGGATGTCCGCGCTTGGAACCGCAGCGCGGACAAGGCGCAGGCCACGGGCGCTTCGGTGGCCGCAACGCCTGTCAAGGCAGCGGATGGCGCGGTGGCCTGCATCGTGATGCTGTCGGACGGTCCCGCCTGCCGGGATGTGCTGTTCGAACAGGGCACCGCTGCACGGCTGAAACCGGGGGCGCTGCTGATCGTGATGTCCTCGATCAGCCATCCCGAGGCACTGGAATTTGCAGCCATCGCCACGGGAATGGGCCTGCGCTGGATCGACGCGCCCGTATCAGGCGGTACGCCCGCAGCCGAGGCCGGCACGCTGTTGATCATGGCAGGAGGGATGGCCGCGGACATCAAAGCCGCCCAGCCCCTGCTGAAGCCCCTGGGCCGGGTCGTCCATATCGGCCCAGCCGGCACCGGCGCTCTGACCAAGCTGATCAACCAGATCACCGTCGCCAGCACTATCGCCACCGTGGCCGAGGCCATGATTCTGGCAGAGGCGGGTGGAGCCGATCCGGCTCGAGTCCGTGAGGCGCTGATGGGCGGCTTTGCGGCCTCGCGCATCATGGAGCTCCACGGCCAGCGCATGATCGAGCGAAACTTCGTGCCCGGCGGGCCTGCGCGTTATCAGGTGAAGGACACCACGGCCGCGCGGCAGGTGGCCATGGGGCTGGGGCTGGAATTGCCGGTCCTGAATTTGGCGCATCAGCTTTTCACGGACCTCATCGCTCATGGAGGGGGCGATCTGGACCACGCCGCGCTACTGCTGGAATTGCGGCGCCGCAACGGACTGACGGACTGACAAGGGCATTCGCCCGCAACACCTGGGGAGGAGACGACATGACTTTCACCACAACCCGCCGTGCCGTGACGCGCAGCTTGGCCGCGATGGCCCTCATTGGCACGGCCTTGACGACGCTGCCGGCAGCATCCTTGGCCGAGGTTTCACTCCGGCTTGCAGTGCCGGACCCCGCCACCAGCTCGGTCGGGCGCGCGGCGACGCGGTTTTCCGAACTGGTTGCCGAGAAGACCGAGGGAGAGGTGACGATCGAGGTCTTTTCCGATGGCGTCCTGTTCGGGGGCGATCAGAACGCCGCGATCAACCAGCTTGGCTCAGGTGCGCTGGATGGCCTGATCCTGGCCAGTTCGGTCTATGCTTCGTTCGAGCCGCGGATGAATGCCATATCGCTGCCCTATCTTTTCGAGGATTACGATCAGCTTCAGGCCTATCTGGGCGGTGAACCCGGCGACGAGCTGAAGGGCTCTCTGGACCGGCTCAGCATCCACGGCCTAGGCTTTTTCCTGCGGACATTCCGCAACGTGACCACGCGCGAGACCCCGATCACCACGGCCGAAGAATTCAGCGGCCTGACGCTGCGCACGCCGAACAACACGCTGTTCGTCGCACTGTTCGAGGCGCTCGGCGCGAACCCGACGCCGATGGCCTTTTCGGAAGTCTATTCGGCGCTGCAACTGCGCGCCATCGACGGCCAGGAAAATCCGGTCGAGGTGCCGCTGAACAATCGCTTCTCCGAGGTGCAGGGGCACCTGAACATGACCCGGCATGTCGCCGACAGTTTTCTGCTGGCCTTGTCAGACAGCGCCTGGCAGCGCATCCCCGAGTACGACCGTGCCGCCGTTCAGGAAGCAGCCAACGAGATGATTGCCGAACATGATGCCGAAGAGATCGCTGCCGAACAGGACATCATCGCCCAACTGCAAGAGCAGGGGATGCAGGTCAACGAATTCGCCGAGGGCGAGCTGGCCCGCGTGCAAGAAATTGCACGTGGCATCTATCCTCAGTTCGAAGACCAGATCGGCGCCGAGTTCATGACGAAAAGTCTGGAGTTCGTTCAGCAGTAACAGCATCTTGGCCCGCCGCACCTTGTGCGGCGGGAGCATCAGGGAGAGGGATGGGATGACTGGATTGGACAGGCTGATCTGGCGCGCCGTGGATGTCGTGATCTTGGGCGCGGTGTTGGGAATGGTCGCGCTGATCTCATTGCAGGTCGGCTCGCGTTTAGCTGGCATTTCGGTGCCTTGGACCGAGGAATTGTCGCGTTTCATGTTCATATGGACGATCTGGATGGGGCTTGCAGCCTCGTTCCGCAGCGGGGCGCACCCATCGCTGCAGCTGATCCCCGAGACCGCACCACGCCCATTGCTGCTGATCATGCGCGTTGCTCAGGTTCTCGCCTGCGTCACGTTGTTCGCGGTCGTCGGTTGGCACGGCTGGTCTCTTCTGAACCAGCAAATCCGCTTCGGTGAGCAATCCCCGATCCTGCAGGTCGGTATGTGGTGGGCGACGCTGCCGCTGGTTCTTGGCTCGGGTCTTGCGATCCTTGGGGCGCTTCTGAACGGCCTGCGACCCTTGTCCCCACCTCCAGCGGAGCCCGCGCCATGAGCCTGACGCTTCTCGCCGTCTTCTTCACCCTTGCCATCCTCGGCGTGCCCCTGTCAGTGGCGCTCGGCCTCGGCACGCTGTCAGTCCTGTGGTGGTTCGAGCTGCCGATCAGCATGATCACACAGCGTATGGGCACGTCTATCAATTCGTTCCTGCTGATCGCCGTGCCGCTGTTCATCATGGCTGGCCTGATCATGGAACGCGGCGGTCTGTCCGAACGGATCTTCGACGCTGCGCAATCCCTGATCGGCCGCTTCCGCGGCGGGCTGGGACAGGTCAACATCGCCTCGTCCTTCGTCTTCGGTGGCATCTCGGGATCCTCTGTGGCCGATATCGCCAGCCTCGGGCCGATCACGATCCGCTCTATGACCTCGCGCGGCTATCCACTTGACTATTCAGCCGCACTGACGCTGATCACCGCTACACTTGCGACATTGGTGCCACCCTCGATCCTGATCATCATCTCTGCCTCGGCTGCGGGGCTTTCGGTCGGGGGCGCGCTGGCTGGCGGTCTTGGTCCGGGCATCCTTCTGGCGGTGGCGCTGGCACTTTACAATTACTGGATCTCGCGCCGGCGCGGCTATGGGGCGCAGATGGCTTGGGACGGACGGCAGGCGATCCGCGCATTGCTGCGCGCCGCGCCCTCCGTGGGTGCGCCGATCATCATCCTGACAGGCATGTTCTCGGGCATCGCAACGCCGACCGAGGCGGCGGGTCTTGCCGTCCTCTATACGCTGCTGATCGCGGGGCTGGTCCATCGTGAGATCGGGTGGCGCGACATGCTGGAGTTGGCGATCGAGGCCGGGCGGACCGCCGGGGCGGTTCTGCTGATCCTGATGGTCGCCAGTGCCGCGACCTATATCTTCACCATCGATCAGCTGCCACGCAAGGCGTCCTCTCTTCTGGCCTTCTTCGACGCCTCGGGCTTCATGGTGCTGATCCTGATGGGGATCGTCTTCCTGATCGTCGGGATGCTGATGGACATCGTCGCCGCCGCGCTGATGCTGATACCGGTTCTGATGCCCGCAGCCGTGCAGGCTGGCGTTGATCCGATGCATTTCCTGGTGTTCATGAGCGCCGCGCTCGCCGTGGGTCTCGCCTCGCCGCCCGTGGGCACCTGCTTGTTTGCGACAGCCTACGTCGCCCGGCTGCCGATGCAGGCGCTGGTCCGCGCAGCGCTGCCGTTTTATGCCATCAACATCATCGTGCTGGTGATCGTCGCGGCGCTGCCGCAAATCGTCCTGTGGCCGGTATGGCTGCTCACATGACGGGCGTCGCCTATGTCGTGATGGGCGTCTCGGGCTGTGGCAAAAGCACGGTTGGTCGCGCGCTGGCCGAACGGCTGAACCTCGGTTTCCGCGATGGCGACGAACTGCACCCGGCGGCCAACATCGCGAAAATGGTCCGTGGAGAGCCACTAACGGATGTCGATCGTGAGCCGTGGTTGCGCGCGGTTGGGGCCGCGCTTCACCCGGGCACCGTCATGGCATGCTCGGCCCTTCGCCGCCGTTACCGCGACCTGTTGCGTGCGGTCGCGCCGGAAGATGTGCTGTTCATCTATCTGCACGGCACGCGAGAGACCCTGATCGAGCGGATGCGCCACCGCAATGGCCACTTCATGCCGATGGCCCTTTTAGACAGCCAAGTCGCGACGCTAGAGGAGCCGGGGCCAGATGAGCGGCATCTCAGCGTCGGCATTGCGGCGCCGACTGCGCAAATCGTGGAGGCGATCGTTTCATTAGTTTGAAAGCAGCGATCTGTTCAGCCGAGAATCCTGCAGAAACTGTCGAAGTCCGGTTTGGGGAAGCTGCATCGCAGCAGCTGATATGGGCTGACCGGCAGATCAGGGCCGCCTGCGCAGGAACCCCGCCGCATGGCGAGTGACCAAGGTCGCACGGCGGCGAAAAACGATGCCAAGAACCTATTCAGCCAGGCCTGCCCGAGTGATCTGCGGCGGAATATTTCTGACGCAAAGGCCTTCTTTCGGAATGACGTCAGGTCAGATCCAATGGCCCAAGCGCAGGATAGACATCCCCGGGCCCGGGATTTCCGGCGGCGCTGTGACCGCCGAAGTGAGTCATCACGCCCCAGACCGCGTTCAGCGCCGTCTGGACGGCGCCCTCGACCCAGGCCGGAGTCCAGCTGATCCCGTCGCCCGCCAGAAAGATTCCCCGCTGTTCAGGCGGCAGGTCGTCTTGCATGAAATGCCCATACATCCGATGGTTATAGCGATAGTGCCCAGGCAAGGCCCCCTTGAACGCACCAAGGAAATTCTCGTCCGCCTCCCAGCTGACGCAGATCGGTTCGCCCCGGATATGGCTGGCGATATCGACGCCGGGATAGATCGCCCCAAGGGCCTGCAACGCCAGATCGACCCGCTTTTCCGCGGCATGCGGCAACACCTTCAGCGCATCCGTCATCCAGGCATAGGACAGGCAGATAACCGCAGGCCGGTCGGGGCCGTTGTCGAACAGATAGGTGCCGCGCGTGATCCGGTCGGTCAGGGTCATCGACATCAGCGGGCGCCCCGTCACCGGATGCGGGTCTTTCCAGAACGGACGGTCGACCATCACGAAGGTCTTGGCCGCCTGCATGTAGCGGGTGCGGTCCAGTGCCATCCACAGCTTCTGATCGAACAGCCGTTCTTCAGTGCGGATCGCGGTGGTCAGCAGATGGCTCTGGCAGGTGACCAGAACGGCCCCGTAATGATCGCGCCGCCCCCATCTGTCGGTTATGATGATTTCTCCTTCGGCATCACGGGACAAGGCGCAGACCCGCCCGCGCGTGGCGCCGCCATTCAGGCCCGACAGCGTCGTGCCCGCGGGCCAATGCGCGCAACGCGGCGCATCCGTCCACAACCGGTGCGGCATCTGGCCCACGCCGCCCACGACCAGCCGCTGGTCGTCGTCCAGCCCAAGCAGGTTGACGCGCAGGATCTCCAGCATGGAATTGGGGAAGTCGCTGTCCCATCCGCCGGTGCCGAAGCCCACCTGCCCGAACACCTCGCGGTGGCGAAAGCTGAGCGCCCGGAACGCCTCGGACGAGGTCACGAAGTCGTAAAACGTCCGCTCGTCCCAGTCCCGCACCAGCGGGTCCCAGATTTCCTTGAGGCGCACCGGATCGCGGTTCCGCACGGCGGCGCGCAGGGCTGCGAAATTGGCCCCTTCCTCAAGCGCTGCATCATAGGCACGTGCCACCTCGGCATAAAGCGGCGGCAGGTCGTCCAGCGTCCGGGCAAACAGCGTCTCGCCCTCCAGGTCGATGACCGTCGACCCGGCCGCCGGGGTCAATGGGTTGGGAAAGGGCTCGGTCTGCAGCCCGACCCGGTCCAGATAATGCCAGAAGGCCGTCGATGAGACGGGAAAGCGCATGCCGCCCAGCTCGGCGATCACATCCTCGGTCCCCTCGAACCGTTCGGACCGCAGCCGCCCGCCGAACCGGCCCGCCTCGTAGATGATCGGGCGCAGGCCCAGCTTCATCAGTTCATAGGCCGCGACGATCCCCGCAGCCCCCGCCCCGATGATCGCGACAGAGGCACCATGCGCGTAGTCGGGCAACTGTCCCAGCCCCGCTGGATGGCGCAGCCAATCTTCATAGGCAAAAGGGAAGTCGGGGCCAAAGGCGGTCAGTGTCATCGTGAAACCTTAGGTCAGGACGCGGATCAGAATTAGAATGAGCTGACACAAAAGGAAATGCCGTGAAGCTAGCGCTGTATCAGGGCCCATCGCCCGCCGGAGATCTGGAGGCCGCATTCGCAAGGATCGAGATGCTGCTGTCCTCGGCGGCCCGAGCGGGCGCCGGGATGCTGCTGTTGCCGGAACTGTTCCTGCCGGGATACAATCAACCGACCCTTTTGCCCAACTGGCTCCAGCCGCTGGACGGGCCGTGCATGGCACGGATGGTCGGGCTGGCCCGGGCGGCAGGGTGCGGGGTGCGTTTTGGCTGGGCCGAGCGGCATGGCGGCGCCCTTTACAATGCGGCCAGCGCCATCGTTCCGGATGGGGCGCTGCTGGCGCATTACCGAAAGATCCAGCTGTTTGGCGCAATGGAACATGCAGCCTCTCAGCCCGGCACCACCGCGCCACCGGTCTTTGACCTGCACGGGCGGCGCATCGGGTTGCTGATCTGCTATGATATCGAATTTCCGCAGCATGCGGCGGGGCTGGCCCGGCGCGGCGCCGACCTGCTGCTTGTGCCGACCGCCAATCCGGCGGGCTTTGCGCACGTGCCGCAGGCGCTGGTCCCGGCCCATGCCCATGAGAGCCGGATGATCGTCGCCTATGCCAACCGCTGTGGGGCCGAAGGCGGGCTGAGCTATGGCGGCGGGTCGGTGATCGCGGGGCCGGATGGCCTGCCCCTCGCCATGGCCGGACGGTCCGAGACGCTGATCATCTGCGACCTGCCTGCATTCGGGGACTGGCCCGGCAGTGCACTGTCGGCCCGGGACAGGAGCGTGATCCGGTCGGCGGAGCGCAGATGAGCGCGCATGTGGTCGATGACGGGCGGCACGTGGACTTGGGGGCCGCGCGTTCCCCGAAAGGCGCAGGCAACCGAGTTGCCGAGTGTGCCACGGGCGAGGTAGAGCCCCTGCCGCTCGAACATTCCGGCCCGGCGATAGACGGGAAGGTGGTCTCCGAACCTGACCACTATGATCCAGACGATCAGCCGCTCGGTCGGCAGCCCGCCGCCGACGACATGCTCAGGAGCATAGGCCTGCACCACGGCTTGCGAGCAGGGGCGAAATGGACCTGCGCCTTGTCCCTGTCTCATTCACGGCCGATGATCTGGCGGGCGCTGGTCGCTGCACGCTGCTCATTTCAACCAGAAGGAGACGCCGGCGCACCTTTCAT
>NZ_RQRT01000071.1 GCF_004335005.1 Paracoccus nototheniae | reverse complement strand
GCCTGAACCGGTCCATTGGAAACCGGCTTGTCAGATCTGCGTCCAGGCCGGGGTGGCGCAGGGATGATCCAGCAGCGACACCAGCTCATCATCCAGATGCAGGGCCGAGATGGACACCCCCGCCATATCCAGCGAGGTGTAATAATGCCCGATCAGCGTGCGATGCACCGCCACGCCCCGCGCCTGCAGCCTTTGGCGCAGGCGGCGGTTCAGGATGTACAGCTCCATCTGCGGGGTGGCGCCAAGGGAATTGACCAACAGGGCGACGCGATCGCCCTCGGCCGGGCGCATCTCGCTCAGGATGCGGTCGGTGATCAGATCGCAGGCCTCGTCGGCGGTGGTCAGACGGGCGCGGGCGATGCCGCGTTCGCCATGCACGCCGACGCCGATCTCCATATCGTCGGGGCCAAGGCGGAAGCCGGGCTTGCGGCTTTCCAGCGAGGCGCCGGGTTCCAGCGCGATGCCCATCGTATAGCAGCGCTGATTGGCGCGCAGGGCCAGCGCGGCGCAGGCCTCCAGCGGCAGCATCCGGTCGCAGGCGGCCCCGGCGATCTTGAAGACAAAGACATTGCCCGCCACCCCGCGCCGCGCCGCGCGCGTGTCCACGGGGGCCGAGGCGATGTCGTCGGTCGTCACCACCGTGCGCACCGTCACGCCGCGCGCCGCCGCCATCTCGGCCGCGGTTTCGAAATTCATCACATCGCCCGAGAAATTGCCAAAGATATGCAGCACGCCCGCCCCGCCATCGGCAGCCAGTGTGGCGGCCAGAATGGGGTCGGGCGGCGGGGCGGCAAAGACATTGCCGATGGCCACCGCATCGGCCAGCCCGCGCCCGACATAGCCGAAGAACCCCGGCTCGTGCCCCGCGCCGCCGCCGATGACCAGCCCGACCTTGCCCGGACGCGGCCCATCGACGGCGCGCAACGCGCGCGGCGCGCCCGTGACCGGGGCCAGAAGGCCCTGATGGGCCAGCAGCGCGCCCTCTACCGTCTCGTTCACGGCGTCCTGCGGGCGGTTGAGGAATTTCTTGATCCGCACCCGTTCGGGCAGGGGCGCGGGCGCGGGCTGGCCGGTGCGGACCGGCATGTCGTCATAGCCTTCCGAGGTCAGGATCGCGCGCGCGGTGTCGGCATCGGTCACCATGACGCTGACATAGCCGCCGCGCAGCGCCGCCAGAATGGCCTGCACCTTGTCCATGCCCCCGGCAACCCCGATCCGGCAGGGGATCGTCTTCAGCGCGGCCAGATCGATGCCGATGGTGCGCGCCTCCAACGGGCCATCGACCGGCGCACCCCGGGCCGAGATCAGCCGCCCGGCGATGCTGCCGACGGCGGCGTGATATTGGCTCGGCATCGACAGCCCGTCGAAAAAGCCGCTGCTGTGGATGGTGCTTTCGGGCCGCAGCGAGGATATCCCCAGCACGATCCGGTTGGCCTGCGCCAGAATCGCCATCTGTTCGGCCACCACCGGTTCGCGCAGCAGCAAAGCGCGCATGTCGGGCGAGGACACGATGGCAGGGGCCGAGATCGGGATGGACCGTGCCCCAAGCGCCCCGGCCAGACGGGTCGCGCAGGCCTCGGGCGTCCAGGGGATCTTAGCGGTCGTCCCGCCGGTGGCCTGCACCACCCGCAGATCCTGCAAGGCCCCCCGGTCCAGCCGATGCGCCATCGACAGAACCGTGCGGCCCCAGGTGACCGCGATGGTGTCGCCCGACCGGGCCAGCCGCGACAGCACCTGCGCGCCCGCAGCCCCAAGCCGGTCGATCAGCGGGCTGTCGCTGCCCTCGGACGGGATCACAAGGCAATCGTCCAGCCCGAAATGATCCTGCATCGCCTGCGCGATGCTCAGCGCGCGGAACCGTTCCGGGTCGATCTCGATCGAGACGATGCCCTTGGTGCGGGCATCGGCCAGATAGGAATTGACCGAGGGCCGCGACACACCCATCCGGGTCGCGATCTGCCCCTGCGTCAGCCCGTCCTGATAATAAAGCCAGGACGCCCACAGCAGCGGGTCGTCGCCAAAGCGCAACGGCTGGCCGGTGACGCCGGGAAAGCTGCGTGGGGCATCCTTGTCGCCCATCAGCCCGGCCCGCCCATCCGCGCCGCAGCCCAGACCGCCAGCGCATCCAGAAGCGCCGCCGCCGAGACCGCGCCGGGGTCCAGATGGCCGATGCTGCGCGGTCCAAGCCGCGCGGCGCGGCCCTTGCTGGCCATCATCGCCCGCGTCGCCTCGGCCCCCTCGGCAGCCGCCGTCGCCGCGCGGCGCAGGATTGCGCCGGTCGGCTGGCCCGTCTGCATGCCGGCGCGCGCGGCATGGGCGGCGGGGGCCCAGGCATCCAGCATCGTCTTGTCGCCGGGCTTGCCGTGACCGCGCGCCTCGATCCCCTCGGCCATGGCGGTGATCAGCTCGGGCAGGCGATGAAAGGCGATGCTGTCGTCGGGGCCAAGGACCTGCCCCGCCTGCCGGAGCGCGCTGGCGTAAAGCGGCCCGGTCGTCGCCCCCACCGCGTTCAGCAGGGCCGAGGCCGCCAGCGCAAACCCCTGATCCAGCGTCTGATCCGTGCCATCGGCCTGAAACAGCGCCCCGGCGGCGGCGGCAAAGCCCCCCGCCATGGCGACGCCGTGATCGCCATCGCCGATCTCTCCGTCCAGTTCGGCCAGCCATGCCTGTTCCCTGACCATGCGATCGGCCAAAGTGCGGAACAGGTCGGTCAGATCGTGGCGCGAGAATGTCGGCATGTCGGGGATCATTGGCATGACCCCCGGCGGTTGTGCAAGGCGGATCGGGGCGGTGCCGTGGCCCCGGCACCGGCCCCGATCCAGCCCCGCCCGGTCATCCGTCCGACAGCCTGCGCGCGACGCTGTCGCCAAGCGTCGTCAGGATCAGACAGCACGAGGTCGCCCCCGCATCCGGCACCCCGCGCGATCGTTCGCCCAAGCGCGCCGCCCGGCCCAGTCTGGCGACCATGTCGGTGGTGCTGTCGCGGCCCTGCCGGGCGGCCTTGTCCATGGCCGTCAGCGCGGCGGCAAAGCCCTGATCCATGGCGGCGTCGAACCCCGCAACCGCCGGGGCCAGACAATCGATCAGGGTCTTGTCGCCGGGCTTGGCCCCACCTGTCGCGGTCACCGCCTGCAGCCCGGCCTGCAGCATGACCGAAAATCCCGCCGCGTCGATGGCCGCGCGCCCCTCGATCGCGCGGGCCATGTCGCGGAACATGAAGCCGTAAAGCGGCCCCATCGAGCCGCCGATTTCCGACATCAGCACATCCGACAGCAGCATCAGCCCCGCATCCAGCGACACCGGCGCACCCGACAGCCGTTCGGCCGCGCGGCCAAATCCCTTGGCCATGTTGATGCCATGGTCGCCATCCCCGATCAGCCCGTCGATTTCCGACAGATGCGCCTTGTTGGCGACGATCACCGCCGCCAGTTCGGTCACGATGTCCGAGCCCGCGCCAAGGGCCAGCCGGGGCGCGCCGACAGCCTCGGACGCGCGCGGGGTCTGGGTCGCGGCGGCGGTCGCGGGTTTGCGGCGCGATCCGGTGGCGATGGCACCCACCGGCGGCACCGCAGCCCCGGTGACGGTCAGCCCCGGTGCCGCGCATTCCAGATCCAGCAGCGCCTTGCGGTCATCGTCCAGCGCCATCACCGTCAGCGTCGCGCCGATCATTTCCAGCGAAGTGAAGTAATTTCCCACAAAGGCCCGGTAAACCCGCAGGCCCGCGCGTTCCAACTCCGTCTCGATCCGGTCATACAGCACATACAGCTCGTTCACCGGCGTCGCCCCAAGGCCGGAAACCAGCACCGCGACCTCGGTCCCCGCGGGCAGGGCGTGATCGTCCAGCACGATCCGCACCATGTCATCGGCCACCTGATCGGCGGGGCGCAGCGGCTCGACACGGGCGCCGGGTTCGCCGTGATGGCCGATGCCGATCTCCATCGTGCCGGGGGCGATCTGGAAATTCGGATGGCCCACGGCGGGCAGGGTGCAGGGGCCAAGGCCCACGCCGACCGACCGGCAGGCGTCGATGGCGCCCTGTGCCGCAGCCTGCACCTGCGCCAAGGTGCCGCCAAGGGCCGCGCGGGCGGCGCCGATCTTCCACATGAAGATCTCGCCCGCCACGCCCCGCCGCTTGGCGCGATCCGCAAAGGGGGCCGAGCAGACATCGTCATTGGCCACGACCGTCGCGACCTCGATCCCTTCTGCGGCGACCTCGGTCGCGGCCATTCTGACATTCATGTTGTCGCCCGCGTAATTGCCATACAGCACCGCGACCCCGGCCCCGCCATCAGCGGCACGGATCGCATCGGCAAAGCTGTTCGCGGTGGGCGAGGAAAACAGCTCTCCGATGGCGATGGCATCGACGAGGTTGCGCCCGGCATAGCCAATGAAGGCCGGTTCGTGACCCGAACCGCCGCCCGTCACGATGCCGACCTTGCCGTCCTGCGGCGCGTATCGCGACACCAGCACGCGCGGGTTCGCCGGATCCTTGCGCACCAGATCGGCATGGGCCTTGACAAAGCCCGCCACGGTTTCATCGACCAGATCGTCGGGGTCGTTGACGAAACGCTGCATGCTGACGGATGTCATCGCGCCCTCCATCATTGCACCGTGTATCCGCCATCGACCAGCAGGTCGGCGCCATTGATCATCGCCGCCGCGTCGGATGCCAGAAACACCGCCGCCGCCGCGACCTCATCAGGTTCGGCAAAGCGGCCCGTGGGGATCTGCGCCTTCATCGCCTCGCCCTTGGGGCCCGCCCATGCCTTGCGGCCCAGATCGGTCATGACCACGGTCGGAGAGATCGCATTGACGGTGATCCCGTGGCGGCCCCATTCCAGCGCCAGCGTCTTGGTCACCCCGATGATCCCGAATTTCGACGCGCAATAAGCCACATGCCCCTCGATCGCGACCGAGGCCGCCTGACTGGCCAGGTTGATGATGCGTCCGGGCCTGCCTGCGGCGATCATCATGCGGCCCACCGCCTGCGCCATCAGAAAGCTGCCGGTCAGATTGACCGCGATGGTGCGGTCCCATGCGCGGGCCGACAGCTCGCCCGCCGGGGCCAGATCGACGATCCCGGCCGAATTGACCAGAATGTCGATAGTGCCCATTGCGGCGCTGACGGCGTCCAGCGCGGCGGCGATGCCGGTGGCATCGGTCACATCGCAGGCAAAGGCGCGCGATGCCCCGCCAAGCGCCGTCGCGGTTCCGGTCGCCGCGTCAAGGTTCATGTCCAGCGCCGCCACCGTCGCGCCCTTGGTCGCAAAGGCCTGCGCGATGGCAGCCCCGATGCCCGATCCCGCGCCGGTCACGATGGCGGTCCTGCCCGCCAGACTGAAATCAAGAGAAGCCGCCATCGCCGGTCCTTTCCGCCTTGTGTCATCCGGGTCGCGCGACCCTGCCCCGAGGGGCGCGCGAAGGCGCCTTTGGCGACCGGAGCCGCCCAAGGCTGGTTTTTGCGCAAGCCTTACTGGCGGGTGGCCAGCAGGGCGTCCACATTCTCCGCCGTCACCGGGGTCCAGGGAACATTGTATTCCTTGGACGCGCCGTCATTCCACGGCATGTCGGGATATTGTTCCCAGATGCCCGACATGGGCTCGTAATCGGGCCGCACCGCCTTGATCGCCACATCGATGGAGCCAAGCGCCTGCGCCTCGCCATCCTGCAGGATCGAATCCATCTGGCCCGCCTTGACGGCGTTCAGCGCATCGGTGACGCCATCGACGCCCGCGATGGCGAAATCGGCGACATCCATCCCGGCGGCCTTGATCGCCTCGATCGCGCCAAGCGCCATCTCGTCGTTCTGACCGATCACGCCTTTGATGTCATTGCCATGCGCGGTCAGCCAGTTCTCCATCAGGGCCTGCGCCTCGGCGCGCGACCAGTTGCCGGTCTGGCGTTCCAGAATGCGGACATCGGGGCATTCGGCCAGGGCCTTTTCATTGCCCTCGCCGCGCTGGATCTCGCCGGACTGGCCGATCGGGCCTTCGATGATGACCACGTCGCCGGTGCAGCCCATCTTGTCCAGAACGGCCTTGGCCTCCAGATAGCCCGCCTCCACGTCGTTCGATCCGACATAGGCGGTCAGCAGGTCGCTGTTCACCCGCGCGTTCGATCCGACGACGGGGATGCCCGCATCGACGGCCAGCTGCACGGCAGTGGCGCCCGCCTCGACATCCATGGGCGCAAAGACGATGGCATCGAAGCCTTGGGTGATCATCGTTTCGAACTGATCCTGCTGGACCAGCGCGTCATAGCGACCGTCAAAGATGGTCAGTTCGACCATGCCCGATTCCACCGCCGGGTGTTTTTCCCCCGCAGCCGACCACAGCTGCATGAATTCGGCATTCAGGCCATAGGCGGCCATGCCGATCCGGATCGGATCGTCCTGCGCCTGCGCGGCGCCCATCCCAAGCCCAAGCGCCAGCGCGCTGGCAGTCATCATCATCTTCGTCGTCATCTGGTTTCCTCCCTCAGTGACACAATGTCCCGGCACGCGCCGGATCTCAGTCTTCGGTCTTGCGCGACCGGTCCAGCAGGACGGCGGCCACGATCAGCCCGCCCTTGATCACCTGCTGGTAATAGGATTCGACCCCAAGCAGATCGAGACCGTTATTCATGACCCCGATCAGCAGCGCGCCGATCACCGTGCCGGTCACCCGACCCACCCCGCCCGCAAGGCTGGTGCCGCCGATCACGACCGCCGCGATGGCGTCCAGTTCATAGGCGACGCCCGCCTGCGGCAGGGCCGACCCGGTGCGCGCGGCCAGGATCATCCCCGCCAGCCCCGCCAGCGCGCCCGAGATCGCATAAACCGCGAAACGGATGCGCCGGACCGGCAGGCCCGAGACCTTGGCGGCATGGGGATTGCCCCCCACGGCATAGACATGGCGGCCGAACCGGGTGCGGGTCAGCACGAAATGCGCCACCGCAAAGACCAGCCCGAACAGGATGATCGGCACCGGAATGCCCGCGATATCGCCCGTCCCGATCCAGCGATAGCCGTCGGTCAGCGCCGGAACCGGACGCCCGCCCGAATAGATCAGCGTCAGCCCGCGCGCCGCCGACAGCATGCCAAGCGTCGCGACAAAGGCGGGCACCGAAAACCGTGCCACCGCCACTCCGGACAGGGCGCCCACCGCCGTGCCGGTGATCAGCCCGACAAGGATCGGCACCAGCGGCATGTAGGGCGCGCCCGGAATGAAGCCCGCCGACGATGTGGTGGCAAAGCTGGCCGAGACGACCCCCACCAGCGCCACCACCGATCCGACCGACAGATCGATGCCGCGCGTCAGGATGACAAAGGTCATGCCGATCGCCAGAATCCCGTTGATCGAGGTCTGGCGCAGCACGTTGATGATATTGCGCGAGCTGAGGAAATTGTCGCTGACCAGCGACAGCACGATGCACAGCACCGCCAGCGCGATCAGGATGCCGTATCGTTGCAGCGCCGGTCCCATCCGTGACCCGGCCCCCCGGCGCTGTGGCGTTGCGGCCTTGATCTGATTGTCCACCCTCATCCTCCCGTTCATGCATCCCGCTCTCTGGGCCTCCGGACGCCGTGGCGCCCGGTCCTTGCGGCCCGTCAGGCAGCAAGATGCAGCAATTTCGCGGCCGACAGTCCGGCCCGGTCCAGTTCGCCCGCCACGCGCCCGTCGCGCATGACCACGGCCCGGTCGGCCATGCCCAGCACCTCGTCCGTCTCGGACGAGACCATGATGACCGCCCCGCCCGCACGGGCGAAATCGGACATCACGCGATAGATCTCGCGTTTGGCGCCGACATCGACGCCGCGTGTGGGTTCATCCAGCAGCAGGATGCGCGGGCGGGTCAGGAACCACTTGCCCAACACCACCTTTTGCTGATTGCCCCCCGACAGATGCGCCACGCTCTGGCGGTCGGATGCGGTACGGATGTTCAGCGTCTCGATCATCTGCGCCGCCGCCCGGGCCTCGGCCCCGGCATTCATGACCGGCCCCGTGGCCATGCGGTCCAGCGTCGCCAGACACAGGTTCTGGCGCACATCCCCCGTCAGCACGAGGCCGGATCGCTTGCGATCCTCGGTCACATAGGCCAGCCCCGCATCGATCGCCGCACGCGGCGAGGTCAGCGCCACCGGTGCCCCGTCAATCCGGATCTGCCCGCCGGTCTGCGCCGACAGGCCGAACAGCCGGTCGAAAATCTCTGTCCGGCCCGACCCCATCAGCCCGTACAGCGCTAAAATCTCGCCGCGCCGGACGGAAAAGCTGACCCCGCGCACGCCGCGATCGGCATCCAGATCCTGCACCGTCAGGATGTCGGTCGCCTCGGGGGTGTTTTCCTTGATGAATTCTTCGGTCAGGGGGCGGCCCACGACCAGCTGGATCAGCCGGTCCTTGTCGATATCGGCCAGCGCGCCGGTTTCGACAAAGGCGCCGTCGCGGAACACGGTATAGCTGTCGCAGATGCCGAAGATCTCGGACAGGCGGTGGCTGACATAGATCACGCCCTTGCCGTGCGACTTCAGCATGGCGATGGCCGCGAACAGCTGATCGGCCTCGGCCTCGCCCAAGGCCGAGGTCGGTTCGTCCATGATGATCACCTGCGCATCATAGCTGAGCGCCTTGGCGATCTCGACCAACTGGGTCTGGGCGACGGTCAGGTCCATCATCAGGCTGTCGGCGCGGATACCGAAATGGAACCCGTCCAGCAGATCTTGCGCGGTGCGGTTCATGCGCCTGAAATCGATGCGCCCGAACAGACCCACCGGTTCGCGGCCCAGATAGATGTTTTCGGCCACGGTCATGGCGGGAACCGGGCTCAGCTCCTGTTCGATGATCGAGATGCCGTTGGCCAGCGCCTCGGACGGATTGTCAAAGGTGACCTCGGTGCCGTTGCGCAGCAGGGTACCCGCGTCGCGGTGGTGGATGCCCATCAGAATTTTCAGAAAGGTCGATTTGCCCGCGCCATTGCCGCCGCACAGCGCATGGACCGATCCCGGCGCCAGTGTGAAGTGACCCAGCCTCAGCGCGGCCACGCCGTTAAACGACTTTTGAAATCCCGTGGCCTGCAATAGCGGCTTGGTCATCATCCCCCCTTGCCGACGCGGTTCGGAAACCGCGTTCGGACAAATGTCAAACTCCCCCTGACTATTGAAGCTTAGGGGGGTGAAAGGGCACCTGTCAATGGTGTTGGGGCAATCATGCAGGACCGCCCCCGGTTACCGGGGCGGGGGGCGTCCGTCATCGGCGGTCGGTTCAGATCAAAGCGGGTCGGGGATCGTTCCGGACCGGGCCTGCGTGATACGGAAATTCCACGCGATCAGCGCGTTCAGGATCATCGCGCCGACAAAGGAACTGATGACGCTGCCAAGCGGCAGAAAGATCAGCGCGACGGCGAACAGGACGGCGTCAAAGCACATCTGGAACCAGCCGGTGCGAAATCCGGTCCGCTCTTCGATCACCAGCGCCAGAATGCCCAGACCCCCGGCCGAGGCATTGTGGCGAAACAGCGCGATCAGCCCGATGCCCGTGCAGCAGCCCGCAAGGATCGCGGCCAGCAATGGCGGCAGCTCGGCAAACCGGATCCAGCGGCCCAGCAGATCGGACAGGACCGCGATGCCCACCACGGCGACGCCGGTCTTCAGGGTGAAATCGACCCCGCGCCGCATCCATGACAGGACCAGAAAGGGCAGGCTGATCAGGATGAACAGCGTCCCGAAATCCAGCGGTGTCAGATAGGACAGCAGCACCGACAGGCCCGCCGTCTGCCCGGTCACCAGCCCCGCCGCCTTCAGAAAGGTCAGGCCAAGGCTGGTCATCACGATGCCATAGGCCAGCCCTTGCGCATCATAAAGCGAGATCAGGGGGGTAAAGCCCTTGCCCCGTCCGGTGGGCCTGCGCGTCCGACGGGTCGCGGCAGGATCTGTGGGGCCGTCGATCCGCGTCATATCCGCTCCTTTTTGTTGGCCATGCCGCGTCCCGGCACGCTGGTTCCGACAGACCACCAGACCGCATGATTTGCAACGCCGGACCCGCGGCCCGGTGCATCGCGCGATCACCCTTCGCTGCAACTGCAATGCTGCTATGCAGCATCGGCGGTTGTGATCGGCGCGCGAAGACGCAATCTAGATCGCAAGAGGAGGAAACGACTTTGTCCGCCGCAAGGGGTTTCCGCATGCCGACCATCATTTCCGCCTGCCACAGGCGTCTTGCCGGCCACGCGTCGGCCCGATCCTGCCGGGCAGCCGCATGACCCGCCACCACGCCGCAAAGCGCAAACACCCGGCCCCGCATGGCCACGCCCTGCATCTCTTTGGGCCGTGCCTGCTGCGCTGCGGCATCGCACCGAACCCCGCCTGAGACATCGTCCCTGCCGCGCCCGCCCGTGGGGTGGCGCGGCTCTGTCTTCATCCCAGATCCCGTCACGCCAGATCCTGTCAAGCCAGATCCCGTCAAGAAAGAGCCCCCGATCATGAAAACGATCCTGCTGTCCACCATCGCCTCGCTGTCCCTCGGCCTGCCCGCCATGGCCGAAGTCGCCGTTCTGTCCGCGCCGCTTCAGGCCGCAAGCCTGCATACCGGCGCGCTGGACATGGCCGCCTATCGCATCACGCTGCCCGATGGCGCGCATGAGGTGACGGCGATGTTCCGGGGCCGCGACAGCGACCAGCCGCAGCGCATCGTGATGCGCCTGCAGGGCCGGGACGAGGTGCGCTTTGCCATGCCCGACGAACCCCAGACCCTGTATACCTTCACCAGCACAGGCAACGCGGTCGAGATTTCGGCACAGCGCGCGCCGGTCCAGCTGGCATTGCGCTAAGGCCTTTACCCCCGGCACGGCGCCCGGCCCCCGGACGGCACCGCCCGCGCGATGCCCCGGCGCCAGGCGCAGGGGCCGCGTTTTTTCGTTGCCGGTGACCGTCTTACGCCTGCTGCTATGAACGATGCCCGTCGCGGGGAACCGGAAAATGGGCGGCGCGTTGGCCGGTGTCCCTGATTGTGGGGGCATCGGGGACATCTCATGACATCTTACGACACCGCGTCGCGGCAGGTGCCCCGCGCGCCCTCATCCGGGGGGGCCGGACCTCTGGCGGTACCGCTGCTGCCCGAGCCGCCGCAAGCGGGGCGCGCCGACATCGTCAGCATCGCCGCATGGCTGGTGGTGGGCACGGTCATCATCGGGCTGCTGTATTACGGTCAGGACGTGCTGATCCCGCTGGCCATCGCCTTTCTGATCAGCTTTGCGCTTGGCCCGCTGGTGCGCGTGCTGGTCCGTCGCGGGATGCCGCAGGTCGCGGCCGTGTCGGTGGTGATGCTGACGGTGATCGCGGCGCTGCTGGGGCTGGGGCTGCTGATCGCCTCGCAGGTCAGCGTGCTCAGCGCCGAACTGCCTGCTTATCAATCGACCATCAGGGCCAAGATCGCGTCCCTCGGCGATCAGATGGAGGGGCCGGGCGTCCTTGACGGGGTGTTCCAGACCATCGCGACCGTGCAGGAACAGATGACCACGGCCCTGCAGGGCGCGCCCTCGGGGGCCGCCGATCCGCTGGAGGTGCAGGTCGTGGGCGACGGGCCGTCGCCCTTTTCCATGGCCGTGGCCTGGCTGACGCCCGCGCTGGCGCCTCTGGCGACCCTGGGCATCGTCGTCGTCTTCGTGTTTCTGGTGCTGCTGGACCGGGGCGATCTGCGCGACCGGCTGATCCGGCTACTGGGTGGCAATCTGCACCGCTCGACCGACGCGCTGGAAGAGGCGGGCAAGCGCATTTCCAAATACCTGCTGATGCAGCTGATCGTGAACGTCACCTATGGTATTCCGATGGCGCTTGGCCTGTGGGCGATCGGGGTGCCGGGCTGGATCCTGTGGGGCACGCTGGCCGCCATCATGCGGTTCATTCCCTATGTCGGGCCGATGCTGTCGGCAATCTTTCCGCTGGCGCTGGCCTTTGCCGTCGATCCCGGCTGGCAGATGGTGCTGATGGCGCTGTCGCTGATCCTGTTTCTGGAGCTGATCAGCAACAATATCGTCGAGCCGCTGCTGTACGGCACCTCGACCGGGTTGTCGGCGCTGTCGCTGATCGCGGCGGCGACCTTCTGGACGGCACTTTGGGGGCCGTTGGGGCTGATCCTGTCGACGCCGCTGACGGTCTGCCTGCTGGTGATGGGGCGCAACCTGCCGCAGCTGGCCTTTTTCGACACGCTGCTGGGATCGACCCCGGCGCTGGACCTGCCCACCCGTATCTATCAGCGCCTGATCGCCAACGACCCGGACGAGGCTTATGACATCGTCTCGGACGCGATCCGCGAAACCGGCCTGCCGGTCTTTTACAACGAGACCGGGCTGGAGGTGCTGCGTCAGGCCAGCGACGATTACCACGCGCAGGCCCGGGTCGAGCATCGCCTGCGCGTTGCGGATGGCATGGACCGGCTGCTGGACGACCTGCGCGAGGATCACCCGGCGCCCGACATGGATGCGACCCGGCCCGCGCGGGTGGCCTGCATCGGCGGCAAATGGCAGGTGGATGCCGTCTCGGCCGAGATGCTGGTCCATATGCTGGCGCTGGACGGGGTTCCCGCAATCCACTGCCCCACCGGCGCGGTCACCGCGCGCTATGTCGAACGGCTGGAACTGGACGGCATCGACACGGTCTGTCTGGCCTATTTCAGCCGCGATCCCGACATCGCCGTCCGGGGCTTTGTGCGCCGTCTGCGCCGCCGCTGGCCGGAACTGCGGATCATGCTGGCCCTGTGGAACGCCCCCGAGGATCAGGCAGGCCCCGACCGGGGGACGGCTTTGGGTGTCGATCAGGTCGTGCTGTCTTTGTCCGAGGCTGCCCAGCATCTGGTCCTTGCCGCCAGTCCCGACATGGCACTGGCCGCCGAGGCGTTGCCCGGCGATGCCCTGCCGTCGGACGAGCCCGAGCGTCTGACGGTGCTGGCGCGCTCGGCCGTGCTGGACGGCCATGCGCGCGAGGATCTGGACGATCTGGCCAAGCGCGCGGCGGATGTCTTTGACGTGGGGCTTGCCTTTGTCTCGGTGGTGGATGCGGATGCGGAATATCTGGTCGGCCAAAGCATGGACCTGCCCGGACCCCGGACCGATACGTCGCCGCCGATGACATGGCTGCCGCGCACCGGCGCGATGGCCGGTCATGTCGTGACCACCGGCCAGACGCTGGTGGTGCCCGACAGCGACCGCGATGCCCGCTTTGCCGGGCATGAGATGCTGCAGAAATGGCAGGGCCGCTTTTACGTCGCCGCGCCGCTGCGGACCGCCGGGGGGCATGTCCTTGGCGCGCTGTGCCTGATGGACCGCGCGCCCCGCCAGATCGGCGACAGCGAACTGGACCTGCTGGACCGCATCGCCGCCGAGGCCACCGCCCTGATCACCCGGGAAGATCCCGTGGCCACCGAACCGCGCAAGCCCGCCCCGGCGGCCCCGCGCAGCGTTCTGGGCCAAAGGGTGCCGGACTAGGCCCCCCCCCCCGCGTCTGCCTCCCTTCATCCACTTCGGGCGCAGGGGGGCAGACGCAAGGGAGGGCATTTGCGGCGCGCGCCGGATCGTGATTTCCGTCCGGGCTGCCGGGCGCGCTATATCCGGGCCGACGCTCAGGAGGTTTCATCGTGACATCATTGACCATCCGGCTGGCCAGCCTTGGTCTGGCGCTTGCCATCGCAACCCCCGTGCTGGCCGATCCGGGCCGCGGGAACGGCAACGGGCACGGGAACGGGCATGGCAAGAACGCCCGCCACGAACAGCGCGACGACCGCAGGCATGCCCGCACCGATGACCGGTATCGCGATTGCCCGCCGGGTCTGGCGCGCAAGAACCCGCCCTGCGTGCCCCCCGGACAGGCGCGCGGCCATGGGGATGGCTACGGCCACCGGATCGGCGACCGGCTGAGGGCAGGCGATTACATCCTTGTGCGTGACACGCAGCGCCACAACCTTCCGACGCGGCCCGACTGGCGCTATTACCGCGACGACAACCAGATCTATCGGGTGGACAGCAACACGCAACGCATTCTGGCGGTGATCAACCTGATCAACGCCTTTTCGAACTAGGGCGGACAAAGCCGGTCCCTGCCGCATTGAAGGCCGGGGCCACCCGCGCTATCCCGGATGCCCGCCATGATGCAGCACGGAGGCCCCATGACCAGACTTGCCGGAAAGACCGCCCTTGTAACCGGGGCTGCGCGCGGGATCGGCGCGGCCATCGCGCAGGCCTTTGTGACCGAGGGGGCCGAGGTCATCCTGACCGACATCGATGCCAAGGCCGGTCAGGCGACAGCCGACGCGCTTGGCGCGCGCTTTGCGCTGCTGGATGTCGCCTCCGAACGGGACTGGGCGGCGATCGCGCGACAGTTTCCCACGCTGGACGTGCTGGTGAACAATGCCGGGATCACCGGGTTCGAGGGGGTTTTTGACGGCGCGCCCCCCGCCCATGATCCCGAACATGCGCGGCTGGACGACTGGCGGGCCGTCCACGCGGTCAATCTGGACGGCACCTTTCTGGGCTGCCGCTACGGCATCGGCGCGATGCGGGCCAAGGGTGCGGGGTCGATCATCAACATCTCGTCGCGCTCGGGGCTGGTGGGGATTCCGATGGCGGCGGCCTATGCCTCGTCCAAGGCGGCGATCCGCAACCATACCAAGACCGTGGCGCTGTATTGCGCCGGGCAGGGGCTGAAAATCCGCTGCAATTCGATCCATCCCGCCGCCATCATGACCCCGATGTGGGAGCCGATGCTGGGCACCGGCCCCGACCGGGCCGAACGGCAGGCCGCGATGGTCGCCGACACGCCCCTGCAACGCTTTGGCCGGGCGGATGAGGTGGCGGCGCTGGCCGTGCTGCTGGCCTCGGACGAGGCGGGCTATATGACCGGGGCCGAACTGACGATCGATGGCGGCATTCTGGCCGGTTCGGCGGCGGCGCCGGGCAGCTAGGCTGGTGGTCCGCGCGGCGCCTGCTTGCGGCAGGACCGACAGCGCGCCCTTTCGCAGGACGCCGATCCCCGCCATAAGCAGGCTGCGCCAGGCCGAGGGGACCATCGTGACGACAATTTCAGAGCCGGGTCACCGCCGCAATCTTGTGGGCGCACTGTGGATGATCGCCGCCATGGCGGCCTTTGCCGTGGAAGACGCGCTGGTCAAGGCGATGGCCGGGCTTTTGCCTGTCGGCCAGATCCTGATCCTGTTCGGGTTGGGCGGCGCGCTGGCCTTTGCCCTGATCGCGGCACGGCAAGGGCAGGCGTTGATCGCCCCCGACGTGCTGTCCCCCGCCATGCGCATCCGCATGATCTTTGAAATCACGGGTCGGTTGTTCTATGTTCTGGCGCTGGCGATGATCCCTTTGTCCACCGCGACCGTCATCCTGCAGGCCACGCCGCTGATCGTGGTGGCCTTTGCGGCGATCATTCTGGGCGAGCGTGTGGGCTGGCGGCGATGGGTCGCCATCGCGCTTGGGCTGGCGGGGGTGCTGATCATCCTGCGACCGGGAACCGACGGGTTCTCGGCCCTGTCGCTGCTGGCGGTGATCGGGATGCTGGGCTTTGCCGGGCGCGATCTGGCCAGCCGCGCCGCGCCGCAAAGCCTTGGGACGGCGGTGCTGGGGTTTTACGGCTTTCTGGCGCTGACCATCGCGGGCCTCCTGTTCTCGGTCTGGCAGGCCGCGCCGTTCGTGATCCCCGATGCCCGCGCGACGGGCCTGCTGGCAGGCGCGGTGCTGGTCGGGGTCGCGGCCTATTCCTGCCTGATGAAGGCGATGCGGACCGGCGATGTGTCTGCCGTCACACCGTTTCGCTATACCCGGCTGCTGTTCGGGGCGGGACTGGGCGTCATCCTGTTCGGCGAGGCGCTGACGCCGGGTCTGCTGGCCGGATCGGGGCTGATCGTCCTGTCGGGCCTGTTCATTCTGTGGCGCGGGCAAAAGACCGGCACCGCCGTCCTGACGCCGCAACCTTGACAAACGCCCCATTCCGCGCCATCTAGCTAGCTGACAGGCTAGATGAGGGCATGGCAATGTGGACGGTTCAGGATGCGAAAAACAAGTTCAGCGCCGTGGTCGAGGCCGCGATGGCCGGCATGCCGCAAGAGGTGACCCGACGCGGTCGCCCCGCCGTGGTCGTGCTGTCATCTAAGGAATATCACCGCCTGCTGGCCGGGGCCGTCAAGGCGCGCGAAAGCTTTGCCGACCATCTGATGGCCTTTCCCGGCGGTGATCCCGACCGGGCCGACGTCAAACAGGGTGCCCCCCGCGCTGACTTCGCACGGACGGGGGCCGCGCCGCGCGACGTGACCTTCTGATGTTCCTGCTGGACACGAATGTCATCTCGGCGGTGCGGCGGCCTGACCGGGCGCCGCAGGTCGCGGCATGGCTGCGCGGCAGGTCCGAACAGGATCTGTTTCTCAGCGTCATCACCATCGGAGAGATCGAGCGCGGCATCCGTCAGCAGGAAACCCGCGACCCTGCCTTTGCAACCGATCTGCGGGCATGGCTGGACCGCACGGTCCTGCTGTTCGCAGACCGCCTGCTGCCCTTCGAGGCCGAGGATGCGCGCATCTGGGGCAGGCTGTCGGCCCAGATCGGGCATCCCGGCGCCGATCTGATGATCGCCGCATCGGCGCTGCGCCATGCGGCCACCGTCGTCACCGGCAACATCCGCGATTTCGAACCGACCGGCGTGCTGCTGGAAAATCCGTTTCAATAGGATCAAAAGGGCCGCCCTTGCGCCTGCGCGGGCCGGCCTATCCGGTCGCACCCCCGCGCTGCGGATGCGGCATCGTGACCCTGCCGCCTGCCCATCAATAAACCAAACCACCTTGTTTAGGCTTGCTGACGCGCGAGCGGTCAGGCACCTTTGCAACGACAGGCTGCACGGGCATGGGCGAAGGGCAGGGGGTGACGGTGACGGATAAGGTGGAACAGTCGGGTCTTGCGACCCAGATGGATGCGGCGACCCGGCGGGTCGTGGGGCCCGACATGCCCTCGCGTCTGCAATCGATCACCGATGCGCATCTGAGCCGGCTGATCGCATTGGTCCAGACCATGCAGGCTGCCGGCATCGATGACAGCCTTGTGCGCCACAGCATCCATGAACTGGTCGCCAGCTACGAGGCAGAGCTTGTCGATGTGATGACCGCGCTTGCGCAGACGGATCGGTGATGACGGTGATGACAGCCCTTTTCAAGGCGGATGACGAACCCGGGCGCCAATGCGCGCTGGAGCGGCTGGACGTTCTGGACACCGCCCCCGAACCCGAATTCGACAAGATCACCAATCTGGTGCGGGCCGTCTTCGACGTGCCCATCGCGGCGGTCTCGCTGATCGACCGCGACCGGCAATGGTTCAAATCCGTGCAGGGGCTTGAGACCACCGAAACGCCGCGACGGGTGGCATTCTGCAATCACACGATCCGGTCCCAGGATATCCTGCGCATCGAGGACGCCTCGGTTCATCCCTGGTTCAGCGACAATCCCCTGGTCACCGGACCGCCGGGAATCAGATCCTATATCGGCGCCCCGCTGGTGACGGCGGACGGCTATGCCATCGGCTCGCTTTGCGCCATCGATCGCCGCCCCCGGGTGTTCAGCGATGAACAGGCCCGCGTCCTGGCCAGCTTTGCCGATCTGGTGATGAACCAGCTGGAGCTGCGCAAGATGGCCTCGGTCGATCTGCTGACCGGCCTTGCGACACGCCGCGCCTTTGCCGAGGCGATGGACACGGCCATCACGGAAAGCGACAGGACCGGCAGGCCGGTGTCGCTGATCTGTCTGGATCTGGACCGCTTCAAGGCGATCAACGACACGTTCGGCCATCAGACCGGCGATGCCGTTCTGGTTGCGGTGGGCGACACGGTCGGGGCCGGATGCCGCGATATCGGCTTTGCAGGCCGGATCGGTGGAGAAGAGCTGGCCGTCCTGCTGGTCGGCACGGAACCGGACGACGCCGCAGCCTTTGCCGAAGGCCTGCGCCGCCGGATCGAGGTGCAGACATTGGACGATCACCCGCAACTGGTCATCACGGCCAGCTTTGGCGTGGCGCCCAGACAGCCGGGCATGACCGCCAAGGCATGGATGGCTGCCGCCGACGCGGCGCTTTACCGGGCCAAACACGAAGGCCGCAACCGGGTGGTCAGCGCGCTGACGGAAACCGCCGCGCGATGATCCGAGCCTTGATCACATCCCTGCGCCCTGATCAGCCGGAACTGGCCCGGTCAGAAGACGACCGGCCCGGGCTGCGGGAATGTCCGTGACCAGCATGTGGCCCGGCGCATGGGTGATGGCGAAGGCGGGCTTTGCCGCCGCGATCGCCGCCTGAGGGGTGACGCCGCAGGCCCAAAAGACCGGGATATCGCCGGGGCGGATATCGGGCGCATCGCCGTAATCGGGGTGGTCGAGGTCCGTGATCCCGATCAGGGACGCATCGCCCAGATGGACGGGCATGCCATGGGCCAGCGGAAAGCCGTCGCAGATGCGCACGGCCTCGATCGCGTCGGCGGCGGGCATGGCGCGCAGGCTGACAACCACGGGCCCGCCAAAGCGACCGGCGGGGCGGGTGGCAAGGTTGGTGCGATACATCGGCACGTTGCGCCCCGCCGCCTGATGGCGCACCGGGATGCCCGCCCGGCTCAGCGCATCCTCGAAGCTGAAGGAACAGCCGATGACAAAGCTGACCAGATCGTCCAGCCACAGATCGGCGATGTCGGTGGGTTCAGCCACCAGCACGCCGTCGCGCCACAGGCGGTATCGCGGCAGATCATGGCGCAGGTCGATATCGCGCCCCAAGGTCGGCAGCGACGGATCGCCCGGCGCACCCACCGCCAGCAGCGGGCAGGGGCGCGGGTTCTGCTGGCAAAAGCGCAGGAAATCGGCGGCCTCGACGGCGGGCAGGATGACCAGATTGCCCTGCAGCGCATCGCCACCCAGACCTGCCGTCGGGCCGTCGAACGCGCCCTGACGGATCGTCTGGCGCAGCTGCCAAGGCGTGGCATTGTCGGGGCAAAGGGGGACAGGGGATGGCATCGGTACCTCTTTCGCGGTTCACGCAACACTGTGCGCTGCGGCGCAGGGACGAACAACAGTTCAGACAGCGTCAATATTGATCACCTGTCGCGATCAGTCATCCGCCGCCGCCAGCGCCGCGCGGGTCACCTCGCGGCCGATCTTTTCGTTGCGTTCGGGGGAATAGCAGATCGCGAAATCCAGATCGGGCAGACGCGCATCCGGAGTGACTCGGATCTCCTGCAGCCCGGCATGGGGCCAGGATCGCACGATGTCATGGGGAATGGTGCCGATCCCGAAGCCCTGACTGACCAGATGCAGCGCGGTGGCCAACGAGGCAGAGCCATGCACCGCCGCCACCTGCCGCCGCCCCGGCGACAAAAGCTGCACCACCCGACGATGCGGCAGGGTCGATTTGGGAAAGGACACGATGGGCAGGGCGGCCAGATCGTCGATGCCCGCCGGGTCGGGCAGGGTGAAATGCGCGGGTGATCCGAACCAGCCAAGCGTCACCGGCGGCAAGGGCGTCAGATTGATCCCGCGCGGCGCCTGATCGCGCAGCATGATCACCACATCCAGCCCGTCCTGCGCCAGCAGCACCCCCATCTGGTCCGAGGTGTCGACCGAAATCTCGAACCGCAGCAGGGGGTGGCGGGCGCGCAGATCGGTCAGCATGCGCGGCAGGACGGTATGGGTCATCGTCTCGGCCACGCCAAGGCGCACGACCCCGGCCATGACGTTCTGGGTCAGCTCGTCCAGAATGCGGTCGCGTTGGGCCACCAGCACCTCGGCCTCGTCGCACAGGCGCCGTCCGGCGGCGGTCAGGCGGACCCCGCGCCCGTCGCGTTCGAAAATCGCGATCTTCATCCGGTCCTCGAGATGGCGCACCCGACGAGAGATCGCCGATTGCGCCAGCCCCAGACTGTCGGATGCGGCGCGAAAGCCACCATGACGCACGATGGCGCGGATGATCTCGATATCGCGAAAGCCGAACATGGCGGGCTACCAGCGCAGCGCGCGCGGGCCGGCCCATGCGCCAAGCGCGGTGCTGAGCACGATCGCCATGCCATACCAGAAGACATAGAACAGGGGCGAATCCTCGGTGCAGGACAGGGCATAGCCGGTGGTGGCCCCCGCGCCCGCCGCCAGCCCGATCAGCGCGCCGGTCAGCCGGGGCCGGGTGACGGCGCCGCGACGCAGGGCGCGCAGGCCCGCGACCATCGGAAGAACCGACAGCGCCAGGATCAAGGGCACGCAGGTCGCCGCCGAATGGCCCAGCCAGTCGATGACCATCCGGTCGGGCGGCGTTGCCGCCAGCGCCCAAGCGGCCAGCGCCACGGCCACCACCGCAGGCAGGGCCAGCGGCCACAACCCGGCGCGCGCGCCGGGCCGGGCCAGCCGCGCGGCCATCGGCCATGCCATCGCCAGCAGCAGCAGCGGCAGCAGCGGCTTGGCCAGCGTCACGGGTGCGGCCAGCGATGCGGCCAGCCCCGGACGCAGCCCCGACACCACCATTTGCGCCGCAAAGCCCAGAAGCAGCGCCAGCCCCATCGCCGCCACCATCCGGGTGGCCGAGAACCGGACGCCCGGCACAGGGGTCGCCGCCAGACGGGCGATCAGCGCATCGGTCGAGGAAGGATGTGTCATTCTTTTGTTCCCAGTCCGATTTCGGACAATTTCTTCATCGCGCGGTGCAGGGCGACGCGCACCGCGCCGCCGGTCATCCCAAGGCGGGCGGCGACATCCTCGGCGGCCTCGCCCTCCAACCCCATGGCGCGCACGATGCCCGCCGAACGCGGATCGATCCGCGCCAGCAGCACCGCCAGGTCACGGCTGGCCATCGGGTCGTCATGGCGCGGATCGGCGATGATCTCGGCAAAGTCGTGAACCGGCAGGTGCACCCGGCTGCCCCGCCTGCGAAAGGCGTCGATGACCTTGTACCGGGTCACCGCATAAAGCCATGGCCGCAACGGCGCGCCGGGCTGCCAGCTGTCGCGTTTCAGATGGATCGCCAGCAGCACGTCCTGCACCACATCCTCGTGCTGGTCGGGGGGCAGGCTGCGGCCACGGGCGCGCACGACGGCGCGGATCAGCGGCGTGACGGCCGTCAAAAAACGCGCCATGGCCCGCGTGTCGCCTGCCTGCGCCGCCGCCAGCAGGCTTGCCCATTCGGTGCCGTCCTGCTGCATCTGGCGTCTCCGGGGCCGCGTGTCGGCCAAGACCAGATTAGCCTTGGGCAGGCGT
>NZ_RQRT01000070.1 GCF_004335005.1 Paracoccus nototheniae | reverse complement strand
CCTCCAGCCCGCCGCACAGGACGGTCCGCGCGGGCGGCCATGTCGCCTCGAAGGCGGCGGCCAGATCGGCATCGGGCCGATCCATCACGGCCCCCGTCATCACAGTCCGATCCGGGCCTTCAGGGTCGCCATCGCCTGATCCACGCGAGCCGCGTCCAATCCGCGCACGACAAGGTTCGTGCCCCAGCCCGTCTCGTCGCGGAACGGATAGGATCCAAGCGACAGATCGGCGAATTCCCCGGCAACGGCCTGCAGATCCTCGGCCACGTCGCTTTCGCCGCGCCGCACCTCGACGCTTTGCGAACAGACCGGGCGACCGCCGGGCAGGCGCGGGATCAGCCAGTCGACCATGCCGCGAAAGACCTCGGGCACCCCGGCCATCACATGGGTATGGCCGATGGAAAAGCCGGGCGCGGCCGAGACGGCATTGTCGATCAGCGCGGCGCCCACCGGGATGCGGGCCATGCGCAACCGGTTCTCGGTCAGCTCCATCCCCATGCGGTCGCAGCGGTCCTGCAACAGGGCGCGGGCACCGGGATGGATCTCGACGGTGGTGCCATGGGCGGCGGCGACCGCATCGGCGGTGATGTCGTCATGGGTCGGCCCGATCCCGCCCGAGGTGAACAGCAGATCGTAATCCCCGCCCAGACTGCCATCCAGCGCCCGGATCGCCGCCACGATGCGGTCATGATCGTCGGACACGACGCGGATTTCCTGCAGGTCGAACCCGGTCGCGGTCAGCACCTGCGCCAGATGATGGGCGTTCCCCTCGCGGGTGCGGCCCGACAGGATCTCGTCGCCGATGACAAGGATGGCGGCGGTGGGGTTGTCAGACTGCATGGCACTGTCCGTGACTTGGGGAAATGGGGTGGCCTTCTTTTAGGCCGGTGCGAAGGGCTGGAACAAGTGGGCGCGCGCATCTATCTAGGGTCGCAGACAGAAAGGATCCGCGATGGACGACAGCCTTATCACCAAAGAGGGCATCCGCATCCACATGCCCGGCGATTTCGCGGGCATGCGGGCGGCAGGCGCGCTGGCCGCACAGATCCTGGACGAGGTCGGCCCGATGGTCGAACCCGGCGTGACCACCGGCGCGCTGGACGATTTCATCACCCGGCGCGTGGCCGAACTGGGCGCGACCTCGGCCACGATCGGCTATCGCGGCTATCAGCATGCCAGCTGCATCAGCGTGAACCATGTCGTTTGCCACGGCATCCCCGGCGACAAGCTGCTGAAGGATGGCGATATCCTGAACATCGACGTGACGGTGATCAAGGACGGCTGGTTCGGCGATACCAGCCGCATGTATGTCGCGGGCCGCGCGCCGCTAAAGGCGCAGCGCCTGCTGCAGGTCACCCATGACGCGCTGATGAAGGGGATCGAGGCCGTGCGCCCCGGCGCCACCTTCGGCGATATCGGCGCCGCCATCCAGACCTATGCCGAGGACCGGCGCATGTCCGTCGTGCGCGATTTCTGCGGCCATGGCATCGGCAAGGTCTTTCACGCGCCCCCGAACGTGCTGCATTTCGGCCGCCCCGGCAAAGGCCCGGTGCTGGAAGAGGGCATGTTCTTCACCATCGAGCCGATGATCAATCTGGGCCGTCCGGAAACCAAGGTGCTGGCCGATGACTGGACCGCCGTGACGCGCGACAAATCCCTGTCCGCCCAGTTCGAACATTCCATCGGCGTCACCGCATCCGGCTGCGAGATCTTCACCCCCTCGGACAGGTTCTTCCCCGAAGCCCGCTGAAAAGCATCGCGTCCCGCGATGGCCCGGGGCGCTTCGCCCCCCGGACCCCCAGAGGATATTTGTGCCAAGATGAAAAGAGGGCGTTGCGCCAAACGACGGCATGCACCCTGACGAGCTGCTCAAAGCTGTTTCTTCTTCATGAACATATCCTCGGGGGGGGGGCCGGTCGGTGCGCCATCGGTCCGAGGACAGACCGGCGACGGGGCGAAGCGCCCCCGGCTGTCGCGGGACGCGATGTCAGGCGCGCCCCGCCATTCCCGACAATACTGACGGATCGATGCCCTGCGCTTTCAGGGCGCGTTGCCATTTGTCGTCATGCGAGGGATCAAAGATCAGGTCTTCGGCACCGTTTCCGGTCAGCCAGCCATTGGCCAACATCTCGGTTTCCAGCTGCCCCGGACCCCAGCCCGCATAGCCCAGGGCCAGAACCGCCGGGTCGGGACCGTGGCCCTGGGCCAGTTCGACCAGGATGTCGCGCGTGGTGGTCATGGCCAGCGCCTGCCCGATGCGCAGGCGCCCCTCGGGATCTTCGCCATGTTCGGCCACCTTGTGCAGCACGAAGCCGCGCCCCGGCTCGACCGGGCCGCCGAAGCGGACCTCGATGCGGCGGGCGTCGCCCTCGACCTCGATGCCCAACTGCTCCAGCAGGTCGTCGAAACCGACCTCGGGCAGGGGCCGGTTCAGGACCAGCCCCATCGCGCCTTCGTCGGAATGCGCGCAGACCAGCACCACCGAACGCTGGAACCGCGGGTCGACCATGCCGGGCATGGCGATCAGGATCTTGCCGGTCAGGTTCTGGCCGTCATCATCCGGGTCCACATCCGAGGGGGCCGCGCCGAAGGGGCTGGTGCGGGAAGGATCGAAGGGGGTGCTGCTCATCATGTCTCCTTTTCCGTCAAGATCGGGTCTGGGCGCGGATGATGCAAGGCTTGCGCGGTATTGTGACTTCCCCCGGGGCGCGCCGCGCAGGTAAGGCTGGGGATATGATCGATCATCCCCGCCTGTCCATGGCCCTCGGGCTGCTTCTTGCGCTGACTGGCCTGACGCATCAGGCCGCAGCCCAGCCCCTGGGGGCGCAACCGTCCGCCGCCCAACAGTCCGATGTCAGAAAACCCGGTCCCCTGCCCGCCTTCGCACCGGCGCAATCGGGCCAGTCCGACCCCCATCTGCCGCCGGGCCTGCAATCGGCGCGGCTGCTGCCCGGCTGGACGGATGGTGCAGGCAACCGCGTCATGGCGCTGGAGCTGCAGCTGGCGCCGGGCTGGAAGACCTATTGGCGCAGCCCCGGCGATACCGGCCTGCCGCCGCATTTCGACTGGCAGGGTGGCACCAATCTGCGCGATGTCACGCTGCACTGGCCCGCCCCTCAGGCGATCGATTCGGGTGGCATGCCCGAGATGGGCTATAATGACCGGCTGATCCTGCCCTTTACCGCCCGGCCTGCCGATCCCGGCCAGCCGGTGCAGGTCCGTGCCCTGATCGATCTGGGCCTGTGCGAAAACATCTGCGTGCCCGCCTCGCTGGATCTTGTGGCGCCGCCGCCGGGCGATGCGCCCGATCCCGCGATCACCGCCGCTTTGGCCGCCGAGCCGCAGCGGCTGGATCACCGCCCGGCCTGCCGCGTCACCGAGATCGAGGACGGGCTGAGCGTCGCGATGGACCTGCCGCCGCAAGGCGCCGCGCTGGCCGCGATCGAACTGACCGGCCACCCCGAGGTCTGGGTCTCGGGCGCGCGCATCGCGGCGGGGCCCGCAGGGCCCGAGGCCGTCGTGCAGATGGTCGGCCCCAGTGGTCGGCCCTTTGATCTGGACCCGGCGGCCCTGCGCATGACGGTCATCCCCGAAGACGGCGCCCGGGCGACCGAGACGATGGGCTGCGCGCCTGCCGGTTAATCGGGTCACCGATTAAGCGGGGCACCGGAGCGGCGCACCGGGGTCAAGCGAGGCCGGACCGCGCCGATCTGCCCCGCAGCCCCTGCGCCACCGCCGCGCCAAGCGCGATCACCGCCAGCAGCGCCAGATAGACCAGCAGCGCCGTGCCAGCCGAACCCGCCACCGGCCACCAGACCGGCAGGCTCAGCCCAAGCGCGGGCAACAGCGTCACCGGACCCAGCACCGCCACCAGCCCCAGCCCGGCGGCAAGGCTGGCGCCCCGCATCACGCCGCGCAGGGGGCCGGGCCGCAGGCTGCGCCGGAACCCCTGCCGGGCGCGGGCCAGATCGTCGCCCACCGCCAGCACCGCCGGCACGACCAGCAGCACCAGCACCATCCCAAAGCCCAGCCCATAGGCCAGCGTCACCACCGTCGGCTTCAGAAACAACGCCTGAGACGAGCGTTCGTACAGCAGCGGCGCCAACCCCAGCACGGTCGTCGCCGTGGTCAGCAGCACGGGGCGGAACCGGTCGGCGACCGCATCCAGGATCGCCGGGCGCAGCCCCCGGTCGCGCCGGTATTCGTCGATGGTCGAGATCAGCACGATCGAGTCGTTGATGATGATCCCCGACATGCCAATCAGGCCCACGACCGAAAACAGGCTCAGCGGCAGTTGCCAGTGCCAATGGCCCCAGACCGCGCCGATCAATCCGAAGGGAATGACCGACATGACCACCAGGGGCCGTGTCCAGCTGGCAAAGATCCAGGCCAACACCATGTAGATGCCGGTCAGCGCCAGCGCGAAACCGGTCAGCGCCTCGGTCAGGAAGGCGCTTTCCTGCTCCGCCAGACCGGTCACGTCATAGCTGACGCCGAATTCGGCGGCGATGTCGGGCAGCAGGCGGTCCTGCAGATCGGCGGTGATGTCCGCCGCGCCGGCCGGATCGTCGCCCGAAATGTCGCCGGTGACCAATATCATCCGCTCGCCATTCTCACGGCGCACGACCGAGAACCCGGCCTCGGACCCGACCGTCACGATATCGCCCAAGGGCACCCAATCGCCCGAGGCGGTGCGCATCATCATCCGGTCCAGAAAATCGGCGCGGCGGTCATCCTCGGCCAGTTCCACGGTGATGGCACCGGTGCGGGTGCCCTCGGGCCAGGTGGCGGCATCGATCCCGCCAAGCCGCTGGCGCAATTCGCGGGCCAGCGTGTCTGTGGTAAAGCCAAGCGCCTCGCCCTGCGGGGTCAGGCGCAGCGCCAGTTCGTCCTTGTCGTAATCCAGACTGTCTTCCAGCGCGGACACCTCGGGGGCGGCGGCCAGCCGGGCCTTCAGCGCCTCGGCGGCGGCCTTCAGCTGCTGGGCATCGGCCCCCGTCATGCGGACCGAGATGGCATCGCCCCCCGGTCCCGACCGTCCGCCGCGAAAGCTGATCGTTTCAAGGCGCGGGTCGGTGGGCATCGCATCCTGCAGGGCGGCCACGAATTCGAAGCTGGAATAGGGGCGGAAATCGGGGTCGATCAGCTCGATCTGGACGGCACCCAGCAGGTCGGCATCCTTGGTTTCCGAACCGGGCAGCGGACGGCCCGAATTGCCGCCGATCTGGGTCATCACATGGGTGATGGGGCGGATGCCGTATTCGGCCTCGTATTCCGTGGCGACGCCATCGACCGCATCGGCGACCAGCCCCATGACGCGCAGCGTGTCGTCGCGGGTGGCCCCGGCCAGCATGGCGAAATTGCCCGACACGCTGCCCTGTTCGGGCGCGTCGAAGAACCGCCACGGCACCTTTCCCGTCATCAGCGAGGCCACCGACCAGGACAGCCCGACCACGACCAGCGCCAGAACCGGATAGCGCGCCCGCAGCACCAGCCGCGTCAGAGGCCGCAACAGCCCCGCCACAAAGCGGTCCAGCCAGCGGTTCACGAAGACCGAGGGCCGGTCGTACCAGCGATCCTTGGCCTGATGCGCCAGCGCATGGGCCATGTGATTGGGCAGGATCAGGAAACACTCCACCAGCGACGCCGCCAGCACCAGAATGACCGTCATCGGAATATCCGAGACCAGCGATCCGAACCGCCCGCCGATCAGTGCCAGCCCGGCGAATGCGATGATCGTCGTCAGCGTGGACGCCACGACCGGCGCCGCCATCAGGCCCGCCGCTCGTTCGGCGGCCAGCATCGGCGGCTCGTTCAGTTTGCGGGCGCGGTAATCGGCATGTTCGCCCACAACGATCGCATCATCGACGATGATCCCAAGCGTCAGGATCAGCGCGAACAGAGAGATCATGTTGATCGTCATGCCCGCCGCATACATCAGCGCCACCGCGCCCAGCAGCGCCGCCGGAATCCCCGCCGCGACCCAGATCGCGGTGCGGGCGTTCAGGAACAGGAACAACAGCCCCAGCACCAGCCCCAGCCCCATCAGCGCATTGTCGAGCAGCAGCGACAGCCGGGCCGAAATCTGTTCGGCCCGCGCGCGGACCAGTTCCGCCGTGACGCCCTGCGGCAGGCTGGGCGCCATCTGATCCACCGCCTGCTGGACCGATTGCTGCATCCCGATCGCATCGCCCGAGGCGCTGCGCTGGACCGAGATGGTGACCGCCGGATTGCCATCCACGAATGAGGCGACGCCCCGGTCGATGCCGGTGTCGCGGACCTCGGCCACATCGCCGATGGTCAGCTGGGTACCATCGGGCAGCGCCGTCAGAACCAGCCCCGCGACCTGAGCGGGTCCACGCGTCTCGGCCCCGGTCCGCACACGCGAGGCGCCCTGAGCCACATCGCCTGCCGGGGTCGGCGCCGCAGCGGCGGCGATGGTCGCGGCGATCTGTTCCAGCGTGACGTCATGGCGGACCAGATCGGCCATGCGCATCTCGACCAGCGTTTCGGGGGCCGACAGGCCCGACACGCTGAGACGGGTGATGCCGCGCGTATAAAGACGGTTGGTCAGATCGTCCGCGATGCGCCCCAGCTGGTCCAGCCCCACCGGCCCCGAGATGACCACATCGGTCACCGCATCGCGCCATGCGCGGCGCGTGACCTCGGGTTCCTCGGCGCCCTCGGGCAGATCGCCGGCGCCGGAAATCGCCGCCTCGACCTCGCCTGTGGCGCGCGACATGTCCCAGTCCGGTTCGAATTCCAGAGTGATACGGGCGCTGCCCTGACTGGCCTGGCTGGCGGTCAGGGCCACACCTTCGACCGCGATCAGCGCCGGTTCCAGCACCCCCACGACCGACCGGTCGACATCGTCGGCGCCAGCCCCGTCCCATCGGACGGTGACCTGAATTTCCTGAACCACCGTATCGGGAAAGAACTGCGCCCGCAGACGCGGGGCGGAATAAAGACCCGCCACCACCATCACCGCCAGCAGCAGATTGGCCAAGGTGGCGTGGCGCACGAACAGCGCAATGAGGCCAGCGCGCGGCAGGTCGGGACGCGGCAGGTCGGGACGGGGGGCCTCAGCCACGGGTCGGCCCCTGACCCGGCGCGCGCGCCCCGGCGGCATCCGGTCCGCCGGGCCGTTCCGGCATGGCACCGCCCGAGGGTCCGCCTGCGGCATCGCGGACCCGGATGCCGGTGCCCAGCTGCGGCGCGCGTTCGGCCACGATGCGCGCGCCCGACAGGGCTGCAGGCACCGCGATGATCAGATCGTCGCCCTGACGGCGCAGCACCGTCACCGGCACGTTTTCCAGCCGCCCGTCCGCATCCGCGACCAGCACCGCGCTTTCCGATCCAAGCGCGGTGGCAGGGATCATCGCCGCCCCGGCCACTGCCGGCTCTGCAATCCGCACGGTCACGAAATCGCCGGGCCGCAGCGCCGCCGCAGCCCCGGTCACGCCCGCATAGACCACCCGCCCGGCCGAGCCTTCGACGACCGAGGCCGCCGCCCGGTCCAGCCGCGCCTCGGCGGTCAGCTGGCCCGCGCTGCCATCCAGAAAGACCGTCACCGGCTGCGCCAGCAAAGCGCCATCCGGCCCGGACAGCCGCGCGAACTGGCCAAGCGACAGGGGGATCTGCACCTCCAGCGCGGTGGGGTCGATGATCGTGGCAAGCTGTTCGTTGACGCTGACCAGCCCGCCCTCGACCGCCGTGACGCCGGTGACGCGCCCGTCAAAGCCCGCCCGCATCTCGGTGTCCGACAGCGCGCGGCGCGCCTCGGTCAGGGCGATCTCGGCCCGGCGCAGGGCATTCTCTGCCGCCGTCACGGCGCTTTGCGCATCGGCCTGTGCGGCGCGGCTGGCAATTACCGTCTGCTGCGCGGTCGAGGCCGCCAGTTCCGCCGTCTCGCGGTCCAGACTGGTGCCAAGGCCGCGTTCGGCCAGCTGGCCCTGCCGGGTCACGGCGGCCTCGCGCAGTTCGGCCTGACGTTCGGCAGCGGTCACATCCTGCGCGGCGATGGTGACGCGGCGACGGGTGTCGGCCAGCGTGGCCTCGGCATCGTCGCGTTCGGCCTGACGGCTGTCCAGCGCCGCCTGCGCCGCGGCAGGGTCGATCCGCGCCAGCAACTGCCCCGCGACGACCGTCCCGCCTTCTTGCAGGGCCGGGTCCAGCTGGACGATCCGCCCCCCCGCCCCGGCCCGCAGCTGCAATTCGCGCCGCGAGCGGACCTGACCAAAAACCTGCATCACCGGCTGCACCGTCTCGGGCGCCACCGTCACCAGCCGGGCGGCATAGACCTGTTCGCCGGGGCCGCGCGCAGGTCCGCCGTTGGCGCCGCGCAGGGCCACGGCCTGCCACAGCTGAAACCCCGCCAGAAACAGCAGGGCCAGCGTCAGGAAGGTCAGGAACAGCCCGGACAGGCCGCGGGTCAGAAATCGCATGAGATGGGTCCGCCTTTAAGACGACCGGCGTAGCGCATGATGGGCAAACGGAATCTAAACGGAAAGCGATTCCAGCCGCTCCTGCAGCGACAACAGGTCGCCCCAGGCATCGCGCTTGGCGGCAGGGTTGCGCAGAAGATAGGCGGGGTGGGTCATCGGCAGGGCCGGACGCCCGAACGCCTGCACCCACTGGCCGCGCAGCCGCAGGATGCCGCGTTTCTCGATCGCCGCCTGACAGGCGATGTTGCCCATCAGCACGATCAGATCGGGCTGGGCCAGCTCGATATGGCGGCGCAGAAAGGGCAGGCTCACGGCAATTTCATCGGGGCTGGGGTCGCGATTGCCCGGCGGACGCCATGTCAGGACATTGGTGATATAGACCGCGCGTTCCGCATCGACCGCATCGCGGGCCAGCCCGATGGCGCTGAACATGCGGTCCAGCATCTGCCCCGCGCGGCCCACGAAGGGACGGCCCTGCCGGTCCTCTTCATCGCCGGGCGCCTCGCCCAGAATCAGCACGCGGGCCGCCGGATTGCCGTCGGCAAAGCAGAAATTCCGCGCGCCCTTCTTCAGCTCGATCCCGTCGAAGCCTTCCTGAGCGGCGGCCAGCGCCGCCAGATCACCCGCCGCCGCCGCCAGCGCGCCGGCCTCGGCCAGCCGCGCGGCCAGGTCGTCGGGCTCGGTCGCGGCACCAAGGGATGGCGCCTCCAGAACCAGCGGGGGCGCTGTGGGCGCGACCCGCGCGGGCAGATCGAACCGGTCGATGGGCGCATCGGTCATGGGCACGTCGCAGCCCATCTCCAGCTGCCAGTCCAGCAGCGCCAGCGCGGTGTCCGCGTCCAGCGCGATTCCCTGATATGTCGCCTGATCCATCACGAGGCGCACGCTAGGCCGATGACCGCCCCTAGTCCACCACCAGCATATAGCCGGTGCCCCGCACGGTCTGCAGAAAACGCGGCTCTCGCGGGTCGGGCTCGATCTTGCGGCGCAGGCGGGTGATCTGCACGTCGATGGCGCGTTCGCCATTATCCTCGTCAGGATTGCCGCGCCCCAGATCGTCGATCAGCTCGGCCCGGCTGACCGGCTGGCCCCGGCTGGCCGCCAGCCGCCGCAACAGCGCGGTTTCCGTCCCGGTCAACCGCAGCGGCGCATCGCCCGACCACAATTCACCCTTGTCGGTGTCATAGCGCAGCGCGCCAAGCGTCAGGAACTTGGGCTGGGCCAGCTCCACCACCGGCACCCGGCGCAGGATCGCCGCGATCCGCAGCAGCAATTCGCGCGGCTCGAAGGGCTTTGCCAGATAATCGTCGGCACCGCTTTCAAGGCCGCTGATCCGGTCCTCGATCTCGCCCCGGGCAGTCAGCAGCAGGATCGGCGTGTCGATGCGGGTGCGCAGATGGCGGGTCAGGGCCAGACCATCCTCTCCGGGCATCATGACATCCATGACGATCAGATCGAATTCCAGCCCGGCCAGCAGCCTGCGCGCCTGCGCGGCATCACGGGCCATGGTGACCATGAACCCGTTCTTGCGCAGAAACCGCCCCAGCAGCGCGCGGATGCGTTCGTCGTCGTCAACGACCAGCAGATGGGTGTCGGGTGCGGTCATGGGGGCCTCAGCGGTCGTCTGACAAATCCTTGAGGGCCTGATACTGCGCCCGCGTCTCGGGGTCCATCATCGCTTCCAGCACCTGCCGGAAACCTGCCACCGCCTGCGGACCGGCATTGCGATAGGCGGCGCGCATCCGCGCCCGCTGCGCCTCGGACAGGCGACGCTCCAGCGCGGTCCCCGAGACGGTCAGGTGCAGCTGGCGTTCGCGCCGGTCGCGGCGCCCGATCCGGCTGTCGACCAGCCCGTCATCGATCAATGTGCGCAAGACCCGGTTCAGCGACTGCTTGGTCACCCCCAGCACCGCCAGCAACGAGGTCACCGTCAGCCCCGGATCGCGGTGGATGAAATGCAGCGCCCGGTGATGGGCGCGGCCATAATCCAGATCCGCCAGAATCATGTCCGGATCCGAGGTGAAGGCGCGATAGGCAAAGAACATCGCCTCGATCCCGCGACGCAGCTGGTCGTCGGTCAGAAACAGCAGATCCTCGCCCACCATCGCCTGTATGCGCGCCTTGTCCTGCATGCCCGTCCCCGATATCGCTGCTGCCTGATAGGGCAGCGTTGTTGACTTTCTAACCCTTGATTGCTAGCCGTCAAGCATCTTGCGTAACAAACATGCCAAATCCGCCCTGACAGACGCAAGAATCGCAAAAAAGGGCGGCGGATGGAGACAAGAAGATGCTGGCTTACGACGATCGCGACGGCAAGATCTGGATGAACGGGGAACTGGTCGACTGGCGCGATGCCAAGGTGCACGTCCTGACCCATGCGATGCATTACGCCAGTTCCGTCTTCGAAGGCGAACGGTGCTATGACGGCAAGATCTTCAAGGGCCACGAACACTCGCTGCGCCTGATCGAGTCGGGCCGGCTTCTGGACATGCCGATCCCCTATTCCGCCGAAGACATCGACGCCGCGAAAGAGGCCGTGCTGGAGGCCAACGGCTTTGACAACGCCTATGTCCGCGTCGTGGCATGGCGCGGGTCGGGGCTGGACATGGGCGTGTCGGCGGCCAGAAACCCGGTTTGCATGGCGGTCGCGGCATGGGAATGGGGCAGCTATTACGGCGATGCCAAATGGCAGGGCGCGAAACTGGACGTCGCCAAATGGAAACGCCCCAGCCCCGAAACCATCCCCACCGCCGCCAAGGCGGCCGGTCTCTACATGATCTGCACCATGTCCAAACATGCCGCCGAGGCCAAGGGCTGCTCGGATGCCCTGTTCATGGACTGGGAAGGCTATGTGGCCGAAGCCACCGGCGCCAACATCTTCTTCGTCCGCGACGGAGAGATCCACACGCCGATGGCCGACCGCTTCCTGAACGGCATCACCCGCCAGACCATCATCGAGATGCTCAGGGACAAGGGCTATACCGTCCATGAACGCCGCATCCTGCCCGATGAGCTGGAAAGCTTTCAGGAATGCTGGCTGACCGGCACCGCCGCCGAGGTCACCCCGGTCGGCCAGATCGGCGACTGGCATTTTCAGGTGGGCCAGATCACCCGTGACGTCGCCGCAAGCTACGAGGCGCTGGTCCGCGCCTGACGGCCTTGCAAGGGGGCGCTGCCCCCATCGCCTGACGGCGATTCCCCCGGGATATTTCAGGACCGCTGCAGAGGCTCAGCCTTGGTCCTGCATTGGTCTGGAAATATCCTCGGGGGGAAAGCGCGGCACGCGCTTGGGGGGCAGACGGCCCCCCATCTTTTTATCGCGGCGCGGGATGTCAGTCCGTTCGGTGGCGGGCGATGCGCAGGAATTCGGCGGTCTTTCGGGATGCTGCGTCGCGGCTCTGGGGCCGGGACTGCAGGGCCAGCGTCGCTTGCGACGGGCTCTCCGCCAGATCCTGGCGCAGGAATGCGGCAAGGCGCGACGCGCCGCGGGTGCGGGGTTGGTCGGTCGGATGCTTGCTCATGAAAGACCTCCTTCAAGGGTGGCGTCTTTCAGATATAGGACCGATCCGGCCTGAATTGAACCCCTGTCGTGGTCCAGGCGGCCTTCAGGCGGCCTTGATGCCCTGTGCGGCGGACAGGACCGCATGCAGCGCGACCGGGTCGTCATTGGCGCGCAGCTTGGCACGCAGATCCTGATCGCGCAGCGTGCGCGAGACCAGCGCCAGCGCCTTGAGGTGATCGACACCGCTGCTTTCCGGAGCCAGCAGGGCAAAGACCAGATCGACCGGCTGGCGGTCCACCGCGTCGAAATCCAGCGGCTTGTCCAGCCGCAGGAACAGGCCCGCGACCTTGTCCAGACCGTGCAGCCGCGCATGGGGCAGCGCCACGCCCTGTCCGACGCCCGTCGGCCCCAGGCTTTCGCGTTCCTGCAGCGCGTCCAGCACCTCGGGGGCGTTCAGCCCATAGGCCGCATGGGCCAGATCGGCCAGTTCCTGAAACAGCCGTTTCTTCGAGGTGACCTGCCCCAGAGAGCGGACCGCCCCGGGCCGGAGGATTTCAGCAAGTTGCATCGCGTCCTGTCTTTCCCAAGCTGTCCGCCCCCCGACAGCGATGTCGGAGGGCGGTGCGTCACATCAGGTCTGCGCGCGGGCGGCCTCAGCCATTGCCGCGCGGGTCGATCCATCCGACATTGCCGTCATCACGACGGTGGACGACATTGACGCCGCCATGTTTCTCGTTGCGAAACACCAGCAGCGGGCTGCCGGACAGTTCCATGTGCATCACCGCATCGCCCACCGACAGGGTCGGGACACGGCTTTCCATTTCGGCGATGATGATCGGCTCCGGGCTGCCACCCTGCGATTCCGCATCATCATCCTCGGGGGCCAGCACATAGCTGTCGGCCTGTCCGAAGACAACCGGTTCGGCATGATCCTTGTGGTGATCCTTCAGCCGGCGCTTGTAGCGGCGCAGCTGCTTGTCCATCTTTTCGCGGCAGGCCTCGAAGGCGGCATAGATGTCATGGGCGGTGCCGCGCGCCTGCACGGTCAGCCCGGTGGACAGGTGCACCACGCAATCGCACAGGAACTGATGGGCGTCCTTGGAAAAGGTCACCGCCGCATCGGTGGGGCGCTGCGAATATTTCTCGATCGTTTCTCCCAGCTCGGTTTTGACATGGGTGTTCAGGGCATCCCCGACATCGATCTGTTTTCCGCTGATGGTATAGCGCATCGTCACTCCTCTCCGGTTGCCCGTCTTCGCGGCGCCTGCCCGTTCAAAGGCCGGCAAGGGCGGAAACGGGTTGCGCGGGGGCGGCCCACCGGCACACCTTCCGCATGTCTCAATTTGGTGACAGCAAGAGGGATCTGTCAACGGGCCACCGAGGGTCGTGACCGCGAAAAGCATCGTCCCGCCCCCGCTCGGTGCAAGGCCCCGCCCCTCAGGCCATCGAGAAACTGTCGCCCAGATAAACCTCGCGCACACGCGGATCGGCCACGATCTGATCGGTCGTGCCCGACATCAGCACATGCCCGTCATGCAAGATATAGGCCCGGTCCACGATCCCCAATGTTTCCCGCACGTTATGGTCGGTGATCAGCACCCCGATGCCGCGCGATTTCAGGGCATGGACCAACGTGCGGATCTCGCCCACGGCAATCGGATCGACGCCCGCAAAGGGTTCGTCCAGCAGCAGAAAGCCGGGATCCGAGGCCAGGCAGCGCGCGATCTCGGCCCGCCTGCGTTCGCCGCCCGACAGGGCCATGGCGGGGGCATTCCTCAGATGACTGATCGAGAAATCGGCCAGCAGTTCCTCCAGCCGGTCGCGGCGGTGGCGGGGATCGTCCAGCGCCACCTCCAGCACGGCCATAATGTTCTGTTCGACCGTCAGCCCGCGAAAGATCGACATTTCCTGCGGCAGATAGCCGATGCCCATCCGGGCGCGGCGGAACATCGGCAGGCGCGTGGCATCCTGCCCGTCGATCATGACCTGCCCCGCATCGGGCGTCACCAACCCGGCGATGCAGTAAAAGCAGGTCGTCTTGCCCGATCCGTTCGGTCCCAGCAGGGCCACGACCTCGCCCCGCTGCAAGGTGACCGACACATCGCGGATCACCGGCCGGTTTCGATAGGACTTGCGCAACCCCCGCACGTCCAGCCCGTCGCCCGTGGCCGCCGCTGCGCGCCGCATCAGTCGCGCCCCGGCTGCAGGACCGACCTGACGCGCCCCTGCACCTGCGCCGCCCCCGTGGCCAGATCGACCGTCACCCGGTCGCCCTGCAGCACGTTGCCGCCCTGCGTCAGCAGCACATCGCCGGTCAGCACCACATTGCCCGCCGCCACGTCATAAACCGCCTGCTGCGCCTCGGCCGCATCCTCGCCGGAAACCAGGGTGACATTGCCGATGGCCGTCAGCGAACTGATCCGCTCCTGCCCGCCCGGGGCATAATCCACCGTGACCTCATCGGCGGACAGTCGCATCTCGCCCTGCCCGATCACCACATTGCCCGAAAACAGCGCCGAGCCGTCGGTCTGATCCACCGTCAGATTGTCTGCCGCCACCTCGACCGGGGCCGAGATGTCGGCCTGCATGCCGCCAAAAGCGACGTTCTGGGCCATGGCGGGCAAGGCTGCCGCCAGCGACAGGATCAGAGCGGGCAGCAGGGGGCGAAGCGTCATCGGGAACCTCGGTCAGGTCGGGGCCGCGCAAGGGGCCTTGGGTGGGTCGGCGGGTGGGTCCGCATCGGGGCGATGTCGGTCGCAATGGTGGTATCGCAGGCCGTCTCAGGGCTGGTATATCAGACGCACACCGTCCGAGAAACGCAAGACCGCAGCATTGCCGCCCGCCGCGCCGTCCTGGGCCTCCCGTTCTGCAGCCGCGTCATCCCCCGCGTCGGCGGGCGACAGCCGCATCTGCCCGGCCTCGATCCAGCCGAACGGAGCCTGCGCCTCCACCCCTTGGGTGGCGGTGATGACCGAGGCGTCGGTGCGCGCCTCGATCTCGGGCGCGTCCATCTGCCAGCCGGAACTGGTCGTCATCCGGACGCCGCCTTCCAGCCGCACCAGACCGTCCTGCAATCCGCCCTGCGGCGCGGTCAGCCCGGCCCGCAGGCCCGCCACCCCCGGCCCGCCGGGACGGTCCCAGTCCAGCCGCAGATCGCCCGCCGCCCCGCCACCCGCACCGGGGGCAGCCTCTGCCGCGCGCAGCGACAGCCGCGCGCCGTCACCGGTCACGCCGCTATATTCCGGCGCCACGATGCGCCCCTGCCGCGCGGCCTCCTCGGCCTCGACCTCGGCATAGGGGATGCGCGATTCGGCGTCGGGGCGGCGCGAGAACAGAAACATCGTCGACAACATCACCAGCGCCACCAGCGGCAGCAGCACCCTCAGCCATCGCACGATCCGCGTGCGCGTCATGACCCGACCGGGGTCGGATGACGGGGACAAGCGGACCGGAAACAAGCGGGCCGGGCCATGCGATCAGACCAGCCCGGCGCGCAGGCAATCATGGATATGCAGGATGCCGCAGGGGCGGGCGTCCTCGACCACGAACAGACAGGTGATCTTGCGATCCTGCATCTGGGCCAGCGCGGCGCCTGCCAGCGCCTCGGGGCCGATGGTGCGGGGCGCAGGCGTCATGACCGCCGCCGCATCCAGATCCAGCAGGCCCTGCATGTGGCGCCGCAGATCGCCATCGGTGATGATCCCCACCAGTGCGCCGGTCGCATCGGTCACCCCGGTCACGCCATAGCCCTTCTGGCTGATCACCAGCAGCGCCTCGGTCATCGGCGCGGCCAGATCCACCAGCGGCAACGCGTGGTGCATAAGATCGCCCACCTTGGCCAGCAGCGCGCCCAGTTTGCCGCCGGGATGAAAGGTGCGAAAATGTTCCGGCGTGAAACGGCGATGCTCCATCAGCGCGATGGCCAGCGCATCGCCCAAAGCCAGCGTCATGGTGGTCGAGGTCGTGGGCACGATCCCGTTGCCGCAGGCCTCGGCGGCGGCGGGCAGGGCCAGCGCCAGATCCGCCTGCCGCATCAGGGTCGATCCGGGCCGCGCCGCCACCCCGATCAGCGGGATCGAGAACCGCCGCGTATGGGCGATCATATCGGCCAGTTCGGGCGTCTCGCCACTGTTGGACAGCACCAGGGCCAGATCGGCGGCGGTGACCATGCCCAGATCGCCGTGGCTCGCCTCGGCGGGGTGGACGAACTGCGCGGGCGTCCCGGTGGAGGCCAAAGTCGCGGCGATCTTGCGCCCGACATGACCCGATTTGCCCATGCCCGACACGATCACCCGGCCCTTGACCGCCAGGATCATCTCGACCGCGCGGGAAAACGCGTCCCCCAGCCCCGCCGACAGGGCCTGCAGCCCCGCGATCTCGGTCTCGATCACCCGCCGTCCCGTCCCGATGAAATCCGCCACGCGTGCCAGCCCCTTCTTCTTCACTCAAATATCCTCGGGGGGTCCGGGGGGCGAAGCGCCCCCGGTCACCGCCCCCGGGCAAGGTTCCGGCCTTCAGTGACGAAAGATATCGCTCTCGTCGCCCCAGCCCAGCAGATCCAGATGGGCACGCGCGGGCAGAAAGTCAAAGCACGCCTGCGCCAGCCCAAGCCGGTTTTCGCGCTTCAGCCGCTCTTCCAGCACCTCTTTCAGCTTGTGCAGATGCAGAACGTCGGACGCCGCATATTCCAGCTGGGCATCCGACAGATCGGCGGCGCCCCAGTCACTGGTCTGCTGCTGCTTGCTGACATCGACGCCGACCAGCTCCTGCAGCAGCACCTTCAGCCCGTGCCGGTCGGTAAAGGTCCGCACCAGCTTGGAGGCGATCTTGGTGCACCAGACCGGAGAGGTCACGACCCCAAAGGCATTTTCCAGTGCGGCGACGTCGAAGCGCCCGAAATGGAACAGCTTCAGCACCTTGGGATCGGTCAGCAGGCGGGTCAGGTTCGGGGCCTCGGTCTGGCCCCGGTCGATCTGGACCAGATGCGCCTCGCCGTCGCCCGACGACATCTGGACCAGACACAGCCGGTCGCGGCGCGGGTCCAGACCCATCGTTTCGGTGTCGATGGCCACGACCGGGCCAAGCACCAGATCGTCGGGAAGGTCGTTGGGATACAGATGGATGCTCATCGCCGGTCCTGCCTTGGGTCACGGCCGATCCAAGGGGGACCGGCTGCCTTGGCGCCTCTCTGACCAGAAACCGGCCCGCCGATCCAGCGAAAATCGCGCGAGCGGCCCCCGGGACGGCGGCGCGCCGCCCCAAAGGTGCCCTCAGCCTGCCGCGTGCCAGACCAGCGGCGCGGGGTCTTCGCGATGGGCAAAGCGCATCAGATGGCTTTCGACGACCTCGCGCAGACGCTCCAGCGCGGCGGCGTCGGCAGAGTGCAGCGTCAGATCCAGCTGGTCGGCGCGTGCGGCAAGGCGTGCCTCGCCCATCTCGAAACGCAGCACGGCATGGTCATCGGCGACCTCGACGGGGATTTTATGGCCGAAATGCTTGGCCATCGTTCCCATCAGGGCAGGCGCGCGGGCAGTCGGCAGGGTGGCGGTCATCTGCATCGGGGCGGTCCTTTCGCATCGCGATCCGGCAGGCCCGATCTGTCAGGCCCGGACTGCGCGTTTCGCAGGCCAGCTAAGGCCACCAAGTAAATTTGTCAACAAATCGGCGCCATATCCCGACAAAAAGACCCGGCCATTCTTGCCCTCCCCTTCGGACAGCGCTAACCCCCAAGGCGTCACGTCACAGCGACCGCCCCTTGTGGCGGCCCCGTCCCGAAAGGATCTGCCATGCGCCGCATCGCTTTGTCCGGCCTTCTGGCCACCGCCCTTTGCGCGGCCCCCCTTGCCGCCCTGGCACAAGAGATCACCGTGCCGACCGCGCAAGGCCCGGTCACCCTGCCCGGCACGCCGCAATCGGTCGCGGTCTATGACATGGCGGCGCTGGACACGATCACGGCACTGGGCGTCGCGCCCACCGGTACGATCGACAGGATCCTTGTTCCCGCCCTGCGCGATGCGGCGGGCGATGCCGCCCCCGTCGGCACCCTGTTCGAACCGGATCTGGAGGCTTTGGCCGGCCTCGCCCCCGATCTGGTCATCGTCGGCGGGCGGTCCGCGACCCAGCTTTCGGCGGTGTCGCAGGTGGCACCCGCCATCGACATGACGCTTGGCACCGACCTTCTGGCCGATGCCCGCGCCCGGATCGAGGGCTATGGCGCGCTGTTTAACAAGACCGATGAGGCCGCCGCCCTGACCGCCACGCTGGACGACAAGCTGGCCGGTCTGGACAAGGCCGCCGCCGATCAGGGCTCGATGCTGATCGTGATGACCAACGGGCCCAAGATGTCGGCCTATGGCAAGGATTCGCGCTTTGGCTGGATCTTTGCCGCCACCGGGATGGCCGAGGCCGTGCCGGGGCTGGATCAGGCCAATCACGGTCAGGCCATCAGCCATGAATTCATCGCCGAAGCCAATCCCGACTGGCTGCTGGTCGTCGACCGGGGCGCCGCCATCGGCGCCGACGGGCAGGGTGCCGAGGCCACGCTGCGATCGGCTCTGGTCGAGGGCACGACCGCCTGGCAGCAGGATCAGGTCATCTATCTGGACCCGGCGGCGACCTATATCGCGGCGGGCGGTTATGGCGCGCTGACGGCCACGCTGGACCAGCTGACCGCCGCCCTGTCGGACGGCGCCGACAGCTGATGCGCCTGCTGCCCGCTCTGTCATCGGCGCTGGTGGCGCTGATGCTGGCCAGCCTGACCATCGGCGCCGCCCATGTCGATCTGCGCGCCATCTTCCGCGATCCTCAGGCCATGCTGGTGCTGCTGGAATCGCGGCTGCCGCGCACGATGGCGGTGGCGCTGACCGGGGCGGCGCTGTCGGTGGCGGGCGTCCTGATTCAGGCGCTGGTCCGCAACCGCTTTGTCGGTCCCGACACCTCGGGCACGGCCGAGGGCGCGGCGCTTGGCCTGCTGGCCATCACCATCCTGTGGCCCGAAAGCCCCCTCTGGCTGCGGATGCTGGCGGCCAGCCTGTCGGCGATGATGTCGACCGCGCTGTTTCTGGCCGTCATCCGCCGCCTGCCCGTGCGCGAGGTGATGCTGGTCCCCATCGCGGGCCTTGTGCTGTCGGGCGTGCTGGGATCGGTCGTGACCTTCATCGGCTGGCAGACCGACCTGATGCAATATGTCGGCACATGGCTGTACAGTGGAGAGTTTTCGGGCGTCATCGCGGGCCGGTACGAGCTGTTGTGGATCGCCGCACTGGCCGCCGGGCTGGCGTGGTTTTCCGCCGACCGCTTTGCCATTCTGGGCCTTGGCGATCAGGTGGCGACGGGGTTGGGCCTGTCCACGGCGGCGGTCATGCGGCTTGGCATGGCGGTGGTGTCGGTGGTGACGGCGATGGTCGTGACCACGGTGGGGATGATTCCCTTTGTGGGGCTTGTCGTGCCCAATCTGGTCGCACGGGTCATGGGCGACAATCTGCGCGCCTCGCTGCCCGTGGTGGCGCTGTCGGGCGCGGTGCTGGTGCTGGCCTGCGATCTGCTGGGCCGGCTGGTCATCCGCCCCTATGAGATGCCCGCCGGGGTGATCCTGGGGGTGCTGGGCGCGGTGCTGTTCCTGTGGCTGCTGCATCGCAGGCCCGCCCATGGATAGCGCGACCGGGCTTGCCCGCCCGATCCCCGCAGGCATGGGCCAGAACCGCCGCCCCGCCCTGATGCTGGGCGGGATGGCCCTGCTGCTGGCGCTGCTGGCGGCGGTCTGGATGTGGCAGGGTCTGGGCGCGGGCAATCGCGGATTTATCCTGGGCCTGCGCGCAGCCAAGCTGGCGGCACTGGTCACGGTGGCGGTGGCCGTCGGCGTGTCCACCATCCTCTTTCAGACGGTGGCGGCGAACCGGGTGCTGACCCCGTCGATCATGGGGTTCGACGCGCTTTATGTGCTGCTGCAGACGGCGCTGGTCATGGCCTTGGGCGGCGCGGGTTTTGCGGGCCTGCCCCCCGGCGCCAAGTTCCTGTCCGAGATCGCGGTCATGACCGTGCTGGCCTGCCTGCTGTTTGGCACGCTGCTGCTGCGCGGCGCGCGCGACATCCCGCGCATGATCCTGACCGGGGTGATTCTGGGCGTGCTGTTCCGGTCCGTGTCCGGCTTTCTGGGGCGGATCATGGATCCCAACGAATTTGCCGTGGTCCAGGCGGTCAGCTTTGCCAGCTTCAACCGGGTCGAGGCGACGCTGCTGCCCTGGGCCGCAGCGGTGACGGCCTTGGCCGTCGCAATGGCGTGGCGGATGTCCTCGCGGCTGGATGTGCTGGCGCTTGGGCGCGATCCGGCGGTCTCGCTTGGGCTGCGCCACCGGGCCGTGACGCTTTCGGTGCTGGGACTGGTCGCGGTGCTGGTGTCCGTCTCGACGGCGCTGGTCGGGCCGGTGGCCTTCTTTGGGCTGATCGTCGCGGGGCTGGCCCATGGGCTGATGCGCAGTGCCGCCCATGCGGTCCTGTTGCCCGCCGCCGCCCTGTCCGCCGCGATCCTGCTGGTGGGCGGGCAATGGCTGTTCGAACGCCAGTTGGGACAGGCCGCCACCCTGTCGGTGGTGGTCGAATTCGCGGGCGGGCTGTTCTTTTTGTATCTGCTGCTGAAGGGGCGCATCCGATGATCCAGATCGATCAGCTGAGCCATGCGATCGGCGGCACGCCGATCCTGCACGATATCTCGACCCGGCTGCCCAAGGGGCGGCTGACCGCGCTGATCGGGCCGAACGGGGCCGGGAAATCCACCCTGCTGCGCCTGATCGGGCGGCTGGAGCCGTTGCAGACGGGCCGCATCACCGTGGCGGGTCACGATGTGGCCACCACGCCCACCGACCGGCTGGCTTGTGTCATGGCCATTCTGGGCCAGCAGACCGCCATCGCCAGCCGGTTGCGGCTGGCCGAGCTGGTCGCCTTTGGCCGCTGGCCCCATCACAAAGGCCGCCCCGGTCCCGACGACCGCGCCCGCGTGACCGCGGCGCTGGAGGCCTTTGCCCTGACGCCGCTGGCCACGCGGTTTCTGGACGAGGTGTCGGGCGGGCAGGCGCAGCGCGCCCATATCGCCATGGCCTTTGCGCAGGATACCGACTGGCTGCTGCTGGACGAACCGCTGAACAATCTGGACATGGCCCATGCCCGCGCCCTGATGCGCCGCCTGCGCATGCTGGTGGACGAGGCCGGGCGCAGCGTCGGCATGGTCGTCCACGAGATCAACTATGCCGCAGCCTGGGCCGATCACGTCATCGCCATGAAGGACGGGCGCGTGGTCGCCGAAGGCCCGGCAAAAGACGTGCTGACCGAGGCGCTGCTGTCGGATCTGTACGATGCGCCGATCCGGGTGGGTCAGCATCTGGGGCGGCCGCTGGTCCTGCATCACGTCTGAGCGCGGCGCATGGCCCGGGCCGCAGGTGGGGGTTTCATACCCCGTCAGCCAGAGGTTCTTGACCCGATGGCGAGCCTTTGGCTGACCCCCCGCGGGATGTTTTTGCCAGGATGAAAGGGGCGCGGGGATGTCCGTGAGCGGCGTCTGGCGGTTGGTCAGCGGACGTTGATGATGATCGGCAGCTGGAACGAATAGGTCGCATCGGTCAGCTCGCGCGGTGCGCCGGGGCAGCGGCCCACGCGCTGTGCGGCGGTCAGGGCTGCCTGATCCAGCTGCGGCTGACCTGAGGATCCGGCCAGACCCACCGCCTGGATCGTTCCGCCATTGGCGATCGTCAATGACAGGATCACCCGCCCGCCCTGGCGGACGCCACGCGGCGCGGCGGCGCGGCGGCTGATGCAGCTGCCGATCTGTGCGCCCCATTGCGACATCGCGCTGGCCTGTGTGGCGGCGCTGGCTCCGCCGCCGCCGCCTGCGGGACGGGTGGTCTGGGATTGTCCGCCCTCGCCCGCGCGTTGGGCGGGCGGGGCCTGCCTTGCGGGCGCATCGGCGGGGGCT
>NZ_RQRT01000006.1 GCF_004335005.1 Paracoccus nototheniae | reverse complement strand
ATCGCTGCCCGGCGGGACAGGCGCTGACGCATCGCACCACGACCGAACAGCAGGGCCTCCAGATGCGGCGCTATTGGACGAACGCCTGCAAGGCCTGCGCCCTCAAAAGCCGTTGCACCACGGGGCAGGAGCGACGGGTTTCGCGTTGGGAGCACGAACATCTGGTCGAAGCCTCAAATGCCCGACGCCGTAGCCCCGCCGCTCCTATGAGTGTGCGTCGCTCAACGGTCGAGCACCCGTTCGGCACAATCAAGTCCTGGACAGGGCCCTGCCATTTCCTGACACGGCGGCTGAGTGGCGTGGGCACGGAAATGGCGCTGAACGTGCTCGCCTACAACATCAAGCGCATCATCACCTTGGTCGGGGTCAAGGGACTGATGGCGGCAATTCCAGGGTAGATCGGGCCAGCATGGGCTTCCACCGACGGTCAGCTGCGGTTCAAGGCGACTTTTCGAGCCCCCAGACAGGTCCACCACCAAGTTTACGGCCAATCCGAGCTGAAGTCACATCGGCTGTCAAAATCACGCCAGTCGCGGTTCTGATCGCTGAGTTTCCACACAGCCTCCGCCCTTCGCGTCGGTCACCCTAATTGACCCGGCATAGTTGCGTAGCCTCTCGCGAGGCGCACAAGCCCCGCATCCGCCAACGCCCTCTGCAACGCCTTGGCCTCCTTCCAGTCCGCATTGAGCCAGACCTCAATCTCCTCCGCCGTGGTCAGGATCACCGGCATGGCCTTCGGGTGGACACGCTTCACCACGGCATTCGGCTCGGTGGTCAGGAACCCGAACAACTTATGCTCGCCGGGCCGTGGGGTCCGGCCCGATCCGCGCGTCCCGTGCCATGTCGTGCAGATCCCAGCGAAGACGAACAGCGGCTGCATCTCATCCAGTGCGAACCAGCACAGCGGTTTGCGCTTGGTCACGGGATCAGGGGTCTGGCCATATTCCGAGAAGGCAGTCGCAGGGATCACGCAGCGGTTCTCGGGTCCCAGCCAGCGCCGCCAATGTGGGCTTTCGGTATTGCGGATGTTGGTGATGCCGGTGTCGGGCGCATCCGGGGTCTTCAGGAATTGTGGCGGAGTGGGCATGCCCCAGATCATCCGCGACAGTTCCCGACCGTCCTTCGTCTGCCGGACGACCGGTGCCGGACGATCGGGGTAGACGTCGAGGTCGGCCTCCAGATTACCAGCGACGTCATGGGTGATCCGCACGAAGTCGCGGATCGCCTGCTGATTGGTGGTCAGGTTGTAAAGATTGCAGATGGCGCGGCCTCCCTCATGTCCTGACCATAGACTATGGCACACCCCCTGCCCCGGCCAGATCATGATTTCCGCCCGGCGGTTGACTCACGGCCCCGTCAGGAACAAAACAGGAACTATGATTCCCCGTCCCCAACTGGCAAAACCCCCTGCCCCATCATGACCGACATCGTTCCCCGCCCCACCGTTGCGGCGCTCCGCGCCCGCATTGCCCATCTGGAGGGCGCAGAGACGCATGCGCGCGAGGTGCTGCCCTTCGGCGTTGACATGCTTGACCGCCGGATGCCGCAGGGTGGCCTGGCGCTGGGTTGCCTGCATGAGGTCGCGGGCGGCGGCGCCGGAGCGGTAGACGGCGCGGCGGCGGCCTGCTTTGCCGCCGGTATTGCGGCCCGGCTGCCGGGGCCAGTGCTGTGGTGCGTGACCCAGGCCGATCTCTTTGCCCCTGGGCTGGAACAGGCGGGCCTCTCGCCCGACCGGGTGATCTATGTCGAGGCCGGCGACGATACCGCCGTGCTGGCCTGCATGGAGGAAGGGCTGCGCCATGGTGGTTTGGGCGCTGTGATCGCTGACGTAGCGCGGCTGTCGATGACCGCCTCGCGGCGCCTGCATCTGGCAGCCAAGGCCTCGGGCACCACCGGCATCGCTCTGCGGCGGTGGCGGCGGCAGGCGGATGCCAGCGATTTCGGCCAGCCCACGGCGGCGATGACGCGGTGGCGGGTCTCGGTGCTGCCCTCGGCCTCCCTGCCGGTTCCAGGCGTCGGACGGCCCCGCTGGCTGATCGAGCTGATCCGGGCGCGGGCGGGAGAGTCCTTCGATCTCGAGCTGGAGGGTTGCGATGGCACGGGTCATCTCGGTCTGCCTGCCGATGTGGCCGATCGACCGGCGGCAGCGGCAGGCAGACAGCACGCCCTCGGCTGATGCACCGCTGATCCTGGCGGGCCGGGTCGGCAACCGCCGGGTGGTCACCGCCGCCTGCGAGGTGGCCATGGGTCTCGGTCTGCCCATCGGCATGCCGGTCAGCAAGGCGCAGGCGCTGGTTCCTGATCTGCGCATCGAGCCCGCCGACCCCCGCGCCGACCTTGAGGCGCTGGAGCGGCTGGGTCTGTGGCTCTTGCAGCGCATTGCGCCCATCGTGGCCGTCGATCCGCCGGACGGGGTGGTGATCGATGTCACCGGCGCGGATCATCTGCACGGCGGCGAGGAGGCCCTGCTGGAGATGCTGCTGGGTCGCCTGACCCTGTCGGGGATCACCGCGCGCCTCGCCATTGCCGATACCTGGGGTGCCGCTCATGCACTCGCCCGCTTCCATGGCGAGAGCGCAGCCTGCATCGCCCTGCCCGGTTCCACCGAGGCGGTCCTGTCGCCCCTGCCCCTCGCAGCTCTGAGACTGCCACCTGCCATCGTGGCGGGGCTGCAGGATCTGGGCTTCGCCACCATCGGCGATCTGCTGGACACACCCCGCGCGCCGCTGACCATGCGCTTCGGCCCGGAGCTGTGCCGCAGGCTGGATCAAGCCCTGGGCGAGATGGCCGAGCCGATCTATCCCCTGCGCCCCGCCGGCCTGATCGAGGCGCGCCGTAGTTTCGCCGAACCCATTGGCGCCGCAGAGACTATCGCCCGCTATATCGGCAAGCTGGTCGTCGACCTCTGCAGGGCGCTGGAAACCCGGGGTGAGGGGGCGCGTCGGCTGGACCTGCTCTGCTGGCGGGTCGACAATCGGATCGAGACGGTCCGCGTGGGGCTGGCTGTGGCCCAACGCGACCCCAAGCGCCTGACCCGGCTCCTCTGCGACAAGATCCCCGGCATCGATCCGGGCTTCGGTATCGAGATCATGACCTTGACGGCCACCCTGGCCGAGCCGCTGGTCCCCCGGCAGGCCAGCAGCCTGCTGGAGCGGGCACCGCCCGACATCTCGGATCTTGTCGACATGCTGGCCAACCGGGTCGGCCATCGTTCGGTCTATCGCCTCAGCCCGGTGGCCAGCGATGTGCCGGAACGCTCGGTGGCGCGCATCGCCGCGCTGTCGCCGGATCAGGGCTTAGGTTGGCCGGGGCACTGGCCCCGCCCCTCGCGCCTGCTGCCCCGGCCCGAGCCGATCGACACCATGGCGCTGCTGCCCGACCATCCGCCGAACTGGATCTCCTGGCGCGGCATCCGGCACCGGGTCCGCCGCGCCGACGGGCCGGAGCGGATCTTCGGGGAATGGTGGAAGCGCGATACCGAGGCCCGGGCGGTGCGGGACTATTTCCGCATCGAGGACGAGGCCGGGCAGCGCTTCTGGATCTTCCGGGCCGGCGACGGCGAGGATGCCACCACCGGCTCGCATCGCTGGTTCATCCACGGGGTGTTCGGATGAGCTATACCGAGCTGCAGGTCACCTCGCAATTCTCGTTCCTGCGCGGGGCGTCCTCGGCCGAGGAGCTGTTCGCCACAGCCGCCCTGCTGGGCATCCGCACCATGGCGGTGACCGACAGGAACAGCCTCGCCGGCATCGTGCGGGCGCATGAGGCCGCCAAGGAGACCGGCGTGCGGCTGATCGTCGGCTGTCGGCTGGACCTGCGCTGCGGGATGTCGGTGCTGGTCTATCCCACCGACCGCCCGGCCTGGTCGCGGCTCTGCCGGCTCCTGTCCATCGGCAAGGCCCGGGCGGGCAAGGGCAGCTGCCATCTGGACTGGCCCGATCTGCAGGCCCATGCCGAGGGCCTTCTTGCCATCCTGATCCCCGACACGGCGGATGATACCTGCGCCCTGCGCCTGCGCCGGTTGCGGGACACGTTCGGCGACCGGGCGTATCTGGCCCTGACGCTGCGCCGTCGCCCCAACGACCAGCTGCGCCTGCACCAGCTGTCGACCCTCGCCGCCGGGCTGGGCGTGGCCACGGTGATCACCAACGACGTGCTGTTCCATGTCCCCGACCGCCGCATCCTGCAGGACGTGGTCACCGCCATCCGCCACACCACCACCGTCGATGCCCTCGGGTTTCGCCGCGAGCGCCATGCCGACCGCTACCTCAAAGCCCCCGCCGAGATGGCGCGCCTCTTCCCCCGCCATCCCGAGGCTTTGGCCCAGACCCAACAGATCGCCGACCGCTGCCGCTTCTCGCTGGACGAGCTGCGCTATCAATACCCCGAGGAACGCGACGACCCGGCGCTGACGCCCCAGCAGACGCTGGAGGCGCTGACCTGGGCGGGGGCGGTTGACCGCTATCCCGAGGGCCTGCCCGACAGCGTCCGGGCCGCGCTGCACCACGAGCTGCGGCTGATCGCCCGGCTGGATTACGCCCCCTACTTCCTGACGGTGAACAGCATCGTCCGCTTCGCCCGCTCGCGCGGCATCCTCTGTCAGGGCCGCGGCTCGGCGGCGAACTCGGCGGTCTGCTACGTGCTGGGCATCACCTCCATCGATCCGGGCCGCAACGACCTCCTGTTCGAACGCTTCATCAGCGAGGAACGCCGCGAGCCGCCCGACATCGACGTGGACTTCGAGCACGAGCGCCGCGAGGAGGTCATCCAGTGGGTCTACCGAACGTATGGCCGCAGCCATGCCGCGCTGACCGCCGTGGTCATCCGCTATCGCTCCAAGGGCGCCCTGCGCGACGTCGGCAAGGCCCTTGGCCTGCCCGAGGATCTGATCCGCGCCATCTCTGGTCAGATCTGGTCCTGGGGCGAGGAGGGCATCACCGACGATCAGCTCCGTGAGCTGGGCCTGAACCCCGCCGACCGCCGGTTGCGGCTGCTGCTGGATCTGGCCTCGCAGCTGCGCGGCGCGCCCCGGCATCTGTCCCAGCATCCGGGCGGGTTCGTCCTGACCCATGACCGCCTCGATGATCTGGTCCCCATCGAACCCGCCGCCATGGCCGACCGGCAGATCATCGAATGGGACAAGGACGATATCGACGCGCTGAAGTTCATGAAGGTCGATGTGCTGGCGCTTGGCATGCTGACCTGCATGCGCCGGGGGCTGGACCTGATCGCGGCGCACAAGGGCATCCGCTACGATCTGGCCACCATCCCGGCCGAGGATCCGCGCACCTATGCGATGATCCGCAAGGCCGACACGCTCGGCACCTTCCAGATCGAAAGCCGAGCGCAGATGTCGATGCTGCCACGCCTGAAGCCGCGCACCTATTACGATCTGGTGGTGCAGGTGGCCATCGTCCGCCCCGGCCCGATCCAGGGCGACATGGTCCACCCCTATCTGCGCCGCCGGGCCGGGCAGGAGTCGGTCCATTACCCCACCCCGGAACTGGAGAAGGTGTTGGGCAAGACCCTCGGCGTGCCGCTCTTCCAGGAGCAGGCCATGCGGGTGGCCATCGAATGCGCGGGCTTCACGCCCGGAGAGGCCGACATGCTGCGCAAATCCATGGCCACCTTCAAGATGACCGGCGGGGTCTCGAAGTTCCGCGACAAGCTGGTCGAGGGCATGGTCGACCGCGGCTACGATCGCGCGTTCGCCGAGCGCACCTTCCGCCAGCTGGAGGGCTTCGGCAGCTACGGCTTTCCCGAAAGCCACGCCGCCAGCTTCGCGCTGATCGCCTATGCCTCGGCCTGGCTCAAGTGCTGGCATCCCGACGCCTTCTGCGCCGCCCTGCTGAACAGCCAGCCGATGGGGTTCTACGCCCCGGCGCAGATCGTCCGCGACGCGCGCGATCATGGCGTCGAGGTCCGCCCGGTTTGCATCGCCACCTCAGACTGGGACTGCACGCTGGAGCCGGTGGGCGACCCCGGCGATGACCGCTTCGCCGTCCGCCTCGGGTTGCGCATGGTTAAGGGGCTGGCCGAGGCCCACGCAGGGGTCATTCTCGCCGCCCGTGCCACCCGGCCCTTCGCCAACGTCGCCGATCTCTGCCGCCGCGCAGGGGCGCCGATGGCTGCCCTGACTCGCATCGCCGAGGCCGACGGGTTCCTGCCCGCCTTCGGCCTTGCCAGGCGGGAAGCGATCTGGGCCATCAAGGGCCTGCGCAACGACGACCTGCCACTGTTCGCCGCGGTGGAGCAGGATGCACCCGCCCCCATGGGACATGATGACACGTCTTCAGCCCATGACGATGTCGCCCACGAGGATCGCGGCCTGCGTCCCGCCTCATCGCCCACGCCCCATGTCGAGCCCACCGTCACGCTGCGCCCAATGGCCGCCGGGCGCGAGGTGGTCGAGGACTACGGCCACACCGGTCTGACCCTGCGCCGCCACCCGGTCTCCTTCCTGCGCGCCAGTCTCACCACCCGGCGCATCCGCACCTGCGCCGAGGCCATGGCCGCCCCGAACCGCCGCTGGACCGAGATCGCCGGACTGGTCCTCGTCCGCCAGCGTCCCGGTTCGGCCAAGGGCACCATGTTCATCACCCTGGAGGATGAGACCGGCATCGCCAATCTCGTCGTCTGGCCGAAGGTCTTCGAGACCCACCGCCGTGTCATCTTGTCGGCTGGGATGATCGCCGCCGCTGGCCGCGTCCAGCGCGACGGCGACGTCGTGCATCTGGTTGTTTATCGCCTCACCGACTTGTCGGCAGAACTCGCCAGCATCGGTCAGCGGGGCGACGCTTTCCCCCTGCCCCATGGTCGCGGAGACGAGTTTCATCGCGGCGCACCTCCTGCGGATACGCGGGTCCGGGACGCCGATGGCGCTCAAAACGTGATGCCGAAAACGCCACGTCCCCGCGAAATCTACATCCCGGACCTGCGCATCGATGCAATCAAGATGAAGACCCGGGACTTTCGGTGAAGCGTCGACAGACCCGTCCCGTTCTAGAATTGTGGGACCGAGGAAGGAAAGACCTCACTCAGTTCAGTATCTCAGGACAGTCGAGGTCAGATCTTTTGCGATGCCTCGATAAAGAGCGGCGATATCGAGTTAAACTGGACTTTTGCTCTCCCCATTGATCGGTATTGGATGTTATCGAACGCCCAATATAACAATATTGGATGCAACGGCGATGAACGCAACCTGGGAAGAAGCTGTGAAGTACGCGCGTGAGCGTCTAGATGAGGCCCTTGCCGACATCTCGGAAATCGAGAGCATCATGACCAGACACGATATGGACGTCCTTAGGATACTCGCTCGTCTAGGTCAGCTTTGCGCGTCAGATAAGTCTTGGGTCGCCGAAGCTCAAAGGATCGGCGATCTTGTTGCCGAAGGTTTCGCCCATGCGTTCAGAAGAGGGCTGTCGCCTTCCGACAATCCGAGAGACGGAGCCGGTCCTTACATCGGTTATCTCCTGGAAATACTTTCAGCCTCCGCGCGGGACCCAGCCGCCTTTGATGCCATGCGGTTCCATGCAGCCAATTTACTATCTTCCAACATCCCACACTGTTATGAACTAAAAATATTTACAACGGGCGTTTTAAGAGATGAAATCGTTCGTCCCTCCGGCGGCAGGCGCAAACTTCATAAAGCCCGAGATGCAATTTTTCACGCGATCATCAGCGATCTGGCTGACCATTTTGCTGTAAGGCCTACTAAAAACCGTGCGTCGTCTGGGCATATAAGCGCTTGCGACATTCTGGCTGAAGCAATGCCAAGCAAGGCCAATCTACCAAAAAGTTACAGCGCTCTCGAACGCATCTGGTTTCACGGTGAGAAAGCTTGGGAGCGCGAGTTTGCCGACTAAGAATCGGACATGCTTTGACAGGTTATTGCATATGCCATTCGTGCATCGCTCAGCGGCGAAACTCGCAGCAAACGCTGTTCTCAATCTTTCGGGGCACTTTCAAATACAGATCCATGACGGACGCCAGCGGTGATGAGGCAGGACATCGAGCAATCAGAAGCGGTAGGTGCGAACCTCAGTGGAAACCCTGTACATCAAATACACGGGCCCAGATATTGATGTACGACTGCCGTTGATCACTCCGGCACCTTCCACCGTGTTCCAACACGATGCGAAAGGAGTTGAAGATGGCCGAAGAAATCTGGCGGTTGCCTCGCGTAGCGGCGACGATCGGCATGGGCCGCTCATGGATATACCTGGCAGTACAGGAAGGCCGGTTTCCGATGCCGATCCGGATTGGAAGCAGGGCGATTGGCTGGAAAAGCAGCGATGTACTGGCATGGCTGGATAGTCGCCAGCGGAGGGCGCTGTGATGAAGCATCACCTGCAGCCGAAAGCCCTTACCGCAGAAAATATAGAAATAGGTAACGAGACGACGAATTTTGCTACTTGCACCGAACAGTCTTCAGAAGGGCAAAAACTGACCATGCTGGTGCCTGCTAATCGGCAGGCGCGGCGCACGGTACCGGGGAACACTTTAGCAACCGATTGGGCCCATGCTGTGCCGATCCTGCGCTCGACGCAACGGATGCTTTTGCTGGTACTCGCGCGTCATTCGGACCGATATGGCGTCAGCTGGTGTAGCCAAAAAACGCTCGCTGCCGAGTCCGGCTGCTGCGACCGTACAGTCCGCCATCTTCTCAAAGAGTTTGAAGTCCGCGGTCTTGTTCGCCGTGTCGGGCGCCTGAGCTCACAAGGCGCGCAGATCACGGACGTGGTCATAATCGTAGGCTGGCCTGACAGAACACTTATTCCCCACACAGGTCATCCGAACCCTCGGATCACATTGAAGGAGACACGCGAGACGCGGTTTCAGTCAGCAGTGAACCGCGCTCGGGCGCGGACGCAGTTTCCGGGGGGGCCGGAAGTGGCGCCCTACCAGAACAAAGACAATCTAAATACTACTACTACGGCTCAGTTGGATGAAACCCTGGCATCCTGCTTCGACGCGCTTGGGCCTTGGGCTACTGCGGAGAACAGACAGTACCTTTCAGACGATCTTCAAACCCTGCAGAGCTGGAGAGACAAGGGCATCGATTTGCAACTGCACATTCTCCCGGTGCTTGCCGAGAAAGCAAAGATCCATGGAAAAATCCCGCTATTGCGGACCTGGCGGTACTTCGAAGTTTTGATCGGCAGGGCTGTGAACACCAGGCAACCGAACGCCAAGAGCGAGCCTATCGAGGCAAAACGCATACCGGTTAAGGCAGCAGATCGGGAGAACGCGTGTCAGAAGGCCGATGCGCAGCTGCCGATAAACACGCCGGCCCAAGTGCAAAGTTCGGCCCCACAACCGGAGATCCCCTATCCCGCCAGAGGGAAGGAACAGTCCGAGCTCGCGAAGGCGCTCGCTGCGCTTGCGGCAAACCGCAAGCTGCGCGTCCGAGAAGGGGAGGTGTAGCCCGTGCAAATAATGGCTGAAGTCAAGGAAGCGGTGAGCAGCCGACCTCCGATATGCCCCGCCTCCTTGGGTCCTTCCAGCGCGGTTCCGTATGCGGTGGGCTTAGTCCCGCAAAATCTCCAGTTCGACGCAAAAAATCGGGGTTTCCACCTGGGGTTTCCACTTGGGGTTTCCAGGTTTCCACCCCTTGGTGGGCTGCGCTTGCCCCGTCGTTTCGTCGCGCATGTCGGGGGAGCATCCTGACATGACCCGAGGCTCCAACCCCCTGCCGCCGGGCAGGATGACGGCGGCCGAGCGTCGGCAGGAACTGTGCGCCTTGTTGGCGCTGGGCGTGATCCGGGTCCGACTGCGCTCCAGCGACTTTCAGGAGACAGTTCGTCATCACGATGATCTGGCAACTACACATCCGGGCAAAACAGAGCGGAAGTAACCACCATGAACCTGGAGAGGGCAGAAATGACCAACATCGATCCCATCCCCGCACGACTGGCCTTTCTCAAGGCCGCCTCCACCATCGAACTTAAACAGCAGTGGCGCGACCTGTTCGAGACCGCGCCGCCGCCGTTCAACCGTCGCTATCTCGAGAGCCGTCTGGCCTATCGCATTCAGGAACTGGCCTACGGCGGACTGAAGCCAGAGACCCTTCGGCGGCTCGAACAGCTGGGCGAGGATCTGGATGGCGGGAACCGCAAGAAAAGCAGGATCCGGACCGACCTGATGCCCATTGCCGGCACGCGCCTGATCCGCGAGTGGCAGGGCACCGAACAGGTCGTCACCGTGACGCAGGACGGTTTCGAATGGCAGGGCCGACCCTACAGGTCCATCTCCGCCCTCGCCCGCGCCATCACCGGCACGCGCTGGAACGGCTGGGTGTTCTTCGGGCTCAAGAACCATCGGAGCCGGGCATGAACAAACCTGTCATCCGCAAGCTGCGCTGCGCAATCTACACGCGCAAATCTTCCGAGGAGGGTCTGGAGCAGGAGTTCAACTCCCTCCACGCCCAGCGCGAGGCCTGCGAGGCCTATATCGCCTCCCAGCGCTCCGAGGGCTGGGTTCTGGTGCGCGATCAGTACGACGATGGCGGCATCTCCGGCGGCACGCTGGAGCGCCCTGCCCTGCAGCGCCTCATGGCCGACGTTGAGGACGGGTTGGTCGATGTGGTGGTGGTCTACAAGATCGACCGGTTGTCGCGGGCCCTGATGGACTTTTCCCGGCTGGTCGAGGTCTTCGACCGCAACGGGGTGACCTTCGTGTCCGTGACCCAGTCCTTCAACACCACCACCTCTATGGGTCGGCTGACCCTGAACATTCTGCTGAGCTTCGCGCAGTTCGAGCGCGAGGTGACCGCCGAACGGATCCGCGACAAGTTCCGGTCCAGCCGCATGAAGGGGATGTGGATGGGAGGCAACCCGCCGCTGGGTTACGAGGTCAAGGACCGCAAGCTGATCGTCAACGAGGAGGATGCCGCCCATGTGCGCTGGATGTTTGCGCGCTTCCTCGAGATCGGCTCGGCCACCGAATTGGCGCGGGAGGTCGACGTCCGCGGCATCCGCACCAGACGGGGCAACCGGATCGACAAAAAGTCGATCTATCGGATCCTGAACAACCGCGCCTATCTGGGCGAGGCGGTTCACAAGGGGACCAGCTATCCGGGCGAGCATGCCGCCATCATCGATATGGCGACCTGGGACAAGGTGCGCGCCACCCTCACCGACAGCCCGCGCATCCGTGCCGCCCGCACCCGGGCGCAGACCCCTGCCCTGCTGAAGGGGCTGATCTACGGGCCGGACGGCGCCGCCTTCTCGCCCAGCCACACCCGCAAGGGCGGCAGGCTCTACCGCTACTATGTCAGCCAGACGGTGCTGAAGCAGGGCGCAGGGTCCTGCCCCGTCGGCCGCGTGCCTGCCGGTGACATCGAGGCTGCCGTCATCGACCAGCTGCGCGCGGTGTTCCGCCAGCCGGAGATCATCGCCGGCACCTGGAAGGCAGCCCGGGATCAGGATCCTGCACAGCACGCAGGCGTCAGCGAGGCCGATGTGCGCATGGCGCTGGGACAGCTTGATCCGCTTTGGGACGAACTGTTCCCGGCCGAGCAGGCGCGTATCGCCGCGCTGCTGGTCGAGCGCGTCGACATCGCCCCCGAGGGGCTGAAACTCCGCCTTCGGATCGACGGACTCAGCGGTCTTGCGCAGGAAATGCTGGCGACCGACATGGAGTGTGCCGCATGACCTGTACCGTGCCCGCCCCAGCCTCGGAGACGATGACCTTGCAGCTGCCGTTCCGCCTGGTGAAGCGTGGCGGGCGCAAGGAGATCCTGCTGCCAGCGGAGGCACCGCAGGGCCGCCGGAGCGACAGCACCCTCGTCAAGGCGCTGGGCCGTGCCTTTCGCTGGAAGCGCCTGCTGGAGACGGGCGAGTTCGCGACCATCGGAGAGTTGGCCGCGCACGAGCGCATCGCCCATTCCTACATGACCCGGGTGCTGCGGCTGACGCTCCTTGCCCCGGACATCGTCGAGGCCATCCTGAACGGCCAGCAGGGCCCAGAGATGACGCTTCCCCGGGCGCTGGAGCCGTTTCCGGCAGACTGGGCTGCTCAGCGGTCGCACTGGCGTGCAGGGCTGCCATAGCGGCAGGCCCAGCGTTTTCCCCATACCGTCTGCCGGGAAATGACTTCCCACGCAGATGTCCCACGATCTTCGAGGACCGTCGGCACCGCCATTCAGGCGGGTGATGCCCTTCGGCCTTGTGGATGCTCGCCTCTAACCAAACCAAACTGGAGAAATTTGATGACCAGAATACCAAACTTTCCATGGATGAACCCCGATAATACAGGAAAAATGATCCGAAAATATGACCTGCACCTTTTCGGCTGCTTGCATGTTCTGGCAGACATCGCCACGCCCGACGGTGAGATTGCCTACGGCGACGCCGTAGATCGCTTTGCCAACACTCCCGAAGTTGATCAGCAGAAGGCGATCCAGTTCATTTCTCGTCTGCTGGATGCCGGCTGGGTAATTCAGAAAGGTGAGACGCTGTCCATTGTAGGCTATGGAAGCAAAACGCCGCCCGATTACACCCGCTCACGGACAGATTAAAAACGGGAGTTGCTCTACCGGAGCGATCTGCTGACGACCAGGCCGCGCTCACAGGCGGCGCGGCCTGGCATGTCAATGGGCTTCCACCATAGTAATGCCAGTGCAGGGTCTGTCCTCGGGTGGATCCGGTTGATGACCGGCACGTCGGGCCAAGCATTACGCCGTCGGCACCGTCCCCCCATCAATCACATATTCAGTCCCGGTGATGGACGCGGCGCGGTGGGACGCCAGAAAAGCGATCAGGTTGGCAATTTCGGCCGGCTTCGACGGGCGGCCGATGGGAATACCGCCGAGGCTGTCCATGATGATCCGGCGTCCTCCATCCAGATCGGTGCCCGCATCGGCCGCCACGCGTTCGGCCAACCGGACCGAGGCCTCGGTCTCGATCCAGCCCGGGGCCACGCGGACCACGCGCACGCCCTTGGGCGAGACCTCCTTGGACAGGCTCTTGCTGTAGACCGACAGCGCGGCCTTGGTGCTCGCATAGGCGGTGGTCGCCTCGGGCAGCGGCAGGCGGGCCTGGATCGAGGTGACGTGGATCACCACGCCCGATCCCTGCGCGATCATGCCGGGCACCAGCGCGCGGTCCAAGCGAAGGGCGGGCATAAGGTTCAGGGCCAGCTCGGCCTGCCATTCCGCATCGCCCAAGGCCGCAAAGCCGCCACCGGGGGCGGAAGAGCCGCCCAGCATGTGGACGATGATGTCGGTGCCGCCCATCCGGTCCTGCACGGCCTTGGCGACGGTGTCGCATCCCTCGGGCGTCGTCAGGTCGGCGGCAACGAACAGCGCCTCCGGCAGATCGACGGGCTTGCGGGCCGTGGTCAGCACCTGCGCGCCAAGCTGGCGGAACAGCGCCACCGTGGCCGCGCCCGCGCCCTGCGTGCCGCCGGCGATCAGGGCGCGCTTGCCCTGCAGCGTCAGGAACTCCGGCATCATCCGATCTCCAGATCGGTGATGCGGTCGTGGGCCAACCCGAAGGTGAAGGTCAGCACCGCCGGGCTGCCGGGGAAATCGCCGGTCACGGTCGCCCGGACGATGGTCTTTCCACGAGCATGCTCCAGGCCGATCGGCTTTGCATGGTGGCGATACTTGGCCTTGGCGGCCAGCCACCAGTCGCGGATCGCTTGCGGGCCGCGATGGTCGTGGCCCTCGTCATGGACGATGGCATCGGGGGCGAAGACGGCGGCAAGGGCGTCGCCATCCTGTGGTGCGCGGGCGGTGAAAAAGGTCTGGATGGGATGGGGCAATTGCATGGGATCGGTCCTTTCGCGTCTGATGGCATCACCATAGCGCTGGACCGCCATGCGGATAATCAGGATAAACCGGCATCAGGTGATGACAGGATCGGGACAATGGACAACGGGCTGATGAGGCTGGAGGCGGTGCTGGCCATCGCGCGGCGCGGATCGTTCCGGGCGGCGGCGTTAGACATGGGCATGTCCACCACCGCCCTGTCGCACAGCATCGCGCGACTGGAGGCATCCCTCGGCGTGCGCCTGTTCAACCGCACCACGCGCAGCGTCTCGCTGAGCGATGCCGGGCGCGCCTTTGTTGACCGCATCGCCCCCGCCGTGGCCGAGATCCGCGGGGCGATGGAGGTGGTGCAGTCGCAGCGCCAGACGCCATCGGGTCTGCTGCGCATCAACGCCTCGGTCCAGGCGGGACGAGAGATCGCGCCGCTGGTCCTGTCCTTCCTGCGCCGATACCCCGACATGGCAGTCGATCTGGTCACCGAGGGGCGTCTGGTCGATATCGTGGCCGAGGGGTTTGATCTGGGCCTCCGCCCCGCCGATCTGGTGCCCCGCGATATGATCGCGCTGCCCTTGGGCAAACCGCAGCGCTATGCGGTCGTCGCCTCTCCGAACTGGGTCGCGGCCCATGGCGCGCCCCAGACCCCTGCGGACCTGCCGCTGAGGGATTGCCTCCGCGTGCGCCTGCCGAACGGCGCGCTGTTCCGCTGGATGTTCGAGCGGGCCGGAGAGGTGGTGCAGATCGAGGCGCAGGGCCGCCTGACCCTGGACGAAGCCGCCATCGCCCGCATGGCCGTCCTCGACGGCGCCGGCATCGGGTTCTTCATCGAGCAGGACGTGGCGGGTGACATTGCCGCCGGGCGCCTGACCCGCCTGCTGGACGACTGGACGCCGCCCCGCCCGGGCTTCAGCCTGTATTACCCCGGCAGGCGCAACCCGTCGGCGGGATTTGCGGCGTTCTTGAGGATGGTCAGAGATGCCGCCGCACAGGGTGCGACAATCGAAAAATAAGTTAAAGAAAGGCCCATCTCGGCCACTCAGGAGCGCAGCGACGCCGCAAAGCGGCTTTCGCAGACCGGCCATTTATCCATAGCGCCGCCAAAACTTGCCCCCACGGTCTGACAATGGCACTTATTGAGGCAACAGTTCAAACCTGAGACCTGGCGATGGCCCGCAAACCCACCCTGTCCGCTGACACGTTGAAAGACCTCGGAGCCGACAAACTTGCGCAGCTGGTTCTCGAAGAGGCTGAGCGCAATGCCGGGTTTCGGCGGCAGGTCAAAGCAGCGCTGGCCGGCAAATCCGGCCCCGAAGCCATCGCCAAGCTGATCGACCGGCGTTTGTCAGGGCTGGCGCGGGCAAAGAGTTTCATCGAATGGGACAAGGCCCACGCCTTTGCTGACGATCTCCGCAGCCTGACCGATACGATCACTTCAGAGCTTGGTCCTGCGGCCCCGGCGCTGGCCATCGACCGGTTGCTGCGGTTCATCGCCACACATGAGCAGGTGTTCGAGCGCGTCGACGAATCCTCGGGCCGCGTTCAGGATGTGTATTATCAGGCGATTGCCGCTATCGGAGGTCTGGTGCAGAGCCTGACCGCTCCTGATGCGGATCTGCTCCCCGACAAGATCATGGCCGCCCTTGGTGAAAGCACGCATGGCTATCTGGCAGATGTGACCGATGCCGTGGCCCCGCATCTGCCGAAACATAGCCTGGACCGCTGGGATGGTGATCTGACATCCGCTATAGCCGAGAGGCAGGCCGAGGAAGCGGCGCGCAGACCGGATGGTTGGTTCTATTCCATGACATCTCAATGGGCGAGGATGCGCCAGATCCTTGCCTTGGCGCGGGGTGATATCGACCTGCTCACTGCGCTGGAGGCAAAGAAAAAGCCGCATATGCAGGATACGCTGGGGATCGCTGCACAGCTTCTGGAAGCCGGGCGCAATGCAGAGGCGCTGGAATGGGTGCGCAAACCGGGCCAACGCTCGCTTGGCGAGCCCGACGGAGAGCTGTCGCCGGCGCGCGTAAGACTGGAGGCGCGCATACTGGACGCCATGGGCGATAGATCTGCCGCGCAAACCCTGCGCTGGCGTTGCTTCGAGGCGAGACTATCGGCAGATATTCTGCGGGATTACCTCAAGCAACTGCCCAATTTCGAAGATATCGAGGCCGAAGACCACGCCCATGCGCTCGCGCTGGAAAAGGCGGAACCTGAGGGGTCGCTGCAGTTCTTCCTTGACTGGCCCCGCCTCGATCTGGCGGCAAAGCTGATCGTCATGCATCCGGACCGTTGGGATGGGGGGGCTTGGCACAACCTGCCGAAAGTCGCGTCGCTTCTGGAACACGATTATCCCTTGGCTGCGACGATCCTCTACCGGGCGCTTCTCGACGACATTCTGGATCGCGCGCGGTCCAAAGCCTACGGACATGGCGCGAAATATCTTGGGAAACTGAAACTGCTGGCCCGGGAAGCGGATCCTATTCACCCTGACACAATGATAGACCACGCCGCCTATCTTGCCAAACTGAAGAAAGCGCATCCGCGCAAATCAGGCTTCTGGACGCGCGTCGGCGATGATGAGCCAGAGACACGACAGACCAGCGAGTTCCGTGGACCCGTGTGGGTCAGGAAATGACGGCCCTTTGCTGCCTGTCGACGGCATCTCTGCGGACGTCCGATTTGCACCCTCATCCCTGCCGTTCGCGGTCGCGAACGAGCAGGCCGGAAGCAGCCGTTCGCCGCGACATTCACTAAAGTCTGCCAGGGGGCCAAGGCCTGCTTTGGCCGATTGATTACCTTCAACAACCACCAGCGGCCCAACGCCGCCCATGGCGGTCAGCCGCCCGCCGAAGTCTGCTGCACCCACACCGGGACCGATCAGTAGGGGCAGAGAGTAGCTTGAATTACCAAGAAACCTGTCTAAAAACCGGGGAAAAGCGCACTTCGATCAATCCCGTAATTTCATTATCAAGTCGTAATGAATGGAGTAGCCATTATTGAGACCGTAACAGTAGTGTGTGACTGTTGCCGACAGCGATTCGTTACAGATGTTCAAACGCCCCTGACATGACGCCACAGCAGATCATCGAGAACGCGAGAATTCCGGGGACCCAAAGCATTCTCGTGCTGGGGAGTTTTGAGAAGCGCGTCACCGTCTATGCTCAGCAGGTACGAGCGCTCAATCTCGTTGACGCGATGCTTTCGGAGAACCTTGTCCGGCCTAGAGGCGGCAAGGTCGCGATAATTGGCGGAGGCGCTGCGGGCATCACTGCAGCGGTGGCGCTTGCGCGAGCCTGCCCCGATCTCGAATGGCTGGATCTCTTCGAGCGGAGTTCAGGGATCCTTGCGCTGCAGCACGGAAGCCGGCGATTTCTTCATCCGCATTTCTACGATTGGCCTGCGGCGGGATCGGATTCCGAAGATGCAGGCCTTCCAATCATGAACTGGACTGCTGGACCGGCCGGCGATGTCGCTGCAAAGCTGAGAGCTGAGTTCGAGGCAGCGCGGCATAATTCCGTGTTATCGCTGCACCTTGACCAGACCGTCACCAAGCTTGTGCCAAGCAGGCTTGGCCCAACCAGGGTCGTGGTCGACAAGGGTTCTGCCGTTAGGCGAATCTACGATGTCGTCATTCTCGCCATTGGCTTTGGCCTTGAGGCTCATCTTGACGGAGAGACACCGACATACTGGGCACCGTCGGGCCTGGCGGGACCCATCCATACCCAGCTGCAGAACCCGTTGTTATTCGTTTCAGGCAATGGCGATGGGGGCCTGGTCGATTTCCTTATGGCGGCATTCAACGCGCTTGAGCATCACGAGATCAGCGCCATGCTCATGGGTCTTGATCTCGGACCGGCGCGCGTCGAGCTTGAGGCGATCGAGCGGGAGGCCTGGGCAGCAGGAGCGGATGTTGACCTCCTCGCCGCCTATTGCGCCCGCCTTACGCCGATTATGCCCGCGGCTGTATGGCACGCGATTGCCGAAAGGCTGCGCCCTGCAGCGCGCATCCATCTTCATACCCGAGAGCCGCGCCTGCTTCGAAGGACAAGTGCGCTTCACAATCGCTTCGCCGTCTACCTCGTGCTAGAGGCCGACCGCGAGATCGGCGGCAACGCGATCATCGTCACCACAGGCGTAGATTTCGAAGGTGACATACCGAAGCGCGGGGCGATCACCCTGGTCGGGCAGGCTCCGTTCGAGCCATTTCGACGGTTTCTTCGACTTGGCCCCGACTCAGCGGCCAACCTCGATCCCTTCAAGGATGTTCTTGCCGCCTACCCCGGAGCGGTGAGCCCGCCGCTCTCTGCGACCCGACCCGAGTCACCGGCGCTGACGGCAAGCGCTGTAGGGCGGTTTACCGGCTTAGGTCCAGGCCCGGTGGTGGAGCCGGATCCGGCGGCGCCAGCGCCCGCCGCAGGACCTCTGACTATCAGCCTCGCCTCTGGCGCGGCGGGCGCTGTATTCTGGTCTTGTGAGCTCGGTCCAGACGATGCAGGCCAGATCTGGTCGGGAGGAAGGAGCGTCGCGCTCTATAGCGAGATCTCTGCTGTCGATGCTGCTCCGCTCGCCGCGGCGCTCGCTCGGCTCGGAGCCCACGCTTCCGGCTTAACGCTCTACGCGAAGGATACTGCTGGCTGGCGCGCAAGCTTGGGCGCACTTTGCGCCAGCAAGGCTCTGCCGGGCCCTGATCTCGAGATTCGCTGTCCCGTCGCTGAGTGGCAGGATGCTGTAGTCATAGGTCCGGCCGTCCAGCTGACTGCGCGCTTGCTCGCGGCAACTATACAGAGCCGACTCGATCGCGAGACTCTGCGCCAGCTGAACGCCGTTCTTTACGAGATACTCGGTCCCCCGGCGGCTCCTACCGGCTGGCCGATCGAGCCAGCCCTTCGCGCCCGTCTCTGGGATCGATGGAGCGACTGGTATGCCGCGCTCGCGGCCGATGAAGCGCTTTGCCGACGCTTCCTTCGCCTGCTCATCTCGGAGGACGATCGGGAGCTAGCGGCCGAGGCGGCGCTCGTTGGGGTCGGGCCAAAGACACTGCGGCCGTTCATGTCGAAATCGACAATCTTCGCTTTGGCCTTCGCAGTCTGTTCGGGAATGCCAATGTCGCCGACGGGTGTCCATCCGGGCAACGTCGCCTTTGATTCGATGACAGGCCACAGCTGCGGCGTAAGCTGGATCAATGAGCGCAGGCTCAGCACGCGCTACATTAAGGATCAGGCTTGGACCACGGGCTTGGTGCTGCTTTCGCACTTGCACGAGGCGGTACGGATGATGGAAGGTGACCTCAGGATGGATCGGAGCATTTCAGACGCGCCAGCAGTCGGCACCATCTCGGCCAGCGAGGAGCCCCTGATCATCGGCGCGGACGAGGGCTTAGTTTCGGCTCTCGAGGCGGGCGAGCCGGAACTGCGAGAATACTTTCAGTCGATCTTCCGTTGGCGCAATGAGACAGCGGCGCCAATGCTCGAGGAGGTCGCTGATGACGCAGCGTGAGCCTCCTCCGCTGATGCTGCTATTGACCGAGGCCGCGCAAAGCATAGGGACAGTCGTGACGAAAGCCCCTGAGCAGCTCAGCGGATCACGGTTCAATTCGGAGGTACTCAGCGAGCCGATCGCCGGTAGCACAATTGGTCGGCGGGATAGCGATCTCCCGCGGCACGTCGCTGCAGCGACCTTGGACGGCATACCCGTGCTGTTCGGCATGCTAGATGGATCAGCGTTGAAAAGGAGCATTGATCAGCAGATGCGGCGCTATCGCAACCAAGCGACCATCGCCCGTTCGTGGCTTGGCTCCGATGCGCCGAACCTGCAGCTGTTCGTTTCGGCGCCGAGCGGGGCCTTGCGCGATCCAGCATGGCGCCAGCTCGCGGCAGAGATCGAGGCAGACGATCGGACGTGCCGGAAGCTCGTCTGGCTTTTCGAGGGCTCACCCACGCTTGACGACGCCAAAGGCTTTCTAGAACGCACCTTCATCGCTCGGCCTTGGCCAGCCGAGCAGGTCATGCAGCAGCTCGACAGCATGGCCAACATCAGTCTGCCGATCGGATGGGAGGAGGCTATCGAGGATCCTGATCTCGACTTCAGCGGGCTTGTCGAGAGGCTAATCGAGCTTGAGCGGGGAGCGCCGACATGAGCGACCTTTACCTGCGCAGCGTCGAGCTTTCGAACTTCCGCATTTACGGCGACAGCTACGCCTTTGAGCTCCCTGACGGGCCAGGCGTCACGCTGATCACCGGGGCGAACGGCCTCGGAAAGACCAGCTTCTTTGACGGCGTGGAGTGGGCGCTGACCAATCAGGTCAGCCGCTTTCAAGACATTCCGACGGACGCTAGGCGCAAGCAGCTCGATCCACTTACCCGCATCGGTGCGACGGCGAATAGCCACCGGGTGAGCCTGCAGTTCAGCGACGGCGATCCGATTGACCGTGGTGCGGGCTTCGTTCCCGATGAGCGCGCGATCGCGGCACTTCTGAAGCGCCCGGAGTGGGGCGAGATAGCCAATCTCCACGGCTACCTCTCAATCACCCACTTTCTGGGACAGGCAGCGACGCAACGCTTCTCTCTTCGCAAGCCTGAGAAGCAGTGGGAAGCCCTGAAAGGTCCCGCTGGGGTGGACCGCATAAACGCGCTCCGTGAGCGGATGAGTGGTCTCGGCGTGCGACGGGCTTTCACTCGCGCTCTGGAGGACCGGACGAAGAAGCTCGGCGAGGCTTCAGAGGCGCTAGCAGCTTGGACGTCACTGCTTGCCGAGCGCGATCGTGCTAGGCAGCTTTCCTCCTCGGACGAAGCTGTTCCACCCGCAGCGCTGCGCAATGCTATCGAATTGGCGGGCGCTCAAGTCCTCAGGCTGGTGCCTGATATGGATTGGAGCCTGCCGGAACCATCCACGCCTTCGGAGGCGCTGCTTGAGGCACTCGCCGAGCTGCTGCGCGCAATCGAGCAGCGTAGCGTGGCCGACACCGAGGCTGTCAATGCGCTAGCAAAAATTGCGGCTGATTTTGACGCAGCCGGCGCAGAAACGCAGGCTCTCCGGAGCAGAGCCGACGAGATCGAGCAGCGCCGAGCTGCAGCCGTTGAGAAGCTTGCGGAAGCCGATGCTTTGCTCTTGCGGGTGACAGCGAATTTAGCCGCTACCGAGCGCCAAGCTGCACAGGCGAAGGCTCGCACGTTGATCCTGACGCGAATGCGGGCCGCTCTTCGTCAGCTGGAGGATGCGCAATCACGGCGTGGAGACGCGGCTGAGCAGCTTGAGCACTCGCAGTCTGAGCTTGGCCGGATCGAAGTCAGCATCGCTGCTCTGCGGGAGGGCCTTGCGCGCGCGACCGCCCAGCGAGCCGATCGCCGAGCTCTAGCGGACCGAGTCACTCTTGCGCGGCGCAGAGCCGAAATCTCGGGAAAGCTGACTTCGACCCGCGCCGAGATCGACCGGCTGACGCCGCTCATCGCCAGCAGGCAAGCGGCGGACCCGCGGGCGCAGCGCGAAGCTATGGTCGGGCGGGAAACTGCTACTCAGACATTCATCGGGCGCATCAACGCGGATCTGCGCGCGCACGACGACCGCGCGCTGGCTATCTCCGAAGCCGTCTCGGTGATTGCGCATCGGCTGCGCCATAACGACGTCACCTGTCCCGTCTGCGCCTCGGAGTTCCCGCCGGGGCGCCTTGCCGCGCTTGCCACCCAGCAACGCGCCGCTGATGCTCGGCCTGCATCGCAACTGGCCGAGGCGCTGGCAGACGCCCGGCTGGAAAGCGAAGGGCTCCGGCGTCAGATCTTGGATGTCGAACGGGCTATTGCCGAGCTGGAGCAGCTACAGGCATCGATGGCGACCTTGCGTGCACGAGAGCAGAATCTGCGCCAGCAACTTGTCGAAGCGGGTGGTTCGGCAAATGGGGTCTACGATCAGTCCGAGACGCTCTTTCTGGAGCAGGAACTTGTCGAAACTGATGCGAAGCTAGCAGCTAGCGACACTCCAGAGAAGATAGACGTGCAGCTCAAGGAAGCGGAAGCGGTTCTGAAGGCCGAGCTGATGAAGCGTGGCACGCTACAGCAGTCTAGGGATTCAGCCGACGAGGATGTTGAGGTGGCAGGGACCACATTGCGGCAGCATGCCGAGATATGGACTGACGAGATGGGACTACTCGTCGACCTCGACAATGAGAAGGCAGCTATCGAGAGCCAGCTTTCCGACCTCTCCTCACGGATATCCGTCGAACGTGCTGCTGCCGATGAGGCTCGCTTGGCTTGGGACTCCCAACGTGAGGCTGAGTTTCGGGAGACCGAGGCGCAGACTGCGTCCAACGCTCGTCTCGATAGTCTGGCCAACACTCGATCTGCGCTTGTTAAGCGGTGGATGGATGCCGGCCAGAGCGGGGAGCCCGACACAGCACGGGTGTCTCAAAGACGCGCTCGGATAAAGGAACGTTCGGCACAGCTTGAGCAAGTGCGCGCGACGCAGCAACAGCTTGTTGCCGGCTATCGCAAGTGGATGAGCGACGAGCGACTGCGCCGCCTCGAGACGCGGACTGCCGAGATCATGCGCAACGAGAGTGCCGCATCCGATATTGATGTCCTCCGGCTGCTGGAAAGCCGGGTTAAGGAAGCGCGGCGCGAGCTTGAGTTCACGCAACGGGCGCGGGATCGAATTGACACCGTTGGCGGCCAGCTCCTGCAGCGAGCAGATTCCTATGCTGACGATGTATTGGCGCCGCTCAACGCCACGATCCAGCGGTTCGCCCGGACGCTGATGACCTGGGCGGACGCATCGATCATCTACCGCGCCGAGCATCATGTGACCCGTTCCGAACTGCGCCCCGGGATCGTGCGGAGCGAGGCTGACGGATCGGTGACGCAGCTCGAGATGAATCCTAACCTCTACTTCAGCGAGGGCCAGCTCTCGGCGCTGAGCGTGGCCGCCCTACTCGCGGCCAGCACAACGTTCGGATGGTCTCGCTGGCGCGGCCTACTCCTGGACGATCCACTTCAGCACAATGACGTGATCCACGCGAGCGCCTTCATGGACCTGCTTCGGCAGATGGTGCGGCAGCTAGACTATCAGGTTATCCTGTCCACACATGACAGCTCCGAGGCCGAGTTCCTGGGTAGAAAGTGCCGCAGCGCTGGCATTCCGTACTTTGTTCACGAGCTGGTGCCACAAGGAGAAAGTGGCCTAATCTCCAACGTTGCTTAGGCTTCTTACCCAGTTTTGACCGATGGCTGCTCCTAATGACTCGCTGTAAGAAGCTGTCAGTCCGCTGTCGGCCCCCGAACCAGCCATTCGGCATTGCATGGCGAACGTCCGGTCCCCGCCCTACGCGTCGACTAACGGTTATTGTCGCTCGGGACCGACTGATCACCTGCTTTAGCCTTGGCTTCCATGGTCCCCGTAGCTCTACCATCAGCCACCTCCTTAGGAATCCTTGAAAGCACACAAGCAGGTAGTTTTTGAGCACTCAAGGGTGCGCGCAACATCGCCATCGAAAGGAAGCCGAGTTCGCTATCCGCACAAGATTTTCTGGCCGATCTGGTTCGACCGCAGACCCTTCTGTGCGGAAAGCCCTTAAATCCAAACTCAACTTAGCCTTCATAAATATAATTTATAATCAACACCTTATAACCTGAGAACCATCTTGACGCAGTCATCAGCTTCAGAGATTTACGGGCTCTAGAGAGCGTGGGCGACGTTCTTACGCTTCGACTTACCTTCAGGGCCGCCTGCATAACCCTCGAAAACAAAAAGAAAATCCAACCGAAGTCGGATATAAAGAAAGGTTTTCTTATGAATTTTGGCGGAGCGAGAGGGATTCGAACCCTCGAGACGGTTCCCCGCCTACACACTTTCCAGGCGTGCGCCTTCGACCACTCGGCCACCGCTCCGTGGGGCGGGTCTAGCCCGGGTGGCGGGGCGGTGCAAGCCGGATGTCACAGCTTTGAGACGCGCTTTTGCAACTCGGCCAGTTGGCGGCGGATCTCGGCCATGTCGCGGGTGTCGGCGGGATCGGCGGCGGGGGCGTCAGCCTCGGGTTCCGGGCCGGAGGCGCCGCCGCGCCAGCCGCCCATCATCGTCTTCAGAAACATCTGCTGCTGGCGCTGCAGCGCGTCGAAACCCGGCATGGTGGCCATCGGGTTGGGCAGTGCGGTCATGTTTTCCATCAGCTTGGACTGACCCTCGCGCAGCATCTCGAAGCTGGCGGCCAGAAACTGCGGCACGACCGATTGGGCATTGGTGGCATAGCTGCGCACCAGATCGGTCAGCACGTCTAGCGGCAGCACGTTTTCGCCGCGGCTTTCATGTTCGGCGATGATCTGCAGCAGATATTGGCGGGTCAGGTCGTCGCCCGATTTCAGATCGATGATCTTGACCTCTCGCCCCTCGCGGATGAAGCGGGCGATATCTTCCAGCGTGACGTAATCGCTGGTCTCGGTATTATAGAGGCGGCGGCTGGCATAACGCTTGATCAGCAGCGGCGCGGTCGATGCGGCCATCATGGGGTCCTTGCATGCATGTTCCCCTCATGATGAAAGCTGCACCCGCAAAACGCAAAGGAAAAAACCCGAAACTGCGGATGTGCGAAAGGGCGACCCGAGGGCCGCCCTTTGCCGATCTGCGACCAGAGGTCGTGATTACTTGGTTTCGGCGGCCGAGGTGGCCTTCTTGACGGCAGCCTGCGTGTCGCGGGTCGCCTTTTCGGTGACCTTCTGCGCGTCGGCGGCAATGTCCTTGCCAGCGGTCAGCATCAGATCGACCGTGTCCATCTGGACCTTTTTCGCAACTTCGGCATAGGCGGCCATGTGCTCGGCGGCCAGTTCGGCATAGGCCGAGGCGAAATCGCTCATGGCTTTGGCGTAATCCGAGGGTTCCTGCTTGGCCGAGGCCAGCTCACCCATGCGGGCGATCGAATCCTTGGCCCAGTTGGCCGAGATCTCGGTCGAACGCTCGGCGGCGCTCAGCGCGACGCGGGTCAGCTTTTCGCCCAGCACGCCCTGCGATTTCATCGCGTCCTGCATCGAGCTGGTGTCGATGGGGAAATTGGCCATCATGTCCTGCATCGTCTTGGTCATATCGGGGGTCTTCGCCATGTCTTCACTCCTCAAAGATGCAGCGACCGAATGACATAGGGAACGTGTCGCTGCGTTCCATTCCATGCAGCCAATATGAATGCTGCACTGCAGCATTTCAAGATTTATCTTCTGCAGCGCAGCAAAAAATTAACCGCGCTGTTCAGAAACCATGCCGACAGGGCGTCACGCGGGACTAGCCCGCACGCTCGTGGACATAGCGGCCCGGGGCAGGTTCCAGCCCCTCGCCCGCGTCGCGCGCCTCGACCATCGACCCGGCGCGTTCGGCCAGCCAGCGCCCCCAATGCGGCCACCAGCTGCCCTCGGCAAACTGGGCCGCGTCCCGCCAGACGGCATTGTCGCCCGCAAAGCCCGCCTCGCTGATGTAATGGCCGTATTTCTTGCGCGTCGGCGGATTGACGATCCCGGCGACATGGCCGGACTGGGACAGGATGAAGGTCCGGTCCGACCCGCCCATCTGGGCCACGCCCCGCCAGCAATCCTTCCACGGCGCGATGTGATCGGATTCGCAGGCCACCGCGCAGATAGGCACGGTCACGTCCGACACATGCAGCCGATGGCCCAGCAGATCGAACCCTCCGGTGGCAAAGGCGTTCTTCTGGCACAGGCCGCGCAGATATTGCATCGCCATGCGTCCGGGCAGGTTCGTCGCATCGCCGTTCCAGAACAGCAGATCGAAGGCGGGCGGCGTCTCGCCCATCATATAGCTGCGGATGGCCGGGCCCCAGACCAGATCATTGGCGCGCAGAAAGCTCATGGTGCGCGACATCAGGCGGGCGGGCAGCAGGCCGTGGCGCTGCACCTCGGCATCGATGCCGTTGACGAAATCATCCTGCAGAAAGGTTGTGAACTCCCCCTGTTCCGAAAAGTCGGTCAGGGTGGTCAGCAGCGTGGCGGCATTCACCCGCGCATCGCCCCGCTGTTTCAGCAGCGCCAGCGTCAGCGACAAAGTGGTGCCCGCGATGCAATAGCCGACGGCATTCAGGCGGGGCTGGCCCGACAGTTCCAGCACCTTGTCCATCGCCTCGAGATAGGCCGAGACGTAATCCTCCATCCCGATCTCGGCAAAGCTGGCATCGGGGTTCTTCCAGCTGACCACGAACAGCGTGTGCCCCTGATCGACCAGCCAGCGGATCAGGCTGTTCTGCGGCTTCAGGTCCAGAATGTAGAATTTGTTGATCCAAGGCGGAAAGATCACCAGCGGCAGCGCGTGGACCTTGTCGGTCGTGGGCGTGTACTGGATCAGTTCGAACAGCCGCGTGCGAAAGACCACCGTGCCGGGCGCAGTGCCGATATTGTCGCCCACCGTAAAGGCCCGCCGGTCCGCCAGGGACACGATCATCTCGCCGCCATTCTGTTCGACATCGCGGACCAGATTTTCCAGCCCCAGCACCAGACTTTCGCCCTCGGTCTGGACCGCGCGTTCCAGCGCGTCGGGATTGGTGGCCAGAAAATTCGTCGGCGCCATCATGTCGACGATCTGATTGGTCAGCCAGGTGACGCGGCGGCGCGCGACCTCATCGGGCAGATCCAGCCCGCCGGTCGCATCCTTCAGCGCGCGGGCATTGGTCAGGTACTGTTTCTTGATCAGGTTGAAATAGGGATGGCTCTGCCACAGCGGATTGGCAAAGCGCTTGTCGGGCGGGCTGTCATCCTCGGGTGCGGTCAACTGGCCCTGCACCAGCGCCTTCTGGGCGCGGACGTAATTGGCCAGCGTCTCGCCCCAGAAGGCGACCTGCGTCTCGATCACCTTGCCGGGATGTTCGGTCAGCGTCTTCAGCATCGCGCTGGCGGCGGTCATATAAAGATCCGGGCCGGGGGATTCGACGCCCGGATTGGGAGTGGCGCGTTCGGACAAAGCCTGCATCAGGCGATGGCCCAGCACCTCGATCCGCTCGATATTCTCGGCCAGCTTCTGGGCGGTGGGCAGAGGGGTGGCGGTGGGCAGCGCGGTCTGCGTGGGCGCTGACGGCGCGGATTTCGAGGCGCTGTCCGCCACCGGCGCGGGGGTGGCCATGGCCGCAGCCCCGGCCTTGCCAGCGTCGCGGGGTGCCTTGGCCGCGGTCGCCCGCTTGGGCCTGGGTGTTTCCGATGAGACCTTGGTCGTGGACGCCTCCGACGACCGGGCAGAGGCCACAGTCTTGGCCGCGCGCGGTTTCGCAGCCGGAGCCTTGGGCGAAGCGGCTTTCGTGGCCCCCGCCTTCCCATCCGCAGCCTTTCCAGCGCCAGCCTTCGCAGCGCCAGCCTTGGCGGCAACGGCCCTTGTGCCCCCGGCCTTTGAACCCGCCGTCTTTGCGTCCCCAGCCTTTGATCCAGCCACCTTGCGGGCCGCAGCCTTCGATGCCCGGGCCTTCGCCGCAGGTGCATCACCCGCCGCCTTGTCGGGGCCTGCCTTGTCCGCAGCCGCCGCTGTGCTGGCCGCCCGGCCCTTTCCGGATGTTGCCGATCGCGCACGCAAATCCGCAACATTTTTATCGGTCGCCGCCGGCTGCCTTGCCATGATCCTCAATCCCCCCTAGGAATGGGTCGATGATATGCGCAGCGCAGGCAAGGCGTAAACCGGCTTTTTCCCCGTAACGCCGCCTTCCTGTGCCCAGATCATGCCGCAGCGCAGCAAATGGTGGGTTATATGCCGGTCAAGGGTCTCAAGGGCATCATCTCCTATGATGCGATGGAAGCGGTTCGCAACACGAACGAATGGATGGGTGCCACCGCCAAGGCGATGGGGTCATACCCGATGTTCGCGCTGATGCCGAACCCCGCCTTTCACCTGCTCAGCGCATGGGGGCGGGTCACGGAACGCAGCTTTTCGCGCATGGTGGTCAAGCCGGATTGGGAACTGCCCCCCATCGCGGGCGAGGATGGGCAGGACCATGTGGTCTATGTCGAACCGGTCATGCGCCGCGCCTTTGGCGATCTGATCCACTTCCGCGTTGCCCGTCGCGAACCCCTGCCCCGCAAGGTGCTGCTGGTCGCGCCGATGTCGGGCCATTACGCCACGCTGCTGCGCTCGACCGTGACCTCGCTGCTGAACGATTGCGAACTCTACGTCACCGACTGGCACAATGCCCGCGACATCCCGGTCAGCGAAGGCAAGTTCGACGTCGAGGATTACACCCGCTATCTGGTCGATTTCATCCGCCATCTGGGGCCTGACGTGAATGTCATCGCCGTCTGCCAGCCCGCCCCGCTGGCGCTGGCCGCGACCGCCATTCTGGCCGAGGAAGATCCCAACGCCCAGCCCCGCACCCTGACCCTGATCGGCGGCCCGGTCGATCCCGACGCCGCCGCGACCGAGGTCACCGATTTCGGCAACCGCATCACTATGGGCGAACTGGAACATCTGGCGATCCAGTCGGTCGGCTTCAAATATCGCGGCGCGGGGCGGATGGTCTATCCGGGGCTGGCGCAGCTTTCCAGTTTCATCTCGATGAACATGGAGACGCATTCCAAGGCCTTCATCAACCAGATCTTTGCCGAGGCGCGCGGCACCGCATCCGACGCTGACAAGCACAACAAATTCTATGACGAATATCTGGCGGTCATGGACATGACAGCGGAATTCTATCTGTCCACCGTCGAACGAGTCTTCAAGAACCTCGAAATCGCCCAGAACCGGTTCACGGTCGAGGGGCGGCCCGTCGATATCGGCAGGATCACCGAAGTCGCCATCATGACGGTCGAGGGCGCGAATGATGACATCTCGGCGCCCGGGCAATGCGTCGCCGCGCTGGATCTGTGCACCGGGGTTCCGGCGGCGAAAAAGGTCCAGCATCTGGAACCGGGCGCGGGCCATTACGGCATCTTTGCGGGCAAATCTTGGCGGCTGAACATCCGGCCCATGGTGCTGGATTTCATCGATGACAATGCCGCCCTGCCCGACAGCGTCAAACCCAAGCGTCGCCGCAAGCCGGGCGGCGCGATCGCGGATTGCGGCATAAGCGATCCGATCGATTCGGAAAACGTCGCCGTGTAAGGCGGCGCCGGCGTGGGGGGCGGAACCGCCCCCCATGCGCCCTCGTTTTGATCCCGAACGCCGCCTGACGCGGCCCCGAAAGGATCACGACATGACCGATCACACCGACCAGTTCTGGAGCCGCCTCGACGACACCAACAGCGGCATGCTGGGCACGACTGACCATGCCCGTCTGGTGCCGATGTCCCATTACGCCGACCGCGATTCCGGGGTGCTGTGGTTCATCACCGCCAAGGGCACCGATCTGGCGAAAACTGCGATGCAGGGCGCCCAGCCCGCCATCCACGTCGTCAGTGATGGCGGAGAGGGTCTTTATGCCCGCATCCACGGCACCCTGTCCTTGTCCGACGACCGCGCCAAGCTGGACGATCTGTGGAACGCCATCGCCTCCAGCTGGTTCGAGGATGGCAAGCAAGATCCCGACGTGCAGCTGCTGCGCATGGACCTGACCGAGGCCGAGGTCTGGGCCACCGGCGGCAGCCTGTCTTTCATGTATCAGATCGCCAAGTCTAAGATCACCGGCGACAAGCCCGATATGGGCGAACATTACACGCTGACGTTCTGATCAGGTGGACCTTCTGATCAGACGGGCAGATCCTCGATCGTCTGCACGATCAGATCCAGACAGTCGGGCGTGGAAAAGCGGTGATCGGCCCCTTTGACAAGGGTCAGCCGCAGATCCGCGCCCGAGGCATGATCCAGCAGGTCCAGCGCCCATGACATCGGCACGTCAGCGTCCGCGGTGCCCTGCAACATCCGCACCGGACAGCGCAACGACAGGGGGCGGTCCATGATCAGATGATCGCGCCCATCCTCGATCAGGCGGCGCGTCAGCACCAGCGGCGCGCCGTATTCGCTTGGCATCTCGACCCGGCCCTGCTTTTCCAACGCGGCGCGCTGATCGGCGGTGAACCCCGCCCAGAAACCGCGTTCCGTGAAATCCGGGGCGGCGGCGATGGTGACCAGCCCGGCGACCCGCTGCGGCAGGGCGCGTGCCATCAGCAGGCTGATCCAGCCGCCCATCGACGATCCCACCAGCAATTGCGGCCCGTCGGTCAGCGCCTCGATCACGGCGCGCGCATCCTCTGTCCAGTCGCCGATGCAGCCATCCTCGAACCGGCCCGCGCTGTCGCCATGCCCGGAATAATCGAACCGCAGAAAGGCCCGGCCCGCCTGTTGCGCCCAGCTGCGCAGATGCACGGCCTTGGAGCCGCCCATGTCGGACCGGAAGCCACCCAGAAACACCACGCCCGGCCCCTGCCCTGTCAGTCGGTCATAGGCGATGCGCCGCCCCGTGCCCGTCGTCAGATAATCGGTCATCCGCGCCCCCTCTGCTGTGCAACCGGTCCCGCCACAGTGCCGTTCCCGCCGCCGCGCGGCAAGCCCGCCCGGCTTGACAGTCGCCCCGGTGGCGGTCATGCCTGCCGCCGACCATCACTTGCAACCGGGCGTTCCGTGGGCGCCAGACCGACGAGGAGGACTTTGATGTCCCAGATCACCCTGACCTTTCCCGATGGCCATGCGCGCGACTACCCTGCCGGCGTGACGGCGGCCGAGGTCGCGCAAAGCATCGCGCCCAGCCTGGCCAAACGCGCCATTTCCGCCAGCCTCGATGGTCAGCACATCGATCTGGCCTGGCCCATCGCTGCCAGCGGCACCATCGCCATCCACACGATGAAGGATGACGCGCAGGCGCTGGAGCTGATCCGCCATGATTTCGCCCATGTCATGGCCCGCGCCGTGCAGGCGATCTGGCCCGATGTGCGCGTCACCATCGGCCCGGTCCGCGACTATGGCTGGTTCTATGACTTCGACCGCGCCGATCCCTTCACCCCCGAGGATCTGGGCGCCATCGAGGCCAAGATGCGCGAGATCATCAACGCCCGCGACCCCGTCCGGACCGAGGTCTGGGACCGCGACCGCGCCATCGCCCATTACAAGGCGGCCGGCGAGCCGTTCAAGCTGGAGCTGATCGACCGCATCCCTGCGGATCAGGATCTGCGCATGTACTGGCATGGCGATTGGCAGGATCTGTGCCGGGGCCCGCATCTGCAATCGACGGGGCAACTGCCTGCCGATGCCTTCAAGCTGACCCATATCGCGGGGGCCTATTGGCTGGGCGATGCGACGCGTCCGATGTTGCAGCGCATCTATGGCGTGGCCTTCCGCAACCGCGACGATCTGAAAGCCCATATGACCATGCTGGAAGAGGCCGCGAAACGCGACCACCGCAAGCTGGGCCGCGAGATGGACCTGTTCCACATGCAGGAAGAGGCGCCGGGGCAAGTCTTCTGGCATCCGAACGGCTGGAACATCTATGTCGCGCTGCAGGATTACATGCGCCGCAAGCAGCGTGCCGACGGCTATGTCGAGGTGAACACCCCGCAGGTCGTCAACCGCAAATTGTGGGAAGAATCAGGCCATTGGGACAATTATCAGGAGAACATGTTCATCGTCGAGGTGGACGAGGATCACGCCAAGACCAAGACGGTCAACGCCCTGAAACCGATGAACTGTCCCTGCCATGTGCAGGTCTTCAACCACGGTCTGAAATCCTATCGCGACCTGCCCTTGCGCATGGCCGAGTTCGGATCCTGCAACCGCTATGAACCCTCGGGCGCCTTGCATGGTATCATGCGGGTACGCGGCTTCACGCAGGATGACGGCCATATCTTCTGCACCGAGGATCAGATCGAGGCGGAATCGAAGAAATTCATCGACTTCCTGTCGGGCATCTATGCCGATCTGGGCTTTGACCAATGGCGCATCAAGCTGTCCACCCGCCCCGAAAAGCGCATCGGCAGCGACGAAAGCTGGGACCGTGTCGAGGCTGCGCTTGGCAATGCCTGCAAGGCGGCGGGCCATGAGTTCGAGCTGTTCCCCGGCGAGGGCGCGTTCTATGGCCCCAAGCTGGAATTCGTGCTGCGCGACGCCATCGGGCGCGATTGGCAATGCGGCACGCTGCAGGTCGATCCCAATCTGCCCGAACGTCTGGACGCCGAATATGTCGGCCCCGACGGCGCCAAGCACCGGCCCATCATGCTGCACCGGGCGGTTCTGGGCAGCTTCGAACGCTTCATCGGCATCCTGATCGAAAACTCGGCGGGCAAGCTGCCCTTGTGGCTGGCGCCGCGTCAGGTCGTGGTCGCCTCGATCGTGTCGGATGCGGATGACTATGTGGCCGAGGTTGTGGCCGCCCTGCGCGCCGCCGGTCTGCGGGCCGAGGCCGATACCCGCAACGAAAAGATCAACTACAAGGTCCGTGAACACAGCGTCGGCCGCGTGCCAGCGATCCTCGCCATCGGCATGAAAGAGGTGCAGGACCGCACCGTCTCTCTGCGCCGTCTGGATGCCCAAGGCAGCCGCACCCTGACGCTGGCCGAGGTGGTCGCGGACCTGGCATACGAGGCCACGCCGCCCGATCTGCGATAAGCCGCAGCACCCCTGCACAACCATGCCGCGTGGGGGCGTTTTCCCGCGCGGTTCCATCTTGCCTTTTGGTCCGAATCGGGCATCCTCTCGTAGCTGTGAGCAAAGACTTTCTACCGCCTCCCTCTCGACGGGCAGCCGGAAAACCGAAAGCGGGCTGCACGGCCGGACGCAATCCTGCGCCCGGAGGACTTGAAGGAGAGAACGGTTATGGCGACCGGTACGGTGAAATGGTTCAATTCCACCAAGGGCTATGGGTTCATCGCACCCGATGACGGCGGCAAGGATGTGTTCGTGCATATCTCCGCCGTGGAACGCGCGGGCCTGACCGGCCTGCAGGACAATCAAAAAGTCGGCTATGAACTGCAATCGGGCCGCGACGGACGGGCCTCGGCCAGCGACCTGCGCCCGCTCTGATCGAACCGATCCGGGGATGCGACGGCCCGTTCGCGCGGGCCGTTTTTTTGTGACAGGCCGCTTTTCTCTGACGGACCGCGCGCCCAGACTGCACGCCACAGCTCTGGCGCGTCCGGCCCCCGCCCGCTAGACAGGGCCCCGCAACCAGTTCAAGGACCGCCCGTGACCCGTCTGGACATCTTTGCCGACCCCGTCTGCCCGTGGTGCCTGATCGGCAAGACCGAACTGGACCGCGCGCTGGACAGCCGCCCCGGCCATCCCTTCGTGCTGACCTGGCATCCGTTCCGCCTGAACCCCGACATGGCCCCGCAGGGCATGGACCGCATCGCCCATCTGCGCGCCAAGCTGGGCGAGGGTGCCGAACCCGCCATGCGCGCCATGGCCGAGCGTGCTGCGGCACTTGGGCTGGTGCTGAACCCGTCGCCCCGCGAACCCGACACCAGCGACGCGCATCGCCTGATGCATTGGGCCGGGCTCGAGGGCGCGCAGGACCGCGTCATGTCCGGCCTTCTGGACGCGCATTGGCATCAGGCGCGCGATATCGGCGACCCCACCGTCCTGACCGCCATCGCAGCCGATGCGGGCATGGACCCGGACCTGACCGCCCGCCTGCTGGCCAGCGACGCCGATCGCGACGAGGTCGCCCGGCGCGAGGATCACGCCCGTCAGCGCGGCATCACCTCGGTCCCCACCTTCATCGTGGCCGATGCCCATGCCGTCAGCGGCGCCCAGCCCGCCAGGCTGTGGCAGCAGGTCATCGACGAGATCATGACAGCCTCCCCCTAGCGGGACTTGCAGACTGTGCAATTCTGGCCTATTTCAGAACCAGAACCGACAGGCGATCCCCATGACCGACAGCTCCCTTGCTCAGGCCGCGCCCCCGCGCCGCCTGCCCTTGCCCGAATTCATCGCCATGTTGGCGTTCCTTTTCGCGACGATCGCCTTTTCGATCGATGCGATGCTGCCCGCCCTGCCCGATATCGCGGCCGAGCTGACGCCCGACAATGTCAACCGCGCCCAGCTGATCCTGACCGCCTTCGTGGCGGGCATGGGGCTGGGAACGCTGTTCGCGGGCCCGATCTCGGATGCGATCGGACGCAAGCGGACGATCACAATCGGCTTTGGCATCTATATCGCCGCCACGATCGCGGCGCTTTATGCGGACTCGCTGGAATTCCTGCTGATCGCCCGCTTCGTGCAGGGTCTGGGCGCGGCAGGCCCCCGCATCGTCGGCCTGGCGCTGGTCCGCGACCTCTATGAGGGGCGCGAGATGGCCCGGATCACCAGCTTCGTGATGATGATCTTCATCATGATCCCGGCCGTGGCGCCGACGCTTGGCGCGGGGATCATCGCGATTTCCGGCTGGCAGGGCGTGTTTCTGGCCTTCATCGCCTTTGCCGTGGTCGGCGCCCTCTGGCTGAACATGCGGCAAGAGGAAACCCTGCCCCCCGCCGCCCGCCGCCCGCTGCGGATCCCCACCCTCTATGCCGCCGCGCGCGAGGTGCTGTCGGACCGTCAGGTCATGCTGGCCACGCTGATCCTGACGCTTGGCTTCGGACAGATGTTCGGCCTTCTCTCCTCGGCCCAGCAGCTGTTCGGCGAAACCTATGGCAAGGGCGAGAATTTCCACCTCTGGTTCGCGGCCATGGCGCTTCTGTCCGGCTCGGGCACGATCCTGAACGCCACCTTCGTGATCCGCTTCGGCATGCGGCGCATCGCCAAATGGGCCTATGTCATGCAGACGATCGTCTCGGGTGTCGTGCTGACGGCGCTTCTGACGGATATCCTGCCGCAGGCGCTGCGGTTCCCGGCCTTCTTCTTCTGGGCGACCAGCGTGTTCTTCATGGCGGGCGTGACCTTCGGCAATCTCAACGCCCTCGCCCTGCAGCGCATGGGCCATATTGCCGGCATGGCCGCCTCGATCATCGCCGCCATCTCGACGCTGGCCGCCGTCCTGATCGCCGCCCCCGTGGGCCTGCTCTATAACGGCACCGCCATCCCCGCGATCACCGCGACGCTCATCTGCTCCGCCCTCGCATGGGCCCTGATGCGCCGCCTAGACGACTGAACAGGCGGGCCCCCAAAACGACCCCGCCCCCCCATTTCTTCTTCAAAAAAATATCCCGCGGGGGGGCGCCGGTTGGTGCGCCACTGGTCCGAGGACCAGCCGGCGACGGGGCGCGAAGCCCCCCGGCATCCGCGGGACGCAAGTCAGGCCGCAACCCCCTCGGGCAGCCGCGCGCCGGTCATGTAGGACACCGCATCCGACATCGAATGCTCCTTGGGGTCGATCACGCACAGCCGCTTGCCAAGCCGGTGAATGTGGATGCGGTCGGCCACCTCGAAGACATGCGGCATGTTGTGGCTGATCAGCACGATCGGAATGCCGCGCGAGCGCACGTCCTGGATCAGATCCAGCACCCGGCGGCTTTCCTTGACGCCCAAAGCGGCGGTCGGTTCGTCCAGAATGATCACCCGGCTGCCAAAGGCTGCGGCGCGGGCGACGGCCACGCCTTGGCGCTGGCCGCCCGACAGGGTCTCGACCGGCTGGTTGATGTTCTGGATCGTCATCAGTCCCAGTTCGGTCAGCTTGGCGCGGGCAAAATCGTCCATCGCGGGCTTGTCCAGCATGCCCAGCCACTTGCCCATGAAGCCGGGCTTCTTCAGTTCGCGGCCCATGAACATGTTGTCGGAAATGGACAAGGCGGGGGACAAGGCCAGCGTCTGATAGACGGTCTCGATCCCCATCTTGCGCGCATCCAGCGTGCTGGCAAAGCTGACGGGTTTGCCGTCCAGCCGGATCTCGCCCTCATCGGGTTTGACCGCGCCGGAAATCGCCTTGATGAGGCTGGATTTGCCCGCGCCATTGTCACCGATGACGGCCAGAATCTCGCCGGGATACAGGTCGAAATCGGCATGATCCATGGCGGTCACACGGCCATAGCGCTTGACCAGATTGCGGGCGGAAAGCAGCGGCTCGGTCATGACGACACCTTTCTGATCCATTGGTCGATGGCCACGGCAAAGATGATCAGCCAGCCGGTTGCGAACAGCTGCCACAGCACGTCCACCCCTGCCAGCCGCAGGCCGGAATTGAAGACGCCGACGATCAGCGCCCCGATCAGCGGCCCCAGAATGGACCCGCGCCCGCCGAAGAGAGAGATCCCGCCGATCACCACGGCGGTGATGGATTCTAGGTTCGCCTCGAAGAACGAGGTCGGGCTGATCGATCCCACCCGCCCGATGGACGACCAGGCCGCCAGCGCACAGATCACGCCCGCCACCATATAGACCGACATCAGAACGCGTTTCGTCTGGATCCCCGCCAGTGCCGCCGATTCCGGATCGTCGCCCACGGCATAGACCCTGCGGCCCCATGCGGTCTTGTAGAGCGCATAATACAGAACCGCGAACACCACGACCATCAGGATGACGCCATAGGTCAGCACAGCGCCGCCGAACTCGAACCGGGTGCCAAAGAATTTCAGCAGCGGCGCATCGGTATCCAGCGTCTGGCTTCGGATCGTCTCCCGGCCCGACAGGTAATAGTTCAGCGCCAGAAACACGTTCCAGGTGCCAAGCGTGGTGATGAAGGGCGGCAGCTTCAGCCGGGTGACCAGCCAGCCGTTCAGCGCCCCGGTGGCGGCCCCGCAGGCCAGACCCACAAGAATGGCGATGGGCACGGGAATGCCGAAATTCACCGCCAGCTGGCCCATGATGACCGAAATCAGCACCATGACCGCGCCGACCGACAGATCAATGCCCGCGGTCAGGATGACCAGCGACTGCGCCGCCGCCAGCGTGCCCACGACCGCGACCTGCTGCAGCACCAGCGACAGGTTGAAGGCCGAGAAGAAATTCGGAGAGATCAGCCCGAAAGCGATCAGGGACAGAACCAGCACGATGACCGGAACCATGGTGGGATACTGGTGCAGGAAATGCTGCAACCGGTCCAGCGCGCTGCGCTGGCGGTGGTCGAACCGTGCGACGGCGTCGCCCGGATTGCGTTCGACCACGGGATCGGGGGTATCGGACATCGGGATCTCCGTGTGGATGTCGGGAAAGGGCGACGGCGGGGGAACGCCCGCCATCGCCGGTTCTCAGCCCTGCCGCATCGTCGATGCGGCAGCCGGTGGCGATCAGCCCCGGTTCAGCCCCAGCACTGGGCCTGACCGTCGGCCACGCTGATCGAGCTGACGCCCTCGACCGCCTGATCGGTGACCAGATTGACGCCGGTATTCGTGAAATCCAGACCCTCGGTCACCTCGGGCATGGTGCCGTCGGCGGCAAAGGCGGCAATCGCCTCGATCCCCATGGACGCCATCAGCAGCGGATATTGCTGGGCGGTGGCACCGATCACGCCCTCGGCCACGTTCTGCACGCCGGGACAGCCGCCATCGATCGACACGATCAGGGCGTTCTCTTCCATGCCAAAGGATTTCAGCGCCTCATAGGCGCCTGCAGCGGCGGGTTCGTTGATCGTATAGACCAGATTGATGCCCGGATCGATCTGCAGCAGCGCCTCCATGGCCTGACGACCGCCCTCTTCGTTGCCCGAGGTGACCTCGTGGCCGACGATGCGGGCATCGTCCTCGTCGCCGATGACGTTCTCATCGGCCACGTCGATGCCAAAGCCCTCCATGAAGCCCTGATTGCGCAGCACATCGACCGAGGGCGAACTGGCCGACAGATCCAGCATCGCGATCTTGGCATCCGCTGCGGCCTCGCCCATCTGACCGGCGGCCCATGCGCCGATCAGGCGACCGGCCTCGCGGTTGTCGGTGGCAAAGGTCGCGTCGGCGGCGTCGATCGGGTCCAGCGGCGTGTCCAGCGCGATGACCAGAATGCCGGCATCGCGCGCCTGCCCCAGAACATCGGTGATCGCCTTGGTGTCGGATGCGGTGATCATGATGCCCTTGACGCCCGCCGCGATGCAGCTTTCGACGGCCTGCTGCTGGGTCTCGTGATCGCCATCGATCTTGCCCGCAAAGGTCATCAGCTCGACCCCCAGCTCGCCCGCCTTGGCGGTCGCGCCTTCCTTCATTTTCACGAAGAAGGGGTTGATGTCGGTCTTGGTGATCAGGCAGGCCTTGGTGGCCTCCTGCGCCTGCGGGGCGCCTGCCGACAGGGCAAGGGCAGTCAGCGCGACGGACGCACGCAACACAATCTTGATGGTCACTTTACAAATCTCCTCCAGCTCGGCGGTTCCTCGTCCGCCTCTCATTCACAAAGCACCACATAAAGGGACTTGTCAATAAGTCAACTGTATTGATTAATGGCCCTCAGGGAGGACAATCTCGATGCCAGACCACCGAAGCGAGGGGGGTGAATTCACCCCGCCCGGCATGCTCAGCCGGAACGAACGCACGATCCTGTCGCTGATCCGCCGGGGCGGGCCGATGCCGCGTGCGGTGCTGGCGCAACGAATCGGGCTGTCGGCGCAGGCGGTCACCAACCTGACGCGCAAGCTGATGGCGCAGGGCTATCTGGATGCGAACGAGGCGGTGCGCGGCAAGGTCGGCCAGCCCTCGGTCCCGCTGGCTCTGGCGCCGGACGGCGCGTATTTTCTGGGGCTTAAGATCGGGCGGCGGCTGGCCGAACTGGCGCTGGTCGATTTCACCGGACAGGTCCGCATGCACCGCCAGGAGGTGCACAGCCATCCCGACCCCGCCCGCATTCTGGCCTTTGCCCAACAGGGGCTGGAGGCGCTGACCACTTCGCTGAGCGCGGCCCAGCAGGCGCGCATCACCGGGCTGGGCATCGCCGCGCCCTATCGCCTGTGGGACTGGGGGCGGCAGATGCGCGACTGGCTGGATTTCGACCTGCGGCTGGAACTGGCGCGCGATTTGCCCTTTCCGGTCTTTCTGGACAATGACGCCACGACCGCCTGCGGGGCCGAGCTGATCTTTGGCACCACCGCCCTGCCCCGCGATTTCATCCATATCTATGTGGCCCATTTCGCGGGCGGCGGCATCGTGCTGGACGGGGCGCTGCGTCATGGACCGACCCGCAACGCGGGCGCCCTTGGCTCGATGCCCATTCCGGGCAGCGGTGCGGCGGGCGGGCAACTGCTGGACCGCGCCTCGGTCTCGGCGCTGGAACGGCGGATCGGCCATCCCCTTCCCCCCGACGATGCGGGCTGGACCGTCTCGCCCGCCATCGAGGCGGACTGGGTCGAGGAGGCGGGCCGCGCCATGGCCTTTGTCGCGCTGTCGGCGGCGGCGCTGGTCGATCTGCCGATGGTGGTGATCGATGGCGCCGTGCCCGGCCCCACCCGCGCAAGACTGGCCCATGCCACGCGCGAGGCGCTGGCCGCGATGCCCGCTGCAGGCATCGACCGTCCGGTCGTCATCGAAGGCTCGCTTGGCCGCCGGGCGCGGATCCTGGGCGCGGCAGGCCTGCCCCTGTCGCATTTCTTCCAGCCGGACGGGCGACTTGATGCGGGGGATTGGCCTTGACAGCGGACGCCCCCGGCCTGTAGGTGGCCGCTTCATTGGTGTTGGTGGACCCCGCAAGGGGAACCCTGTCAGGCTCCGGCCAGAGGACAACGCCCTTCGCAACGACCTGAAGGAGAACAGCCGTGACCAAACGCACGTCTGCCAAGTACAAACTCGACCGCCGCATGGGCGAGAACATCTGGGGCCGCGCCAAATCGCCGGTCAACCGCCGCGAATACGGCCCCGGCCAGCACGGCCAGCGCCGCAAGAACAAGCTGTCCGATTTCGGCACCCAGCTGCGCGCCAAGCAGAAGCTCAAGGGCCATTACGGCGATCTGACCGAAAAGCAATTCCGCCGCATCTATGCGGAAGCCGAGCGGATCAAGGGCGATACCGGTGAGAACCTGGTCGGCCTGCTGGAGCGTCGTCTGGACGCGGTCATCTATCGCGCCAAGTTCGTCGCGACCATCTGGGCCGCCCGCCAGTTCGTCAACCACGGCCATATCCAGGTCAACGGTCAGCGCGTGAACATCGCGTCCTACCGTGTCAAGGAAGGCGATGTCATCTCGATCCGCGAACGCTCGCGCCAGCTGGCCATCGTGCTGGAAGCCGTGTCGCTGACCGAGCGTGATGTGCCCGACTATATGGAAGTCGACCACAACAAGATGACCGCAACCTTTGTGCGCACGCCGTCCCTGGGCGACATTCCCTATGCAGTGCAGATGGAACCGAACCTGGTCGTCGAATTCTACGCCAAGAACTGATTTCATCGCGACTGCGAGACAGGGGGCCGCATCTTCGGATGCGGCCTTTTTGCGTCCCGCGATGGCCGGGGGCGCTTCGCCCCCGTCGCCGGCTGGTCCTCGGACCAGTGGCGCACCAACCGGCGACCCCCCGAGGATATTTTCGTGAAGAAGAATGTCGCAGGCTTAGGGGTTTTCTTGGGGCTGGCCTTGAGGGCTGGGGGGGATTAGACGGGGGCGGTATCAAGGAGGCCCGTCATGACCCAGACACCCGTGCAGCCCGGCATCATGGAGATCGCGCTCTATGTCAGCGGCGAGAGCCGGCTGGAGGGACATGCCGAGGTGCTGAAGCTGTCCTCGAACGAGAACCCGCTTGGGTCCAGCCCGGCGGCGCAGGCGGCGTTCCGGGCGGCGGCGGGGGATCTGCACCGCTATCCGGCGACCGATCATGCGGGCCTGCGGGCGGCCATCGGCGAGATCTGCGGGCTGGACCCGGACCGGATCATCTGCGGCGTGGGGTCGGACGAGGTGCTGCAATTCGTCGTGCAGGCCTTTGCCGGGCCGGGGGACGAGGTGATCACCACAGAGCACGGCTTTTCCATGTATCCGATTCTGGCGCGGATGGTCGGTGCGGTGCCGGTCACCGTGCCCGAGGCCGAGCGTCGGGTCGATGTCGATGCCATTCTGGCCGCCGTGACGGACCGGACCCGCGTCGTCTTTGTCGCCAATCCGGCCAATCCGACCGGCACCATGCTGGGCGCGGACGACTTGCAGCGGCTGGTGGACGGGCTGCCGCCACAGGTGCTGTTCGTCCATGACGGGGCCTATACCGAATTTGCCGACGGCTTCGACGGCGGCGCGGGACTGGTCGACCGGCATCCCAATGTCATCATGACGCGGACTTTCTCCAAGATCCACGGTCTGGGGGGCCTGCGCATCGGTTGGGGCTATGCCGCGCGCGAGGTGATCGACGTGCTGAACCGCATCCGCCAGCCCTTCAATCTGTCCAACGCGCAGATGGCCGCCGCCGAGGCCGCGATCCGCGACACCGCCTTTACCGCCCGCTGCACGGATCTGAACGCCCGGATGCGTGACCGGATGCGGCAATCGCTGATCCAGATGGGGATCGGCTGCGACGAGAGTTTCGCCAATTTCGTGCTGGCACGGTTCGACAGCCCTGATATCGCCGCCGCCGCCGACGCGGCGCTGCGGGCGGACGGCATTCTGGTGCGGCGCGTCGGCGGCTATGGCCTGCCCGCAGCCTTGCGCATCACCGTGGGCGACGAGGCGGGCGTGACCCGGGTGCTGGATTGTCTGGGCAGCTTCATGGCGTCGGGGGACGCAAGGTGAGCGTGATCTATGACAAGGTGGCGCTGATTGGGCTGGGGCTGATCGCGGGCTCGATGGCCCATGCCATGCGCGAGGGCGGGCTTGCAGGCCACATCACCGGCTTTGCCCGCAGCCCCGAGACCCGCGACACCGCGCGCCAGATCGGGCTGTGCGATCAGGTCTTCGACAGCGCGGCCGAGGCTGTGGCGGGCGCCGATCTGGTCGTGCTGGCCGTCCCCGTGGGCGCGATGGGCGATGTCATGGCCCAGATCGCGCCGCATCTGGCGCCGGGCGCCACGATCACCGATGTCGGATCGGTCAAGCAATCGGTCATCGCCGCCGTCGCGCCTCATGTCCCGCCGGGCGTGCATTTCATCCCCGGTCATCCGCTGGCGGGGACCGAACATTCCGGCCCCCGGTCGGGCTTTGCCAGTCTGTTCCGCAACCGCTGGTGGCTGCTGACGCCGCTGCCCGATGCCGATGCCGATGCCGTGGCGCGGCTGGACCGGCTGATCACCGCGATGGGCGCCAAGACCGACCGGATGGAGGCCGCGCATCACGATCTGGTTCTGGCCGTGACCAGCCATGCACCCCACCTGATCGCCTATACGATGGTGGGGGTGGCCGATCACCTGCGCAGGGTCACGGATGAAGAGGTGATCCAGTATTCCGCCGCAGGCTTTCGCGATTTCACCCGGATCGCGGCCAGCGACCCGACCATGTGGCGCGACGTGTTTTTGCACAATCGCGAGGCGACCCTGGATATCCTTGGCCGCTTCACCGAAGAGCTGTTCGTGCTGCAGCGCGCGATCCGCATGGGCGATGGGCAGCAACTGCATGATTACTTCACCCGCACCCGCGCCATCCGCCGGGGCATCATCGAGGCCGGTCAGGATACCGAGGCCCCCGATTTCGGGCGCAGCCCCGGCGCCCGCCCTCCCGAATGACCGTCCCCCGCCGGGTGACCGTTAAAGCAGCGGCGCTGCGCCGATGCTGACGCCGCCAAGGCTGAGCTGGCCGTCGCGCATGGTGATGGGCAGGCGCAATTCGCCCTCCGCAGGGTCGGGAAAGACCGGGCCGGGCAGGCCCTGATCCATCGGCGCCCGCGACAGCTGCGACAGCCCCGCGCGCAGCAGCATCTGTGCCTGTCCCGGGATCAGCCCCAGCCCCGCCGCCATCGCGATCATCGCATCCGCGTCAGTGGAATAAAGCGCCAGCTGCCCCTCGGCGCGGCCCTGATCGTCGCGCGACAAGCGGCCCACAAGGCGCAGGCCGATATCGCCTGCCTGCAGCGACAGACCCTCGGTCTGCCAGCCGGTCAGGCGCGGCGCGGCCCCGCCGGTGACCGAGGGCGCGTCATCCAGCCAGATCCGCAGCGGCCCGCTGGCACTGACAGGCCCCGGCATCGGGCCGGGATCAAGGCCAAGCCGCACCAGACCATCCGTGCTGAGATCACGCAGCGACAGCGTCAGATCATAGGCGGCGCGGGCGGTGGCGGGGGCGTCGGGGGCCAGATCGACCAGCCGCCCCTGCACCGTCAATCCACCGGCCAGCGGCGCGCCGTCCAGCGTCATGGCGCCAAGCGACAGATCCAGCCGGTCGGGGGCCATATTGCTCAGCGGCGCCAGCGACAGGCTGGCCTGCGGGTCGCTCAGCCCCAGATCCATGATCTGGCCCCCGGCGCTCAGCTGACCCTGTTCGGGCAGGTCCAGCCGGGCGGTCAGGGGCGACAGCGGCGACAGCGACAGCCGCGCCCAGGGCAGGCTGAGGCTGATCGCCGGGTCGCGGAATTGCGGCTCGGTTACGGTGATGCCCAGGGCGCGCGGATCGCGCAGCGGCCGGACAGCCGCCGCCTGCAGGGCCGGGTCAGCGTCGAACAGCGCCGCCACCTGCCGGCTGGCCATGCTTTCCGCGCCCAGCCAGCCCCCTGCCAGCAGCGCCAGCACAAGCCCCGTTCCGATCACCGTTCTGCGCATGGCTGGCCCTTTTGTCCGCGTCGCGCATGTCATAGCCTGTCCGGACAGGCGACGGAACGGACAATGGAACGCATCGATTGGGTCTTCGGCTATGGTTCGCTGATCTGGGATCCGGGGTTTTCCCCGGCCGAGACGGTGCCCGCGCGGCTGTCGGGCTATGCCCGCAGCTTTTGCCTGAAATCGATCCAGCATCGCGGGACCGAGGCGCTGCCCGGGCTGGTGCTGGGGCTGGACCCGCAGGACGGCGCCCTGTGTCAGGGGCTGGCCCTGCGCATCGCACCCGCCGATCATGACCGCGTGCTGGCCGATCTGCGCGCACGCGAACTGGTGACCGATGCCTATCGCGAGGCGATCCTGCCGCTGGCGCTGGATGACGGGCGCCGGGTGCAGGCGCTGGCCTATGTGATGCGGCGCGATCACTGGCAATATGCGGGCGGGTTGCCCGCCGATGAACAGGCCCGCATCATCGCCCGCGCCCATGGCGGGCGCGGGCCGAATGCCGATTATCTGTTCAACACCGCCGCTCATCTGGCGCAGATCGGCATGGCCGACGATCATCTGGATGCCCTGTCGCAGGCTGTCAGGGCGCTGCTGCCGCCGCCGGGCTGAGCGCCGCACCCGGAATGCTTGGCAACCGGGGCGGGCCGCCCTACAGTCGGGCAAAAGCATCGACGGGACGGGGATTTACCGGTGAGCGATCCGACCAATGGCGACCCGCAGCGACCCTCGCGGCAGACACTGACCAACCGGCGCATCTCGGCCACCCGCGATCAGGCGCTGACCGGGGCGGGCAGCCCGCCGCGTTTCTCTCAGCCGGTGCGGCAGATCCTTTTGATGCTGACGGTGCTGGGGCTGGTGCTGGCGGGCGGCTGGTTCGCCTATGGCCGCATCCTGTCGATCTTTGACGCGAACCGCTGGCTGAACGGGCTGATTCTGGGCGTCTTTGCCCTGGGTGTGCTGGCCTGTTTCTGGCAGGTGGCGCAGCTGACCGGTTCGGTCAGCTGGATCGAGCGTTTTGCCGCCCGGCGCAGCAAAGCCGACAAGACCCCCGGTTCGGATGACGCGGCCCCGCGCCTGCTGGCGCCTCTGGCGGCGCTTCTGGGATCGCGCGGGCCTGCCGGGGGGGCGATCAGCGCCAGCTCGGCCAGCTCGATCCTTGATTCGGTGGCGGCCCGCATCGACGAGGCGCGCGATGTCACCCGCTATCTGGCGAACCTGTTGATCTTTCTGGGCCTTCTGGGCACGTTCTATGGGTTGGCCACGACCATTCCGGCGGTCGTCGACACAATCCGCGCGCTGGCCCCGCAGGATGGCGAGACGGGACTGGATGTCTTTGACAAGCTGATGACCGGGCTGGAATCGCAGCTGGGCGGCATGGCCACGGCGTTCTCATCATCGCTGCTGGGGCTGGCGGGGTCGCTGGTCGTGGGCCTGCTGGAGCTGTTCGTGACCCATGGTCAGAACCGTTTCTATCGCGAGTTGGAGGAGTGGATGTCGGGCTTTACCCGGCTCAGCATCGCCTCGGGCGAGGGGGACGGGGTCGATCAGGCGGCGCTGGCGGGGTTTCTGGAACAGATGGCCGGACAGATGGAACGCCTGCAGGCCTATCACATCGAACGCGATGCCATGCGCGACGAGGCCGCGTTGATGGCCGACGAACGCGTGGTCGTCATGGCGCAGGCCATCGACGCGCTGGTCAACGAGGCGCAGGCCGAACGCGACGCCGCCAGCGGCCAGTCCGATCAACTGACCCGCGCCCTGAACCGTCTGGCCGACGGGCAGGCCCATACTGCCCCCGTGGCCCCTGCCCCGCCGCCCGATCTGTCGCGGCTGGAGACGGCGTTGCAGCGCCTGTCGGCCGATCTGACCGAGGGGCGCGACCAGATGCATGCTGAACTGCGCTCTGACATTCTGGTGCTGACCCGCGCGGTGCGGGCGGCGCGGTTTGGCGATCCGGTCGCCGATCCGCGTCACGGGGCGTAAGGCAGATGCGCCTGTCCCGGTCGTCCCAGCAGCGTTTTTCATCGACCATCTGGCCGGGCTTCGTCGATGCGATGACGGCCCTGCTGATGGTGCTGATGTTCGTGCTGACGATCTTTACCGTCGTGCAATCGGTGCTGCGCGAACAGATCACCACGCAGGACGGCACGATCACCGGGCAGGATCAGATCATCTCGCGCCAGCAGCAGCAGCTGGAGGGGCTGGGCCGTCAGGTGGCGGCCCTGGGTCAGGCACTGGACGCCTCGGAGACCCGCGAAACCGCACTGGCCCGCGATCTTGAGACCGAGGCCGAACGCGCCGCCCGGGCCGAGGCCGAGGCCCGCGACCGCGCTGCCCGCATCGCCCGCCTGACCAGCCAGCTGGCGCAGGGCGAGACCGAACTGGACGCCGCCCGCACCCGCCTGACCGATTTCGAGGCCGAGGTCGCGGCCCTGCTGGCCGAGCGTGCGCAGGGGCAGTCACAAGTCGCGGCACTGGAAACCCGGCTGGATCAGGCCGAAACCCGCGCATCGGCGGCCGAACTGGCCATCGCCTCGGCCCGCGCGGAAACCGACGCGGTGGCCGAGGCCGCGCGTCTGGCTGCCGCCCGCCGCGACGCACTGGAGGCGCTGGCCGCCGATCTGCGCGCCCGCGTCGATCAGCAGGACACCGCGCTGGCGCAGGCCCAAAGCCGCCTCGACTCAACCACCGCCCGCCTGACCGAGGCCGAGGAAACCCGTCTGGCCGAAGCCGAGGCCGCCCGCCTGCTGCGCGAGCGCCTGCAAAGCGCGGACGCCGAACTGACCGCCATGACCCTGGCGCTGGAAGAACGCCGCCGCGAGGCCGAGGAAACCCTGACCCTGCTGGCCGCCGCCAATGCCGCCCGCGATCAGGCCGTGGCCGAGGCGGACACCCAACTGACCGAGGCCGAACGCAATGCCGCGCTGCTGGCCGCCGCGCAGGCTCAACTGGCCGAACAGGACGGTCTGGCCGATGACGGGCAGCGCCGGGTCGCGCTGCTGAACGAACAGGTGGCGCAGCTGCGCGCGCAGCTGGGATCGCTGCAGGCCCTGCTGGATGCGGCGGGCGAGGAACAGCAGGATGCCGAACTGCGCGTCTCGGACCTTGGTCAGCAACTGAACGCCGCGCTGGTCCGGACCGCCGAGGAAACCCGCGCCCGCCTTGCGCTGGAGGAAGAGGCCCGGCTGCGCGCCGAGGCCGAGGCACAGGATCTGACCCGCTATCGGTCGGAATTCTTCGGAAGGCTGTCGCAGATCCTGTCGGGGCGCGAGGGCGTGCAGGTGGTGGGCGACCGCTTTGTGTTTCAGTCCGAAGTGCTGTTCGCGCAGGGCGAGGCGACCCTGTCCGATGCCGGGCGAACCCAGATCGCATCGCTGGCGCAGCTGCTCACTGACATCTCGGACGAGATCCCGCCCGAGATCGACTGGATCATCCGCGTGGACGGCCATACCGACGGGCTGCCCTTGTCGGGCGCAGGGCGCTATGCCGACAACTGGGAACTGAGCCAAGGCCGCGCGCTGGCCGTCGTGCGCTATCTGATCGACGATCTGGGCTTTCCGGACAACCGGCTGGCGCCTACCGGCTTTGCCGATACCCGCCCCATCGCGCCCGAGGACACGTCCGACGGCCGCGCCCTGAACCGCCGGATCGAACTGAAGCTGACTGAACGGTAAACCCCGCGCCTCAATGTCCGACGGTGCGTGAAAAGACGTTGATCACCACCACGCCGGTGACGATCAGCCCCAACCCCAGCACGGCGGGCAGATCCAGCCGCTGGCCAAAGACGACCAGTCCGATCATCGCGACCAGCGCGACGCCGCAAGCGCTCCAGATCGCATAGGCGACGCCCAGGGGCAGCACCTTGAGGCTGACCGACAGCAGATAAAAACTGGCCAGATAGCAAACCGCCATCCCCACCGTCGGGGCCAGTCTGGTGAACTGTTCCGATCGCTGCAACAGCGTGGTGCCCAGCACCTCCAGCGCGATCGCAATCCCGAGGGGCAGATAGGGCGAGACGGCCATCAGGATTTCGGCTCTTTCCGTTGCGGACGCTGGTCGGGCAATCCTGCCATATGCTTAAGATGGCGCTCAAGCTCGGAATTGATCTCGGCGCCGATCAGCACGATGGTTGCGTTCAGCCACAGCCATGTCATCAGCGCGATGACGGCCCCGAGCGAGCCGTAGGTCTCGTTGTAATTGCCGAAACTGGCCGCATACCACGAGAACAGGATCGAGATCGTCACCAGCAGCAGCGCCGCCACGACCGCGCCCGGCGAGATCCAGCGCCAGCGCGACTTGGGCGCCGCCGGTCCCCACCGATAGACCGCCGCCAGCGCCGCGATCAGCACCGCCAGCATGATCGGCCAGCGGATGACGCTGACCAGGGTCTCGCCACCCCAACCCATCGGCAGCATCCGCAGCAATGCGGGAATGACGGCGATCACCACCAGCATCAGCGCAATCAGAATCAGACCGCCCAAGGTAAAGCACATCGCCACGATATTCAGGCGGACGAAACTGCGCGTCTCGCGCTGGAAAAAGGCGACGTTCAGGGCCGATAGCAGCGCCTTCATCCCGCCATTGGCCGACCAGAAGGCCATCAGCAACGCCATGACCCCTGCCAACGACAAGGCCCCGGTGGGGGCCGAGGCGATCGAGGTGACCTGCGTCGCGATGATCTCGAACGCACTGTCGGGAAGCAGGGCCTGCAGCATCTGCAGATGCGACTGGATGGTCATCGGATCGGCCATCAGCCCGTACAGCGACACAAAGGCCGTGATCGCCGGAAACAGCGACAGAAGACCAAAGAACGTGATCCCCCCCGCGACCGACGTGACCCGATCATCGCCGATCTGCGTCATCAGCGCCTTGCCGACCGTCAGCCAGTCACGGCGATGCATGTCGCGCAGGCCGGGCACCGGACCCGCAGGACCGGCATCGGTCGCACCGCCATCAGGCGCGCTCAGCCCGAACCTCTGTCGCGTCTGGTCGTCCAAGGGATCGAGAAGCGCCCCGAGGACGCCGGTTTTCTGCTGCATTCCCGGCCTTTCATGGTCGGTCAAGGATCAGGCCCGATATCAGGGCCGGGTGCGGTCATCGTCGCGCATCGGGCGCGCGGGATCCGTCGTGCGCGACCCCGGCTGCGGACCGGGTGCGCCGTTCAGGATTGCGCGCAGCTGGTCGGCAGCGGCGACGAAATCGCCCACGATGCTGGTCGCCTGATGCGAGACGCCGCGGAACGACTGAAACGCGCCGACCAGCGATTGGGCGACGCCGTTCAGCCCCTGCGACAGATCGGTCGCGGTGCGGGTCAGATCCTTGGCGATGTTGCCGCCCCGGCCGCGACCGGCCTTGGCGCGCACCTGCGCTGCATAGCGGCTGTCGTCGCGGGCCTGCGCGCGGACGCGGCGACGCACGGCCTCGCGCTCTTCCTCGTCCAGATCGGCAAAGCGCGGCGCAACGGGGCGCGGGCCATCGCGATAGGGGGAATGATGGGGCCGTTCGGGGGCGCGGTCATCGCCGCTCAGCGCGCGCACCGCCAGCGAGGTCGCCGCAGCGATCCCCGCCATGCCCAAGGCGACACCGCCCCAGACCACGATCTTGGCGGTCGTCGACGGCTCTCTTCCCTCAAGCCCAACCCGACGCGCAGCCTTGCCGGCATCCATCCTGCGATGAACAGAGGCGGCGGTCTTATGCCCCTCGGGGACCGGGCGCGGGCCAAAGCGGGTCTGGCTGGTGCGGTCGGCGTCGGTCAGCGGGGGTTGGGCATCATGGGGACGGCGCATGGGATTCTCCGATCGGATGTCAGGTCTTGTTGGCACCCAAACCCGCCGCCCGTGCGGAATGTTCCGCCCCAAAGCCACGTGGATGCATGAAAACTTGCCCCCGGCCCCCGGTCCCGCTATGCCCGCGCCAACCGCAAAGGAGCCCCCGATGATCCCGCGTTACAGCCGCCCCGACATGGTCGCCATCTGGTCACCCGAAACGAAATTCCGCATCTGGTACGAGATCGAGGCCCATGCCTGCGACGCGCAGGCCGATCTGGGCGTGATCCCGCGCGAAAATGCCGAGGCCCTCTGGCGCGCCAAGGACGTGCAGTTCGACGTCGCCCGCATCGACGAGATCGAGGCCGTGACCAAGCATGACGTCATCGCCTTTCTGACCCATCTGGCCGAACATGTGGGTGCCGATCAGGCGCGCTTCGTGCATCAGGGCATGACCAGCAGCGATGTGCTGGATACGACGCTGAACGTGCAGCTGGTGCGCGCCAGCGATCTGCTGCTGGCGGGCATGGACCGCGTGCTGGCGGCGCTGAAGACGCGCGCCTTCGAACACAAGGACACCGTCCGCATCGGTCGCAGCCATGGCATCCATGCGGAACCGACCACGATGGGCCTGACCTTCGCCCGCTTCTACGCCGAAATGGCGCGCGGCCGTGCCCGTCTGGAACGCGCCCGCGACGAGATCGCCACCGGCGCGATTTCCGGCGCCGTCGGCACCTTCGCCAATATCGACCCGGCGGTCGAGGAACATGTCTGCGCCAAGCTGGGCCTGCGCCCCGAACCGATCAGCACGCAGGTCATCCCCCGCGACCGCCATGCGATGTTCTTCGCCACGCTTGGCGTGATCGCCAGCAGCATCGAAAACATCGCCATCGAGATCCGCCACATGCAGCGCACCGAGGTGCTGGAGGCCGAGGAATTCTTCAGCCCCGGCCAGAAGGGCAGCTCGGCCATGCCGCATAAGCGCAACCCGGTCCTGTCGGAAAACCTGACCGGCCTTGCCCGTCTGGTGCGCATGTCCGTGGTTCCCGCGATGGAGAATGTCGCCCTGTGGCATGAACGCGACATCAGCCATTCCTCGGTCGAACGCGCGATCGCGCCCGACACCACGATTACGCTGGATTTCGCGCTGCACCGTCTGGCGGGGCTGGTCGAAAAGCTGGTGATCTATCCCGAAACGATGCTGGCCAACATGAACAAGTTCAAGGGTCTGGTCATGTCGCAGCGGGTGCTGCTGGCCCTGACGCAGGCGGGTGTGTCGCGCGAGGACAGCTATCGTCTGGTTCAGCGCAACGCCATGAAAGTCTGGGAAAAAGGCGCCGATTTCAAGACCGAGCTGTTGGCCGACCCCGAGGTGACCGCTGCCCTGTCCCCCGCCGAGATCGAAGAGAAATTCGATCTGGGCTATCACACCAAACATGTCGACACGATCTTTGCGCGGGTTTTCGACGCGACGCCGCTTTAAGGGCGCGCGCGTCAATCCGATCTTAGGATTTGCCATGGCAAGATGCCCCCTGAACGCATGCGACGGGGGCAAGCTATGACCGGCCAGATCGGACTGAGCCAAAGGCAAAAGGCGGCGGTGATCGTCCGCGTCTTGCTGGATGACAAGGAAATGGGCGGGCTGGACCAGCTGGACAGCGACAGCCAGACCCTGCTGGCGCAGGAAATGGTCGGGATGGAGGTGATCGACCTGCAGACCCGCGACGCGGTGATCACCGAATTCTGCGACCGTCTGGAATCGGTGGGCGTCACCTTTCCGGGAAATCTGGACGGCACGCTGGCCTTGCTGGGCAAGCGGTTGTCCGATGTCAGCTCGGACCGGCTGCGCCAGCGCGCCGCGATCACCGGTCAGGCCGACCCCTGGCCGCGGCTGTGCATCCTGCCCCATGACGCGCTGATCAAGCTGGCCAATTCGGAATCGGTGGAACTGGTCGCGCTAATGATGTCCAAGCTGCCGGTCGAGGCGGCCTCGGCGGTGTTCGTGGCCCTGCCCCGCGACCGGGCGCGGGTGGTGGCGCAGGCGATGTCGATGACCTCGGGCGTGACGCCTCCGGCGCTGAAACGCGTGGGGCTGGTGCTGCTGCAGGCGGCAGAGACGCAGCCGAAACCGGCGATCGCCATTCCCGCCGCCGACCGGATGGGGGCGATCCTGAACTTTGCCACCGCCGATCTGCGCGACGATGTGCTGGGCATGCTGGACGAACGCGACGCGGAATTTGCCGCCGGAGTGCGCAAGGCAATCTTCATCTTTGCCCATATCCCCACCCGTCTTGAACCGCGCGACGTGCCCCGCCTGACGCGCGAGGTGGACCAGGCGACCCTGGTGCGCGCCCTTGCCGCCCCGCAAGAGGCCGATTCGGCGGCTGCCGATTTCATCCTGTCGAACCTGTCACAACGCATGGCCGAAACGCTGCGCGAGGCGCGCGAGGCTTTGGGAAATCCCCGCCCCAAGGATATCGAGGATTCCATGACCGAGGTGGTCGCCGCCATCCGCCGGTTGGAGGAAACCAACCAGCTGATCCTGAAGCTGCCGCAGGACGACGCCTGACCTCCTGTCCGTTCAGAGGCCCCGGGCGACAGGGTTCGCTGACCAGAGCGCCGCGCCTGTGCGGCAAGCTGCGGGGCGGGCCGGTTGGTCGGTCCGGGGCCGGCGGCAGGGGCGGACGGGCTTGCCCCCGCCGCCGCACCGCGCGATACAGCACCGACCGGAGGCGCCGATGACCAACCAGATCGCCATTGCCCTGCTGCTGCTGATTTTTGCGGTGTTCGCCATCGACCAGATCTGGCTGGGCGGGGGACTGCCCCTGCAGGCCGCCAAGACGATGGCCGCCTTTATCGAATATGTCAGCTTCTGGCGGTAGGCGTTCCGGGGCTGGCCGTTCCCGGGGGTGCCCTTTGCGACCGGGACGGGCCTCTGCCCCGTTAGCGCTGGACAGCCTTTCCGCGTTTGCATCAGGCCTGTCGCCACGCTAGACAACCCCCAACCATTACCTGTTCAAGAGGGATACCCATGGCAGTCAAGGTCGCCATCAACGGCTTCGGCCGGATCGGTCGCAACGTCCTGCGCGCAATCATCGAATCGGGCCGCACCGATATCGAGGTCGTTGCCATCAACGATCTGGGCCCGGTCGAGACCAACGCCCATCTGCTGCGCTATGACAGCGTGCATGGCCGCTTTCCGGCGAAGGTCACGGTGGACGGATCGTCCATCGACGTGGGTCGCGGTCCGATCGCGGTGACCGCCATCCGCAATCCCGCCGAACTGCCCTGGGGCCATGTCGATGTGATCATGGAATGCACGGGCCTGTTCACCTCCAAGGACAAGGTGCAGGCGCATCTGTCCACCGGGGCCAAGCGTGTGCTGATCTCGGCGCCGGGCGAGGATGCCGACAAGACCATCGTGTTCGGCGTCAACCATGACACGCTGACCAAGGACGATCTGGTCGTGTCCAATGCCAGCTGCACGACGAACTGCCTGTCGCCGGTGGCCAAGGTTCTGAACGATACGATCGGCATCGATCGCGGCTTCATGACCACGATCCACAGCTATACCGGCGATCAGCCGACGCTGGACACGATGCACAAGGATCTGTACCGCGCCCGCGCCGCAGCGCTGTCGATGATCCCGACCTCGACCGGGGCGGCCAAGGCCGTGGGTCTGGTGCTGCCGGAACTCAAGGGCAAGCTGGACGGCGTCGCCATCCGCGTGCCGACCCCCAACGTGTCGGTCGTCGATCTGGTGTTCGAAGCCAGCCGCGACACCTCGGTCGCCGAGATCAACGCGGCCATCAAGGCCGCCGCCGACGGTCCGCTGAAAGGCGTGCTGGGCTATACCGAGGAATCGCTGGTCTCGTCGGATTTCAACCACGATCCGCATTCCTCGATCTTCCACATGGACCAGACCAAGGTCATGGAGGGCCGGATGGTCCGCATCCTGACCTGGTACGACAATGAATGGGGGTTCTCGAACCGCATGTCGGACACGGCTGTCGCCATGGGCAAGCTGATCTGATTTCGCCCAAACGGACGACGATAAAGGGCCCCCGCATCCGGGGGCCCTTTTGCATGTTCGATCATCGCGGTGACGGGTTATTTCACCACGGTCAGCCTGCGGGAATTGGCACGGGTGCGACGACCATAGGGGCGCATGCCCGCCGACAGCATCCGTTCGGTGCTGTGGCCGCGCATCCCGGCGCTGGCCATGGCATAAAGCGCCTCGGACGCGGCGGCCTGCTTTTCGGCTATCATCAGGAAGGGCTCGCCAGGGGCCTGGGTCATCAGGCCCATCATTCCCGCCATGCGCAGACCGATCACCATCTGCGCCTCGATCGCGATGCGGGCGAACTGGCTGACCAGTCGGATCTGCGCGGCAGGCGGAATCATCGGGTTCATCGGAGTCATGGGAAAGCCTGCTTTCTGGCAACAGCACGGTCTTCGTGCGTCATGGCCCAGAATGGGGTCCGGGCTGCCTTGGGACAACCACCACTTTCCGTCATGGTTCCTGAATTATGACCAAGACAACTTGGCAATCATCCCCTGCCATGTATAGAGGCACCCTCATGACACAGACGCTGACCCTCCGCCGACCGGACGACTGGCACCTGCATCTGCGCGACGGCGCGATGCTGAACGCTGTCGCGCCGCATTCCGCAGGCTTTGGCCGCGCGATCATCATGCCCAATCTGGTGCCCCCGGTGGTCACCGGTGCGCAGGCCGCGGCCTATCGCGACCGCATCCGGGCCGCCCTGCCTGCTGGCGCCGCCCTGGACCCGCAGATGGTGCTGTACCTGACCGACACGACCGATGCGGCCGACGTGATCGCGGCCTTTTGGGACGGCATCATCCGGGCGGTCAAGCTGTACCCGGCAGGCGCCACCACCAACAGCGCTTCGGGCGTGACGGACTTTGACCGCGTCCGCCCGGTGCTGGAGGCGATGGCCGAGGCCGGTGTGACGCTGTGTGTGCATGGCGAGGTGACCGACCCCGCCGTCGACATCTTCGACCGAGAGGCCGTGTTCATCGATACCGTGCTGGACCCGCTGCGCCGCAAGGTGCCGGGCCTGCGGGTGGTGATGGAACATATCACCACATCGCAGGGCGTGGCCTATGCCCGGGCGGGCGGGGATGATCTGGCAGCGACCATCACCACGCATCATCTGGTGATCAACCGCAACGCCATTCTGGCGGGCGGCATCCGGCCCCACTACTATTGCCTGCCGGTCGCCAAGCGCGAATCCCACCGGCTGGCGCTGCGCGAGGCCGCGACCAGCGGCGATGCGGGGTTCTTCCTGGGCACCGACAGCGCCCCCCATACGGATGCCGCGAAACTGCAGCCCTGCGGCTGCGCGGGCTGCTTTACCGCGCCCAACACCCTGTCGATTCTGGCGCAAGTGTTTCAGGACGATGGCGCGCTGGACCGGCTGGAGGCCTTTACCAGCCTTAACGGCGCGGCCTTCTATCGCCTGCCCCCGAACGAGGGCCGGATCACGCTGACCCGCCGCGACACGCCCGCAGCCTATCCCACCCATATCACCGCAGGCGATGAGACGGTCACCGTCTTCGACCCCGGTTTCCCCCTCTATTGGCATCTGGAGGACGCATGAGCCTGACCTTCCCCCCCCGCGAAGAGATCGCCCGCCTGACCGCGCGGATGCTGCTTGAGATCAGGGCCGTCGATTTCAACGCCGACATGCCCTTTACCTATGCCTCGGGGCTCAAGGGACCGACCTATGTCGATTGCCGCCGCATCATCAGCTTTCCGCGCGTGCGCGCCACGCTGATGGATTTCATGGCGGCCACCGTCATGCGCGATGCGGGCTTCGAGGCCTTCGACAACGTGGCGGGCGGTGAAACCGCAGGCATCCCCTTTGGTGCGCTGATGGCCGAACGGCTTGGCCTGCCGATGACCTATGTGCGCAAGAAGCCCAAGGGCTATGGCCGCAATGCCCGGATCGAGGGCGTGATGACCGAGGGTCAGCGCGTGCTGCTGGTCGAGGATCTGACCACCGATGGTGGCAGCAAGCTGTCCTTCGTCGATGCGATCCGCGAGACGGGGGCCAGTTGCGCCCATACGGCGGTGATCTTCTATTACGGCATCTTTCCGGAAACCACGCAGCGGCTGGCCGATCACGGCGTCGCCCTGCATCACCTGTGCACCTGGTGGGACGTCCTGGCCGAGGCGCGCGCGCAAGGCGCGTTCGACGCCGCCACCCTGACCGAGGTCGAGGCGTTTCTGACCGATCCGCGGGCATGGCAGGCGGCAAACGGCTGAAACCGGCTTATCCACAGCCTGTCCACAGATCCATCAACCGAAAATGCGGGGCGGGGCGATACCCCCGCCCTGCCCTTTGCGCTAGACTGGCCCGAACAACAAGAAAGCAGGCATCGACATGAGCGGATTGCGCGTGATCATCCCCGGCCAGACCGAAGGCGAGGACGACAAACAGGCGATCCCCTTCTCGCTCGAGGCGGAACAGCAATTGCTGGGCGCGCTTTTGACGAACAACGACGTCTTCGACCGGGTCAGCCAGATCATCAAGTCGGACCATTTCTATCATCCCGTCCATGCCCGCATCTTCGACATCTGCGCCGAACGCATCCGCCGCAACGCGCTGGCCAGCCCGGTCACGATCAAGGCGTTTCTGGACAATGACGACGGGCTGAAGGAGCTGGGCGGCCCCGCCTATCTGGCGCGCATGGCGGCCTCGGCGATCAGCGCCTATGCGGCGCGCGACTATGCCCAGATGATCCGCGAATTCGCCCTGCGCCGCGAGTTGATGCTGCTGGGTCAGGACATCTCGGCCCGCGCCTCCTCGGTCGAGGTCGGCGACGATGCCGAGGAACAGATTAAGGCCGCCGAACAGACGCTCTACAAGCTGGGCGAGGCCGGGGTGGCCGAACGCGGGTTCCAGTCCTTTCTGAAAGCCGTGACCGGCGCCGTGCAGGTCGCCAATGCCGCCTATCAGCGCGACGGCAAGCTGTCGGGGATTTCCACCGGGCTGATCGATCTGGACGGCAAGATGGGCGGGTTGAACAATTCCGACCTGATCATTCTGGCCGGGCGCCCGTCCATGGGCAAGACCGCACTGGCCACCAACATCGCCTTCAACATCGCCCGCACCCACAAGCTGGGCGAAAAACCCGATGGCACGCAAGGATCCGTGGAGGGCGGCGTCGTCGGCTTCTTCAGTCTGGAAATGTCAGCCGAACAGCTGGCCGCCCGGATCCTGTCCGAGGCCGCCGAGGTGCCAAGCGAACGCATCCGGTCCGGCAATATGGACGAGGGCGAATTCCGCCGCTTTGTCGAGGCCGCGCATGCCTTGCAGAACTGCCCGCTGTTCATCGACGATACCCCGGCGCTGCCGATCAACCAGCTGGCGGCGCGGGCCCGGAAACTCAAGCGCACGCATGGGCTTGACGTGCTGATCGTCGACTACCTCCAGCTGTTGAAGGCCGCCACCGCCAAGGACAGCCGCGTCAACGAGGTCAGCGAGATCACCCAAGGGCTGAAAGCCGTGGCCAAGGAACTGAACATCCCGGTCATCGCCCTGTCGCAGCTATCCCGCCAGGTCGAAAACCGCGAGGACAAGCGCCCACAGCTCAGCGATCTGCGCGAATCCGGCTCGATCGAACAGGACGCCGATATCGTGATGTTCGTCTTCCGCGAGGAATATTACAAGGAACGCGAAAAGCCCTCGGACAGCGATCTGGACGCCATGGCCCGCTGGCAGCAGGTGATGGAAAACGTCCATGGCAAGGCCGAGGTGATCCTGGGCAAACAGCGCCACGGCCCCATCGGCACGGTCGAACTGGCCTTCGAGGGGCAATTTACCCGCTTCGGCAACCTCGCCCGCGACCGACAGACCCAATGGGACTGAACCTGCCGATCCCGGTCGCCACAGTCGGCCTGCTGCTGGCCTCGAACATCTTCATGACGGTGGCCTGGTACGGCCATCTCAAATTCAAGACGGCACCGCTGGTCACCGTCATCTTCATTAGCTGGGGCATCGCCTTCTTCGAATATCTGATGCAGGTTCCCGCCAACCGCATCGGTTATGGCTATTTCAGCGCCGCCCAGCTGAAAACCATTCAAGAGGTCATCAGCCTCTCGGTCTTTGCCATCTTCTCCTGGGCCTATCTGGGCGAGAAGATCGGCTGGCAGCACGGCGTCGGCTTTTCGCTGATCTGCCTTGGCGCCTGGTTCATCTTCCACGATTTCGGCTGACCACGCCGCCCGGTCTTTCATCTTGGCCCAAATATCCCCGCCAGAGGCTCCCGCACCGCCCCCGACGAACGCTCCTTCGATCCGACCACCAAGGGGGGTGCGGGGGGCCGGCCCCCCGTCCGTCGCGGGATGCAAATCCACCGCCCGCTCTGGTGCAGGGCCAAGCCGCGCGCTATGACCGCGAAGGCGGGCCATTCTGCACATGATGCAATCCTCCCGCGATCAGGAGGTTTCATGCCACGCACCCCGCCCCACCTGCTGACGCTGGTCGCTCTGTCGGGCGTCTCGGCCCTGTCGATGAATGTGTTTCTGCCCTCGCTGCCGGGCATGGCGCGGGATTTCGGGGTGGAATACGGGGTGATGCAGCTTTCCGTCTCGGCCTATATCGGCGCCAGCGCGGTCCTGCAGCTCTTGGGTGGCCCGCTCAGCGACCGCTTTGGGCGGCGGCCCGTGGTGATCTGGGGGCTGGTGGGGTTTCTGCTGGCGACCATCGGCACGCTGCTGGCCACCACGGCCACGACCTTCCTGATCTTCCGCCTGCTGCAATCGGTCATCACCGTCTGCATGCTGGTGCCCCGCGCGGTGGTGCGCGATCTGTATGACGGCGACCGCGCGGCCTCGATGCTGGGTTATGTCACCATGGGCATGGCGGTGGTGCCGATGATGGCGCCGGTCTTTGGCGGGCTTCTGGATCAGGCCTTCGGCTGGCAGGCGAATTTCGCGGTCATGGGCGCCTTGGGCATCGCCGTCCTTGCCCTGTCCTGGCATGACATGGGCGAGACGGTGCGCGACGGCGGCCTGTCCTTGCGCCGGCAATGGGCGAATTATCCGATCCTGGCGCGCTCGCACCGCTTCTGGGGCTATTGCGGGGCGGCGACGCTGTCCTCGGGGGCGTTCTTCGCCTATCTGGGCGGCGCGCCCTTTGTCGGCGATCAGGTCTTCGGGCTGACGCCCGCGCAGGTGGGATACTGGTTCGCGGCCCCCTCGCTTGGCTATGTCACCGGCAATTTCCTGTCGGCCCGGTTTTCGCCGCGTTTCGGGCTGAACCGGATGATCCTGTGGGGCACCATCACCTGCGTCATCGGTCTGTCGCTGGCGCTGATCGCCGATCTGGCGGGGCATGTGCGCCCGCTGATCTTCTTTGGCGCCATCGCGGTGATGGGCCTGGGCAATGGCATGGTGCTGCCCAATGCCAATTCCGGGATGATGAGCGTGCGCCCCGAACTGGCCGGTACCGCCTCGGGTCTGGGCGGCGCGCTGGCGGTGGGCGGCGGGGCCGCGCTGTCGGCGCTGGCCGGGAACCTGTTGCAGCCGGGCAGCGGGGCGACGCCGCTGTTGCTGATCATGACCGCCTCGGCAGTGGGGTCGCTGCTGGCCATCGCATGGGTTTTCCGCCGCGAGGCACAGCTGGTCCGGCAAGGCTAGGCCTCTTGCCCCGCAGGCTTTGCAACCGCTAAGATCGGGTTTGCAAATGGGGGGTGCGCGACATGGCCACGCAAAAGATCTATGCAGGTCACGCGTTGCGCGAAACCCGCGCCCGGGCCGCGCTGACACAGCGGCGCTTTGCCGAAAAGCTGGGCGTCTCGCTGCCCTATCTGTCGCAGATGGAAAACAACCACCGGCCGATCAGCGCGGGTGCCCTGCTGCGGATGGCGCAGGAATTCGGCACCGACCTGACGACGCTGGCGGCGGGCGACGCCGAACGCATGGTCATCGACATGCAAGAGGCGCTGGCCGATCCGCTGTTCGATGCCGCCCCGCCTCTGGCCGATCTGCGGCTGGCGGCCAGCAATGCCCCGGTGCTGGCGCGGGCGTTTCTGGATCTGTACCGCGCGCATCGCGACGGGCAGGAACGGCTGGCGGCGCTGGATCAGGCAATCGGCGCGGCCGGTCAGAACAGCCTCAGCACACCTTGGGACGAGGTGCGCGATTTCTTTCATTACTGCGACAACTATATCGACGCAGTCGATCTTGCCGCCGAACGCTTCGCCTGTCCGGGCGGCACGCGCGGCGACCCATGGGCCTTGGCCGTGGCGGCGCTGGCGGCGCGCGGTCTGCGCGTCCAGCTGACCGAGCTGCCCGCAGCGGCAGTCTTTCGCCGCGACGGCGACCGCCTGCTGGTCAATGCCGCCGCCGAAGCCCCCACCCGCCTGTTCCAGCTGCTGCATCTGGTCGCGCTGGAACATCAGGGCGATCTGCTGGAGGCCACGCTGGATCTGGCCCGCTTTCGCAGCCCCACCGCCCGACAGATCGCGCGGCTTGGGATGGCGAACTACTTTGCGGGTGCCGCGCTGATGCCCTATCGCGCCTTTCTGGCCGCGGCAAAGGCCGAGCGTCACGATCTGGAACGTCTGGCGCATCTGTTCGGCGCCTCGCTGGAACAGGTGGCGCACCGGCTGTCCACGCTGCAGCGTCCCGGCGCCAAGGGCGTGCCGTTCTTTTTCGTGCGCGTCGATCAGGCCGGCACGATCACCAAACGCCATTCCGCGACCCGGTTGCAATTCGCACGTTTTGGCGGTGCCTGCCCGCTGTGGAACGTGCATCAGGCCTTTGAACAGCCGGGCCGCTTTCTGCGCCAGCTGGCCGAAACGCCGGACGGGGTGCGTTATCTGCTGCTGTCGCGCGACGTGTCGAAACATGCGGGCGCCTTCAACGCGCCGGTCCGCCGTTTCGCCATCGGGCTGGGGGTCGAGGTGAACCACGCGACCGGCATGGTCTATGCCGACGGGCTGGATCTGACCCGCCATCAGGCGTTCGAACCGATCGGGATTTCCTGCCGGATCTGCCCGCGCCGGGCCTGCCACCAGCGCTCCGTGCCGCCTATTGATCGGGCATTGCGTATTCCGCAGGATCGGGACGGCCCGTTGCCCTATGAAATCGCTTAAATATTTACGATTCGTTTACACTTTTCGGCGGATCACCGCCGACCAAGGCAGGGTTCCGCCAATGAACGGAACCGTATGCCCGGGGGATGTTGCCATGAAGGCACAGCTGCTGTTTACCCAAGGCTGAACGGAACCAACGCGCCTCGCCTTCAGAAAACGGCGTGCCTTCGGGGGACAGAATCTGACAATGACGGTGATGGATCGACTGAACGCGTCGCTTGAAAAGTGGCTGCCCGAGCAACGGCTTTTCCTTCGGTCCGATGACACCACGCGCTTTGTCCGCCTGCGCCCGGTCACGCAAGCAGTTGGCATCAGTGGCATCACGCTGGTCTTCGGCTGGACGCTGGTCGCCAGCTCGTTTCTGGTGATCGACGCGGTAAGCTCGGGCAATTCCCGCGATCAGATGCAGCGCAGTCAGGCTGCGTTCGAGGAGCGTCTGGAACAGCTGCAGGCCGAACGCGACGCCCGCGCGGCCGAAGCGCTGGCCGCGCAGTCGCGCTTTGCCGTCGCGCTGGATCAGGTCTCGCAGATGCAGACGCAGTTGCTGACCTCGGAAGAGGGTCGCCGCGAACTGGAAACCGGTCTGGCGGCCGTGCAATCCACCCTGCGCGACACCATCGCCGATCAGGATCCGGCGCTTGCCAGCACCACCGATGCCGCCGGCCCCGACCGGGCCGAGGAATTCTCGGTCGCGCTGGACATTCTGTCGGGCGAGTTGCGCAGCGCCGCCGATCAGCGGGTCGAGGCGGAACATCAGGCCGAAACCGCCAAGCTGGCCGCGCAGGAACTGACCGTCGAACGCGACCAGATCCTGGCCCGCAACGATGAGATCCTGACCCAGCTGGAGGACGCGGTGACCGTGTCCGTCGCGCCGCTGGACGATGTGTTCCGCAGCGTCGGCATGAACCCCGACGAAGTGCTGCGCACCATCCGCAGCGGTTATTCCGGTCAGGGGGGCCCGCTGACGCCGATGTCCTATTCGACGCGCGGCGACGCGGCGCTGAGCCAGGGCGAGACCAAGGCCCGGCAGATCATCGTGACGCTGGACCAGATGAACACCTATCGCATCGCCATCGAAAAGCTGCCGCTGGCGATGCCGGTGACCGACAGCTTCCGTTACACGTCGGGCTTCGGGCGCCGGTGGGGCCGGATGCACGAAGGCATCGACATGGCGGGTCCGGTCGGCACGCCGATCCATGTGACCGGCGACGGTGTCGTGACCTTTGCCGGTCGTCAGGGCGCCTATGGCAATCTGATCAAGATCCGCCACGAACTGGGCACCGAAACCCGTTATGCCCACCTGAACCGCATCCATGTGAAAGTCGGCGATCGGGTGTCGCAAGGCGACCGGATTGGTGATATGGGGAATACCGGACGTTCGACCGGTCCGCATCTGCATTACGAAGTGCGGATGAACGGTCGGGCCGTGGACCCGATGAGCTTCATCAAGGCAGCAGACAATGTTCAGTAAGACCCGCGTGACCGAAAACCGCCCCAGCCAGACCCCTGCCCCGCAGGACGCCGCCACCGCCCCGCAGGCAGCCCCCGAACGCAGCGCCGAGACCGCGACCCCCGCAGCGGCGCCGCGCGCCCGCGTGTCGCCCTCGGTCCTGTCGCCCGATCTGACGGTGACCGGCAATATCAAGACGCAGGGCGACATCACCATCGAAGGCACGGTCGAGGGTGATATCCGCGCCCACCAGCTGACCATCGGCGAATCGGCCACCATCAAGGGCGAAATCGTCGGCGATGATGTCATCGTGCATGGCCGCGTCGTGGGCCGCGTGCGCGGGCTCAAGGTGCGGCTGACGGCTTCGGCCCGGGTCGAAGGCGACATCATCCACAAGACCATCGCGATCGAATCGGGCGCTCATTTCGAAGGCTCGGTCCAGCGTCAGGAAGATCCGCTGAACAATGGAGGCACCAAGAAACTGGCGCCGCCCGTTTCGGAATAATTTCCGACCACTGCCTGCAAGGCCCGCTTTGGCGGGCCTTTTTCATGGCTGGGTCTGCAAGGCCCGCCCCTGCGGGCCTTTCGCATGATCCGCGACGCTCAGCCGTAGCGGCGCATCAGCGCCTCGGCGATGGGGGGCGTCACGAATTTGGACACATCGCCGCCAAGCCGCGCGATTTCCTTGACCAGCTTGGACGCGATGGCCTGCCGCCGCGCATCGGCCATCATGAAGACCGTCTCGATGCTGCTGTCCAGCGCACGGTTCATGCCGACCATCTGGAATTCATATTCGAAATCGGCCACCGCCCGCAGCCCGCGCACGATGATCGTCGCACCCACATCGCGGGCGCAATCGATCAGCAGATTCTCGAACGGATGGACCACGATCTCGCCGCCGGTCTTGGCGACGATGGCATCGCATTCGGCCTGAACCATCGCCACGCGCTGTTCCAGATCGAACAGCGGGCCCTTGTCGCGGTTGATCGCGACGCCGATCACCAGCCGGTCGACCAGCGCCATCGCGCGCTGGATGATGTCGATATGCCCAAGGGTGATCGGGTCGAACGTGCCGGGATAAAGGCCGATGCGCATAAAGATCGCGTCCTTGGGTCATGGTTTCGTTGCACAGGCAAAGCGCATTTGCGCCCCGATTGCAAGTTTGCGCCCACGCAGCGCGGCCCGAGACCCCGCGTCAGGCGCCCATGATCATGCCGGTCAGGGCCTCTTTCTCGGCCGCCAGCTCTTTCAGCCGCCCGCTGACCGCGTCCCCGATCGAGATCACGCCCAGCATGTCACCCTGACCATCCACCACCGGCATGTGACGGAACCGCCCCTCGGTCATGCGTTCCAGAATCGTCAGCGCATCTTCGCCGGTTGTGCAGGTCTGCACGGCGGTGGTCATCACCCCGCCGACGGGCTGGGCCAACACCTCGGGGCCGTGCTTGCCCAATTGCCGCACGATGTCGCGTTCCGACAGGATCCCGTCGGGCCGCCGCCCGTCACGCGACACGACCACCGCGCCGATGCGCTTTTCGGCCAGCAGCCGCGCAGCCTCGCCCAGGGTCGTCTCGGGCAGGATCGTCACGATCGTCCCCGAATCGATCCACGGCTTGGATACATCGGATTTCATCGTCAGCAATTGCTTGACCAGCATGATCGGCCCCCTCCGGCTTGTACAGGTTCATCCTTTTCGCCGAATCGGCCCGCGTCAAGTCCCACGAACGGGGCACGCATCCCCGACCCCCTCCAGCCGCGCCAATTCCGCCCGGATGCCCTGCGCCACAGCCTCTGCCAGCAACGTCAGCCTGCGCGAGGCGCGGTCATCGGCATGCCGGATCATCCAGAAGCTGCGCCGTAGCGCAAAGCGGTCCATCAGCACCCGGCGCACGCCCGGCGCAGAGGGCACGGCAAAGTCATGCACGATCCCCAGCCCCGCCCCCGCCCGCACCGCCTGCATCTGCACCGCGACGGAATTGCTGCTGATCTGCGACGCCTCGACCCCGGTGGCCGACAGGTAATCCAGCTCGCGGTCAAAGATCATGTCGGGGATATAGCTGATCATCCGATGGCCGCGCAGATCGTCCAGATCGCGCAGCGGCGGATGGCGGGCCAGATAATCGTCATGACCCGCCAGATGCAGCCGGTAATCGGCCAGCCGCTGCACCATCAGCCGTCCCGTATCGGGGGGCGAGACGGCAATCGCCATATCCGCCTCGCGCCGGGTCAGGTTGACGACACGCGGCAGGGCGACGATCTGCACCTCCAGGCCCGGATGGGCCTCGCACAGATCCCGCGCCACCTGCGGCAACAGGTAATTCGCACAGCCGTCGGGCGCCCCGATGCGCAGCTGCCCGGTGATCCCGGCCTCGCGCGCGACCCCTTCGGCTGCGGCAAGGGCGGCCTGTTCGGCGGCCTCGGCAGGGGCCACCAGCCGCGCCCCCTCGGCGGTCAGCGTATAGCCCTGCGGCGTCTTGGCAAACAGCGCCGCCCCGATGGCCCGTTCCAGCCGCGCCACCCGCCGCCCCACGGTCGAGGCGTCCATGGCCAGCCGCCGCCCCGCCCCCGACAGGCTTTCCGCCCGCGACACCGCCAGAAAGATGCGCAGATCGTCCCAGTCCATCGCTGACTTACCTTTGCAAAAACGCAAAACCCTTTTGCCAGCATTCCCCTTTATTCCGCAATTGTGCAAGACTACCCTGCCCCCAACAGCTTTCAGGAGGATGCGATGGACGAAATTCACCACTGGATCGACGGCAAGGACCACAAGGGCAGCTCGGGCCGCTTCGCCGATGTCTTCAACCCCGCCACCGGAGAGGTTCAGGCCCGCCTGTCGCTGGCCACCAAGGCCGAGATGGACCACGCCATCGACCGCGCCGCCATCGCTCAGGTCAAATGGGGCGCGACCAATCCGCAACGCCGCGCCCGGGTGATGATGGCCTTTGTCGGGCTGATCAACCGCGACATGGACAAGCTGGCCGAGGCGCTGTCCTCGGAACATGGCAAGACCTTCGTGGATGCCAAGGGCGATATCCAGCGCGGGTTGGAGGTGATCGAATTCTGCATCGGCGCGCCCCATCTGCTGAAAGGCGAATTCACCGACAGCGCCGGTCCCGGCATCGACATGTATTCCATGCGCCAGCCGCTTGGCGTGGTCGCGGGCATCACGCCCTTCAACTTTCCCGCCATGATCCCCTTGTGGAAGATGGGCCCGGCCTTGTCGGCGGGCAATGCGATGATCCTGAAACCGTCCGAGCGCGATCCTTCGGTGCCGCTGATGCTGGCCCGCCTTCTGCAAGAGGCCGGCCTGCCCGATGGCGTGCTCCAGGTCGTGAACGGCGACAAGGACAGCGTCGATGCGATCCTCGACAGCCCGGTCATTCAGGCGGTGGGCTTTGTCGGATCGACGCCGATCGCGCAATACATCTATGAACGCGCGGCCGCGACGGGCAAGCGGGCGCAATGCTTCGGCGGCGCCAAGAACCATATGATCATCATGCCCGATGCCGATCTGGATCAGGCGGCGGATGCGCTGGTGGGCGCGGGCTATGGCGCGGCGGGCGAACGCTGCATGGCGATTTCGGTCGCGGTGCCGGTGGGCGATGAAACCGCCGACGCGCTGATCGCTAAGCTGATCCCGCAGATCGAGCGGCTCAAGGTCGGTCCCTGGACTGCAGGCGACGATATCGACTATGGCCCGGTGGTCACCAAGGCCGCCAAGGACAATATCCTGCGTCTGGTGCAGACCGGCGTGGATCAGGGCGCCGAACTGGTCGTCGACGGGCGCGACTTCAACCTGCAGGGATACGAGGACGGCTTCTTCGTCGGCCCGCATCTCTTCGACCGCGTGACCCCCGACATGGACATCTACAAGACCGAGATCTTCGGCCCGGTCCTGACCACCGTCCGCGCCAAGACCTATGAAGAGGCGATCGGTCTGGCCATGGACCATGAATATGGCAACGGCACGGCCATCTATACCCGCGACGGCGACACTGCGCGCGACTTTGCCAGCCGCATCAATATCGGCATGGTCGGCATCAACGTGCCCATCCCGGTGCCGCTGGCCTATCACACCTTCGGCGGCTGGAAGAAATCCGGCTTTGGTGACCTGAACCAGCACGGCCCCGACGCGTTCCGTTTCTACACGCGCACCAAGACCGTGACCGCGCGCTGGCCCTCGGGGATCAAGGAAGGAAGAGAGTTCAACTTCAAGGCGATGGACTGAAACCCTTTCTTCTTCACGAAAATATCCCGCAGGGGGTCCGGGGGGCGCGCAGCCCCCCGGCGCTCGCGGGACGCAAAACCCAAGGCCTGCCACGCAAGGTCACGGTCCCGCATCCACAGGGCCCCGCATGACACAAGACCCCGAATTCACCCTCGGCATCGAGGAAGAATATCTGCTCGTCGACACCAAGACCTGCCAGCTCGCCGCCGCCCCCAAGGCGCTGATGGCGGCGCTGGAGGCTGATCTGGGCGATCAGGTCAGCCCTGAATTCCTGCGCTGCCAGATCGAGATCGGCACCCCCGTCGCCCCCGATATCCGTCAGGCGGGCGAGCGTTTGCGCCATCTGCGCGCGACGGTGGCGGCCCGTGCGGCGGAGCACGGGCTGGCGCCGGTCTCGGCCTCGTGTCACCCCTTTGCCGATTGGCGCGATCAGGACCATACCGACAAGGACCGCTACAACCAGCTGTCGCGCGACATGGGCGGGGTGGCGCGGCGGATGCTGATCTGCGGGATGCATGTCCATGTGGGCATTGCCGATCCTGCGCAGCGGATCGATCTGATGAACCAGTTCGCCTATTTCCTGCCGCATCTCCTGGCGCTGTCGGCCTCCAGCCCGTTCTGGATGGGACAGGATACCGGGCTTGCCTCCTATCGCACCACGGTCTTTGGCGACATGCCCCGCACCGGCCTGCCCCCGGCCTTTGGCAGTTGGGCGGAATTCGAACGCTCGGTCGATGCCCTGACCGGGCTGGGCATCATCGAGGACGGGTCCAAGATCTGGTGGGATCTGCGGCCCAGCAGCAAATATCCGACGCTGGAAACCCGCATCTGCGATGCCTGTCCGCGCGTGGCCGATGCGTTGACGCTGGCGGCGCTGATCCAGGCCACCCTGCGCATGCTGTGGCGCCTGTCGCGCAGGAACCAGCGCTGGCGGCAATACGAGCCGTTCCTGTTGAACGAAAATCGCTGGCGCGCCGCCCGCTATGGCACGACCGAGGGGCTGATCGATTTCGGCGCCCATGCGATCCTGCCCTTTGACCGGATCGCCGCAGACTGGCTGGATCTGATCGCCGAGGATGCCGATGCGCTGGACAGCCAGCCCTTTGTCGCCCGCCTGCGCGACATGGTGGCCGGCGGCACGGCCGCACAGGCGCAGCGTCATGTCCATGCCCGCGCCCGCGCCGCCGGTGCCAGCCCGCCCGAGGCGATGCAGGCCGTCACCCGCCACCTGATCGCCGAGTTCCGCCGCGACCTGTAAGGCCCGGAACGGTTGCAACATTGTCGCAACATCTGGCACTTACAGACACAGACGTCACAAGCGCTCCGGGGAGGGATGCCGCATGGATTTCGCATTGACCGAGGAACAGCAGGCCATATTCGACATGGCCCGCGATTTCGGCGCCACCCGCATCGCGCCCCATGCCCGCGCATGGGAGGCTGACGGCACCATCCCCCGCGATCTGTGGCCCGATGTGGCGGCCCTTGGTCTGGGCGGCATCTTCGTGCCCGAAGAGGATGGCGGCAGCGGCCTGTCGCGGCTTGACGGCACCCTGATCTTCGAGGCGCTGTCGATGGCCTGCCCCTCGGTCGCGTCGTTCCTGTCGATCCACAACATGTGCGGCGGCATGATCGCGCGCTATGGCTCGGATACGGACAAGGGGCGCTGGCTGCCCGATCTGTGTTCCATGACGAAAATCTTCAGCTATTGCCTGACCGAACCGGGCAGCGGCTCGGACGCGGCCGCACTGCGCACCCGGGCGGTGGCCGGGGACGATGGCTGGCGGCTGAACGGGACCAAGGCCTTCATCTCGGGCGGCGGCTATTCGGACGCCTATGTCACGATGGTGCGGACCGGCGCGGACGGGCCCAAGGGCATCAGCACCGTGATCGTCGAGGATGGCACCCCCGGCCTGTCCTTTGGCGCCCCCGAGGACAAGATGGGCTGGCGTGCCCAGCCCACCGCGCAGGTCCAGTTCGATGATTGCCTGATCCCTGCCGGGAACCTGTTGGGCGACGAGGGGCGCGGCTTTTCCTATGCGATGGCCGGGCTGGACGGGGGGCGGCTGAACATCGCGGCCTCGGCCCTTGGCGGGGCGCAGGCAGCGCTGGACGCGACGCTGACCTATATGGGCGACCGCAAGGCGTTCGGCCAATCGCTGGACCGGTTTCAGGCCCTGCAGTTCCGGCTGGCCGAGATGGAGACTGCGCTGCAATCCAGCCGCATCTTTTTGCGGCAGGCCGCATGGAAGCTGGACCACGCCACCCCGGATGCCAGCACCTTCTGCGCCATGGCCAAGCTGCATGTGACCGACCGCGCCTTCGAGGTGGCCAACCAATGCCTGCAGCTGCATGGCGGCTATGGCTATCTGGCCGATTACGGGATCGAAAAGATCGTCCGCGATCTGCGGGTGCATCAGATCCTGGAAGGTACCAATGAAATCATGCGCGTGATCATCAGCCGCGCGCTGCTGGCCGGAAGGGCATAAGATGGACGAATTGCAGATCCGCAAGACAGGCCGCGCGGGCCGCATCACGCTGACCCGCCCGCAGGCGCTGAACGCGCTGTCCCATCCTATGGCGCTGGCCATCCACAAGGCGCTGGACGACTGGCGCGACGATGCCTATGTGGCGCTGGTCGTCATCGACGCCTTGGGCGACCGGGCCTTTTGCGCGGGTGGCGATATCGCAGCAGTCTATCACGCCGGGCGCGCGGGCGATCACGGCGTGGGCCGGGATTTCTTTCGCGACGAATACCGCATGAATGCGGCCATTGCCGATTTCCCCAAGCCCGTCGTGGCCCTGATGCAGGGCTTTGTGATGGGCGGCGGCGTGGGGGTGGGCGGTCATGCCAGCCACCGCGTGGTGGGCGACACGACCCGCATCGCCATGCCCGAAAGCGGCATCGGTCTGATCCCCGATGTGGGCGGCACCTGGCTTTTGGGTCGCGCACCGGGGCGGATCGGGGAATATCTGGCGCTGACCGGCGCGCGGATGGGACCGGGCGATGCGATCCATGCGGGCTTTGCGGATCTGTATATCCCCGAGGCGGACTGGCCCGGCCTGATCGCCACGCTGGAAGAGACGGGCGATCTGGGCTGCCTTGCGGGCCATCCTGCCCCCGCCGCCACGCTGGATCGGCGCGACCTGTCGGCCTTTGGCGGGCGCCATGTCGCCGATATCATCGCGGCGCTGGAACAGGCGGGCGATGCGGACACGCTCAACGCGCTTGGCCGGAACTCGCCTTTGTCGATGGCGGCGGGGCTGGCGATGGTGCGGGCGGCGCGCGCCGATACGCGGATGCAGCAATCGCTGTCGCGCGAATACCGCTTTACCGCCCGCGCCACCGCCGAGAGCGACTTTCTGGAGGGCGTGCGCGCCCAGATCATCGACAAGGACCGCCGCCCGGACTGGCAGGCGGATGCGGGGCCGGACGCGCTGCGCGCCATGCTGGCGCCGCTGGAACAGGATGAATTGCTGTGGGAGGGTGCGGAATGAAGATCGGATTCATCGGTCTGGGAAATATGGGCGCGCCGATGGCCGCCAATCTGGCGGCGGCCGGGCATCAGGTGACGGGCTTTGACACTGCCGCCGGGGCGCCTGCGGGCGTCACCATGGCGGCCGGCGCCGAAGACGCCGCGCGGGACGCTGAACTGGTCATCACCATGCTGCCAAGCGGCGCGATCCTGCGCGCGGTGGCAGGCCAGGTCATCCCGGCCATGCGGCCCGGTGCGATCCTGTGCGATTGCTCGACCGTCGATGTGGACAGCGCCCGCGCGGTGACCGATCAGGCCCGCGCCGCCGGTCTGGGCGCGCTGGACGCCCCCGTCTCGGGCGGGATCGGCGGCGCGCAGGCGGGCACCCTGACCTTCATGGTCGGCGGCAGCGTGGGGGATGTGGCCCGCGTGCAGCCCCTGTTCGACGTGATGGGGCAAAAGACCGTCCATTGCGGCGACAGCGGTGCCGGTCAGGCCGCCAAGATCTGCAACAACATGATCCTGGGCGTAACAATGATCGCCACCTGCGAAGCTTTTGCGCTGGCCGACAGTCTGGGGCTGGACCGGCAGAAGATGTTCGATGTCGTATCCACCAGCTCGGGGGCCAGCTGGTCGATGACCACCTATTGCCCGGCGCCGGGGGTGGGCCCCGTCTCGCCCGCCGATCACGGCTATAAGCCCGGTTTTGCGGCGGAACTGATGCTGAAGGATCTGGATCTGTCCCAGCAGGCGGCAGGCTCGACCGGGGCCGACACGCCGATGGGGGCGCTGGCCCGGCAGCTTTACAGCGACTTTGTTCAGCACGAGGACGGGCGGGGGCGTGACTTTTCTGCCATGCTGCCGCGTTTCGAGGCCCGCCGCTCCTAGAGGGCCGCTGCTAGAGGATTGCCCACCCGGGCGGAACGATTTAACATTTGTCTAGTTGGGGGATCGCGAACGGGATCAAAAAGGCGGACCAGATGAACAGCCGGAACGTCATCGCATGCGGGATATGCGCAGTCGCGATGATTGCCTTCACGTTGTTCACCGGACCCGTCGGCGCCCCGGCCGAGGCCGGGGACCATGTCCGCGCCGCCGTCGCCCTGCCGATGGTCGGCGACATTCCCGACAGCACAACCATTCAGATGATCGACAATCTGGGGGCGGTGGGGCTTGGTCCCGACCTGCCCGGCAGCCGCTATGCGGTCGTGGGCGGCCATCTGGTCCGGATCGAGGCGGCCAGCGGCAAGATCCTGTCCGTCCTGCGCCCCCTGCCCCGGATGCCCGACTGAACCCCCGCCCCACTGCCTGATTGACAGGCGCGCAGGTCATTGCATGACCGCCATGCGCCGATGACGGGGAACCCAAAGCACTGCCTCGGGTTGGCAGGGCATAACCACCCGAGGATATGATGACCCCGCTGCACCCCTTTGCCGCTGCGGCGGCAGGGGCCATGATGGGTCTTGCCGCACTGACAGCCCCCAACACACCATCGCCGCGCGGGCTTGACGCGCTGGTGGCCTGCACGATGGACTGTGCCGGTCCCGCGCGGCCCCTGCCCGCCGTGGGTGCCGTCGCGCCGCAGGGCCAGACGCACCGCGTCACCCGTCCGGGTCGCTATGGCCTGTCCGAGCCGCCCGAGGGCGAGATCTATGCGGTGCTTCACGGCCAACTGGTCCGAATCGAGGCGGCCAGCGGCATTATCCGGTCGATCCTGCGCCCGGCGGGCAAGATCCTGGACTAGGGCTCAGCCGTCCAGCAATGCCCGCGCGGCCTCGGTCGCGGCACCTGTCACCCGGTCACCTGCCAGCATCCGCGCGATCTCGGCGACGCGATCGGCCTCGGACAGCGCCACCACGGTCGATGTTGTCATGCCGTCGGTCACCGATTTCGACACCCGGAAATGGACCGCCCCCAAGGCCGCGACCTGCGGCGAATGGGTGATGACCAGAACCTGCGCGCCATTGGCCAGATTCTGCAGGCGACGACCCACGGCATCGGCGGTCGCCCCGCCGACACCCCGGTCGATCTCGTCAAAGATCATCACCAGCGCGTCATTGCCCTGCGCCAGACAAACCTTCAGCGCCAGCAGGAACCGCGACAGCTCGCCCCCCGAGGCGATCTTGTCCAGCGGACCCGAGGGCGCGCCGGGGTTCGTGGCGACGGTGAACGCCACCGTATCGCGCCCGTCCGGCCCCGGATCGGACGGCGACACCACGGTCAGAAACACCGCGCGTTCCATCTTCAGCGGCACCAGTTCGGCGGTCACGGCGGCATCCAGCCGCACTGCTGCAGCGGTGCGGGCGGCGGTCAACGCGGCGGCGGCGGCGTCATAGGCCTGATCCGCGGCACGGGCCTCGGCCCGCAGCGTGGTCATCTGCGCCTCTCCGGCATCGATGCGGCCAAGGCGGTCGCGCAGCTGCTCGCCCAGCCCGGCCAGATCATCGGCCAGAACGTCATGCTTGCGGGCCAGCGCGCGCAGGGCGAACAGCCGCTCCTCGGTGTTTTCCAGCGCCGAGGGATCGAAATCCAGCGCCTGCAGAGTATCCTCAATGCCCTGCGTGGCCTCGCCCAGCTCGATCAGGGCGCGCGACAGGGCCGCCAAGGGTTCGTCCAGCCGCCCCTCGGCCTGTTCGGCGGCGCCTTCCAGCCAGCGGGCGGCATCGACCATCGCGCTTTCGGCGCCATCGCTGCCCAGCATCTGCAGGGCACGGGCCACGTCGTCGCGAATGCGTTCGGCGCCCTGCATGGCGCGCCGCGCGATGTCCAGACGCTGTTCCTCGCCCGGTTCGGGCGCCAGCTTGTCCAGTTCGGCCACGGCGTGGCGCAGATATTCCTCTTCCTGACGGGCGGCGGTCAGGGCGGCCTCGGCCTCGGTCAGCGCGCGGTTCGCCTCGCGGCGGGCGGTCCATGCGGCGCGGACGGGGCCTGTGTCCAGCGCGCCGAATGCGTCCAGCAGCACCCGGTGGCCGCGCGGATTCAACAGACCCCGGTCGTCATGCTGGCCGTGCAGTTCGACCAGAACCTCGGACAGTTGCCGCAGCACCTCGCCCGACACGCGGCGGTCGTTGACCCAGCCCGTCTTGCGCCCGTCCAGACCGTTCACCCGGCGCAGGATCAGCTCGCCCTCGTCGATGGTGATCCCGGCCTCGGACAGGATGGCATGGGCGGGATGGGCGTCGGGCAGATCGAAGACCGCCTGAACCTCGCCCTGCTGGGCGCCCTGACGGACCAGTTCGGCGCGCGACCGCCAGCCCAGCACAAAGCCCAGACAATCCAGCAGGATCGACTTGCCCGCCCCGGTCTCGCCGGTCAGCACGTTCAGGCCCGGTCCAAAGGACAGGTCCAGCCGCTGGATCAGCAGCATGTCGCGGATGTCCAGCGATCTCAGCACGGGGCGGCGCAGTGCCGGGACTGCATTACAGCCAGCGTCCCTGAACGGTCTGGCGATAGACATTGGTCAGCCAGCTGTCACCCTGCACCTCGGCCGACAGACCCCGTCCGCGCAGCTGGCGGAAGGCGTCGTCATAGAAGGGCGAGGACTGGAAATTGTGGCCCAGAATCGCGCCCGCCGTCTGCGCCTCGTCCAGCAGGCCAAGCGCCAGATAGGCCTCGACCAGACGCAGCAGCGCCTCGGGGGTCTGGGTGGTGGTCTGGAATTCCTCGACCACGACGCGGAAGCGGTTCACGGACGCGGCGTAATGACCCTGTTTCAGGTAATAGCGCCCGATCTCCATTTCCTTGGCGGCCAGATGGTCAAAGGCCAGATCGAATTTCAGGATCGAGCTGCGCGCATATTCGCTGTCGGGATACTGTTCGATCACCGTTCGCAGCCCCTGCAGCGCCTGAAAGGTCAGGCCCTGATCGCGGCCCACGTCGTCGATCTGGTCGTAATAGGACAAGGCCAGCAGATATTGCGCATAGGCCGCATCCTCGTCACCGGGATAGCTGTCCAGAAAACGCTGAGCCGCGCCCCGCGCCTCTTCGTAATTGCCCGCGCGATGGTTGCCATAGGCCTGCATGATCAGCGCCCGCTTGGCCCATTCGGAATAGGGATACAGCCGCTCGATCTCGCTGAAATAAAAGACCGCGTCTTCGGGTTTGCCGCTGTTCTCCAGCTCGAACTCGCCGCGCTTGTAGATGTCCTCGGCGGTGTATCGGTCCAGATTCTCTCTCAGGCCCGAATCGCGGTTGCCTGCGCAGCCTGCCAGAACAAGACCCGCCAGCGCCGCAGCCATCACCCGAGCCGAGATTTTTGCGCCCGCCATATTCACCCTGCCCTACGATTGTCGCCGCCCTGCATCCCCAGAGGTCCGCAGTGCCGGCATCCTCTAGCACAGAACATCAGGGGGCGCAAAATGGCAATCTGTTGAATTCCGCCGGCAAGGAAACGCCCCGGCGCCGCAGGGCGGCCGGGGCGGATGACAGGGCACGGCACCTTATTCGGCGGCGATGGCGATGGCCACGCTGTCGCGGGCGTAATCGGCCACGCCCGCGCCGGGCAGGCGACCCTCCAGCTCGGGGGTGCACAGTTCCCACCGCCAGGCGGTCGGATCGGCAAACAGCGCCCGCAGCAGGCGGTTGGTCATCGCATGACCCGCACGGTGGCCGGTATAGCGGGCCAGCAGCGGCGCGCCCGCCAGCGCCAGATCGCCGGTGGCGTCCAGCATCTTGTGACGCACGGCCTCGTCCGCGTGGCGCAGACCGCCGGGCGTCAGGATCTGTTCGCCATCGACGACGACGGCGTTCAGATAGGTGCCGCCAAGCGCCAGGCCGTTGCGGCGCATGATCTCGACATCCGAGGCGCGGCAGAATGTCCGGCTGTCGGCCAGTTCGCGCAGGAAGGCGCCATTGGCCATGTCCAGCCGCTTTTCCTGATGGCCGATGGCCGCATCGGTGAAATCGATCTGGAAATCGATCTGCAGATGGTCGGCGGGCGACAGGCGGGCGAACGCCTCGCCCTCGCGCACTTCGACCGTGCGCAGAACGCGGATCGCCCGCAGCGGGGCCGACTGACGCTGGATGCCGGTCTCCATGATGCCATCGACGAAAGGCGCGGCAGAGCCGTCCAGGATCGGGATCTCGGGGCCGTCCACGGTGACCAGCGCATTGTGGATGCCGGTCCCGGCCAGCGCGGCCATCACATGTTCGACGGTGGACAGGGTCACGCCCTTGCCATTGTCCAGCAGCGTGCACAGCTTGGACGGCGTCACATGATCCCACATGGCGGGGATGTCGACGGCAGGGGTCAGGTCGGTGCGGCGGAAGACGATGCCATGGCCGGGACGCGCGGGGTGAATGGTCAGCCGGACAGAGGCGCCGGAATGCAGCCCCACGCCCGTGAATGTCACCTTGTCTTTCAGCGTCGCCTGCATGATCTGCCTGCCTTCCGGATAAGTCGTCTGTCGGCATCGTGCCGCGTCTCAGTTCAGCTAGGCCCGCCGGCCCCCGCATTCAATTAACGTTTTGTGACGGGGTGAAACATTCCCCCCCGGCCCTGCAACAATCCCCCGACCATCTGGCGCAAATCCCGGCAAACAAACGAAAAAGGGGCCGCGTGACGCGGCCCCTTTCGGGTTGGGATGTGCCGGTTTCGTGAACCGGATCAGTTGGCCTGACGGCGCAGAAAGGCCGGGATCTCGACATTGTCCTTGCCGCTGTCGGGGCTGGCTAGATCGTCGAAATCGGCATCCTGCTGGCGGGCGCGGGTCGCCACACGCTCGTTCACGCGTTCCGCGATGGACGAGGCGCCGGGCTTTTGCCCGCCCGATTCCCCGTGACCGGCCATGCGTTCCAGCATGCGGCCCAGACCGCTCATGCGGCTGTTGGGGGCCGGTGCGGGCTGCGGCGCCTGCGGGGCGGCGGCGGCGGGCGTGCTGCGACCGTGATTGTCCACCGCGCGGCGCAGACGCTCCATCACCTCGGGGGCGGGCTGACCGGCACGGGCGCCGGTCGAGCGGGGCGCGACGAAGGCCGAGGCATCGTCATCGATCCGCACCGCCGTCTGACGCGCCGTGTCGCGCGGCTGATAGGCGGGCTGGGGCATGTCCTCTTCGGCGCGCGACGCAGGCGCCTGCGCTTCCGAGGGGATGGCGGGTGCGGGCACGCGGCGGGGCGGCATCTGCGGCTCGTCCTGCCCTGCATGGGCGACCGAGGGGTTCTGCGTCAGCGGCGCCGCCATGCTGCGACGGGGCGAGGGCGTTTCGGCAACCGCCACAGCGGCATCGATGCCGGTGGCCACGACCGAGACGCGGATCGCGCCGTCCATATCCGGATCCAGGGTCGAGCCGACGATGATGTTGGCATCGCTGTCGACCTTGTCGCGGATGACATTGGCGGCCTCGTCCAGCTCGAACAGGGTCATGTCATAGCCGCCGGTGATGTTGATCAGCACGCCACGGGCGCCGTTCAGGCTGATCTCGTCCAGCAGCGGGTTGGCGATGGCGCGTTCGGCGGCTTCCTGGGCGCGGTTCTCGCCCGAGGCTTCGCCGGTGCCCATCATCGCCTTGCCCATCTCGTCCATCACCGCGCGCACGTCGGCAAAGTCCAGGTTGATCAGGCCGGGACGCACCATCAGGTCGGTCACGCCCTTGACGCCCTGATACAGCACGTCATCGGCCATCGCGAAGGCATCGGTAAAGGTGGTTTTCTCGTTCGCCAGCCGGAACAGGTTCTGGTTGGGGATGATGATCAGCGTATCGACGACCTTCTGCAGGGCTTCGACGCCCTCTTCAGCCTGACGCATCCGCTTGGTGCCTTCGAACTGGAAAGGCTTGGTCACGACGCCGACGGTCAGGATGCCCATCTCGCGCGCGGCCTGCGCGATGATCGGGGCGGCACCGGTACCGGTGCCGCCGCCCATGCCGGCGGTGATGAAGCACATATGCGCGCCCATCAGGTGATCAACGATGTCCTCGATGGTCTCTTCGGCGGCCTTGGCGCCGATCGTGGGCTTGGCGCCCGCGCCCAGACCCTCGGTCACCTTCGGACCCATCTGGATGCGCGAGGTCGCCCGCGACTGCTGCAGGGCCTGCGCGTCGGTATTGGCGACCACGAATTCGACCCCGTCGAGCTGCTTCGAGATCATGTTGTTGACCGCGTTGCCGCCCGCACCCCCGACACCGAAAACGGTGATGCGCGGCTTCAGCTCTTCTTCGTCGTTCATCATCAGATTGAGGTTCATGTTGTCCGCCTGTTTTCGCTGCTTCGGCTTGGGGCGCGGGTGTCCCGCTCGAATCCCTTTGTTTAACTGTCATGCTACTCATTCGGGCCGGTTGCGTCACCCGAAAAGGTTAAGAAATCGCAAAATATGGGCCTGATATGCGCGAGTATAGGCGGTATCTTGCCATAGCCGCTGAATATGGTGGCGACTGCCCCACGGACCCCTATTCGCTGAAATCGAACTTACCAGTTGTTTTTAAACCACCTATAGGCGCGGCGCAGGCTGCGGGCCGGATAGCGGTCGGCGGGCATTTCGAAATCCCACCATTCGTCCTGTGGATGGGCCGCGAACAAAGCCAGCCCCACGGCGCTGGAAAAGCTGGGATCGGTCAGCTGATGGGCCAGCCCGTCGATGCGCATGGGCCGTCCGCAACGGACATTCGGCCCCAGGATTCGCGCCGCCAGCCCGTCCAGTCCGGGGATCTGGCTGGCACCGCCGGTCAGCACGATCTGCTGGCTGGGCATCCAGTCAAAGCCCGCCGCATCCAGCACCTCGCGGACATGTTCCAAAATCTCCTCGACCCGCGGGCGCATGACGCCGATCACGTCGGCGCGGCTGACCTGACGGCGGTCGGCCTCCCAATCGCCGGTCTCGCCGCCGACATCGATCATGTCGCGATCGTCGCGGCCCGTCGCCTCGACCCCGCCATTCAGGGTTTTCAGCCGTTCGGCCATCGGCAGGCTGACCCGCAACCCCTGAGAGATGTCCTGCGTGACCAGATTGCCGCCGATCGGCACATGGTCCGAAAAGATCATGTGCTTTTTGATAAAGATCGACACGCCGGTGCCGCCGCCGCCGAAATCGATGCAGGCGGCGCCCAGTTCCTGTTCATCCTCGACAAGGCTGGCGCGGGCCGAGGCATAGGGCGCCGAGGCGATGCCCGCCAGTTCCAGATCGCAGCGCCGGATGCATTGCACCAGATTGCCGATCGCATCGCCATCGACCGTCAGCACATGCATGTCGCAAAACAGCTTGTTGCCCAGATGGTCGCGCGGATCGGCCAGATTGCTGCGGTTGTCCACGGCGAAATTCACCGGCTGCGCGTGCAGCACCTCGCGGCCGCGCCCGAAATCGGGCGGCTCGCAGGCGGCCAGGGCCTGCGCGATGTCATGTTCGCCGACCTTGCCCGAGGCCAGCGTGATCTCTCCGGCCAGCCCATAGGAGGCGGGGCGCCCGCCCGACAGGCAGGCGATGACGTGATCGACCCGCACGCCCGCCACCTTCTGCGCGGCGGCGACGACGGTGCGGATCGCACGTTCGGTTTCGGCCATCGTCTCGATCTCGCCGCGCCGCATGCCGCGCGAGCGGGTCGAGGCCGCGCCGATCACGCGGAAATTCACCTGTCCGGCCATCGGACCGACGCCATCGGTTTCCCGGAATGTGCCGGTGCCGTCGAAACGCAGCACCAGACAGGCGATCTTGGACGTGCCGATGTCCAGAATGCCGATGACGCCCCGCTGCAGGGCGGCCCGGCGCATGTTCCGCATGGCGCGTTGCGTGTGATACAGATCTGTCATTCGCCGTTCCCTCCCTTGTCTCTCTCAGCCTTCGGTCTCTTCGGGCAGCACGCTGCCATCCGGCCCCAGCAGGGGCAGGCCGCGCGCGGTCCGGATCGTGTTGCGCGCGTCGATCCCCAGCCTCAGGACCGGGCGCTGCGGATCGCGCAGATCGACGGCGACGATGTCGCGGCCCAGCATATCCTCGGCCCGGTCCATCGCGATGGCGGCCTCCAGCGCGATCACGGCGCCCTTTTCGGGCAGCATGATGCGCTGGCCGAAGTCCAGCACCAGATCCCACCGCCGTTCGCCTCGCCGGACCAGCCCGCGCACCCGGGGCAGGATCGGCCCGGCCGCATCGAACAGGGCCATCGCCTCGGCAGTGGCCAAATCCGCCCCCTCGCCCGAGATCATCGGCAGCTCGGGGCGCACCTCGCGCGAGGTGACCGACGCCACCCGGTGGCCGCCCGCGTCCAGCATGTCGATGCCGCGCGCATGGCGCCACAGGATCGCGGGTTCGCGTTCCTTGACCACCGCCGACAGAATGCCGCCCGGCTTGATGCGCAGATCGATCGTCTCGATCGCATCCAGCTGCATCACCTGCAGGCGCAGGGCCGCCAGATCGATGTCAAAGCTGGAGGCCGGCAGATCGACCGGCAGCATCGCCCGCAAGGCCCGGTCCACGACAGGCGAGGCACCCTCGATCGTCATGACCCGGACCTGAAATTCGTCGCGGCTCTGAACCTCGGCCACGACCGAGCCGACACTGTCGGTCAGGGTGGCGCGGCGATCCTCGTCCGACAGCCAGACGCCTGCGATCATCGCCACCACAAACGCGGGCAGGCCAAGCCGCAGCACCCGGCGGTAAAAGGGCTTCAGCCACATCCGCTCCAGCCGGTATTTCAGCCGCGAAGGGGCCGGATCGCGGCGCAGGCGGGGGCCCGGCGGGGTGATCTGCTTGCCGGGGCGGTGGTCGATCACGATCGGCACAGCGCATCCTTTACCATCCACGCCATCAGGGCGGGAAAATCGATGCCCGCATGGGCGGCCTGTTCGGGGGCAAGGCTGGTGGGCGTCATGCCGGGCTGGGTGTTCACTTCAAGGATGATCAGACCGGCCAGCCCGCGCGCCTCGTCCCACCGGAAATCGGTGCGGGTCAGGCCGGTGCAGCCAAGCGCCCGATGCGCGCGCAGCGCCATGTCCAGACAGGCGGCGCGGATCTCGGCGGGAATGTCGGCGGGGATCACATGGCGCGACCCGCCGACCGTGTATTTGGCGGCGTAATCGTACCAGCCATCGGTCTGGATCTCGGTCACGTCCAGCGCGCGGTCGCCCATGACCGTGGTGGTCAGTTCGCGGCCCGGCGCATAGGTTTCGACCATCACCCGCGCGGGCATGTCGGCGGCCAGATCGGGCGGCGCATTCGCCCCGTCATGGACGATATAGACGCCGACCGACGATCCCTCGTCATTGGGCTTGACCACATAGGGCGGCGCGATGACATGACGGCGGCGGACATCGGCTGCCTCGGCGATCACGCTTTCCACCACCGGCAGGCCTGCGGCGCGAAAGGCTTCCTTGGCGCGGGTCTTGTCCATCGCCAGGGCCGAGGCCAGAACCCCGGAATGCGTATAGGGGATGTCCAGCCATTCCAGCAGCCCCTGCACGCAGCCATCCTCACCCAAGCGGCCATGCAGGGCGTTGAAGACAACATCGGGGGAAAGCTCTGTCAGGCGGCGGACGATCTCGTCCCCGCGCGCCGCGCCGAGGATCACCTCGGTCACCTGATATCCTGCCACCCGCAGCGCATCCGCGCATTCGCGCCCCGAGGACATCGACACCTCGCGTTCAGCCGAGGGTCCGCCCATCAGAACGGCAACCGAGTGGGCTGTCCTGCTCGACCTGCCCGTCACGTGTTCGCCTTTCGCGCCCGGTTGATCCGGGCTTCATATCGTCCGCGCCCCCTTGGTCGGGGACGTCATATAAGGAAACGATACAGGCAAAGCCCTGTTCGCAAAAGCCGGAATCCGGGGGGCCGGTCAGAATGTTGGGCAAGATGCCGCCACCTTGCGCAACAGGCGGCAATCCGTCGGGCTCGTCAGTCGGTGTCCGGGGCGGGATCACCGATGCGGATCACCTCCCATTGCAGGTCATGGCCGCTGTCTTCCAGCACGCGGCGACGGACCAGTTCGCCCAGGGCCTCCAGCTCGGCGGCGGTGGCGCCGCCGGTGTTCAGCAGGAAATTGGGGTGCTTGTCCGACATCTGCGCGCCCCCCCAGCTGTGACCGCGCAGGCCCGCCCGGTCGATCAGCGACCAGGCCTTGAGATCATGGGTATCGTCAGCCTCGCCCGTCGAGCTGAAGCCCGCCGGATTGCGAAAAGTCGAACCGGCGCTGCGTTCGCGGGTCGGCTGGCTGGCATCGCGGCGGGCCAGCTGATCGGCCATCCGGGCATGCAGCGCATCGGGATCGCCGGGCGCCGCGCGCAGGCGCGCCTGCGTGATCACCCAATCGGGCGGCAACTGCGTTTCGCGATAGCCGAAGGCCAGATCGTCTGGCGTCAGGGTGACGATCCGGCCATCGCGGGTGACCGCCTCGGCATCGATCAGGTGATCGGCCAGATAGCTGCCATAGCAGCCCGCGTTCATCCGCACCGCGCCGCCGATGCTGCCGGGGATGGTGCGCAGAAAGGTCAGGTCCAGCCCCGCCTCGGCGGCGCGGCGCGCGACCTGCGCATCCAGCGCGGCGGCGCCTGCGGTGACGATGCCACCTTCGGCCTCGACGCTGTTGAAGGCACGGCCAAGGCGGATCACCACGCCCCGGATGCCGCCATCGCGCACGATCAGGTTGCTGCCCACGCCCATCGGAAAGACCGGGACGGCAGGATCGAGTTCGGCCAGAAACTGCGCCAGATCGGCGGTGTCGGCGGGCTGGAACAGCCAGTCGGCCGGCCCTCCGACGCGCAGCCATGTCAGGCTGTCCAAAGAACGGTCGGGGGTCAGGGTGCCGCGCGGGCTGGGAAGATCGATGCTCATGATCCAAGGGTGGTAGCCAGCCCTGCCCCGCCCGTCAACCGAACGCGCGTCAACCGACCGCCCGTCACCCAAACGGCGCGGCGCGCGGCGTCACAGCACGAAGGTGTCGGCCTCCAGCATCAGGGTACCGGCCAGCCGGATGACCATATCGGCCTGCCGGTCGCCATCCAGATCGACAGTGACATGGGTCTGCCCACCCACATGATCCCAGCTGATCGATCCGGGACCGGACGGCGCGCCCCGGCCCCCAAAGCGCAGGTCCATGGCCTGCAGATCCAGCCGGTCGGCCAAGGGGTCAAAATCGATGATCAGATCGCCGGCGCCACGCGCACTGTCGGCGACACTGAAAAAGCGAAAGACGTCGGCGCCGATCCCCCCCGCCATCGTGTCCGATCCCATGCCGCCCACCAGCGTGTCATTCCCCTGATGGCCCGACAGAAGATCCGCGCCCGCCCCGCCACGCAGCAGGTCGTTGCCCTCGTTGCCCTCCAGCGTGTCATTGCCCAAGGCGCCATCCAGCGCATCATTGCCCAGCCCCCCGATGAGCCTGTCCCAGCCAAAGCCACCATTCATGACGTCATGGCCCCAGCCCCCATGGGCAGTGTCATTGCCCGGCCCGGCAAGGATCGTATCCGCACCGATGCCGCCAAAGATCAGGTCGTCCCCGGCCCCGCCATCCAGCAAGTCATGGCCCGCATCGCCCTGCAGCGTATCGCGGCCCGCGCCTGCGATCAGACGGTCCTGCCCGGCCCCGCCCGACAGCAGGTTGTTGCCGATCATGTCCGACAGCTGATCGTCGCCGTCACCGCCAAACAGCCAGTCGTGCCCCGCACCGCCCCACAGGGTGTCATGGCCCCGTTCGCCATGCAGGCTGTCATTGCCCGTCATCCCGGTCAGAACGTCACGGCCAGCCCCGCCCCGCAGCAGGTTGCCGACGCCATTCCCCGTGACGACATCATTGCCTGCCCCGGCGACAAACCCCTCGATCTGGGTTCCTTGCGTGATCTGCAGGTTGCCGGTCAGCCCATAGATGTCCGACACGCCCCCCGGTCGCAGGTCGACCCGCTGGCTTTGCGCGTCGTTGCGAAAGTCCAGGACATCGAACCCGTCCCGGTCATGGATGGTCATCGCAACCGACCGCGCATCCCTGACGCCCGCGACCCCGACACTGCCCTGCGCGGTGAAGACCCGCCCCAGCCAGCTGTCGCCAAGCGTGTGGCCGACCCCATAAGTGGTGCTCCCGGCGCTTAGCGATCCGGCGCCCGGGGCGCCGTACAGCATCTGGATCGCCATGATATCGGCAGGCATCAAGGTCGCCACGAAGGCTTGCGAGGCGGTGACATTGGGATTTTCGTCCTGCCCGAAATAGGACATGACCGAGGCCTGCCAGCTGTCATTGGCAAACCGCGCGTCCATCGCAAAGGAACCGCTGCCGTTGTAATTGCCCTGATGGCCCAGACCGATGGCGTGGCCGACCTCGTGCAGATAGGTCTGAAACCCATAGGTGCCGATCGCCGCGCCGTAATCGGACAGCCATCCGCGGTCGATATTGATCGCCGAGGACAGGATCCGGCCGTCTTGTGTCGTGGACTGGGCATAGGCGCCCGAATTCTCGTCGTCGAACTGGATGTCGGCGGTCTGGTTCGTTTCGCGAAACCGGATATCGGCGACGGCGGACCATGCGGCCAGCGCATCGCGGGCCAGCGCGCGCCCGTCGGGGTCCAACTGGGTCAGGTTCACGGTGATCTCGCGGTCGCCCGACAGATCGAAAGCCCGCGCCTCTTGCCAGTTGTCGCGCCAGAACCCCTCGTGCAGATAGCGGGCCAGTTCCAGCGTCGAGGCGGGCCGGGCGGGCGCAAGTTCCTGCGCGGTCATGTGATAGCTGCCGGTCTGTCCGCCATAGCCCGAGGCACCCAGAAAATAGGTGCCGGTCACCTGCGCCCTGAAGGTCAGGCCGCTGTCCAGACTGGCATTGATGTCATCATTCGCCGCCAGCAGACGTCCTGATCCGTCATACAGCGCCAGCATCGGATCGGACAGGGCATCGCCGGTCACCGCGATCTGATAGGTCGTGCCAGCCTCCAGCCGGATGCCGACCCAATCCTCGTCGGAACCCGAGGCGATGATGCCCCTGAACACGTCGTCCGGACCCATGCGATACGGGGTGCGGGTGTTGTCGGGGGCATCGCCCGCCTCGCGCAGGGTCGCGGCCAGCCGGTCGACCGCGGTGCCGGTGAATTCGCTGAGCGCGCAGGTTTTTTCCATCGGGCGCAGGGCGGCACAGATCTGGCACATGGGCCGGTCCTTATGGCTGAAGCAGCCCGAACCTCAGCAGGTCGCGGGCAAAAAGTTGAAAATCATCGGGGGTCAGGGCGCGATCCATGACCGAAAATTCCAAGGCCGGGCCAAGGCGCGGCCCCTGATCCGTCAAAAGGTCCAGCCGCGCGCCAAGCGCCGCAGGCCCGGTCGTCAGAACATGCAGGCGCAGAGGCGGGCCGTCATGCTGATTGCGCAGCGCGTCGCACAGGGCCTGGCCCGGGGCGGGGTCGGTGCCGTCGGCCATGGTGCAAACGACCCGCGCTGTCCCACCACCGGCCCACGCGCCAGCCAGCAGCAAGGGCGCCATCGCCAGCAAAAGCACCAAAGACCGGGCAGATTGCCGCATTAGGCGCCCTATCCCCGGCTGGAGCTGAGAAAACCCTCCCGGCCAGCCGGGATCACGTCACAACCCTAGGGTGTACCAGAGCGTCGGTAAAGACGCTGCAAGCCGGGTCTGGAACGAATGCAGGTGGGCAGAGGCATCGCTGCCACCGAAGGGCCGGGCCATCCCGTCCATTCGGCGGCAGCAGACAGCCGTCGCGGATCAGAACCCGAACGAGAACCGGCGCGTCACGCCGAGGCGCAGCGAGGGCTGGTATTCATCCTGCACGACCGGCGAATCGGCGGCGTCGCCGATCAGCTTGCCATAGCGCACCTGCCCCAGCAGGGCGGTGGTGTCGTTCAGGGCATAGCGCGCCTCGAACGTGATCGCGGCTTCGTTGAAGCCGCCGCCGGGCGCGCTGGCGGGCAGGCCGCTGGTCACGCTTTCGGTGGGGGTCACGCCGAAATAGGTGTCGTTGAAATCGTCATTGCCGTAACCGACCTCGGCGCCCGACCACAGGGTCACGCGATCCGACAGCTCGGTGCGGTATTTCGCCCCGATCTCGCCGGTCAGCCCTTCGTGGCCGTCGAAACCGCGGCGCAGGCTGCCATAGGCGGTGATGGGGCCGGTGGCATAGCTGGCGCGCAGGCCTAGCTCATAGGCGCGGTCGATGTCGTTCAGGCCGGTCAGCGCCGCCTCGTCGCTGCTGTCGCGCTTGCCCACCGTATTGAAGGACGGGGCCAGCGAGAACCCCTGCGCAGGCGCCTGCCCGACCGGGCCGAAACCGGCATCGCGAAAGATCAGCCAGGGCGCGACCTCGGCCTCTTCGCCGCCGGGATAGGCCGGGCCGACCTTGGCACCCAGCCCCAGATCGAACGAGAACACCCGGTCCCCCGTCAGGCCGAAGTCCTGCGCGGCAACCGGCGTGGCGAAAAGAAGGGCGAAGGCCAGGGCATATTTCATCGGGTCGTTCCGGTCCAAAGGGCGTTGAGGCCATCTAATCCCGCCCATCACGGCGCACAACCGGCGCAAGGCAGCATCGCGATGGCCTTGGCATTTTCGCCACAGCCCGATGGGGTCAGGCTTTCTCGGCTGCGTCAAGCTTTTCCAGCGCACCCATCCACAACTCTTCGGCGAAAGCCAGCGCACGCACGGCCTCGGCCCGCTTCTTGCCCCATTTCTCGGCCTCGTAGGGATCGTTGTACAGACCCGGATCGGCCAGCTTCTTGTCCAGCTTGCCCATCATCTCGGTCAGTTTCTGGACCCGCTCCTCGGCCTTGCGGACATCGGACCGCATCGCCAGCACCGCATCGCGGTTCGGGCGCTTGGGCGGGGCAGGCTTCGGCGTCTCGGGCGTCTTCTCGCCGGATTTCTCGGCGGGCACGTCGCCCGACAGCAGGAACCGGCGGTAATCGTCCAGATCGCCCTCATAGGGCGCCACGGCGCCGTCCTTGACCAGCCACAGCCGGTCCGCGACCAGCCCCAGCAGGTGCATGTCGTGGCTGACCAGCACCACGGCGCCGGTGTAATCGTTCAGCGCCTCGGACAGAGCCTCGCGGGATTCGATATCAAGGTGGTTGGTCGGTTCGTCCAGAATCAGCAGATGCGGCGCGTCGATGGTGGCCAGCAGCAGCGACAGCCGGGCCTTTTGGCCCCCCGACAGGGCGCGGACCTTGGTCTCGACCTGCGCCTCCATCAGACCGAAACCGGCCAGACGGGCGCGCTGGCGGGCCTGCATCTCGTTCGGGCGCACGGCGCGGATGTGATCCAGCGGCGTCTCGTCCAGCGACAGCTCGTCCACCTGATGCTGGGCGAAATAGCCGACGCGCAGCTTGTTCGACACCACCACCTTGCCCGCCATCGGCGCCAGCCGGTCGGCCAGCAGCTTGGACAACGTCGATTTGCCCTGCCCGTTGCGACCCAGCAGCGCGATCCGGTCGTCCTGATCGATGCGCAAACCAAGGCGCGACAGCACCGCACGGTCGCCATAGCCGACCGAGACGCCCTCCATCGCGACGATGGGGGGCGACAGTTCCTCGGGCTGGGGAAAACTGAAGCGGAAGAACTTGGCCTCTTCCGGGGCGGTGATCGGCTCCATCTTGGCCAGCATCTTGACGCGGGCCTGCGCCTGACGGGCCTTGCTGGCCTTGGCACCGAAACGGTCCACGAAACTTTGCAGATGCGCGCGCCGTTCGGTCTGCTTCTTGGCCTCGGCCGCCTGCAGCGCGCGTTTTTCGGCGCGGATGCGGGTAAAGCTGTCATAGCCGCCGGTATACAGTGTCAGCTTGCGATCCTCGACATGCAGGATGTGGCCGACGGCGCGGTTCAACAGGCCGCGGTCATGGCTGATGATGATGACGGTATGGGGATAGCGGGCCAGATAGGTCTCCAGCCACAGCGCGCCTTCCAGGTCCAGATAGTTGGTCGGTTCGTCCAGCAGCAGCAGGTCGGGCTGCGCGAACAGCACCCCGGCCAGCGCCACCCGCATCCGCCAGCCACCGCTGAAATCGCTGGTCGGGCGCTGCTGGTCGTTGGTGTCGAACCCCAGACCGTTCAGGATCGTCGCGGCCCGCGCCTCGGCGGACCAGGCGTCGATATCGGTCAGGCGGGTCTGGATGTCGGCGATGCGATGGGCGTCGGTCGCCGTCTCGGCCTCGGCCATCAGCGCGGTGCGTTCCAGATCGGCGTCCAGCACCGTGTCCAGAACCGACCGGTCGGTGGCCGCCGATTCCTGCGCCACGCCGCCGATGCGGGCGCGGGTCGGCAGGCTGATGGCGCCGCCGTCCAGACCCAGCTCTCCGCGGATCAGCTTGAACAGCGTGGTCTTGCCAGCGCCATTGGGACCGACAAGGCCCACCTTGTGGCCTTCGGGGACAGAAGCCGAGGCGCCGGTAAACAGCGGGCGGCCCTGAATGGAATACGAGATGTCATCGATATGCAGCATGCGCGCGGCATGGCCCATCGGGCGCGGGGCGTCAATGCTTTGCGACGCGGCGCGCAGCGGATTGGACCAGTGGATGGGGGCTCCGCAAAACGGGGTTGATCGTCGTTATGTAATACTATTACAGTAACGACCAGGCTTCCCGCCAACCGCCGCCCCCGAGGATCCCATGACCCCAGACACCCGCCTTCCCGTGACCGTGCTTTCCGGCTTTCTGGGCGCCGGCAAGACGACCCTGCTGAACGCCCTGCTGAACAACCGCGACGGCCTGCGCATCGCCGTCATCGTCAATGACATGTCCGAGGTGAACATCGACGCCGATCTGGTCCATGCCAATCTGAACGGCCCCGATGCCGGCATGACCCGGACCGAGGAAACGCTGGTCGAAATGTCCAATGGCTGCATCTGCTGCACCCTGCGCGAGGATCTGCTGCTGGAGGTGCGCAAGCTGGCCCAGGCCGGGCGGTTCGATTACCTGCTGATCGAATCGACCGGGATCAGCGAACCCCTGCCCGTCGCCACGACCTTTGAATTTGCCGACGAGGGCGGCGACAGCCTGTCGGATGTGGCGCGGCTGGACACGATGGTGACGGTCGTCGATGCGGTGAACCTGACGGCGGATTTCTCCAGCCATGATTTCCTGTCCGACCGGGGCGAGGTGATGGGCGATCAGGACGAACGCACGCTGGTCGATCTGCTGACCGATCAGATGGAATTTGCCGATGTGATCGTGCTGAACAAATGTGCAGATGCGGGGCCCGTGCGTGTCGATGCGGCGCGCAAGATCATCCGCGCCCTGAACGCCGATGCCCGCATCATCGAGACCGATCACAGCCGCGTGGCGCCGCGCGACATCCTGAACACCGGTCTGTTCGATTTCGACCGCGCCCATACCCATCCGATGTGGGCCAAGGAACTGTACGGCTTTGCCGATCACACCCCGGAAACCGAGGAATACGGCATCGCGTCCTTCGTCTATCGTGCCCGCCTGCCCTTCGAGCCGCGCAAGATCCACGAATTGCTGAACGGCCCCCTACCCGGCGTGATCCGCGCCAAGGGCCATTTCTGGATCGCCAGCCGCCCCGATTGGGTGGCCGAGTTCTCGCTGGCGGGCGCCCTGTCCTCGGTCCGTCCGATCGGGCAATGGTGGGCCTCGGTGCCGCGCGACCGCTGGCCGACGCAGCCGCAGGGCCGCGCCTATCTGGACCAGCACTGGGCCGAACCCTATGGCGACCGGCGGCAAGAGCTGGTCTTCATCGGCGCGGGCATGGACGAGGATCGTCTGCGCGCCCGTCTGGATGCCTGTCTGCTGGGCGAGGAATGGGGCGAGGCGCCGCAGGGCTGGGCGCGCCTGCCCGATCCTTTTCCCGCCTGGCGCCGCGCGGATGAGGTCGCGGCATGACCCCCGCCCTGATGCGGCAGGCCGACCCGGCCCTGCGCCCGGCCACCGCCATGAACAGCGCCGCCGATCCCCGCGTGCTGGGCACCATCGCGATGCCCGGCGTGGCGGTGGCCCTGTGGCAGCGCCAGCCCGACCCCGGCTTTCAGGCATGGCTGGACGCTCTGCACCCCGACCAGCTGCCGCGCCTGCGTCAGGTGCTGCGCCCGCAGGACGCACCCGCGGCGATCGCGCCAGCCTGTGACGCCAGCGCCCTGCCCCATGGTCCGCACCGTCAGGCGCTGACCGACCAGATCGCCGCCCTGACCACACAGGCCGCCAGCCATCTGGGCGCCCTGCTGGTCACCCTGCGGATCGAGGTGACGGCGGGCCAGACCTGCCCCAAATGGCACATGGACGGGGTCCGCGCCCGGCTGATCTGCACCCTGCGGGGGCCGGGCACGCAATTCGGCCCCGCCTCCGGCCCCGACGATGTCGCCCATATCCAGCAGATGCCCACGGGCCATGCCGCTTTGTTCCGGGGCCGCGCATGGGGGAACGGGGCGACCGGCATCCTGCATCGCTCTCCGCCCGCTCAGCCGGGCCGGACGCGGCTGGTCGTGGTGGTGGACCCGGTGGACGAGGCGGCCTCATGCTAGCCCGCATCCCTGCCGCAGCTCCTGCGTCTCGCCCCGCCCCCCGCCATAACGGCAATCTGGGCGCGACCGCGCAACGCCCGCGCAGCCGCAGCCGCGATCCGATGGCGGCCTATGACGCGCTGCCCGAAGCGCTGCGGCTGTGGCTGGCAGGCGCGGCGCTGCCATGGTCACCCGCATCCGTTCTGCGCTTGTGGCGGCGGCTGCGCGCCGGGGGCGCCACCCCCGCGCAGACGCTGGCCGCGCTGGACCGGGCCGAGGCGATGGCCCTGCGCCGCGAGGCCCCGCG
>NZ_RQRT01000069.1 GCF_004335005.1 Paracoccus nototheniae | reverse complement strand
CATAGATCGCCAGCCCGTCATCGCCCGCCATCGCGGGCCGCAGCGCGCAGCCGGTCAGAACGACCGGATGGACGGCCTCGGACGCGGCGCCCGCGACGGCCTCGTTCAGCGCGTCGGTCAGGCCGGGGCGCAGCAGGTGCAGATGCAGGGGCCGCCCGGCCACGCGCGCGGCATGGCGCAGCACGTCGCGCAGATCGATATCGGTCAGATCGTGATCCAGAATCAGCCGCAGCGGCGCCCCGGCATCGGCAGGGGCCGCGCCCTCGGGCAAAGCCACGGCAGGGGCCGCACCATCGGGCAGGGTCGCGCGGTGTAGGCTGGCGGACAGGGCGTGGTCGTCCAAAGCCTGCATGGTCTGCAGCAGCGCCCCCGCCACCCGGTCGGGCGGCGCCAGATCCAGCGCCCGGATCACCCCCGAGGCGGTCAGCCGGTCGGGCAACAGCAGCAGGATCTGCACCCGGCCCAAGGGCGGTTCGCGCAGCCTGAACGCCGCCGCCCAGCCATCGCGCCCGCCATAGGCATAGCGCCCCTCATAGGCCTGCAGGTCGGGCCGGGCGATCGCGCCGGGCATCATGCGGACGGTGGCCAGTTGTCGGTCGCACAGGATCAGCGCCGCCAAAGGCTGGGCCGACACGGTCGCGGGCATGAACCAGCCCGAACAGACCCCCTGCCCTTCCGCCGCCACCAGCCCCCGATCAAGGCTCAGGACATGCGTCTCGGCCTCGGGTGGCAGATGCGGGGCCGAATGAATGCGGGTGATCATCCAGCCTTGCGCGGCGATGGGCGGCATCGGCAGACGCGCCTCGGCCACCAACCGCAGAAAGGCGAAGAACGCCTCGTCCACGCCGATCTCGATCAGCTTGCGCAGATCCTGTGCCATGCGGTCGCTGGCGACGGGCGTATAATCGCGGCCCATGCCCAGAAACAGATCCTCGGATGGATCGTCGGCGCCGGGCGCGGTGCTCAAATCAAAGACCGCCACAAAGCCCATCGGCGTCAGGGACCGCAGATCGCGCCGGGCAAAGCGGATCAGATGCCGGGGCGGCACCGAGACATGGCCCGCATGCAGTACCAGATCCGCCGCAGGCCCCGGCGTCCAGCCCGCCACCAGAACGATATCGGCGCCAAGGGAAAAACAGAAATCGAGATGCAGGGTCTGATCCACAGGGCCATATCCGTCGCTTGATCGGGAAAGACAGCCGGGGGTCGTGCTGGCCCCCGGCGTTCCGGGTCATCAGGTCCGGCGGAACCGGACCGGCGGGATGATGACGGACGTGATCAGATCACCGTCATCGACAGCGAGCGCAGCACGAAGCGCAGCGGTGGCTGGCGCAGATGGATGATGATCCGGCGATGGGCCACATCGTCCGACGCCTCGGACAGATCCAGCTGGCACAGCGCCGCGCGGTCGGTGCCTAGCTGCCATTCGCGATGCAGGCTGTCACGGATGCCGCCGGATTCCACGAATTCGCGCAGAAAGACATCTGCGATGGTGGGGGCGGGAAAGACCGCATCGGCATCCAGATAGCAGCTGCAGGCGCCCCGCGTTTCGACCAGACCCTCCATCGTCATCCAGGTCAGGCCGGAATTGCGGAATTCCAGCCCCTCGCCGGATTCCGGCAGGGTATATTCGGCCCGCGCATCGGTGGGGATGCAGATGCCGAAGCGCGGCGACAGGCTGTTATAGCCTTCGTACAAGGGCGCCTTGGGCCGCCCCTCCAGCAGGGCCGCCGCGTCACCGGACAGCACCGTCCGGCAGGCCTGCAGCGACATCAAAAGCCCGGCGGCGGATTGGAAATTGCGCACGGCCTTGTCGTATATGGTCACCATCGTCTACTCCGCTTTGAGAAAGGATTGCCGGTCGGGAACCGGATGGGGGGTGGGCTGGCGCAGATGCGCAAGGCGCAGATCCAGCCAGTCACGCAAATCATGGGTGGCGACGTGCCAGGTGCGGCTGCGCTCGGTCGCGGCATGGGCCATCCGGGCCAGTTGCCTGCGGTCGCGGTTCAGGCGCAGGATCAGCGCCGCCATCCGGTCGACGCAATCGTCCTGCGGCACCACAAAACCCGTCACGCCATCCTCGATCGCCTCATAGATGGCGCCCGCCTTGGTGGCGACGGGCACCACGCCGCAGCGCTGCGCCTCGAGGATGGACAGAGGCAGGCCCTCGTAATGCGAGGGCAGGACCATGATGTCGGTCTGGGTCAGCAACTGGGTCAACGCGGGGGCGCCGCGCACCGGGCCCGAGAAACGGGTCGTCGGCGGCCAGATCAGCGTCGCGCCGTCGCCATCCACCACGCTGCGACCGGCCACGGTCAGGACCATGCCGGGCACCTTTTCCGACAGGATATGATACAGCTTGCACAGCCGGTCGATGCCCTTCTGCTTGTCCATCCTGCCCAGAAACAGCACGCGCATCGGCTCGTCCCGGGCGCGGGCGGCGCGGCGGAACCCGGCCATGCAGCGCTGTTCGGCGCCGCTCATCGGATAGCCGGGGGCATTGACCACCGCCATCAGCTTGTCGCGCGGCACGCCATTGGCATGCATCCATGTCGTCAGCGTCTGCGAGCAGGTCAGAAACAGGTCATAGGCCTGCTCATACGCCAAGGCCAGATGCGGTGGGCCATAGCCCCGGCCATAGGTGCTGCGTTCCAGCAGATGTTCGTGATCGATCATCACCACGCCCCGGCGGCGCAGGCGGTCGGCGACCTTGTGAACAGCGGCGGAATGGGCGTTGATCACCACATCCATGCCGCCCAGCAGCCCCATCAGATCGGCGGCCTGCATGGCCCCGCCCCAGGACGGCTCGGCGGTGCCCAGATATTCCCGCCCGCTCCAGTCCAGCGCGTCCGCATCGGGCAGCCAGGTGATCGTGGCAAAGGGGGCCAGCGACCAGTCGTCGGTCTCGATCGGCCGGTCGCTGACGATGAACAGATGCAGCCGGTGCCCGGCGGCGGCCAGTTCGCGGGCGAGGCTGGCGGCGACCCGTTCCACCCCGCCCATGCTGAAGATCGGCAGCACGATCCCGATCCGAGTCTGGCCCGGCACGCGGATCAGCGGAAAAGTCACGCCGCCCTCGACCGCCATGCGGGGGATCTGAACCACCCGGTCGCGGCTGATCGCGGCGCCCGGCTCGCGCCAGCGCCAGTCCGATTGCAGCGCTTGCCGGAAGGGGCTGCGCGCCAGCGCCAGCATCTCGCCGCGCAACACCTCGCCCGCCCCGGCGCGGCCCGCCAGCCCATCGACCGCAACCGGCAGGCGCAGTGTCCAGCGGGTGACGGCATGCCCCTCGGGCGGCAGGTCCAGACGGCGCAGCTGATCCTCGTCCCCCTGCCGGATCCAGTCCTGCGCGCGGGCCAGAGGCAGGCAGATCAGATCCGCCGGACGATCGGGCAGCCCCCCCTCGGCGGTGCGGATATCAAGGCCGCCGGTCGGGTGGCGGTCCAGATACAGCAGGTCCATCTGCGCCGGGTTGCGGGCTGCCCGGCGTTCAAGGTTCCACAAGACCCCGTGCATCAGCCGCGCGCCGTCCAGCAACGCTTCGACCCCGTGGCGCAGAAAGATCAGATGCGCGGGCGCGTGATGGCGATGCGGCGCGGCCATGCTGGCCAGAACCTGCTGTTCGAATTCCGCCGCCGTCAGCGCCTGCTGATGGTCGGGATCGACGCAGGTGGTCACGCGCCGCTCCTCTCCGGTGACCAAGGCAAAGCGGGGATAGCGCGCGGCCTCCAGCGCGATCAGCGAAGAAGGATTGTACAGCCAGCCATGCTTGCGCCGCAGGAACCGGCGCAGATCGTGGTCGACCTCGTGCGAGCTGCTGAGCATGCTGGCCGGGCGCTTGCGATAAAGCAGCAGCGGCTGCCCCGCCGCCCGTCCGCGAAACCCCGCCTGCGCCGCCTGCAGCCAGAAATCCCAATCCTCGTATCCCTGCCGCATCGTCTCGTCAAAGCGGATGCCCCGGTCCAGCAGGCGGCGGCGGATCAGGCTGCCCGCATCGCATTGGTTGGCCTCGGCCTGCAGCAGCAGATCGAATTCGGGCTCGGTGACGTAATGGGCGGGCTGGCCGAAAAAATCGAACTCGGGGTAAAACCAGTCCGCCGCGGGATGCGCCTGCAGCAGCCGCGCCATCGCCTCGCCCGACCCCTCGGCCAGCAGATTGTCGGCGTCCAGCAGGAACAGCGCGTCAAGGTACGCGTCCAGCCGCAAGGCCGCGTCGATCCCCTGATTGCGCGCCCGGCTCAGCCCGCCATTGGGATTGTGCAGGACCAGCATCCGGGCGCCCAGAACCGCCTGCCATGCCGACAGGCTGGCGCGCGTTTCGGGATAGGGGCAGCCGTCATCGACGACGATCAGGCGGGTGATCACGCCCCCCGCCATTTCCCGATGGACCGACGCGATGGCGTCATCCAACAGAACCGGATGGCCCTTGACCGGAATGACGATGCTGACCTCGGGCCGGGCCATGCTCATGACGGACCGGCATCATGCAAAGCCATGCGATCCTCGGCTCCGGCCGCGTCGGTCACGACGCGAAAGCCCCGGAACAGCGCCCAGCTGAGGTCATTGGGCAGATCCTGCGCCAGCGAGGCCGCCAGATAGATATCCGCCCGGTCGATCGGCATTTGCGGCACGCAATGCACCTGCGCCCAGCCCCGGGCCGGCAGCGCATGCAGCCACGGGCCAAGGCACCCCTCCCAATACCCGTCGCGGCCAAGCGCGCCATGCGGCGTAACCCCGATGGCGAAATTCAGATTGGGGGCGCGGGGATGGCCCACCGTGACCACCGCCGTCAGCTGCCGCAGCCCGCGCAGCGGCACGTCGCGGATGATTGCGCAGACCGGCCCGCTGCGCGAGGGATGCACGATCACCGCATCCTCGTTTTCCCAGAAATCGCCGGTGATGTAATCGGGCGCCGCATGGGGCATCGCGAAAATCTCGGGGCGCGGCAGGCTGGAGGGGGACAGAAAGCGCGGCAGCATATCGCGGGGCATCTCTCCGGCGCCGATGGCGGTCCCGGTCTCGGGCAGCATCACCCCGGCCAGTGCCTTCCAGGCGCGCAGGGCCACGACCTGATCGCCGGGCATCCCCTCGCCCGAGGCTGCGAAACGGGTCACGGGCGTGCGCATCCCCATGCCGACCACCAGCGCCGAGGTTCCGCCATTCTTCAGCGTCAGCGCGCAATCGCGGGCATCGCCCTGAACCGCCGCGTCCATCGCAAGCCGCACCCATCCGGTGCCCAGTTTCAGGTCGTCCTGCGTCACGATCAGCGGATGCGTGCGGCCCGCACCATCCACCAGCGCGGCTTTCAGGTCGGCCTGCTGCGCGCGCGACACTTCCGGCAACCACAGATCGATGGCGCTGATATTGACGATGCTGACCGGAAGATGCTGCAGCAGGCTGCCCTGCGGCGGCAGGATGCAGACACGGCCCACCGGCTCCCATGTCAGCGATCTTGAAATCTGCGGATTGCCAAGGCTGTGCAAAAACCCCTCGATCTCGCGAAAGCGGGTGACGATGGCGGTGTTCTCGCGCCGCAGCATGGCAGCGGCGGTGCGGCTGTCGCCCGCCTCGCGTTCGACCCGGTGCAGCCGCGCGACCAGCAGGCCCGACAGGCGGTCGGCCAGTTCGCCGGGTCGGCCGGAATCGACGGCAATCACCGGCACACCCACCAGCCCCTGTTCTGCCAGACGGGCCTCGGCTGCGGCCACCGCGTCGGGCGCGACCAGCACCGCCAGACAAACCTGCCCCGGTTGCGGCGCAGGCACATCCGATACCGTCAGAAGCGCCACCAGCGCGGGTGGAAGCAGGTCGCGGCACAGCGGGTCCAACGCCCGGTCAACCGATATCGAATAGGGCGAAATAATGGGAAACATGGATCCAGACGCAACTAAAGGTAAACAAAAACACGAGGCCCGATCCCGAGTATCTCTTGCCGCGTGATAGACCACAGTTTCCTACTTTCGCAAGTGCAGCATCAGCACTTGATCAGAGCCGACTCGATATAAGACTATACCGTTTTATATTATCGGCATGTCTGCACCATGAACAGGATGATACAAATTTGTCGATCCTTTTCAGCGCTAAACATGACAGTCCTGCGACGATGCTGCCGCCTTTTGTATCAAATGCCCGGTCTGATTTCACTTTGCAGATGCAGCATCCAAAAGCCCGCCCGATGGTTTGCGCCAATCACCCGACGGGCGCGTTCCCTTATCCCAATACCCTGCCGGCGCCTGTCAGAGGGGCAGGTTCCAGGTCTTTTGCAGCTGAACATGACGTTTCAGCATGGCCGCGGTCGAAAGCCGTTGATCTGACCGCCCCCGCCTGCGAAACTTGTCCCGTTCACCACCGGAGAAAAGCATGACGGCCCCCGCCCCCACCCTTGCTGCAGACGGCTCCTCTGCGATCACGGTTCAGGATGCGCAGGCAGCCGGCGCCCGCCTGCTGTGGCGCGACGAGGTGGCCCATATGGTCCCGCGCGCGGGCCTGCACCTGACCGACCTGCGTCGCCCCGAAAGCCCGGAATTCGAGGATACGACGCGCAGCGAATGGATCACCCGGATCGCGCGTCGCTATGACGCGCCGGTGACGGCCCGCGACGACTGCCTGTTCGAGGGGCAGGGTTATGCGATGTATCGCGGCCAGATCTGGTCTGATGCCACCGCGATCGACCACACCTTCCACCCCCGTCTGCGCGACAAGCTGCCCCTGGAACACGAGGGGATGACGCGTCTCTTGGGCAAGAACGCCCAAGACGCGCCCGAAGGCAGCGCGATGTATTTCCAGAAACCCGGCACCGGGAATTATTTCCACTGGATGATCGAATGCCTGCCGCGCCTGCATCTGCTGAACGATCCGCAACTGGCGGCGCGCGTCGATCACATCCTGCTGCATTTCACCCAGATGCCGGGCTTTGTGACCGATTCGATCAACGAATTCTTTCCGCATCTGATGGATCGCCTGCTGCAGGTGTCCAAGGCGTTGGTCCGGCCCGACCGGCTGTGCTTTCTGACCAGTGGCCCGCGTGTTCAGGGAACTCCGATCGAGACGCGGATCACCTCGGCCTCGGCGCAGTTCCTGTCCGGGCTGGAACGTCCCGACCAGCGGGGCGAGACGGTGATCGTGATTTCCCGGGCCAATGCCTCGAACCGCAGGCTGGTGAATGAACAGGCGCTGATTGACCATCTGTCCGCGCGGTTCCCGGTCAAGGTAATGATCGGCGACCAACTGGGCGTGGCCGATCAACGCCGCATCATGGGGGCTGCCCGCGCGGTCGTGGGCGTGCATGGCGCCGGTCTTACAAACGTGATGTTCGCCCCCCGCGGTGCCCGGCTGATCGAGCTGACCTCGGGGCAATATGTCAACCGCACGGCCAGCTTTCACGACACGGCGCTGGTCTGCGGCGTCACCCCGCATCTGGTGCTGGCCGAGGAACATGGCGACCGGACCGAGGTCGTCAAGAATGTCGGCAACGATCTGTGGATGGACCCGGCCGGTTTCGACCGGATCAGCCAGTTGATCGCGGATTAGGCCCCCTCGGGTCCGCCGCTGCCAAGGCGGCGGGCCAAGGCCTTGATCTGCGCCGGTCCGGGATCGGGACGGCGCGTCCATGACTGGTTTTCACGCAGCACCCGTGCGGGCACGCCCACCGCCAGACAGGTTTCCGGGATCTCGCCCGAAACAAGCGCGCGGGACGCGATCACCGATCCGCGCCCGATTTTGGCGCCTTTCAGGACCGTCGCGCCCTCGCCCAGCCAGACATGCGCGCCCAACAGGATGCTGTCGGGCGGGTTCGACAGCTGCATGGTGGTCAGATCGACGATGCCATGCGAATCCGCTCCGCGCAGCACGACGTCAAAGGACAGCATGCAATCCTGCCCCATCAGGATCGACCGCCCCACGCCCTGCAAGACGATATTGGCCTGATTGCAAGTCGTCTCCAGCCCGGTGAAGAACAGGTTGCCCTGCCCCGTCACGCCGATCCGCGCGGTGAATTTCTTGCACGGGCCGACGATGACCCGATGATCGCTGCCGCCCAGCACCACCGGCTGGCGCGAGGGCATGCGCGCGCCCCAGACCACGATATTGTCGCGACTGCCCGCCTCGAAGGTGACATTCGCAGGGGCCGCATCGGGATGCTGGAACACCAGATTGCCCGCGCCGTGATCGGTGCGGGCATGGGTCGCCAGATCGCCGATCGTCGCGCGCAGGTCGAAATCGGCATGGTTCAGCCAGACCCGGTTCGGGTCAACGCTGCCATCCGTCAGCGCCGCGATCCAGTCGCTGTCCAGAACCACGCTCATGCGGCGATGCCGGGCTTGTCGGCCTCGCGCAATTTGCGATGGATGGTGGCGACTCGGTTGAACAGCGCCAGGTCCAGATCGTTCATCTTGCGGATGCGGGCCAGTTGCGCGGGCGTCGGGGTTTCGGCATTCTGCGGCAGCGCCTCGGTCGAGCGGCGATGTTCGGCCTGCGCCGCGCCCAAACGCAGCAGGCGGGTCAGGATGGTGTGCGACATCTCCATCTCTTCCAGCAGGCCGATGTAATCGAACCGCGCCATGATCCAGGGGATCACCTCGGCCGCATCGCCATCGCGTTCGCCGGTCAGGAAGAACACCGTCTTGTTTTTCATCGCCGGGCTGTCCTCGATATAGCTGTCCAGATCGGGATAGGCCTTGATCTGCTCCTGCCATTGCGCATGGGCGGGCGTGCGGGAATAGCGGTAATCCGAAATCACCCGCCGCACCGGATCGCGCACGAAGGTGAACAGCCGCGCATCCGGGTCGCGGCCCAGCAGCACATCCACATCCGCCTTCCACAGATGCCCCGAGACGGACCGCATCGGCCTGCCGTCACGCTCCAGCGGCGTGGTCGCCGACAATTCGCGATATTGCTTGCGGAACGGCGTGGCGGCCTGCCGGTCGGCGGCGATGTTGGTATAGGGCGCCGCATGGGACGACAGCGCCACGGTGATGGAACTGCCCGCGGTCTTGGGCACATGCTGAAAGATCCACAGCCCGTCAAAGTCCTCATGCGCCTTGGCATAGGCGTCCCATGTCTCGGGCCTCAGTTTCTGAAATTTCATCGTCTGTCCCTTATGCGTGGGCTGTGTCCTGGTCGCGATCGGAACCATGATATCCGCCCGGGCGCGCCGCCAGAAACGACAATCCGCCACCCGGAAATTCTAACTTGGAAAACAACGGTTTTGAACCCCGAAAACCACGCGCCTGCCCAATAAAACGGCAGCACCGACAGGCTTTGAACAGGGCTGTGCCGGTCGCTGCGGGACCGGCCCGGACGGGACCATGGCGGGTTGACCTCAATCATGCGGAAAGCCTAAACTTTGCCCATGACGCTTTCGCGACGCGCCCTTGCGCGACCGGCTGCGGCGCCAGAAGACGACAAGAAACGAATGCCGGGAAGACCTTCGATGCCGTTCTGCGATCTTGACCACATGAGCCTGAACGACTTCATCGAAAGCCAGCGGGGCGGCGATGACAGCTTCTGGTTTTTCCAGCACATCCCCAAGACCGCCGGATCGTCCTTTTCGACGGAATTGCGCAAGCGGCAATGGCCCTATGCCAATATCACCGTCGATTACACCGATATGGTCACCCCGCATGACGAAAAGCTGGCCCGATCCGTCAGCGCCTTTCTTGACGAGGCCAAGCTGACCACCTTTCGGTCCGCCTCGGGGCATCTCAAGCTGGATCAGGTGAACCGGGTGGCCGAGGCGATGCCCGACTGTCGCGTCGTGACCTTCCTGCGCAGCCCCGAGGCGCGGGTGATTTCCGATTTCCGGTATCAGCGCACGCCGATGCACCCGCCCTATCAGCAATTCATCGAGCGGTTTCCGACGCTTGAAAGCTATGTCGAATCGCCCGATTCGCAGAACAAGATGGCCGATTTCCTGCTGGGCAGCACGGCGGGCATGTCCGCCGAGGATGCGGTGGCCAGCGTGGGTCGCAGCCATGTCTTCATCGGTTTGCTGGAAATGTACCCGATGTCGTTCAACATCATGTTCCGCCTGATGGGCCATGACGGGCTGTGGCCCGTGGAACATCAGCGCAAGACCCCCGATGACGAGACGACCAAGGTCGTGATGACGCCGCAGCTGCGCGCCATGATCCGCCGGACGAACCGTCTTGATCAGGCGATCTACGATCACGCCCATGCGGTGCTGGTCCGCCACCGCGAGGCGTTCAAGCAACTGGATCAGGCCACCGCCCGCGCCTGAGGGGCCGGGCGATGCGGATCTGAAGCGCGGCCCCCTGTCGCGCTAGACCGCGCAGGCCGCCCGCCACTCTTCCGTAAATCCCGCCATATCCAGCGGCGGTTCGATCCGGGCGATATGGTCGGCCAGAACCTCGGGCCGGTCCTGAACCGACAGGATCGCCGCCGCCAGTGCGTCGGGATCGCCGACCGGGAACTGAACGCCCCAGCCTGCGGTCTTTTCCGACATGCCGCCGATATCGGATGCGATCATCGGCGTGCCTGCCGCCCGCGCCTCCTGGATCACGACCGGCGAGTTTTCCCACCAGACCGACGGGATCACGATCCAGCCAAAGCGCTGCATGATCGCGATGCAGTCCTGCGGCCGATAGCGGCCCCGGAATCGGACCCATTCGGGCGGCGTCAGGTCGGGCCACAGCGTCGCAAATCCCTTGGCAGTCACGCCGTAAATCTCCAGCGAGATCGGGGCTGCGGGGCCGGGTTGCACAGGCGCGGCATTGCGCGCGCCAGACTTGCTGCCCGCACGCGGGACCGGGATCACGGGTGCCGCCGCCTGCAGGCGCATCTGTTGGTCGATGATCGTGGCGGCGCGGATCAGCACATCCAGACCCTTGGTCGGCGTCGCCTGCCCGAAGAATGCAAAGCGGCGGCTGCGCAAAGCCAGCGAGGCGGCGGTCTGCACCGGCGGCGGATCAAGGTGATCCAGCCCGTTCTCGATCACCCCCACCCGACCCGGAGCGGTGCCCCAGACCTGAAACCGGTCGGCCATGAACTGGCTGGGCGACAACAGCACGTCGAACAGATCCAGCATCTCCGTCATCCGGGCGCGGCGCAGCATGAATTCGGCGGGCGCGCGGCCCAGACAGGCGGCACAGGCGACCTCGGAGGCGGCATGGCACAGCTCTCCGCTGGTCTTGACCATCTGGCCGTGATTGGCGCAGATCGCGGTCATCTCGTGCAGGGTGCAGATCATCTGCGCCTGCGGACGCGCGGCGCGCAGGCGGCGCAGCGTGCCCGCGCCGATGTTCCAGAAATGGTGAAAATGATAGACGTCGCCTTCCAGCGCCAGCAGAAAGTCCAGCAGCCAGTCCTCGGTCTCGATGCGCGGATGCTCCATCACGAAGGCATCCATGCCCATCCCGCGCAGACAGAAATCGCGTTCGGAAAAGCTCAGCACCCGTTGCGCGGGACCGAAATAGCGGGCGCCATCCTCGGGGCCGATGGTTGATCCGACGAAATAGGCATCCTCGCCCAGACCCAGCAGATGCTGGAACTGGCGATAGGCCGCAACCTCGCCGCCGCCATAGCGCAGCGCCGGATGAGAGTGAGAGATGATGACGGTCCGGGTCATGCGCGCGCGCTTTCGCTGAGACGGGCGGAAAGCGCGTCGAAATCATGGGCGGTCAGCGCATCGATCAGCGGCGCCGCAAAGGGCCCCTGCGTGCCCGCGTGAAAGCCGTTCGGATCGGCGGGCAGAATGTCCACCCGCCCTGCCCCATCCAGATGCCGTGCCAGCAGGCGAAAGGCGGATTCGGGCACCAGCGCCCCGGTCATCAGCACCGACAACAGCGGCAACAGGCGCCCCGCATCGCCCCAGCACAGAAAGGCGGGCCGGTCGGTGCCAAAGCGGGCCGCGATCCGGCCCGCGCCGCCTGGCAGGGCCGCCAGAACGTCCAGCGCCATAACCTGCAGATCATCCTCGGGCACCGCGCCCGCTGCGGGCACCCGCGCGGCCAGGTGGAACAGGACAGAGCTGCGGGCAAAGACCAGCAGCGCCGGAACCGGGCTGGCCTCGGGTGGCAGGGGCGAACAGGTCAGCAGCCGGATGCCTTGGGCGGATTCGCGCGCCGCCCCCTCGATCGCGTCGCGCAGATCGGGGGTCAGCGCGTCGCGCAGCAGATGCAGACGGATCGCGCGGCCGGTCGCCCGCGACAGACGGCGCAGAACGTCGCGCAGATCCGGGGCGGCCAGATCATGATCCAGCACCAGAAGCAGCGGCGCATCCTCCGGCAGCGGATCGCCCAAGGCGGGCAGCGCCGGCAGATCCGGCGCCGCGTCCAGCGTGGCGCGGTGCAGCGCATCGGCCTGATCGGGATCGTCCAGCGCCAGCCGCGCCTCGATCAGCAGCCGCGCGACCTGCGCGGTGCCGACCCGGTCCAGCGCCCGGATCACCCCCGACACGGCCAGATGTCCCGGCACCATGATCAACAGGCGCGCCGCGCCATGGGCCGGGCCGCTCAGGCGAAACGCCGCCAGCCAGCCGTCGCGCCCGCCAAAGGCATAGCGGTCGCCATAGCCCGCCAGATCGGGCCGTGCCACGGCGCCCGGGATCAGTTCCACCCGCGCCAGTTGGCGGTCGTCAAAGACCAGTGCATGCACCGCCCCCTGCGTGGCGGCGGTGGGCAGATACCACCCCGAGGCGACCCCCTGCCCCGACGGCGCGACCAGCCCACGATCGACGCTCAGCGCATGGGTCTCGGTCTCGGCGGGCAGCGTCTCGGCTGCGCGGATGCGCTGGATCACCTTGGCCGACATGGCCGGATCGGGCATCGGCAGATGCCCCGCCGCATAAAGGCGCAGCAGCGCAAAGAAGGCCTCGTCCACGCCGATCTCGACCATGCTGCCTGCATCGCTGATCAGCCTCGACCCGCCGATGCGGGAATATTCTCCGCCGATGGCCACGAACAGATCCTCGGACGGGTCGGCCAGCGCACCGGGATCGCGGGCCAGATCGAAGATCGCCAGAAAGCCCAACGGCTCCAGCGTACGCAGGTCGCGGCGTGCAAAGCGCATGACCTGCACCGGTGGCAGCGAGGCCGCACCGGCATGGATCATCAGCGCGGGCTGTGCCTCGGGGCTCCATCCGGCAGCCACGACCAACCCGCCGGGGCAGGCAAAGCAGAAATCGATGTGCAGTTTCAGGTCCAAGACGGCCCCTTTCCGGAACTCAGATCAGGGTCATCGCCAGCTTGCGGATCACGAAACGCGCCGGTGGCTGGCGCAGGTGGATGATCACGCGGCGATGGGCGACCTCCTTGTCGGCCTCGGGGATCGCCAGCCGGCAGACGACCGCACGGTCGGTGCCCAGCAGCCATTCGGTCTGACCGGTATCGCGGATCTCGCCCGCTTGGGTGAATTCGCGCAGGAAGACGTCGGCGACGGTCGGCGACGGGAAGGTCGTCTCGGCATCCAGATAGCAGGTGCAGGCGCCCCTTTCGGTCACCAGCCCCTCCATCGTCATCCACATCAGGCCCGAATTGCGGAATTCCAGCCCCTCGATGGCCGAGGCGGGCGCATATTCCGCGCGGGCATCCTCGGGGATGCAGATGCCGAAGCGGGGCGACAGGCTGGTATAGCCCTCGCCCAACAGCACCTTGGGCCGCCCGTGCAGGACCGAGGCGGCCTCGCCGGACAGCACCAGCCGGCGTCCCTGCAACGCAATCAGCAAATCCGCCGCCATCTGAAAGTTGAGGATCGCGCTGTCATGGATCGTCTGCTGCATCATCTGCTCCGGTCGCGTAGGGTCGTTTCGGCCATGTCCTTGCGGATCGGCGCGGGCTTCATCGTGCGGGGTGCGGGTCGGTCGGGCAGCTGCCGCACGGCCAGCCTGCTGTCCAGCCAGTCGCGCAGGCCTTGGGTGGCCTGACCCCAGCTGCGGCTGGTCTCGGCGGCGACGCGGGCCATCTCGGCCAGCATCTCGCGGTCGCCATCCAGCTGCAGGATGCGCGCGGCCATCTGTTCGACGCAATCCTGCTGGGACACGACAAAGCCGTTATGGCCGTCGCGCACCGCCTCGGTCACCGCCCCGGCCTGCGTGACGATGGGCACGACACCACAGCGCTGCGCCTCCAGCACCGACAAGGGCAGGCCTTCGTAAAGAGATGGCAGGATCAGGATGTCGGTCTGGCTCAGCAGCTGGGTGATGGCCGCCGGGCCGCGCACCGCACCCAGAAAGCGGGTCGTGGCGGGCCAGGGCAGCACGCTGTCATCCTCCTCGACGATGGCGCGACCGGCCAGCGACAGGGACATGCGCGGCGCGCTGTCGTTCAGCATCCGGTACAGCGCACAGACCCGGTCGATGCCCTTCTGCTTGTCCAGCCGTCCCATGAACAGGATGCGCAGCGGCTGACGCCGGACGCGGCCCGTGACGCGGGCGCCGCTGAGAAACCCCTGTTCGGCCCGCGACATCGGATAGCCCGGCGCATTGACCACGGGCAGCAGCTTTTCACCAGGCACGCCATTGGCGTGCATCCATGTGCTCAGCATGTCGGAACAGGTCAGGAACAGATCATAGGCCTGCTCATAGGCCAGCGCCAGTTGCGGCGGGCCGTAAGCCCGGCCATAGGTGGACCGCTCGACCAGATGTTCGTGATCGATCATGATCACACCCCGCCGCCGCAGCCGGTCGGCGACCTTGTGCAGCGCAGCCGAATGGGCGTTGATGACCACATCCATGCCGCCCAGCAGACCCATCAGATCGGCGCCCTCGTGGCCCTGCCCCCAACGCGGCTCGGCGGTGCCCAGAAACTCGTCGCCGCTCCAATCCAGAGCGCCGCTGTCGGGCAGCCATGTCACGGTGGCAAAAGGCTCCAGCGACCAGGCATCGGTGTCGATCGCGCGGTCGCTGACGATGACCAGATGCATGCGGTGCCCGGCCTGCGCCAGTTCGCGCGCGATGCTGGCGGCCACACGTTCGACCCCGCCGATGTTGAAGATCGGCAGGACCATCGCGATGTCGCGGACACCCGGCGTGCGCTGCAGCGGAAAGGTCACGCCGCCATCCACCGCATTGCGTGGGATTTGAACCGTCCGGTCGCGGCTGATCGCGGCGCCGGGGCTGCGCCAGCCCCAGCTGGCCTGCAGCGCCGGAATATAGGGGCTGCGCACCAGCGACAGCATCACGCCGCGCAGCACCTCGGACGCGGACGCGCCGCTGGCCAAGGGGGCGACCGATGCGGGCGCGCGCAGGGTCCAGCTGCTGACATGTTCCTCGGCGGGCGCCAGATCCAGCTGGCGCAGCCGGTCCTCGTTGCCCTCGCCGATCCAGTCCTGCGCGCGCGACAGGCGCAGGCAGATCGCGTCGGGCTGGCGGTCGGGATTGCCGCTGTCGGTCTGCAGGTCATGTCCGCCACCGGGGTGTCGGTCCAGAAACAGCAGATCCAGATCATGCGGATTGCGGGTCGCGCGGCGTTCGAAATTCCACAGCACCCCATGCAGCAGACGGGCCTGCCGCAGGTAATCCTCGACCCCTTCGCGCAGAAAGATCAGATAGGCGGGGGCATGATTGGCATGGGGATCGGCCATCGCGGCCAGAACCATGCGTTCGAACTCGGACCCGGCCAGCGGTGCCTGCCGGTCGGGATCGACGCAGGTCGCCACGCGACGCCCCTCGCCGGTGATCAGCGCAAAGCGGGGAAAGCTCTCTGCCTCCAGCCCGACCAGGGCGGCGGGGTTGAACAGCCAGCCATGCTTGCGGCGCAGGAACCGGCGCAGATCCTGATCCACCTCGTGCGAACCGCTGAGCATGCTGGCCGGGCGCTTGCGATACAGCAGCAACGGACGCCGGGCCGACCGCCCGGTAAAGCCCTTGCGCGCCGCCTCCAGCCAGAAATCCCAGTCCTCATAGCCCTGCCGCATCGTCTCGTCAAAGCGCAGGCCGGTGTCCAGCACCCGGCGGCGGATCAGGCTGCCCGCATCGCATTGGTTCGCCTCAGCCTGCAGCAGCAGGTTGAACACCGGCTCGGTGATGTAATGGCCCGACTGCCCGAAGAAATCGAATTCCGGATAAAACCAGTCATCGTCGCGATAGCCCTGCAGCAACTGCGCCATGGCGCTGCCCGCGCCCGCGGCCAGCAGGTTGTCGCTGTCCAGCAGAAACACCGCATCCAGCCCCGGATCCAGCCGCAGCGCCGCGTCGATGCCGCGGTTGCGCGCCGCCGACAGACCGCCATTGGCCTGATGCAGAACCAGCATCTGATCACCCAACCGGGCCTGCCAATCCTCAAGCGACTGGCGCGTCTCGGCATAAGAACAGCCGTCATCGACCACCACCATCCGGGTGATCACGCCCCCCGCCATCTCGCGAATGACCGAGGCGATGGCATCGTCCAGCAGCACCGGATGCCCCTTGACGGGAATGACGACGCTGACCTGTTGGCGCGACATGGGCATCAGACCACCTCCAGTCCGACACGGGCTCCGGTCACGGCGCGAAAGCTGCGGAACAGGCCCCAGCTGTGGTCATTGGGGATATCCTGCGCCAATGAGGTCGCCAGATAGATGTCGGCCCGATCGATCGGGGTCGAGGGCACGCAATGGACCTGCGCCCAGCCATGCGCGGGCAGGCCGTGCACCCAGGGGCCCATGCAGCTTTCCCAGAACCCGTCGCGGCCAAGCGCGCCATGCGGCGTCACCCCGATCGCAAAGTTCAGGTTGGGCGAGCGGGCATGACCGGTGGTGACCAGCGCGGTCAGCTGACGCAGCCCCCGCATCGGCACGTCGCGGATCACCGCACAGACCGTACCGCTGCGCGAGGGGTGGACCATAATCACATCCTCGGCGGCCCAGAAATCCGCCGTGACATAATCCTGCGCCAGCGCGGGCGAGGCGAACAGCTCCGGCGCCGGCAGGTCCGAGGCCTGCAGCACGCTGGCCGTCAGTTCCTGATGCGGGTCGATCAGCGGCCCGCCACGATGATCGGGGATCGCCGCACCGGCCAAGGCCTTCCAGACGCGCAGCGCCAGAACCTGATCGCCGGGCATCCCGTCACCCTGCGCCGAAAAGCGCGGGTCGGGCATCCGCATCCCCAGACCCACCGCCAGTCGCGCGGGGCCAAGGTTGCGCAAGACCAGCGAACAGTTGCGCGCATCCCCGGCAACCGCCATGGGCAGCGCGAACCGCACCCATCCCGATCCAATCTTCAGCGTGTCGGTGACCTCGGTCATGACATGGCGCTCTCCGGCGCTGTCCATCAGGGCCACGTCCAGTGCGCAATTCTGCGATTGCAGCCGCTCGGGCAGCCACAGGTCGATGGCGGTGACGCTGACCACGTTCACCGGCAGATGCTGAACCACCACCGTCTCGGCGGGCATCTCGGCGGTGGCGCCCTGCGGCTCCCATGACAGCGACCGGGACACATGCGGATTGCCAAGCGAATGCAGAAAGCTTTCGATCTCGCGGAACCGGGTGGTCCCTGAAATGTTCTCTCGGCGCAGCAGGGCTGCCGCATCGCGCGATGCCGCCGCCGCCGTCTCGCACCGGTTCAGCCGCTGCACCAGCAGGCCGGTCAGCCGCTCCAGCACCAGTTCGGGGCGCTCGGGGTCGAATTCGATCAGCGGCAGGCCACGGCTTTTGTCCCCCTCGACAGCTTCGGCGAGGGCGGGGCCCGTCCGCAGGGGCACGATCCGTGCCAGACAGACCCTGCCCGGAGCGGCAGAGGCGGCATCGGTCGGATCCAGCATTTCGAACAGCGTCGGCGGCAACATAGACGGCAACGTCTGGTTGCAGACCTCGGCAAGTTCGGGATCGACCGCAATCATATATGCAGTGCGCTTGGTGGTCATGTTGAGCATCCGTTCCGGGGTCTGAGTCGGTTGAAAAACGAGGTGCAAGATCGGAACTGTTCATTTCATTCGTGCCTGTCGGTCGCACAAAGGGTAACGAAAAGGCAAGTTGCATTTATTCCGATCTGTGGATCACCTGTTTTCCGTTGCCCCTGGGGACCACCCGACCGTTACCGTCAACCTGCTGATAAGAAAAGACGATCAGCGGTTCTGATGACGGATCTGCGACATTTTGCGTGGATTTTCTGCCTGTGTGCATAAAAATAAACTAATTTGTGCACATTAATTAAACAGATCGGTGTGCTGCTTTCACCGCCCGATTCGAGGTCCGGTTTTCAATCGATCCGGACGCCTTGCAACCCTGCATCCGCGCGCCGCGCCGCCACCTGCAACCGTCCCAGAAGATGAGTGCGGACATAGGTGGCGTGAAACCGCGACGGCGCCGTCAGCTGCAACAACCCGCTTGTCCGGGTGCCCGCATCATCTTCGACCAGGGCCGCGAACCAGGCATCGAACAGGGCCGGATCTTCGGCCTGCAGCCGGTCGCGGATCAGCCCCCAGATCCCGCCCTGCGCGGCGCCCCCGGCATCCGTGCGCCGGAACGGGACGACATTCGGCCCCTCGGGCGGGGCAGAGGCCCCCTGCCCCGCCGCAGCGCCATCCAGATCGCGTCCGGTCATTCTGGCGACATAATCCTCGCCGATATGGGACCACTCGGGACGGCTGTCCAACAGCATCCGCTCCAGATCCAGGCCCAGCACGGACACGCGCCCCCGCGCGCCCTGACGTTTGACCGTGATCCAGCCCATCGCCCGCAACCGCGCCATGTCGCGCTTGACCGTGCGTTCGTCGACGCACCACAACCGGGCGATTTCTCGCTGTCCGACCGTCAGTTCATTTCTTTGCCAGTTGTATCGGCTGGTGATCAGCGCCATCAACCTCAGGACCAAACGCTGTCGTTGCGGGTCACCGGCCAGCGCATGCGCCATCAGCGCCGACAAAATGTCGTATTTCTTCGCCGCCGCCTCTCGGCCGACGGGACGGACTATCTGCATCACCGCTCCTGCCTGCCGGGTGTCCGGCGTCTGCTCGGGATGATGAGCCGGGGTCTTGTGCCGCCCCAAACGCCTTTCACCATCCTGTCTGCATTAGCGTCCTGAAATCCGATTCTGTCAAGCAAATTGCCCTGTTGCGGGATGCAACGCTCGCTCCCCTCATCCAGAATCCGGTATTATTGGTATAGGGGGCCATCCACGACGTCCCCCAATCTGACGGAAATGTCCCCTAATCCCGCCGGAAGACTGGTAAAATGTCCTATGATCGCCGGCTGTCTGACCCTGCCTCTCCCGCGATCTCGGCCGCCCGGGCAGCGGGCGTTGCACCGCCGATTCGCGCAACAGGCACTGGATTTGGTGTAATTTGCAGGTTCAGTGAACAAGGCTTTTGCCAAAAGCGCAAATTGGTCGTAAAAGCAGGAACAGCACCAATCAGCGTCCTTGGAAACAGGCACAACATGTATACGCACGATGACCTTGCCCGCCTTCAGGCCCAGTCTCTCAAGATGCAGGGCTGGATCCGTCGCCAGACCTTCAGCCCGGCCAATGAAAAGACCCTGCGCCGCTTCTCCAGCTGGGAGGTGTCCGAACTGATCTTCCGGATCAACCAGTCGACCTTCCGGGGCAAGCTGGCCGCGGACCCGAACCTTCCCCTCGGGGAAGTCGAAGAGGATGGCCGCCAGCGCTGGTTCAGCCTGGACGAGGTGAACGAGCTGCGCCGCCGCATCCGCATCGGCAAGAAATCCCTGATGCCCCCCCGCCCGGCCGGCAAGCGTGCCTTCCGCGCCGCCATCGCCAACTTCAAGGGCGGCGCCGGAAAATCCACCGTGGCCCTGCACTTTGCCCATGCCGCGGCGCTGGACGGCTATCGCGTTCTGGTCGTCGATTTCGACCCGCAGGCGACGCTGTCCCATTCCATGGGCCTGAACGACGTGGGTGAGGATCACACGGTCTGGGGCATCATGGCCCGCGATCTGGAACGGGAAACCGACCGCATGAACACCGCCAGCGCGGGCGCCGAAAGCGGCACCGCCCTGCCCCGGCGCAAGCTGCCCTCATCGATCCGCGACATGGGTCTGGGCACGCTGCGCCCGTCGGACTTCATCAAGCCCACCGCATGGCCGACCATCGACATCGTGCCCAGCTGTGCCAACGCGGCCTTCGTCGAGTTTGCCAGCGCCCAGTACCGTCACCTGAACCCGGAATGGACCTTTTTCGGTGCCGTGTCGCGGTTTCTGGACAGCCTGGCGGACGATGCCTATGACCTGATCCTGTTCGATTGCCCGCCTGCGATCGGTTATCAATCGATGAACGCGGTCTTTGCCGCCGACATGCTCTATATCCCGTCCGGCCCCGGCTATTGGGAATATGACAGCACGACCAGCTTCATTGGCCAACTTGCCGAGGCGTTGGAGGATCTGTCGCACGGCTTTGAAAACTTCCCCACGGGGAAGATCGCCCTGCCCAAGACCTTTGCCGACATCCGCTTTCTGATGACCCGCTACGAGCCGTCGAACGAGTTGCATCAGGCGATGTTCGCGGCCTTTCGGCAGGTCTTTGGCGACCGGCTGGCCGAACATCCGATCGAGCTGACCCGCGCGGTCGAACAATCGGGCCGGTTCCTGTCCTCGATCTACGAGATCGACTATCGCGAGATGACGCGCGGCACCTGGCGTCGGGCGCGGGCGACCTTCGATCAGGGTTATGAGGAGTTTCGCGGCCATGTTCTGGCCGCCTGGACGCAGCTGGAGGAAAGCGCATGAGCCGCAAGCGTCGCATGTTCGACATCGACATTCCCGCAGAGGACGGTCCCGATCCCGCCCAACCCTTCCCCGCGGGGAAGGAGGCGCGGCGCGGCCCGATGGCGGCGGCGATCAGCGAGACGGCGGAATCCACCCGCGACCGCGCCGCGTTGGAGGCGCAGATCAGGGCCGAGAATGACGCGCTGGCGCAGGAACATGTCCGGCTGAAGCGGGCCGGGCTGATCACCGACCTGATCCCGCTGGACATGATCGATGCGGCCAAGCTGATCCGCGACCGTAAGCCTGTGGCGGATTTCGATCTGGCGGAACTGGTGTCGTCGATCCGCGATATCGGGTTGTCGAACCCGATCCGGGTCGAGCCGTCCGAGGGCGGGCGGTACGAGCTGATCCAGGGCTGGCGGCGCTTGTCGGCCTATCGCCAGCTGCTGGAGGAGACCGGCGATGCTGAGGCCTGGGGCCGCATTCCGGCGGGCATCGCGGCGCGCGGCGATCAGCTGGAGGCGCTGTACCGGCGGATGGTCGATGAAAATCTGGTGCGCAAGGACATCTCTTTCGCCGAGATGGCGCAGCTGGCGGTGCATTATGCGATGGACCCGCTGACTGCCGAACATGATCCCGAAAAGGCCGTGGCGATCCTGTTCAAGTCGGCGGGCTATCAAAAGCGCAGCTATATCCGTAATTTTATCCCACTGGTCCAGCGCTTGGGCGATGTGCTGATCTATCCGCAGGAAATCCCGCGTGCCCTGGGTCTGTCGCTGTCGCAGCGGCTGGACGAGGTTCCGGGGCTGGTCGCGGCGATCACATCCGAGTTCAAGGACTGGGACACGCGGTCGATCACCGACGAGCTGGCCGTGCTGCGCCGTTATGCGGGGCAGGGGGGTGAGGCTGTCACCGACGGTCCTGCGCCGCGTCCGGCAGCGCCCGTGCCGCAGTCGCAGGCCAAGGCCAAGACCACCTTTCAGCTGTCGCGCCCGCAGGGCACGGCGAAATGTTCGGCGGCCAATGGCCGGCTGGAGATCCGGCTGGCGCGGGATTTCTCGACCATCGACCGGCGCAAGCTGGAGGCTGCGGTGGCGCTGTTGCTGGATCAGATCGAGTGATCCTTCCCCACGGGGAAGGTCGTTCGACACGTCCATTCGAGGCAGGGCAGGGGCCTTCCCCAAGGGGAAGGTGATGCCGGAAGGTCAGGGCTTCTGGCGGTGCAGCACAAGCGACCTTCCCCGCCGGGAAGGTCGCTTTTCTTTTGCTTGACTTTGGATCAGTCAATCTAAGTCATTGATATTGAGATATAAAATATCTCACGCTGAGTAAGTCGTCACCACCGCATGGCAATTATCTTGCAGAACGTGCAAACCGGGTCTAGCACGTCGTGACCCCCATAAGATGCAAGGCCGCGACCCCATGT
>NZ_RQRT01000068.1 GCF_004335005.1 Paracoccus nototheniae | reverse complement strand
TCGTCGATGCCTGCTTGTGAAGAGAGATCAGCATCCTCGCCTCCCGTCCCGAAACTCGGCCAGGATCGATCTTGCCACGAAGAACGCGGTCCGGCGAGGGTCTATGTGATCATCCGGGATGGAACACTTAGCCTCACGGAGTAATGTTGCCATTCTGGCTGCTGTCAAATGAGCCTTTGTGGCTTCGCGAGTGAGGTAGTCTGACATTTTCATTCCTGATTTTCTATTCGACGGGTGACCTAGGTTTTGTATTACTTTATTGACTATATATTCAAGGTATTTGGAGATCGACCCAGACGGTCGATATTTCTGATGAGATGAATTGACATTAACCCATCAAAATTCAAGACTATCCATGGCGATCATTCTTGCCATTAAGTGAACTCACTTGTCGTGAATGATTAAGATCGGCTTTCACAGTCACCCTCGCCCTCAGGGCCGCGACGTTTGATCAAATTCAGCAATGCGGTCTTGCAGCTATGAACAAAACTCAGTCAGTTTATCAGCCGTAGGCTTTTGCTTATGCACGGGCGTGATCATCAGATGCTAATGCTCGTCTATTGGACTTGATCCAAGACAGTGATGTCAGTGCCCAGTGCTTACGATGAAATAAATCTCATTATATTCAATGCCTTGCATCTTCCTACATCCACGACCTTCTCAGGCGTGAAATTGCAATGATCCACCGTGGCCATGTTGCGGAGAAGCAGAGGGACGCACCATGAACAGGTGACACAAAAGCGCTGCACAGTACCCACGCAACTTACCATTGCCCTCCAACCACTTGTATTGTAATGGTTATTCTTGACGTATATTCACCTGTGTGGCTCACCGCCTCCGCCAGCACACCAATTTATATCGTTGTATTTATTGGATAATTATTTGTGCTGGCTTTTCCGTTCCCCCAATACTTCCCCCATTTGATTTCGGCACTGGTCGGAAGTTGCCGGAACGTCTGGGCGCACAAGGCGGCGCAATCGCACCCCATACCCCTCTTTCACAATCTGTTCCCTGTGAGAATGAAGCAGGACCACGGGTCTGGCGTCATCGCCCCCACCTTATTTTCAGGGGGGCCTATTTTGGCGAAAGCGCGTGAGCAATAGTCCATCATCGGTCCCGACTGCCCTTAGCCCCGGCGCATTGGCACCGGGCCGACGCAACAGCCCATAACGCGCCCGTGCGCGCATGAGGGATGCAAAAACCTGTATTAGCAGGTAGCGCGACTACCCACGGCGGTCCCTAGCGGCGCGTCAGGTAGACTTTGAACCGCCCCCCCCAGATGCCCTAAATTGTGGATGCGCGCATTTGCTACCCATGCCGGTCCTGACAAGCCCGACGCGTAGGGCTTCCATCGCCCCCCCCCTGTCGCAATGCAAAAGCCCCCGCGCTGGGCAGGGGCTAATGGGATTTGATATGAGTCCCGAGAAAGTCAGCCTTCCCGGCTTGCTTCTATCTGGTCAATCCAAGCGCTCGCGCACGCGTCTGCCTTTTCTGCCATCGCAGACAGGACGAATATCAGATGGTCACGGTCGCGCCCTTGCAGCGGTTCATCAGAAGAATGCTGGGCCAGTTCATCGGCCAAGGCGCGCAGGGCCTGCGCCCCGTTCAGCAAGCCCTAAGACTCGCGGTGAAGGTCAAAGGACGCGGGCTGTTGCACACTCTGGCTCATGGCGTCACCCCGCGCGCCCTGTGGTAGTCACCCAGCAGCATCGGACGAACGTCACCCCAATAGATGAAGTCGAGGCTGGCCCCGGTTTCCATGCAGAAAAGACAGACTGCATGGGCGGGTGCCTCGTCGGCGTCCAGTAAGTCAACGGTCAGGCCATCTGGGACTGGCACACCCAGCGCCTCGGCGACGTAGGCCAGACGGCCCATGCGTGTTTCGGGAATTGAGGGAATAGTCATGGAATATCCTTTCTGCATGTTAGGTTTTGTTAGGTTCAGGCGGCTATGGCTTGTGCGGTCGCCAGTTCAGCGCGCAGCGCAGCCATAGCGGTCAGTTCGCGGGCGCGGTGGAAGTCGCCACAATCCAGCGCGAACAGCAGGCTTTTCAGTTCGGCAACGGGCCGCGTGTTCGCGAAGGCCGTGATTGCGGCTTTACGGCGCTGGGCAGCGTTGCGGGCGTAGGTCCACGCATTCCGCAGATGTTTGGCAAACACAGTGCGGCGCTCGGCTGCGGTCGGGGTGCTCTTGCGGCCATATGTCGGACCGGGCCTCCAGTCGTAAGCCTCGCAGTAATCGTGGTCGGCTTTGGTCCTGGCCCACGCGTTGCGGAATATCTCGGCGCGGTCATATGTCATGGCTGGCGTTCCCCATTGCTTAATTCGCTTACCGTGTTATAGTTATGCTACGGTGTAGGGGCTATGTCAACTACTATGTAAGCGATTTATTTCACAGGGTATGCGAATGAGACCAAAGCAAGTCAGGATGGCACGGGCTGCGCTGGGGCTGGGCGTCCGAGAATTGGCAGCGATTGCGGGCGTCTCTTTCACGACTATCAGCCGGTTTGAGACGGGGAAAAGCGGTTTGCAGCTATCCAGTGCGGACGCCATCCGCCGAGCCCTAGAAGCGCAGGGCGTGCAGTTCCTCGAAAGCGGACAGGTCGCGGCTGGGCCGGGGGTGGCATTGAAGGAGCATCAGGACTGATGGCCCTTCTTTACCACCCGCCAATGGGCACAATCGTCATGGCCCACTTTGACGGAGCATTCAAAGAACCGGAAATGGTCAAAACGCGCCTTGCCGTAGTCATATCTACGCACATCGAAGTGAGAGCCGGGCTTTGCACTATCGTCCCATTGAGCACAACGGCCCCGGAACAGCCGATGCCCTATCACATGCAGATTGTTATCCCGTTTCAACTGCCGCCCAAGTGGGGCAACCGTGAGCGATGGGTTAAAGGGGATATGGTCTATGCTGCCGGGTTCCATAGGCTGGATTTGCTTCGGATGGGCAAGGACAAGACCGGGAAGCGGGTCTATCAAGAAAGGACGTTACCGGCAGGTATGCTGCACGAGGTTCGTTGTTGCGTATTGCACGGTTTGAGCATGGGCCAGTTGACAGAGCACCTGTAAGTCACCATGTTTGACATGTCGCGGCGCTGCGAAAGCATCCGCATTAAGACCCTACCAAGGGCCGCTGGTCATCGGGGCGAAAGCAAGTTCTAGACCAGCGTTGGCAGGCCCCCGGAAACGGGGGTCTTTGCTTTTCCGCTGTCGTGTTCACATGAATTGGACGGCAGAACGCTCTAGCATCCTTTCACCCCATACGGCCAGCCCAGCGCATTAGGGTAATCTTAGGGTGCAGCCCGGCAGCTTAGGCTTGGACGGCAGGCCCCGCGCCGGAATGCGGCAACGGCGTTTCAGTCAATCGCGCGTGCGCGTATTGGTCCGCGAAACCGTCGCATGGTGCCTGAACCTGCATTGTCGATCCGCCCAGCGCCCGCGCGTGGGGCAACCGGTCTATGGCAAGTTGCCAGAGAGTTTGCCTGACCCCTCGCCCCCGCGCGCGTGGGGCAACCTGCAAGTAACAAGTTGGAATTAGCAAGCCATTCCCCTCGCCCCCCGCGCGCGTGGACGGCAGGCAAGATGCAAAGTCTGCGTCTTGCTCATTTGCCCTCGCCCCCCGCGCGCGTGGACGGCAGAACCAGCTGCGGCTTCAATCTTGATTGCCGGGCCGGTGAATAGCAGCCCATGCGGCAGGGATTTCCTTTGATTGTTTTCCAAGGGCCTTAGCCGACTAACAGCCCATCACGGGCCAGCATCGGCCAAGGTCAACAAAACTCAACACCCGCCCGGCAGCTTGCGCCGGGTCCGCGCGGCGCGTTTACGGCATCCCTCGCAGCAATAGCAGGCATCGGCGCGGCGGTATTCCGGCACAGGGTCGCGACAGCCCCGGCACGTCCAGCCGTTTCGCGTCAGGTTCGCCAGGATGCGCTTGGCGCGGGCCTTGCGCTGGGTGCGGCCTGATAGCAGGAAGGTTTCCACCAGCACCGCCCAGCCGTCGCCCTGCGCCTCTATCGTGACGCTATGCGGGTCAGGCGCGGGCATCTGGGCCAGTCTCTATTTCGGGGGTTACAGCCGGGTCAGAGGTCTGTTCCCGTTCGGCCCGCCATTTTGACCAGCGGCGGCGTTGCGCCTCGGCAATCCGGGCCTTGCCCTCTGGCGTTTTGGCCCCGGTGGACTTGCCCCCGTGAAACTTGCAACGGCGCTTGCCCGGTTCGGATTTCATCCGGCACGGTTCACCCTTGCGCGTCCGGGCACCGCAGCGCACGCGACGGGTCGCCTTGAACGCCTCACTGCGGGCCTGCAAGCGGGCCACCATGGCGATGAATGCCGCATCACGCGCGGTCAGTTCGGCCTCCATATGCGCGGCCCAGCCGTTAGCGACAGGGTGACGGTCGGGCACATCGGGCAAGCCCAGAACCCCGGCCATGCAGTTCACCGCCCATGCGCGCCGTTCCACCTGCGGCTTGCATTCCCAATAGCTGACCGCGTGACGCCCGATGCCCGCCCGCTGGGCCAGTTTGGTCTGCGACAGCCCAGCGGCCTTGCGGCTGGCTGCCAGTTCGGCCCCAGTCATGCTGCCATTCCCCTGCGGATATTCCCGACCGTTTGCGGGCTGCACCCGACGCGCCGGGCAATCGCCCGGTCTGACAAGGATGGCTCAGCTTGCAGGACGGTCAGCACCTCTGCCCGCCTGTCCGCCGTGCTAGGGCGTCCAGATTGGACAGGTGCCACGAACGTGGCAAAGTCAGCGCGCAGGGCCGCAATTAAAGCCCTGTCCGCATCAGCCCCGCGCGCCATGTCCAGATTGGCAAGGTAGTCCATCCAGTCCAGCCGTGCGGTGATGCCTTGGGCAGTCGGGGTGCGCAGGTTGTCCAGCAGGTGTTCCAGCGCGGACCGCCACGCTTCCTCCCATTCGTGGGATGTATAGCCGGGTTCAAAGGTGCATCGCGCCGCCGTGCGGGCCTCGTGGGCCTGATGGGTCGCCCATGCCGCCTGCACCGTCTCAGGAACGCGCACAGCGCCGCGCATGGCCTGCCACATGGCATCGGTCGGGCCATCGCAATACTTGAAGCCCCGATAGCCCCAGAACGGATTATCCGCGTCTGCCAGATGGGCCAGCGCGTCACGCAAAGCGGCTTCGGTATCAGTCGGGGCAAATACCGCATCTTCGGAACCGTATTCGGCCAGCAGTTCCCGGCAGCGGGCGCGGCGTTGCGCCTCTTTGTCCGCACGGCGGGCGGCCTCTTTGACCTTGTATCCCGGTTCCTTGGCTTCCATCCAATCATCAAAGCCCGTGAACATGTTGGCGGGCTTGGCGCTGGGGGCGTCCAATCTGGACAGCGCGGCTTGCAGGGTCAGCCCAGCCCGTGCCGCCAGTGCCTCGGCCTTGGACATTGCGGCCCGCCGCTCCCCATCAGTCTTTCCGCCAGCCATCAGCGCCCGGACCTTGCGCAGCTTGTCCATGTCCAGATTGGACGCTTGCACGTTCATGCCGCTCCCCCTTCCGCTTTCCAGCATCCGCGCTGGGCGCATCCGGCTTCACGGTTCACCCATCCCTGACAGATGCCGCAGAACAGCCGCCCAGCCGGGCCGTGACGGTCCCATGCCGTAAGGGCGCGCCATTCATCCAGATGCACCACACGGCCCGTCCAAGTGTGGCAGCGGCCATATTCATCAGGCCGGGGTTCGTCCTGCCGTAAAGGGGATGCCGGGGCGGGCGGCTGGGTGATTTCGTCAGGGTAGCGGCTGCGATTTCCGCTATTCCCGCGATTTGGCAAATGGCCCATCCCAGCGCCAAACGCCTCAGACACCAATACCGGTCTGTCGGACAGGGCTGGGATTTCATCCGGCTGCGATTGCGATTCCTGCGATTTCCGCGATACCGGATTTCTCAAATCGCGGGAATCGCGGAAATCGCAGCACGCGGGGGCTTCGCTTAGAATTTCAGCCAAGGCGGCTTGCACGTCAAACAACATGGGCTGGCCTCACAAAATAAAAGGGGCTGCGGTCGCTATTCCCGCTATTCCCGCTATTCCGCATCCACCAAATAGCGGAGATAGCGGGAATAGCAGGTCCGGGCGCTGCGGTTTCAATCGGCATTGGACGCCCTCACAATCCGATAGGCTTCCTTTCGGGGCGCGCCACGAATGACCATGCCAGCTTCCTGCCGTGCCAAATGACCGGCTTTCAGCAGCATCGCCAGCGGTGCATCCAAGGCTTTGCGCTCGCGCAATGCGTTCGGGCCATGCTTCAGAATATCGCTGGGCAACACCTCATCATGCGGCCAGCTTTCCACCAGCCATTGCCGGAGGCGTTCGGCTTTCGCGGTTTCCTCGGACACCAGCCCGGCCTCGGCCAGCCGCTGTGCCTCGCCCAGATAGAATTGCGACAGTTCGATGCCCCAGCCCATTGCCTGCGGCGTCACCTCGGGGGCGTCCAGATCGGCCCAGAGGGTCAGCACGCCAGCAATACGCGCAGCCTGTTCGGCAGATTTGCTGGCATAAGCCCTGACGTGTTCCATAGGCTGTCCCGGTGCCTGTGCCCTTTCCACCGCATCATAGAACCGCCAAAGCAATTCCCGCGCCCCGCCCGACAGTGGCAGCCGCGCCGGGGTCAGTTCCTGGGGGTTGTCGCCGGTCGGCATTGGCGCGGCCAGCAGTTCACCCAGACGGGACGTAAAGGCGGACACGGCAACATCGCTTGCCATGTCGTGGCCGCGCCGCAATCGAGTGCCGATAACGCTGGGCGGTTCGGTAATCAGGAAGCGCGCCAGAAAGCCCTGCCCCGATGCCTGCGGGTCAGCCATCAGCGGGCGCGCGGCCACCGGCTGGGCCATTAGGTGCATCGCAAGCCTGCGGCCCGGATAAGAGCTGGCCCCGTCGCCGGACCGGATGCGGTTCACCGTGTCGCCATTCCAAAGCTGCGACAGCCCGGCAATGGTTTTCAGCTTATTGTCGCTGTTCATGGCGTGCCCCCCAATAAAGCCGCCCGCCTCATCGGAGAATAGCCCCAGCGCCGGGCGCCCGGCCTGATACAGCTTCAGTAGCCCCTCGAACGTGGGTTCCTGCGCCGTCACGCTGGGCAACAGGGGCGCGCGGGGTTCCGGGCCAAGGGCGCGAAGGTCGGCCTCGGCCCCGGTCGCCTTCAGCTTGTCATTCCCCGCAGCTTCACCAAGCATTCGCTTGCGCTTGCCCGTCCAGATTTCGCGGTCCATCTCATATTCAGCAGCGGCTTCGCGGTATGTCTCGGCTTGCGCGCGCTCATGGTCGCGGACGCCACGCATCAGCAGCCGGTCGCAGGATGATTTGCGCTCGCCGCTTTCGGCAATGGTCAGGCAGAACAGAGAACACGGGGCGTCACCGCCAAGCGTCTCCACGTCTGCAAAGCCCTGCACAGCCAAGGACGCCACAGACAGGGCCGATTGGGCCGCAATCCCAAGGGGGGCCTGGGTAATGTCTTGCACTGCCTCCACAGCCTGCCGCAGCGGCCCCAGCGCGTGGACGGGATAGGCGGCGCCGGGCAGTATTTCCCGCAACAGCGCCTGCGGCCCCTCGGCCTTGAACGGGATGGGTTCGGGCATGGCGTTCATGCGCTGGCCCCTTTCATGGTCAATACATCGTTCCAGTCGCGCCCTTGCGGCGCGGGAAGCAGGCTCACAGTCCAGCCCAAGGCGGTGGCGCGTTCAGCCAGACTATTTGCAGCGGCCTGTCCTGCCGGGTCGCCATCGGCGGCGACGGTCAGGCGGTGCGGACGGTCGGGACGCCGCAGCGCCGCAATGCCGGGGGCGGACAGCGCGGCCAAGACCGTCGCTGGGCCGCGTAGCAGGCCGCTGGACAGGCTCAAGGCGGTTTCGATGCCCTCGGCCACCACAAGCGGTCCATCGGCCTCAGAGAGCCGCACAGCGCCGCCACGGGTGGCCCCCTGCATGGCCTTGGCCGGTTCGGCATCCGCCTTGCCGCTTCCATCGGCCCGCAAATAGGTCCGGTGGATGGCAGCACGGGGCAACCCCTCCACCAGCGCGACCATGGCTGGGAAGCGCCGGGCGGTCGGGTGCCAGCACTCGGGGTGAAAGCGCAGCGTGCCCGGCAGCGGGCAGGTGATGCCCCGCCCGCGCAGATAGGTTTCTGCGATGGTCCCGCTGATCGGCAGCGCCTCACGCCACGTCGCCAGTGCCCGGCGCTCTGCGCGGTCGGCCTCGGCCCGGTCCTGCGCCTCGCGCCGCGCCAGTTCCCCGGCATCGGGCGGCTGGGGGTGGTGCGCACCATCCATTAGCCCCCGGTCGCGCAGGGCTTGCAGCACATCCATGAAGCCGCAGCCGGTCTTGCAGTTCAGCAGCAAGCGCCCGTCCGGGGCGTCTGCCAGCGTCAGGCTGGGCTTGCGGTCGCCATGTGCCGGACACAGGGCCAGCCCATAGCGGCGGTGCCACTTGCCGCCCAGCGCAAGGGTAAGGATCTGGGCGTTACTCATGGCCGCACCCCCAGATGAATGCGGCCAACAGGGCGGCGCGGTCGGGGGGCAGGCCATAGCGGGCAGACAGGCGGGCAATGCGCAGGGCGGTCATTCCTCGCCCCCTTTCCCCAGCGCCATCAGCGCAGGCGCGACAGCCTCGGCCATCAAGTCGGGAAAGGTGCGGCCATAGACATAGACGGGCTGTCCGGGCCGCTTGCCCTCGATACTGTGGGCGGCTTTCAATGCCGCTTCTATCGTCGGATAGCTGCCCTCTTTCATGATGCCCCCGCGAACCCTGACGATAATATCAAAGCCGGACGCCACGGCGGCATAGATGCGCACATCGTAAATCTTGCGGGTCATGCGGCGCCCCCTTCCAGCCGGTCACACAGCGATTGCGCGCTGGGCGGAAAGCGCAGGCGGGCGATATCGGTGCCGGGTGCCAAACGGTAATGGGCCACGTTTTCCGGGCCGCGCAGTTCCGTAAGGATGGGCCATTTATAGGTCGCTTTAAGGCGATGAATAATCGCGCCCAGCCGCCAGCCTTTTACCTCGCGGATTTCGGTCTTATGGGAAATGGTGCGCCCGTTCATCAGGGCTTCACAGGTCCAGAAAACTTGCGTCGGGCTGGAATACCAGCGTTCGGAATTTGCCATGTCTCGGCCTCTAATCTTGCGGGCCGGGGCGCTGGGCGTTATATTCGGGGTATCCAAACCGCCGAAACAATAGCCGCCGCCGCCCTCATGCCCAAGGGTGGCGGTTTGCTTATGCGGCGTGCTGGCGGCTGTTCAGCCAATCGGACACGGCGCTTTCGGGCCAGCCGACAGCTTTGCCGGTCAGCTTTACGGGGCGCGGAAACAGCCCCTTGCTCATCATGTCATAAATGGTGCTGCGGCTCAGGCCGGTGATTTCTTCAACGGCGCGGCGGCGTAGGTGTTTCTGGGCCATGTCGGTATTTCCCTGCATGTTGCGGTTCATGCTGGAAAGATGCGTTTCTTTCGGCTGTAAGTTAATGCCGTAAATAAATTGCCTATAAGCTTCATCTAATTATCGGAAGGTGGTTAAGTAAAACACTAGCATTACCGAAGGCGGGTTGGTGCTTTAATACTTTACGGCAACCGCTTAGGCGGTTTTGGCGGAAAAAGGCTATGATATTTTACTTGCAGGTCCGGGCCGGCTTCGCCCCTACGGATTTCGCCGATATATTCATCCGCCTGACCCTGCCCCTGCCGCCAAAGAGTTGGTTCTTTGGTTGCACTGTCTGAGAGCGCCAGCGTTGTAACAGCCTTTTCACCTAGCTTAACAACGTCGGGATTTCGTAACACGACCCGTAACATAGCGTCCATGAGCGCTGTGCGACGGGCATCGCGCGCCATCGCGGATCGTTCACTACCAGCAGCCCCAGCTTTCTTTCGCATTTCTTGGGCTTTGACCGCGCTGGCTTCAACTCCGTGAACAAGGTTCTCCAAATCCCTCCAGAGGTATCCCGCTGAAAAATAATCGCGTTTTATATACTCATTGAACTGGTAAGCCGCCGCTACATAAGCAGGCGAAGATTGGGGAAAGTTAAGCCAGCAATACTCGAATACTGCGGCTACCTTCCAATCATCACCATGCCTACCCTCAAGCACTTTCTTCCGTTCTTCTCCAGTAAAATCTAAGACGTCCTTGGTCAGATCGTGACCCAGCATCACACCTGCAGCCTCTAGAACATCAAAAGCCAAGGGGGACTCACTATCGCCAGCATTTTTTACACCAGTTGTATCTGAGAGGCGGCCTAGCACTAGGTCGATATTCGTTTTTAAATACTCTTTCAGTTCTGGCGCTAGCGCACTTGTTCCTTCAAACTCCGCACCAACAAAGTTTTTCAGTTTAAATTCTTGGGCGTCTCTCTCAGTCTGAAACGTTTGGCTTATAATTGACTTTGGAAGAAGCCCAGAACGCACGGTTACCCAAGCCACCCACATTTCAACCGCATCGTCTGACCCCATAAGAGCGGAAAATACTGAACCATCACGAAGCTTTATTTGTTCAATTCTGATATTTTCCACATAGGTTTTCCGAACTGGCTTCCGGTAATCCATTACCCAATCCTCACCACGTTATCGCGTTTCTCGGCTAGAAAAGCCGCCCATGCATCCATCATCTTGCGGCGCTTCTCGAACACGTCGCTGCGCGCATAGGCCCGTTCCACGGCATCGCCGGACAGGTGCGCCAGCGCCGCCTCGGCCACCTCGCGGGGGAATGTTGTGCGTTCCTGCGCCCAAGTGCGGAAGGACGTGCGGAAGCCGTGAACGTCGGCATAGAACCCCAATTCCTTCACCAGCTTGGAAAGGGTCATGTCTGACAAGGGACGCCCTGTCTTTGTGCCGGGGAACACCAGACCGGACCCATCGGCCAGCCCCTCGGCCTCACGCAGCAAAGTGATAGCGCGCGGCGACAGAGGCACGCGATGCGGACGTTTCATTTTCATGCGGGCGGCGGGGATTTCCCAGACCTTGGCGGCCATGTCGATTTCATCCCATTGGGCTTCGCGAACCTCGCCAGACCGGGCAGCGGCCAACACCAGAAATTCCAGCGCCAGCTTTGTCACCTGCCCTGCCCCGGATGCGCGCACCGTGTCGATGCATCCCGCCACGGCGTCATAGGGCAGCGCCTTGCGGTGTTCCTGCGCCTTGGACACCTTGGGCAGCGCCCGGCTGATATTCTCCGCTGGATTATCCTGCCGCCAACCTTGGGCAATCGCCCATTTCAAAACCATGCCGATGCGCTGACGCACACGGCGCGCGGTTTCGGGCTTCTCTGTCCAGATGGGCATTAGCACCGCAAGCACGTCACCCGTGGACACGTCCTGCACCTTCAGCTTGCCCAGCCGGGGGAAGGTGTATGTTTCCAGCGTAGTCAGAAATTGCGCCGCGTGCTTCTCGTTCGCCCAAGTCGGCTTGTGCAGGGCGTGAACGCGCCGGGCCGCTTCCTCGAATGACAGGACGGCTTGCGCCTCACGTTTTGCTTGCAGAGGGTCGCCGCCTTCACGGGCCAGCTTGCGATTGTCCAACGCCTTGGCGCGCGCCTCTGCCAGCGTCACTAGCGACGGCGAACCCAGCCCTAGTTCGCATCGCTTGCCCCGCACAGTGATGCGCTGCACCCAGAACCGCGAACCGTTGGCGTCCACGCGCAGATAAAGCCCGTGCCCGTCAAAATACTTGCCCGGCAGGGTCGCATTGCGCACCGCCTGCGCGGTCAGAGCCTTTTCCGGCCTGCGGGTCAAATGGACGGCCACAGCTTCCCCCTTTCTTTCCCCCATTAATTGGGGGAATAACCCGGACTATGCCGGAACATTAGGGACATGGGAAGCCCTGTAGCGCCTTGCAATAGCTGCATGAATCGGAATGTTCTGGAACACAATGGATTGTGGAACGGCAGACACCGCCTCCGCCATCTAACCCAAATTTACTTTTATTATCAGCGACTTGCCGGTCTGATTGCCAAACTCCTTTCGCGGCTTTGACAGTTGCAGTTCCGTCGGCTGTTATTCCCAGCACAAGCATGGCCCAGGCTGCGAGGTCTATTCTGCTGGCAGCGACGGTCGATCGCGTCACCTCCGTCAACGATCGATGGCCAGAAACAGCCATGATTTCGTCCGCGCTGCCGTCCGCCTTTGCCAGGCGGCGGCATGGGTGCGACCCTTGAGTGCTATGACGCCATTCTTCGCCAGGTGCGCCCGCATCGCGTTCACTTGCGCGGTCGGCTGTCGAACCGGCAGATGGCGGGAACGGGCAGCGTCAATACGCTCTGCGCATCGGCGGATTTGACTGGGACAAGGCGCGTCCTGGGGCGCGTCACTGCCTTGCAGATGGCCTCGGCATCTGCCGCGTCGGTCTTGTTGGGCTTCACATACGCCGTCACATCGGCTGGCACCTCGTGGTCAAGCGCCTGGAGCCGACGCGCCCGATGATATGCCGTCGCGCATGCCTCCATGCCGATCAGGCACCGGTCAAGACCGCCGAACAGCCCGAGCGGCCGGTCCCGTTGGACCTTTCGGCGAAGAACAGCGCGTCCCTGCCCATCCATCCCGTGGATTTGGAAAATGTTCCCGGCGATATCGAGGCCGATCATGGCAATCTCCCTGTGGGCGGCTCCCTCTTGTTGATGGTCGGTGACAGCACCATCATGACACGGGTGGGGGCCGTCCACCTCATCAAGGCTGCAAACAGACGAGTGCAACCTTGACCCGACGTGCCATGGTCAAGGGCTCGATCGAAGGTCCACCCCTTTGGTCAGGGCGCTGAACGGGGACTCGAAGCCAGGCCATCGGGCGCTCGCGCGGCGGCATGACGACCAAGATACTGGCGTTGACGGACGCCTTGGGGAACCTTGCCGATTTCCGCCTGCTGCCGGGGGCAGGCCCATGATCTGCGCACGGTGCCAGAGCTGATAAGCGATCTGAGTGCTGATCACCTGCTCGCCGACCGTGCCTTCGATGCCGATGGGCCGCGAACCGCGCTGAGCGAACGCGGGGTTGTCCCGATCATCCCGCCCAAAGCCAACCGACGCTTTCCCGACGCCTTCGACAAGGACAGCGGCAAATGGCGGCATTCAATTGAGAATTACTTTGGAAAGCTCAAGGAAAACCAAGGCATCGCAATGTGCTCGTTCAAAACTGACGTCAGGTTCAAGGCGTTTATCTGATTGCCGCCACAATCATTCAGCTCAGATGAACGTCAACCGACCCTGGCATTGCTACAAGATGTGGGCCTCGGTCAGTGTCGCATGGCGGCGGCACCGTCGATATCGGGCACGGTCCTGGCGCAGACGGCCCAAAGCCGCCGGTCTTCCGGGCATCGACGCAGCAGCGGCTTGCCCATCCCGGATGCTCGGACTTGTGGCAGCGACGATGACCGGGCAATGTCGCGGATGCGGAGCAAAGCTGCCCCCCTTCGTTTGCGTTTTTTCAATAGCCGCACCGGAGGATTCAATCGCGTTCCATCACGGTGTCAGACAACCGAACCAAGGTGTTTCCATTCGATGTTCCGCGACCTTTCGATACCGGCCTTTTCCATGGGGATCCTCGCTGCGCTTGTTGGATATTCAGCGTCATTCGCCATTGTGCTGGCAGGGTTGACCGCGATGGGGGCCACGGCGGGGCAAGCGACGACCGGGCTGTTCTTTGCGACCATCGGCATGGGGATCTGCAGCATCTGGCTGCCTGCCGCGACGCGAATTCCCGCCGCTGTGGCATGGTCCACACCCGGGGCGGCGTTTCTTGCGGCAACCGCCACGTTGCCGGGCGGATTTGCCGAGGCTGTCGGGGCGCTGATTTCCTGCGCCGGATTGATCGTCCTGACCGGATTGAGTCCCGCCCTTGGGCGGATCGTATCCGCGATCCCGAAACCCATCGCGAACGGTCTGCTGGCAGGGGTCCTGCTGAAGCTGTGTCTGGCCCCTGCGGTGGCGCTTGGCAGCATTCCGGTATTGGTCCTGCCTGTGCTTGTGGCGTGGCTGGCCGGATTGACATGGAACAGGCTGGCCGCAATGCCGTTTGCCGTGCTTGCGTTTCTTGTGGTGCTGTTTTTCGCCGTCGATCCTGCGGACAATGCGATTCAGACGGACACCGGATGGCTGCCTGTCGTGATACCGGTCATGCCGGTTTTCACCCTCCAGTCGTTCTTTTCCATCGCTCTGCCGCTTTATCTGGTGACAATGGCGGGGCAGAACATCCCCGGCTTTGCGGTGCTGGAGCTGAACGGCTATCGGGTGGACCGCCAGCCCCTGATCCGGAAAACCGGCATTGTCAGCCTTGCCTTTGCGCCGTTCGGGTCGATTCCCGTCAACATGTCGGCAATCACGGCAGGGATGATGGCAGGCGAGGATGCAGGCCGCGATCCGGCAACACGGTACTGGGCTGCGATCACATCGGGGATCGTCTATGTCTTGCTGGCATTTGCGGCGGCGCTCGTCACGTCACTGGCCAGTCTTGCGCCGCTTGCCCTTATCACTGCGGTGGCGGGACTGGCGCTTGTCCCCGCCTTGATCGGTTCGATCTCGGCTGCCTTCAGCGAACGAACCCAGTTGGAAGCGCCGGCGCTGACCTTCTTGATCGCAGCAAGCGGCATGACGCTTTGGGGCATCAGCGGCGCATTCTGGGGTGTCGTCGTCGGCGCGATCATCTGGCTGTCAAAGACCGTCGCCAATCGATCAACCGATCGCTGACGCAGAGTCATTCAAGAAAGCAGAGAGCTGTCCAACGCACCACGCCACAGCGTCCACGAGATGAATCAATCATGCGTTGCGCAGCGTTCATGGGCTGGAATGGCGCCAATGCGAGATGGCCCCGCCAGGGGTCAGGATTGTGGTTGCCCACGGGTGCGGGCTATGGCGTCTGTGGAACAAGATCCGCCTTGACCACGGAGGCATCGACACAGACGCTGACCTGCTGGGACAGCCAGCGCATCGCCGGGTCCGCGCGGCGGCGGGTATGAGAGATCGCCGAGAAAGGAATGGCCGGCAGATCGATGGGCGGGGCGGTGATCTGCAGGCCCGAGATGTCGTCAAGGCAGCGCCGGGCAACGGTCAGGATCAGATCGGTGCCGGTGATGACCTGGGGGGCAACGCTCCAATGCGGCAGGATCAGGGCGATATGCCGGGCCTTGCGATGGCGGCGCAAGGATAGGTCCAGCTCGGTCGGGGCCTGCCCGTGAACGGCGACCAGAACATGCGGCGCCGCCCAATAGCGATCGGCGGTCAGGCCCACATAGGGCTGCGGCTGGCCTGACGGGTCCAGAAGGCAGGCATAGTCGTCCGTGAACAGAACCTGCCGTTCGATCTGAGGCGGAAGGTCGGAAAAGACGCCAAGCGCCATGTCGATCTCGCCATCGACGACGGCGGCGATCATGCCCTGCCGGCTTTTCTGGGTGATCACCAGTTGGATGCCGGGGGCGGTGCGGCGCAGATGGCGCATCAGCGGGGGCAGCAGCAGGCCGCTGCCGTAATCGGACAGGCACAGATGAAAGATATGGCGGCTTTCGGGATCAAAGCCGGTCGGGACCAGAACCGCCCTGATCCGGCCCATCGCCTCGGCCAGCGGCGTGGCTAGCTCCAGCGCCCGCAGCGTCGGGACCATCCGGCCCTGTTCGCGGATCAGCAACGGATCGTCCAGCAACTGCCGCAACCGGGCCAGCGCGTGACTGACCGCAGGCTGGCTCATGTTCAGCCGCTGTGCCGTGCGCGAGATGTGACGCTCGGCCAGAAGGGCATCGAGCACGACAAGCAGGTTCAGGTCGATTGATCGAAGGTTATTCATGGCGTGAATAATGCGCGCGGAATCACGAATTTAACATACAGGATTTTTGGTTCTATCGAGGGGCCGGACAATCACAGGACCACCAGATGCATGCCCTTTTTCTGACGATCGCCGCCGTTCTTGCCGGAGCCGCCGTTCCCTTTCAGGGCGGCGCCAATGCCGCTTTGGGCCGTGCTTTGGGGCATCCGCTCTGGGCGACATTGGCTTCGCTTGCCATCAGCGCGATCTGCGTCATCCCGGTGCTGGTCGCCATCAGGGCGCCGCTGCCCTTGATCAGCTCTCTGACCGCTCAGCCGAAATGGGTCTGGATCGGCGGGGTCGCGGGGGTCGTCTATATCACCGCGGCGATTCTGCTGATGCCAAGGCTGGGGGCTGCGGGTTTCATGACGGCGGTCATTGCCGGACAGGTGGTGGCGTCGCTGATCATCGACAGCGTCGGGGCGGTCGGACTGGCGGCGCGCCCTGTCGACATCACGCGGCTGACAGGCGTCGCGATGGTCATGCTGGGCGCGGTCGTCATCCAATGGCCCGGGCTGTCGAAGATGTAGAAGACCGTGGCGAGGCCGGGGATGCAGGCACCCCCCCCCCACCCTCACCGACGCAATGACAAGACGCCCGCGCCGACGATCATGATCATGCCGACCGAGGCAATCAGGTCGGGCGTCTCGTTGAAGAACACGATGCCCCAGATGACTGCGAACCCGACATAGGCGAAATCGAAGGCCCCGATCATTGCGGGCGGGCCGTTCTGATAGGCGATGGCGGCCCCGATGCTGCCGATCAGGATCGCGGCGGCCAGAAGCCCCATCGAGACCCACTCGGCCTGTCCCATCGGCGTCCAGGGCGACAGCAGAAACCCCTGCCTCAACTCGGTTGGCAGCAGCCGGATCAGCGCGGCGGCGATACCGCCGACAAGGACAAAGCCGATGTTGAGGGCCAGCGACAGGCCAAGCGGGTGTTCGTCGCGGCACCGGGTCCGCGTCACGATCATCGCGCCTGCATAGAGCATGGCGGCGATCAGCGGCAGCAGGGCATAGGCGTTGAAATCCCCCGCTTTGGGCCGAAGGATCATCAGAACCCCCGCAAAGCCAAGCACGATCGCGATCCATCCGGTCTTCGGGATGCGGTCTCCGAGAAAGATCGCCGAAAACAGGGTGATGAAGATGGGAAGCGTGTAATAGGCCGCCGCCGCGGCCGAGAGCGACAGGTGCGGCAGGGAAAGATAATAGCAGACCCACATGGCGATCAGCATCAGGCTTCGCAGGGCGATCCACCGGAAGGTTTGCGGTTTGCGCAACCCTCCCAGCAGGACGGTCAGGATCACCAGCACGGGAACCACGATCAGCGACCGCAGGACGAAGATCTGCCAGATGACGAAGCTGCCGCTGGTCAGCTTGATCAGCGCATCCCCCAAAGACAGGGCCAGAACCGTCAGAATGATCGAGCAGACAGCCAGCGGGATGCGGTCTCTGGACGTGGTTCTGGGGGATGCCGGCATGTGACCTCTGGGCTGATCGCAGCGGAACTTTAGAAGAACACACCGATCCGCGCAATGATTGAGAGGCACCGATGCGCTGCGCAAGGGCGGTCGTCTGACCGAGTGACGGCGCATTTGGTTCGTAACAGCCCGTCGGGCAAGCCGCAGGGCACCATCGACCGACCATATCGATCCTGAGCGGGAAATATCCCCGATTTGCGGCAAGACTGCCGTCGCTATGAAAGCAGCTTTTCAAAATAGACGCGGTTGAAGCCATCTTCGGTGCGGCGGGCCACTTCGGCGTAGCCAAGCTTGGGATAAATCGACAGGTTCGCCGTCATCAGCTCGTTTGTGTAAAGATGAACCGCGCCAAAACCCCGTGCTTGGGCGGTCCTTTCACAGAAGTTGATGAGTTCCTTTCCAATGCCGCTGCCAGTTGCCCAAGGAAAGACCGCGACATTTTCCAGAAGAATATGCCCTTCTGCGGCATGGAACACGATGAAGCCCTGAACGCGATCCGCATCATCCGTCGCAACGAAGACGTCTCCGGCCGCGATCTGCGTGGCAAAGTCAGCGACCATCGGCGCAGGTTTCCGACCGATCAAAGGCACATATCGTGCATATGCTTGTCCTGCGCATTCCCTGATCTGCGCCTCATCATGGGCCGTAGCCTGCCGGATCATCTGGCCCTCCCGCGCTGCAGCAGATCCGATCTTGTGCGGTCAAAGCGTCCGATGCAATAACCGCATTGGGCCTCGCCAGTCCTTTGGCGCGACCCGGGGCAATGTCGATAAACCGGCCAAAGCGGGCCATGCCTGTCAAAGCGGGCAATGGTGCACAGGTCAGCATAAATGTTTGGCCGCAGGCATGATCAGCCAGCAGCATCGCCAACCCCAAAGGCGTGCCTGAACCCGATCCTGCCCGCAGCGGCGTCCTCCCGCGCGCGTGTTCCGCTGAGACGCCGAACCCAACCCTGATCCAACGCATGGGCGCAAGTGGTGGCCCCCAGGACGCCTGCCAGATGGGGGCGGCGCTCGCTTCAGTTCAGACAGGGGCGACAAATGGGATGGGTGCTTTCCGGATCGGGCGCGAGAATGCCGAGGCCCGGCAGCCGTTCCCGACCGATCTCGGTCAGGGCCACCGCATCGCCCGCCCGTTCCTTGGCTGGCAGGTGCGCAGCGCAACCTTGCCGAGTGATCTGTTCGCTGCTGTTCATCCTGTCGGCAGGTGACGGCGAGGCATGACTTGTTCCGGGCATCGCGCTGTTCGGTCGGCGGATCGGCACTGCCACGTCCCTGCCGCCCAGCAGGCACCTCGGTTGGCCGAGGCAGCCCGAGTGGTGCCGCTGATCGCCGCCATCGGTCAGGCGGGTGACGCCTTTGCGCTGGCGGCGTTTGGTCAGCTGCAGGGGCGTGACGGGCGCGATGGGGCCGGATCGGCCTTGTTGTCCCTGTGCGCTGCCGCGATCCGCTCGGGTGGGCGGTCTCCTGCACCGGGCTCGTGCCACCAATCCGATGACAGGCGCGCTGGCTGGTCCCTAAAGACCGTTGGCCTTGGCGATGTAATCCGACAGATGCGGGACGTAATCCTCTGGACCGTCGCCGCCCGTCGCCATCGCCAGTGCGAACGCGTTTTTCACGGCGCTGGCCATTGGCGTGCCGACGGTTGCGCCATTTGCCATGGATTCGACATAGCGCATGTCCTTGTAGGCATTGCCCAAGGTGAACTTGTGCGCCTCGCGGTTCCCGTCGAGCGCATAGTCCATGAATGTCTGATAAAAGCCGCAATCCATCCGGCCACCCCGAATGACCTTGTCGAAGTCAGCCACCGGAATGCCGACCTTGCGCGACAGGGCCAGCGCCTCGGAATAAAGCGCGGCGTAGCCGAGCGACAGGAAGTTGTTCAAAAGCTTCATCTTGTGGCCATCGCCGACCGCGCCGATATGCACGATCTTGGCGGCCCATGTGGCAATGACCGGCTGCACCCGTGCAAAGGCGATATCGCTGGCCCCAACCATGCAGTCGAGCGTTCCGGCCCATGCCTCTTTCGGAGTGCGCGACAGGGGCGCGTCGATGAAATCCACGCCGATCTCAGCCAGATCCGCCGCCAGACGCAGTGTGACGGTCGGATCAGAAGTAGAGCAATCCACCACAACCGTGCCCGGTGCCAGTCCGGGCTTCATGGCCGCCACCGCGGCCGCAACCTCGGGAGAGCCGGTCAGACACATCAGGATCACGGTGCAGTTGCGCGCAAGATCCTCCAAGGATGCGGCTTCCACGGCGCCGCGCGACACCAGATCATCGACCGCCGCGCGTTTGCGATGCGCCACCACGGTCAGCGGATAGCCCTTTTCCACAATGTTCTTCGCCATGCCTTGCCCCATCAGGCCAAGTCCGACAAAACCAATTTTCTCTTGCGTCATCGTCATTCTCCGGGTGAGTCAGGAAAGATCAAAGCGGCAGCGCCAAGGGGCATCTGTTCGGGTGTCAGCAAGCACAGCGCCTGACTGTGCAGCATGGGAAACAGCATGTCGATCCTTGGAGGATCGTCGGATAAGCCAGAGATGCGCGCCATCAGGGATCGGCGGTGGCGCCGAACGACGGCCACATCCCCGATGGGGCATTTTCGCGCGGATGCCTCCCAAGAACGGGTTAACGCTGGCCGCGGCGGGCCGGGCAGGACTATCAAACAGGGCATGGACAGGGAGAGCATCATGACCAAACGCATCGTTTTCACGGGCGGCACCGGCAAGGCCGGGCGCCATGCCGTGCCCCATCTGCTGGCCAAGGGCTACAAGATCCTGAACGTCGATCTCAAGCCGCTTGACCTTCCGGGGGTGAACACGCTGATCACCGACATCACCGACAGCGGTCAGGTCTTCAACGCCTTCACCACCCATTTCGGCTTTGACGGCTATGATGACGGCGCACCGCCGAAAGCGCCCGACGCCATCGTGCATTTTGCCGCCGTGCCACGCGTGATGATCAACCCCGACAACACCACCTTCGCGCAGAACACCGTCGGCACCTACAACGTGCTGGAAGCGGCGATGAAGCTGGGCGTGCGCAAGGTGATCTTTGCCAGTTCGGAAACCACCTACGGGGTCTGCTTTGCCGAAGGTGACAAGGATTATCATTCCTTTCCGCTGGAAGAGGATTACGACAGCGACCCGATGGACAGCTATGGTCTGTCGAAGGTGGTCAATGAAAAGACCGGCCGTGCCTTTGCGATGCGCTATGGCGCGGATATTTACGGCCTGCGGATCGGCAACGTCATCGAGCCGCATGACTATGCCAATTTCTCCGGCTATCTGGCCAACCCGATGAGCCGCAAGCGCAACGCCTGGAGCTATATCGACGCCCGCGATCTGGGCGAGATCGTGCATCTTTGCCTGCAAAAGGACGGGCTTGGCTATCAGGTGTTCAACGCGGTGAATGACACCATCACCGCCACCCTGCCGACAGCAGAATTTCTGGCAAAGTTTGCGCCGAATACGCCGGTCACCCGACCGATGGGCAAAGACGAGGCCCCGCTTTCCAACCGCAAGATCCGCGACGTGCTGGGTTTCCAGGAGGCGCATCCATGGCGGAACTATGTGGACGTTTGATCTGACCGATGGGGGCGACGCGGTCGTGATGCTTTGGTTGACAAGGCGCATGTGTGACTGCGCCGAAGTCGGGGCATCGCGCGTTTCAGCCACAGCGATCATTCTGTGACACAGCAATACGGGAACTGCGGCGATCAACATGGGCGCAGTTCCTCCCATCAGGCAAGCCGCGAGCCCGCTTCAGACCTCTAGCGGCATGAGCAAGCTTTCCGAGAACCGGGGCAAGCCTGCGTAGGTTTTGTCCTGTCAATTTAAAAGCCGACACGCGCGCCTTGCTCGTGGCCCATAGCCTCGGCCTGTGGCGCAAAACGTTTCGGCGTGGTGCGCGCAAAAGGTACGCAACCTGCTTGATATTCGAAAGCGGGCCAAACTGATCCGGCCCTTCAGCGACTTAGTCCTCGGCGCACAAGGCGCTTCGTGACGCAGGGCGAAGAAACGGTCTTTAGGCCGTCGGCACCGTGCCTCCGTCGATGACGACTTCCGTGCCGGTGATGGAAGAGGCGCGGCCGGACGCCAGAAAGGCGATCAGGTTTGCGATCTCCTCCGGCTTCGACGGGCGGCCGATGGGTATCCCGCCGAGGCTGTCCATGATGATCCGCCTGCCTCCCTCCAGATCCGTGCCCGCATCGGCCGCCACGCGTTCGGCCAGCCGGACCGAGGCCTCGGTTTCGATCCAGCCCGGGGCCACGCGGACCACGCGCACGCCCTTGGGCGAGACCTCCTTGGACAGGCTCTTGCTGTAGACCGACAGCGCGGCTTTGGCGGCCGCATAGGCGGTGGTCGCCTCGGGCAATGGCAGGCGGGCTTGGATCGAGGTGACATGTACGACCACGCCCGATCCCTGCGCGATCATGCCGGGCACCAGGGCGCGGTCCAGACGCAGGGCTGGCAGCAGGTTCAGCGCCAGCTCGGCTTGCCATTCCGCATCGCCCAAGGCTGTAAAGCCGCCGCCGGGCGCGGAGGAACCGCCCAGCATATGGACGATGATATCGGTGCCGCCCATCCGGTCCTGCACGGCGCTGGCGACGGTTTCGCATCCCTCCGGTGTCGTCAGATCAGCAGCAACGAACAGCGCCTCCGGCAGATCAACAGGCTTGCGGGCCGTGGTCAGCACCTGCGCGCCAAGCTGGCGGAACAGCGCCACCGTGGCCGCGCCCGCGCCCTGCGTGCCGCCGGCGATCAGGGCGCGCTTGCCCTGCAGCGTCAGGAACTCCGGCATCATCCGATCTCCAGATCGGTGATGCGTAAGCGGCGGGGGCGCCTCACCTGCTTTCAGCTTGACGGCATGAAGTTCCAAGGCAGCAGATCGTCGATCCTTGCTTGTGGATGACCGGCGGCCACGGCTTCCAAGGTTGCCTTCAGGTAGGCGAAGGGCTCGATACCATTGATCTTTGCAGTGGCGATCAGGGAGGCGATGCGTGCCCAGGATCTCCCGCCCTCGTCATGGCCGGCGAAGAGTGTATTCTTGCGGGTCAGGGCGATCGGTCGGATCAGGTTCTCGACGCAGTTGGAGTCGATCTCGACACGGCCATCGCGCAGGAAGGTCTGCAGCCCGTCCCAGTGGCGATGGATATAGGCCAGCTTTTCACCGAGACGCGACTTCATCGATACGCGCCGACACTGCAGCTGCAGCCATTCGCCGAATGCGGCGACCAGCGGCGCAGTGCGCGCCTGGCGGGCCGACAGCCGTTGGCCCGGGTCCATGCCACGGATCTCGGCCTCGATCCGGTAAAGCTCGGCAATCCGGCGCAGACCTTCGGCTGCGATCTCGGATCCGTCGCGATCGAAGAT
>NZ_RQRT01000067.1 GCF_004335005.1 Paracoccus nototheniae | reverse complement strand
CCCCCCATACCCCCTAGGGGATGAAGCGGCCCCTTGGAGGGCCGCACATCCAAAGAAAGGATCAGATCATGACCCCCATTCCCGACTTCACCATCGCCAAGCTCAAGATCATTGACGGCGGGCCAAACGAACGTGGTGCCCGTCTGCTGGCATCATTCGAGCTGCAGATCATCGGCCTGATCATCGAGGGCTGTGTGCTGATCGAGAACAGCGTGGGCGTGGTGCGCGCAGGTGGACCGATCGGCAAGACATCACAGGGCCACAAGGCATCAGTGGCTATCCTCGATCCTGTGCTGAAGCGGGCGCTGACACGGCGCATCGCTGCGGCCTACAGCGGGCTGACAGGTCGTGAGGTGGCAGATGAATAGAGCCCTACAAGAAGGGCATAGCGGCCCTCTGGATCATGCTTTTCACGGTCTCATAGCTCTCGACCACTACAAGCTGCTTTGCATGCAGGTTGCCAGCAGTAGCAACGAGATCGATTGCAGTCGTGCTTGTGCCAATCACCGGCTGCAGGTTGACGATCTGCGCGACGTTGACCGTCACTGGATGGTCAGCATCAGAGTTAGTGAGTTCGATGAACATGCTGAACCTTCATGCAATAAGCCGAGCGACGTTAATAGCACATTTACACAAACTGCAAATCGGAACGTCAAGGGGGTGGTCGTCAACTTTGCCCCTATAGCGGGGACCGGCGCGGGGAGGCGCATGCAAGATATGATCGAATTGGAGATTTTCGGATGACCCAGAAAGACCCGCTGGATGACGCCCCGCCGATTGATCGCTGGCGTCTGGATGACCTGCTGGAACCTGACCGCAATCTGTGGGGCCTCAACGAAATTGCACAGGTCGCCAGCGTCAGCATCGACACCGTGCGGCGCTGGCACGAGAAAACCGATGCGCCGATCAGCAAGCCGGGCGGACGCTATTTTTCAACCAGGAATGCGCTCAAGGCGTGGATGAAATCCAGATAAACCAACGTTTTGCTAGGTTCTGCTATCTGACGGACTGAGGCTGCCCCCTGTATCGTGGCGCCATGAACCTTTGGCCCTCTTTTTTCACCCGCAAATCGCTCGCCTCGCCCGATCCGGCGCTTGAGGCGATCCTTGGCATCACCCCGACCGCCAGCGGCATCTCGATCAGCGTCCTAGAGGCGCTGAAGGTGCCCGTGGTCGCCAATGCCATCCAGCTTATTTCCGAAGCCGTGGCCTCTCTCGACGTGCATGTGAAATATCGGGACGGCAATGCCGAGATCGAGGTGACCGATCACCCGGTCCTGTCCCTGCTGCGTGGCGATGCCAACGAATGGACCAGCGGGTTCGAACTGATCCGCCAGATCATGGTCGATGCGCTCGTGTCCGATGCCGGGGGCATGGCGTGGGTCAACCGGGTCGAGGGCAAGCCGGTCGAGATCATCAGCTATCGCCAGGGCGTGCTGACCTTCGACGCGGACAACGACACACTGGAGCGCAAGTATCGTCTTGGCAACGATCCGATCCCGGCCCGCGACGTGATCCACCTGATGCCGCCTTTGACCCGTTCGCCGCTGAACCTCGCTCGCGATGCCATCGCCATTGCCGTCGCCATGGATCGTCATGCGGCCCGGCTGTTCACCCGTGGCGGGCGCCCCTCGGGCGTGCTGACCTTCCAGAAAGGCATGGCCGAGGATGCGGTGAAAAGGGCCCGCGCCGCGTGGCGCCAGACCCATGAGGGCGACGACAGCGGCGGCCAGACCGCGATCCTTTACGACAGCGCGACCTTCACCCCCTTGGCGATGACCAGCACCGACAGCCAGTTCCTCGAAAATCGCCGGTTCCAGATCGAGGAAATCGCGCGGGCCTTCAACATTCCAAGCCCGATGGTGGGCGATCTGAGCCGAGCCACCTGGTCGAACAGCGAACAGAAGGGCCGCGAGTTCTTGAGCTACTGCTTGGAACCGTGGCTGAAAGCGTTGGAGGGCGCCCTGAACCGTGCCCTGTTCAACGATCAGGAGCGGGGCCGGTATGTGATCCGCTTCGACCGTGACGACCTGACCCGCGCCGATCTGGCGACCCGTGCCACGGTCATCAATTCGCTGATCGCCTCCCAGACATTGAACCCGAACGAGGGCCGCAGCTGGCTGGGCCTGCCCCCGCGCGCCGGCGGCGACGAGTTCTTGAACCCCAACATCAGCGCCGCCCCGGCTGCGCCCAATCCCGAGGACACCCCGAATGGCTCATGACCATCTGACCGCGAATATCGGCGCTGAACACGTCATCGATCTGATGCCCCAGATCCTTAACGAGGCCGCCAAATCGATCGGCAAGCCAGCCGCCTTCGTGGTGCGCATGTCGCCTTTCTCGCCCAACTGGCCCGCGTCGAACGTCCGGGACCAGCTGGAACGGACCTTTCCCGGCATCCCCGTGATCTTTGTGGATCATGGCACCAGCATTGAGGCGATCCATGCAGCTGAATGATATTCTGGCCGATGCGCAGGATCAGGACCGTGGCCGCGACTTCGAGCTGGCCGATCCCCTGACCGGCAAGCCCTGCGGCATCACTCTGCGCATCGCAGGCCCGGACAGCGCGACCCAGCACCGCGCCCGGCTGGCGCTGACCGACGAGCTGGCCGAAGCCATGGACGAAAGCGGGCGGGTGCCGGCTGCTGCGCGTGAAAGCGCCCGCCTCAACAGCCTCGCCCGCTGCATTCTGGGCTGGCACATCCTCGAAGCTGACGAACCCGTCCCCTTCACCCATGCCAACGCCCTGCGGCTACTGAGAAGCGCGCTGTGGGTGCAACAGCAGGTGGATGCCTTCGCATCCGACCGCGCAGCATTCCGTGGAACTTTGACATGAGCAAGATCGAGGTCAAAGCCAATTTCACCGTGGACGATGCGGGGGTGATCGAGGGCATCGCATGGCCCTTCGGCAGCCCCGACCGCGTGGGCGACATGATCGAGATGGGGGCATTCGCCAAGTCCCTGCCGCCGATCCCGATGCTGGCGTTTCACGAACAGCGCGAGACCGTGGGCGTTTGGGATGAAATCACCGAACACCCGGACGGCCTGCATGTGAAGGGGCGTCTTCTGATCGAGGACGTGCCCCGTGCCCGCGAGGTCCGGGCGATGATCCGGGAACGCGCCCTGTCGGGCCTGTCCATCGGCTTTAAAACAACCAAGGCGGCGCCCCGGCGCGGCGGCGGCCGCACAATCTCTGCCCTCGATCTTCTGGAAATCAGCGTGGTGGCCGTGGGTGCACACCCCGGCGCGCGCATCACATCTGCAAAGGACTATGACATGACCGACGAGACCCAAGCCCCGGACATTGCGGCTCTGGAAGCCAAGATGACCGCCATCGAACAGAAGGCTGACACCACGGCATTGACGGCCCGCCTGGACAAGCTGGAGGCCAAGGCCAACCGGCATCAGGGTGGCGGCGACAGCAAGGCCGAACCGACCGCCGAGCGCAAAGCTTTCGCGTCCTACCTGCATCGCGGCGACAAGTTGGCCGAGGAGGACCGCAAGGCGCTGAACGTCACCAGCGACACGCAGGGCGGCTTTCTGGCCCCCCCGGAAATGTCCACCGAGATCATCCGCGACCTGATCGAATACAGCCCGATCCGCAGCTATGCCAGCGTGCGCAACACCAACGCCGACAGCGTGATCTTCCCGACCCGTGGCGACATCACCAACGCCCAATGGGTGGGCGAGATGGAGCCGCACGACGAATCCACCATCACCTTCGGTCAGCGCGAGGTGCAGGTGCATGAGCTGGCAACGTTCGTGGACATGTCGAACCGCCTGCTGCAGGACGCGCCGATCGCGGAAACCGAGGTGCGCATGGCTCTGGCCGAGGACTTCGGCAAGAAAGAGGCCGAGGCGTTCCTATGGGGCACCGGCGTCAAGATGCCCGAGGGTGTGATGGTCAACACCGCCATCCCCGAGGTTGCCAACGGCCACGCCGCGAACCTGTCCACCGATGCCCTGATACGGCTGATGTACTCGCTGCCACAGGCTTACCGCTCGCGCGGGGCATGGGCGATGAACGGCACCACGCTTGGCATCCTGCGCACCCTCAAGGACACGCAGGGCCAATACATCTGGCAGACCTCGCTGCAGGCAGGCCAGCCCGAGACCATTCTGGGCCGCCCTGTCATCGAGATGGTGGATCTGGAAGACATCGCTGCCAACCAGAACCCGATCATCTACGGCGATTTCTCGGCCTATCGGATCGTGGACCGGCTGAGCATGTCGATCCTGGTCGATCCCTACAGCCGCGCCCGCGAACGCATCACCCGCATTCACGCCACCCGGCGCGTCGGCGGTGCGGTGCTGCAGCCCGCGCGCTTCCGCAAACTGAAAATGTCCGTCAGCTGAGGAGCATGACCCATGCATGATATCTATTCCAACATTGCCGCCGTTCCTGCCCTCGCCCCTGCGGTTCAGGCGGCCGCCGCCCAAGGCGCTGCCATCGATCTGAACGGCAAAGGCGGCGTGGCCTTTCTGGTCAATACCGGCGCCATCGCAGGCGCGGGCGACTATGGCCTGACCCTGCAGGAAAGCGACACCGGCACCTCGGGCTGGACGGCAGTCGCCGCCGGTCAGATCGACAGCAACGCCCCGGCCACGCTGGCCGCCGACAGCGCCTATCGCCTGGGCTATCGCGGCTGGAAGCGGTTCGTGCGCCTGTCGCTGACCAAGGCCGGCGGCACCAGCATCATCTCGGGTGCCACGGCTGTCTTCGTGCCCCTGACCCGGCCCGCCCCCTGATGCCTGTCAGCGCGCCCCGGATCTGTTCATGCGGCAAGACGGTGCCCTCGGGTGCCCAATGCCCGTGCCAGATCCAGCGCGCGTCAGAGCGCAAGGCCCGGTTCGACCGCACGCGGCCCAACAGCAGCCAGCGCGGATATAATCGGGAATGGGACAAGGCCCGCGCCCGGTTCCTGCGCCAGCACCCCTACTGCGCGGCCTGCGGCGCCCTGGCATCGCTGGTCGATCACAAGACACCCCATCGCGGCGATCAGGCCATCTTCTGGGACAAGTCCCGGTGGCAGTCGCTCTGCACCCCCTGCCATTCAGGCGCCAAGCAAAGGCTGGAGCGCCGCCAGCATAGGACACCCTCGCCATGACCATCTTCGCAACCGCAGGTACCCGCCTGTATATCGGCGGCCCGCTCGCGGCCAAATCCACCGACTTCGTGGAGGCCGACTTCACCAGCCAGACCTGGGTCGAGATCGATGAAACCGAGGGCCTCGGCTCTGCCGGTGACACCTCTGCGGAAGTCACCTTCGACGGCATCAACTCGGCCCGGACCCGGCGCCTCAAAGGCACCCGCAGCGCGGGCACGCTGGAGATCGTTTGCGGCCTCGACATGACCGATCCCGGCCAGATCGCCCTGATTGCCGCCGAACGGGTCAAGGGCGACTATGCTTTCCGCATGGTGCTGGCCGATGCCCTGCCGGGCGGCACGCCCTCGGAACGCATGTTCGTGGCACAGGTCGGCAGCGCGGCAGAGCAATACGACACCGCCAATACGGTCATGAAGCTGAACGCCACGCTCTGGATCAACAGCAACATCGTCAAGATCGCCGCAGAAGTCTGATGCTGTTCCCCGTCGCTGGCAGCCGCCTGTTCATTGCGGACGAACCCGTCGAGTCGCCACGCGGCCCGATGATGGTTCCTGCCGATGCATGGGTGGAGATTGGCGAGACGGAAGCCCTCGGCACCCTTGGCGGACGGTATGAGCTGCAAGAGGCCCATTACATGGATGGCTCTGCGGATGGCGGTTACGCCGCCGTGAAGGGCGTTCATAGCCCCAACACCATGCAGATCGTTCTTGGCCTCGATTACACCGACCCCGGCCAGATCCTGCTGTCCAAAGCCTATCGGTCCCGGGATGCCTTCCCCTTCCGGCTGCTGCTCCCGGACGGCGTGACCGATCGGCAATGGTACGCGCTGGTGCTGAGCATCGGGGAGGTCTTCGACGCCGCCAACAACGTGATGCGGATGCAGGCCGACCTGCACCCTGCGCAAAGCTTCCAGAGGTGACCCATGCCAGTTGAACCCATCGTGACGCTGGACGAGATGAAGGAACACCTCGCCCTGACCGGCGATCAGCAGGATGATGACATGCTGATCCAGCTGAAGATCGACGCGGCGCAGAGCCTGATCGAGCGGATGCTGGGCTTTGGCCTGATCGAACGCTTCGTACTGAGCCATGACGTTCCCCCGGACCTCCGCGAGGCGGTCATGCAGCTGGCTGCGTGGTGGTACGAGAACCGGGAAGCGGTCATAGAGCGCGGCGCCCCGCTGCCGTTCGGCGTGGCCGAGATCGTCGAAGCCAACCGCGATTGGAGCTTCTGATGGCGGATGATGGCGGCCTGTCCAGTTTCCAGCGCCGGATGGCGGCAATCCCCGTGGCCGCGCGCAAGGCGGTGCAGCCTGCCCTTGCCCAAGGCGCCTATGAGATTGCGGACATCATCGAAAGCCTCGCCCCCGAGGACGAGGGAGACCTGAAAAACTCCGTCGCCGTCACGCTCGCCGGCAGCACGACGCCGCCCTATTCGCAGCCCGGCGGTGCGACGACCGTGCCCGAGAACATGGCCGCGATTACCGTGGGCAACAGCGATGTCCGCTATCCGCACCTGCAGGAATACGGCACCACGAAACAGGCTGCGCAGCCGTTCTTTTGGCCCGGCTTCCGGCTTGGCCGCAAGCGCGCCTTGAACCGCATCAAGAGCGCCGTGGGCAAAGCCATCCGGGAGGCCAGGTGATGGAAACCGAGGTTCAGAAGGCCCTGCGCGCCCGGCTGGTCAGTTATCAGACAGTTAGCCAATTGGTCCCTGTCGCCAACATTCTCGACACCAACCAGCGCCCCGCGCCGATGCCTTCGATCATCTTGGGCGAAAGCCAATCCGTGGATGAGGGCACCAGCCAGCGCCGGTCGCACACCCGCATCTATCACACCCTGCATATCTGGGCGCGTGAGCCGTCACTGGCCCGCGCCAAGGCCATCGGCAGCGCCATCCGTAGTGCCATGCAAGCCGGGCGCCTGACGCTGCCTGCGGGGCTTCACTGCGCCGATCTGCTGGTCGCCAGCCAGCGATACCTGCGCGACCCGGACGGCGAGCATTCCCATGGCGTGGTGACGCTGGAGATCCTGATTGCGGAGGACCGGCCATGAAATCCGGCAGGCTGACCGACACCATCCAGATCGAGCACCCGACCGACATTGTGGATGATTACGGCACCCCGACCACGGCATGGCGTCCCTTCGCCAGTGTTCGGGCCGAGCGGATCGACCAGACCACCGAGGAGTTCATGCGCAACTTCGGCGCCAGCGACGAGGAGGCCGTGGTATTCCGCATCCGGCACCTCGACGGCATCAGCAACGCCGATCGCGTCCTGTGGCACGGCCAGCCCTACAATATCCGGCAGGTGACCCCGATCGGGCGCCGCAAGGGTCTCGACCTGCGCTGTTCGAGGCTGGAGGGATGAAGGGAACCAAGCCACAGCTGCGCGAAGCAGATGCCCCTCTGGAGGCCACAGAAGCCCCTGGCTGGCTGTCAGACGCGGCTCGCGAGGAATGGGCGCGCGTGATGCCCGTGCTGGTCGAACGCCGCATCTTAACCGATGCCGACCTCGGGGGCCTCGAAAGCTACTGCATCTGCATCGGGCGGGTGCGCCAGATGGAAGCGCTGATCCAAGCAGAGAGTGACGCGACCGCGATGCTGCCGATGATCCGCGCGCAGGATAAGGCCATGGTCACCGCCCGCCAGCTTGGCGCAGAGATGGGCCTGACGCCCGTGAGCCGGTCTCGCCCTGCCATCCGCGATGAAGACGATCAGGACCGCACCCCGTCACCGCTGGACGTGGGATAATGAGCAAGGCCCCCTCGACCTTCCCCGAATGGATCTATGACGGGTCCGAGATCCCCGATCCGTTCCAGTATGGCGAACGGGCGGTGACCTTCCTGCGCACCCTACGCCATCCCAAGTCCATCCTGCCGAACCGGTCGTTCCAGCTGGACCCATGGCAGGAGCGCATCGTGCGCCGCATCTATGGCCCCCGCCACCCGGACGGCACCCGCATCACCAACACCGTCGCCCTGATGCTGCCACGGGGCAACCGCAAGACCTCGCTGGCCGCCGCCTTGGCGCTGCTGCACACCATCGGCCCCGAACGCAAGCCGGGCGGGGAGGCCATCTTTGCGGCTGCCGATCGCAAGCAGGCGGGCATCGGTTTCCGCGAGGCGGTGGGCATCATCCGCGAGGACAAGCGCATCGTGTCGGCGGTCGGCATTTACGACGCGCACAATGCGCCCAAGAAGCTGATCTTTCGCCGGGACGCATCCTATCTGGAAGTCATCTCTGGCGATGGCGGGCCGCAGCATGGCCGCACCCCGGCCTTCGTGCTGGCCGATGAAATCCATATCTGGAAGGGCCGCGATCTATGGGAGGCTCTGACGACCGGCCTTGAAAAGATCGATGACAGCCTGCTGGTCGTCGCCTCGACTGCCGGGCGCGGTCAGGACACGCTGGCCTTCGATTTCTTCGAGGATGCCCGCAACGTGGCGCGCGGCACGGTCGATGACGCCTCGATCCTGCCCATCCTGTTCGAAGCAGACCGCCGCGACGACTGGCAGGACGAGGAGCTGTGGCACCGCGTGAACCCCGGCCTGCAGCACGGCTATCCCAGCCTCGCGGGATTTCGACGCCATGCCAGCCGATCCAAGCGCAGCGTGGGTGACCGGCAGTCCTTCAAGCAGCTCAAGCTGAACCTCTGGCTGGACGCGTCGACCGAGCCGCTGGTGGACATGGAGATCTATGACCAGGGCGCGAAAGAATACGACCTTGATACGCTCAAGAACGAACCCTGCTGGCTGGCGGTCGATCTGTCCTCAACGGTCGATCTGTCGGCGATCGTGGGTTGCTGGCGGGTTGCCGAGGGTTACGCCCTCAAGGCGTGGTTCTTCTGCCCGCAGGACACCATCGACAGCAAAGACGACAGCGGGATGGGGGATGCCGAGGATGGCGTGTCCAAGCGCGCTGAGCAGTCCGGGGCGCCCTATCAGCAATGGATGGAGGATGGCCTGATCACGGCCACGGTCGGCAACGTGATCGATTACGCCGAGATCGAAAGCAAGATCGTCGAGCTGTGCGAGGATCTGAACGTGCAGGAAATCGCCTTCGACCCATTCATGGCCCGGCAGGTGCAACCCAAGATCCTTGAGGCCGGGTTGCCCGCCGTGGACTTCCGGCAGGTGCCGTCCCTGATGATGCCCGCCGCGATGGAACTGGAGCGCGCCTTGCTGGGGGGCGAGCTGTTCCACGGCGGCAACCCGGTCCTGCGGCATTGCTTCGCCAATGTGGTCGTGAAGCGCAACGATCACGGCCATGTCGTGAAGTTCACCAAACCCAAGAAATGGCTGTCGATCGACGGCGCGGTGGCGGCGGCAATGGCCGTGTCCCGCGCGGCGGCGAACGAGGGCGGCTTCACCACCAATCAACCATGGTTCGCGGACGACATGTGGATCGCATGAGGAGACGACAATGAGCACAGGAGCCGACGAACGCCTGGTGGTGATGCTGGAGGCCCGGGTGACCGAGTTCGAGCGCCGGATGCGGCAGGCCGAACAGCAGGGCACCAAGTCCTATCAGGGCTTGCAACGCAATTCCCGGTCCGCGACCCGGCAGATGGAAGCGGACATGAACCGCTCGACCAGTTCGATCAACCGGTCACTGGCCTCGACCAGCGGCGCGATCGGATCGTTCAGCCGGGCATTGGGCATCGGCATTTCCGCTGCCGCCGCCGCGCAAGCCGTCCGACGCTATGCCCAGATCGCTGACGCCGCCACCAAGATGCAGAACGCCCTGCGGGTGATCGGACTTGAGGGCGATGATCTGTCCCGCGTCTATGAACAGTTGTTCAGTTCAGCGCAGAGGAATTCGGCGCCGGTCAGTGCGCTGGTCGATCTGTATTCCAAGCTGTCCCTGACCCAGAAAGAACTGGGCGTTTCCAGCGACGATCTGATCGAGTTTACCGATGGCATTGCCGTCGCCCTCAAGGTGGCAGGGACCGACGCGACCACGGCGGGCGGCGCGCTGATGCAGCTGAGCCAGGCGCTTGGTGGCGGCGTGGTCCGGGCTGAGGAATTCAACTCGATCCTTGAAGGCACCCCGACAATTGCGCTGGCCGTGGCCCGTGGTCTGAAAGAGGCCGGTGGGTCGGTGGCCGAGCTGCGCAAGCTGGTCATCGAGGGCGAGGTGTCCAGCACCGCGTTCTTCCGCGCCTTCCAGGTCGGATCGGTGGAACTGCGCGAACAGGCCGAGACCACGCAATCGACCATCGGGCAGGCCATGACGCGGGTCGGCAACAGCCTCGTGACCGTGATCGGTGATTTTGACAAGACCTCGGGCGCATCGTCCAACCTTGCCGAGATGATTGGCGACCTGTCCGATGGGCTGGACCGCTTCGATGCTGCAGCCTTCGTGTCAAAGATCCAGCGCATCGCGGAAGCGTTTGGCAATGCCGAGGCGGCAGCGGCTGGGTGGATCAGGCAGATGGCCGATGCCGAGGTCTTCGCGGATCTGATCGAGATGATGGGCCTGGCCGAGGATGGGCAATTGCTCAATCCCGATGTTCGGGAAGCCGAAGGCAAGATCAACGGGCTGGAGAAGGAAGTTGAGACCCTTCAGGCGCAGATCGAGAACAACACCAACCTGGGCTTTGACAACACCGAGGCCCTTGCCCGGCTACGCGAGGTCCGGGCCGAACTGAGCGCGCTGCAGGCTGCCGCCGCCAACATGCCCCGCTACGTCGATGGTCTGCGCCCCGATGGATCGGTGGTCTACAACAACGTGGATACTGGCGCCCCGATTACGGAATACACCGCGCCCCCGATCCCCGTCAGCACCGAGCCGGTCAGCATCGCGGATCATCCGCCCGGCGGCACCGGCGGCACGGGCGGCGGCGGTGGGCGAGCCAAGCGTGGCGGTGGGGGCCGCAGCGCCAAGCCGAAGAAGGATGACTATGCCGAGGAGGTCGAGGCCACCCGCGAGCGGACGGCGGCACTGGAAGCCGAGGCGCAAATCCTGACCGCCGTGGCCGCATCCGGCATCGAATATGGCGATGCGCTGGAGTTTGCACAGAAGAAGGCCGAGCTGCTGACCGCCGCCCAGGAGGCGGGCAAGAAGGTCACCCCGGAGCTGGAAGCCGAGATCGACCAGCTGGCCGAAAGCTACATGACCGCCGGGCTGGCCGCCGAGGACGCGGCAGAGAGGATGCAGCAGGTCCAGGAGCAAGCCGAACGGGGCCAAGCTGCGCTGGAAGACATGTTTGGCTCGATCATCGACGGGTCCATGTCTGCCAAGGATGCGGTGATGCAGCTGATCGCCGAGATCGCCAAGACGCAGATGATGAACGGTCTGATGAGCCTGCCCGGCATGGGGTCTGCGAGTGGGTTCCTTGGTGGGTTGCTGACGCCCCGGTTTGCCATGGGCGGATCGCATGGCGGCGGGCTGCGGATCGTGGGTGAGAACGGCCCCGAGCTGGAAGCCACCGGCGCCGCGCGGATCTGGAACGCCACTCAGACCCGGAACATGCTGGGGGGGTCAGGTGGTGGCAGCTCACAGCCCACGCCTGTGCATGTGACGGTCGGCGTCGATCAGAAAACCGGCAACCTGACCGCGTTCGTGGATCAGCGGGCATCTGCGATATCGTCCCGGCACCAGCGCGACACCCTGCGGACGGCTGAGGACAATGCGTACCGCTGGAGCGGCAATACTCAGAAGCGGCATTTCTGATGAACAGTCAGATCCGACTTCAGAAGACCCTCTGCGCCACGCTGGAGGCGGCACTGACGGGCAAGAAGCCCCGGATGCCGGATGCTGGTGGTGAGATCTTTAACGCCTTCATGGCCCTGTCCCGCGCCCGCTCATGGCATCAGCACGGCCCGAACCCGATCACGTGGGAGGCGCTGGCGGCATGGTCGCAGCTGATGCGCCGCCCGCTGCCCCCGCATCACGCCGCGATCGTCATGGCGCTGGACGAGGTTTGGATGAAGGACGCCGCGCGCAGGGTGGCCGCGCAGACCTCGGGCACGCCCGCTGCGCCGATGGTGTCCAGCACGCCTCTATCGGCGGGGCTGTTCGACGCGATGATGGGCGGGTGAGGGTGATCAGAGCTTAATGCAAACGCGCAGTCTGATTGGTCTTGGGTGATCCATATCCGATCAGCAACATGACGCCCTCGAAGTGATCAGCGCCGCAGGAAGGGCAACGCCAAGCCGCGTCAAGTTCGGCGCCGCATATCAGGCAGGGATCATCGTCCACGTCGAAATCCAAGGGGAACGGTGCCGGGATCGTGGCAGCTTCGTTCATCTTGGCCCTCTCCTTAGAGTTGCAGATGGCAGGCTCTAGGTCATTTTTGGAGGGCAGTCTATCATGTTAAGTAACACATTGGGGTGATGAGGATTGCTAGGCTTATCGATGTAATGATGCAGAGCGGCTACGGTTTAAAATTTTGAGCACTGACCTATGGTAACCGACGGGGTGTTAAAATTATTATCTTGACCGTCAATATAACCCTGCCGATATGTCGCCATGAAGCGCATGGTTGAGATATTAACGGAATATTCCACAAGTGCAGAATTACATCGAAAATCACCTTGTCGAGAAATTTTCTCCAGTTGCTCACCATTCCAACTACAACTACCAGGGCTCGTCTGATCAAAATTCGAAGCGGTAACATGATACTGCATAACTGATTCTTCTGCCCCGGTGAAGAACGCGGGCCTAGTTACGGAGCCCAGAGCTTCAACTGTAAAGATATAGCGATCCTCATCCGTTTTAAATGTGGCGCCCTCCCAACTGTTAGAGCGTGAGTCGAAACGAACGCCACCGCTAGCCGATCCTAAACACAAATAGTTGCCAGCAAAGTCGCCTGATGAGTCATAGAGAATTGATGCTGGCGTTGATTTCTCATCCGCAGCTGCCACAGATGACATAAGGCAAAAACCTGACGAAAATAAAAAACTTCTTGCTGTGAACAATTAAGCTTCACCCTTTGAAAAAAATTATTGTTCCAACCTGCGACACTTCTCAAGATAATTACGGACCATCTCTGGCCTCGACGGCTTGGGGTCCAGCTTCGATCGTTCGGCATCAAGCCACGCGAGGACATCAGGCTGCAAGCGCACCATAACTGGCGTGCCCTGCCCAGTCGGCGCTGGGCCCCGCCTTCCTTTCCGTGGTATCAAAGTTTTTTCTTGCTGGGTCATGCAAACAGTGATACCACAGTAATCGGGCCAAGCAAGTGTTCTCAGCACCTGCCCGGCCCTAACCGAAACCCGATCCTATAGGAGATCGAGCAATGGCTGATAATTGCCATAACAGCACCGGCTTGCCGGTCAAGACCATCAGCGATCTGCATCACGATGCCACGATGCTTCACGCCTTCGCCCAAGGCGTGTACGAACTGCACGACCTGATCAAGACCGACCTCAGCCCCGCCTCCAACGCCATGCCCGCGCTGCTGGACAGCCTGATTGAGCGGGCCGATCGGCTGGCGAATGATCTGGACGCCTTCGAGACGGCGGGGCGCAGGTCATGAGCCACGATTACGCAATCGATAACCTAATCAAGACCGATGCCCCGGCTGACTGGGCCGGGCAGCTGTCCTTTGCCGTCCGTGCGCTGATGCTAACGGCCCGGCTCTCTCTTGAGAACGATGGCAGCGGGATCTGTAACGACAGCGAGCGGGACCACGCGGCGGCTGACACCTTGGAAGTCGCCATGGCTCTGATGGACATCGTGATCGATGGGGCAGACCAGATGCAGCGCAGCGGCGGCCATGGCTCGTTCAAGAAGGTGGCCGAGGCATGAGAACCCCAGATCAGGAAATCGACGTGCAGGACCAGTTGGACACGCGCATGGGCGAGGTCGCATATCTCGCAGCGGCTCTGGCTGTCGTTGTGGGTCAGCTGGAGCAGGTCGAGGCGCGCGGCGAAATGCACCAGCTGCGGAACGCAGTGGTCGGCATCAGCCGGGCGCTGGACCGAGAAATAGCCCGGCACCCGTGACCATTTTCATCCCAAGAGTTCCCGCATCTTCTTAGTCAAGGTGGGGGGATTCTTGGGGGGATAATTCACCACCGCTTAGGAAAACTCAATGTTTACATATGCTTATGGTGGGTATTGGCGGAGACGAAGGGATTCGAACCCTCGAGACCCTTTCGGGCCTGCGCCCTTAGCAGGGGCGTGCCTTCGACCACTCGGCCACATCTCCGCCGACCCCTATATGGACATCGCCAGGGGGTGACAAGGGGCTTTCGGGGGGTTTTTTCCCGGTCGGATCATGACCCCTGCACCGGGTCGGCATGCACGTCGCATGGATCACCCGGCGGTCCATCGACCATTGAACCCTGTGGCGTTTCGTCCCTCTGGTTCTTGCGGTGGAACCGGGCGAGGTTTTGCGCGATGATCGGATCTGGAACGGACAGGACAGCATGACAGAAATCTCGCGCCGCAAGTCGGAACATCTGGCGATCGTCACCGAAGGCCGGGGCGCGCAGCATGGGCTGGACGGTGGCTTCGACCGGATCCGGTTCGTTCATCAGGCGCTGCCCGAGCTGGACATGACGGCGATCGATTGCAGCACCCGGTTTCTGGGGCGGGCGATGGGCGCGCCGCTGCTGGTCTCGGCCATGACCGGCGGCCCGGACGAGGCCGAACGGATCAACATTCACATCGCCGAGGCTTGCGCCGAACTGGGGCTGGCGCTGTCGGTCGGCTCTCAGCGGATCGCGGTCGAGGCCGGGGGCGCGGGGGGCCTTGGCGCCAGCCTGCGCGACCGGGCGCCCGACATTCCGATTCTGGGCAATATCGGAGCGGTGCAGCTGAACTATGGTTTCGGACTGGCCGAGGCGCAGCGCGCGGTGGACATGATCCGCGCCGATGCGCTGATTCTGCACCTCAATCCGCTGCAAGAGGCGATCCAGGAGGGCGGCGACTGCAATTTCCACGCTCTGCTGCCCCGTATCGCAGCGCTCGCACGCGCCCTGCCCGTCCCTCTGGGCGTCAAGGAGGTCGGCTGCGGGCTGTCCGCCCCCCTTGCCCGGCGGCTGATCGAGGCCGGGGTCACCATTCTTGACGTCGCGGGCGCGGGCGGCACCAGCTGGGCGCGGGTCGAGGCAGAGCGGGGCGACGCCCGGCTGCAGGCGCTGGCGGCGCCCTTTCATGACTGGGGCATCCCCACGGTGACGGCGCTTCAGGGCGTGGCTCCCCTGATCGGGCCGGGGCACAGCCTGATCGGCTCGGGCGGGGTGCGGCACGGGCTGGACGTGGCGCGGGCGATCCGGCTTGGCGCCGATCTGGCGGGACAGGCGGCGCGCGCCCTGCCCGCCGCGCGTCACAGCACCGGGGCGCTGGTCGCGCATCTGCAGGACGTGATCACCCAGCTGCGCATCGCGATGTTCTGCACCGGCTCGGCCGATCTGGCCGCCCTGCGCCGCGCACCCCTGCTGGACCAGCACCCGGGCGGCCAATGGTCGCAAGCGCCGGGTCTGGAAAAGGACGACGGACAGGCGTAGCCTGACGCCACCCCTGCCCGGAAAGGCAAGATGACCCAACAGACCCTGCCACCAGAGACGCTGGCCCCCAATCTGGCCCCACAGACGAAGCCCCGCACCGACAACCTGACCGCCACCAACCTGTTGCTGGCGGGCGGCATCGTGCTGGCCTGGCTGGGCCTGCATGTCCATGCGCTGTGGTTTCTGGACGCCGCCGCCCATCCGGTGATCGCGGCGCTGAATTTCCTGGCGCTGACATGGCTGTCGGTGGGGTTGTTCATCATCGCTCATGACGCCATGCACGGCGCGGTCGTACCGGGGCGCCCACGCGCCAATGCGGCCATCGGGTCGCTGGTCCTGTGGCTATATGCCGGGTTTTCGTGGCGCAAGATGATCGTCAAGCATATGGCCCATCACCGCCATGCCGGGACCGATGACGACCCCGATTTCGACCATGGCGGCCCGCTGCGCTGGTATGCGCGGTTCATCGGCACCTATTTCGGCTGGCGCGAGGGGCTGATCCTGCCGGTCATCGTCACGACCTATGCGCTGCTGCTGGGGGATCGCTGGATGTATGTGGTCTTCTGGCCCCTGCCCTCGATTCTGGCCTCCATGCAGCTTTTCGTGTTTGGAACATGGCTGCCGCACCGGCCCGGACATGACCATTTCCCCGACCGCCACAATGCCCGGTCATCGCGGATCAGCGATCCTGTCTCGCTGCTGACCTGCTTTCACTTTGGCGGTTATCATCATGAACATCACCTGCACCCGACGGTGCCGTGGTGGCGCCTGCCCAGCACCCGTTCCCGGATGCCCGATACTCCGATGCCCGATATCCCGATGAAAGGCCCCCGCACATGACCAACCTGCTGATCGTCGTGGCGACCGTTCTGGTGATGGAGCTGACCGCCTATTCCGTCCATCGCTGGATCATGCACGGCCCCCTTGGCTGGGGCTGGCACAAATCCCATCACGAGGAACATGACCACGCTTTGGAAAAGAACGACCTTTACGGCGTCGTCTTTGCGGTGATCGCGACGATCCTGTTCATGGTCGGCTGGATCTGGGCGCCGGTGCTGTGGTGGATCGCGCTTGGCATGACCGTCTATGGGCTGATCTATTTCGTGCTGCATGACGGGCTGGTCCATCAGCGCTGGCCGTTCCGCTATATCCCCCGGCGCGGCTATTTCAGGCGGCTGTATCAGGCGCACCGGCTGCATCACGCGGTCGAGGGTCGGGACAAATGCGTCAGCTTTGGGTTCATCTATGCGCCGCCCGTCGACAAGCTGAAGCAGGATCTGAAAGACTCGGGCGTGTTGCGCGCCGAGGCCGAGCGGCAGCCGTGATCCGCCCCCGCAGGAATCGCGCCTGATGAGCCATGATGTCGTGCTGGCCGGGGCAGGTCTGGCCAACGGGCTGATTGCTCTGGCCCTGCGGGCGGCGCGGCCCGATCTGCGGGTGCTGCTGCTGGACCGGGCGGCGGGGCCGGGCGACGATCACACATGGTCGTGCCATGACACCGATCTGACGCCCGAATGGCTGGCGCGGCTGACGCCTCTGCGCCGGGCGAACTGGTCCGGCCAGCAGGTGCGTTTCCCGCAGCATTCACGGCAGCTGCGCGCAGGCTATGGCTCGCTGGAGGGGGGCGCCCTGATGCGGACCGTGACCGATGCCGGGGCCGAGATCCTTTGGAACAGCGATGTCGCCATGCTGGACGAAAGCGGCGCGACGCTGAAGGACGGCACCCGGATCGACGCGCCTTGCGTCATCGACGGGCGCGGCGCGCAGCCCTCGGCCCATCTGACGGTCGGTTTTCAGAAATTCGTCGGCATCGAGATCGAGACGGAGGGCCCGCACGGCGTGCCCCGCCCGGTCATCATGGACGCGACCATCCCGCAAGAGGACGGTTACCGCTTCATCTATCTGCTACCCTTCACCCCCACCCGCATCCTGATCGAGGATACGCGCTATTCCGATGGCGGCGATCTGGACGATGCGGCGTTGGCGCAGGCGTCCCATGATTACGCGCAGGCCAAGGGCTGGCGGGGGGCCGAGGTCCGGCGCGAACGCGGCATCCTGCCCATCGCGCTGGCCCATGATGCGGCGGGCTTCTGGGCCGATCACGCGACGGGCGCGGTGCCGGTGGGCCTGCGTGCGGGGTTCTTTCACCCGGTCACCGGATATTCGCTGCCCTATGCCGCGCAGGTGGCGGATGTGGTGGCCCGCCTGCCCGGCCCCCTGACGACCGACCGCCTGCGCACCGCCCTGCGCGACTTCGCGCTGGCCCGCGCCCGGCAGGACCGGTTTCTGCGCCTGCTGAACCGGATGCTGTTCCGGGGCTGCGCGCCCGATCGCCGCTATACCCTGCTGCAACGCTTTTACCGCATGCCCGAGGGTCTGATCGAACGGTTCTATGCCGGGCGACTGACCCCCCTCGACCGGTTGCGCATCGTGACCGGCAAGCCCCCCATTCCGCTGCGCACGGCCATCCGCTGCCTGCGAGAGCGTCCCCTGCTGAAGGAAACCCCATGACCGCGCCTGATACCAAGACTGCCATCGTGATCGGGGCCGGGTTCGGCGGGCTGGCTTTGGCCATCCGCCTGCAATCGGCGGGCATCGCCACCACGCTGGTCGAGGCGCGCGACAAGCCCGGCGGGCGCGCCTATGTCTGGCACGATCAGGGCCATGTCTTCGACGCCGGTCCCACCGTCATCACCGATCCCGATGCGCTCAAGGAATTGTGGGCCTTGTCGGGTCAGGACATGGCGCGCGACGTGACGCTGATGCCGGTCTCTCCGTTCTACCGGCTGATGTGGCCGGGCGGGAAGGTCTTCGATTACGTCAACGAGGCCGACAAGCTGGAAGAACAGATCGTCCGGTTCAATCCCGACGATCTGGAAGGCTATCGCCGGTTCCGCGATTACGCCGAAGAGGTCTATCAGGAAGGCTATGTCAAGCTGGGCACCGTGCCGTTCCTGAAACTGGGCCAGATGCTGCGGGCGGCGCCCGCGCTGATGCGGCTAGAGGCGTACCGGTCGGTGCATTCCAAGGTCTCGACCTTCATCAAGGATCCCCACCTGCGGCAGGCGTTTTCGTACCATACGCTGCTGGTCGGCGGGAATCCCTTCTCGACCAGTTCGATCTATGCGCTGATCCATGCGCTGGAACGGCGCGGCGGCGTGTGGTTCGCCAAGGGCGGCACCAACCAGCTGATCAACGGCATGGTCGCGCTGTTCGAACGGCTTGGCGGTCAGGTTATGCTGAACGCCAAGGTCGCCCGGATCGAGGTCGCCGCAGACCGCGCCACCGGCGTCACCCTGACCGACGGTCGCAAGGTCGATGCCGACATGGTCGCCAGCAATGGCGACGTCATGCACAATTACCGCGACCTGCTGGGCCACACGCCGCGCGGCCAGTCCCGCGCGAAATCGCTGGACCGCAAGCGTTGGTCCATGTCGCTGTTCGTGCTGCATTTCGGGCTGCGCGAGGCGCCAAAAGATCTGGCCCATCACACCATCCTGTTCGGCCCGCGCTACAAGGAGCTGGTGAACGAGATCTTCAAAGGGCCGAACCTGGCCGAGGATTTCTCACTGTATCTGCATTCGCCCTGCACGACCGACCCGGAGATGGCCCCGCCGGGCATGTCCACCCATTACGTTCTGGCCCCGGTGCCGCATCTGGGCCGCGCCGATATCGATTGGGCGGTGGAAGGCCCGCGCTATGCCGACCGCATTCTGGCCAGTCTGGAGGAACGGCTGATCCCCAACCTGCGCGCCAACCTGACCACGCAGCGGATCTTCACCCCCGCCGATTTCGCCAGCGAACTGGGCGCCCATCACGGCAGCGCCTTTTCGATCGAGCCGATCCTAACCCAATCGGCATGGTTCCGGCCCCATAACCGCGACAAGACGATCCGCAATTTCTATCTGGTCGGTGCCGGCACCCATCCCGGCGCGGGCATTCCCGGCGTCGTGGGGTCGGCCAAGGCCACCGCGCAGGTGATCATGGCGGATCTGGGCACGGCATGAACGATCTGGTCGCCACCTCGAACGATGCCATCGCCAAGGGCTCGCAAAGCTTTGCCACCGCCGCCAAGCTGATGCCGCCGGGCATCCGCGACGATACGGTGATGCTCTATGCGTGGTGCCGTCATGCGGATGACGTGATCGACGGGCAGGCCCTTGGCAGCCGCCCCGAGACGGTCTTGGACCCGCAGGCGCGGCTGGACGATCTGCGCGCCATGACGCTGGCGGCGTTGCAGGGCGACGGGCCGGTGACGCCGCCCTTTGCCGCCCTGCGCGCGGTCGCCCGGCGCCATGATTTCCCGCAACGCTGGCCGATGGACCTGATCGAGGGGTTCGCGATGGATGTCGAGGCGCGCGATTATCGCAGCCTGAACGACGTGCTGGATTATTCCTATCACGTCGCGGGCGTCGTGGGGGTGATGATGGCGCGCGTCATGGGGGTGCGCGACGATGCGGTGCTGGACCGCGCCTGCGATCTGGGGCTGGCCTTTCAGCTGACCAATATTGCTCGCGACGTGATCGACGATGCCGCCATCGGGCGCAGCTATCTGCCCGGCGACTGGCTGGATCAGGCGGGCGCGCGGGTGGACGGCCCGCTGCCCTCGCCCGAGCTGTACGGCGTCATCCTCCGTCTGCTGGATGCGGCAGAGCCCTATTACGCCTCGGCGCGGGCTGGGCTGCCCGATCTGCCGCCGCGCTGCGCCTGGTCGATCGCGGCGGCGCTGCGCATCTATCGCGCCATCGGCACCAAGATCCGCACGGGCGGTCCCGCCGCCTATCGCCAGCGCATCAGCACATCCAAGGCCGCCAAGGTCGGGCTGCTGGCACAGGGGGGATGGGATGTCGCCCGGTCGCGCCTGCCCGGCCAACCGACCAGTCGGCAGGGGCTATGGACCCGTCCGCGCAGCTAGGCGCCGGTCACCCGCACCTCAGGCGCTGACCCCGTAAGGCAGCACGCGTTCCAGCAGCGCCGCGATCTCGGGCGCCTGCAGCCGCTTGCTGCGCAGCATGGCGTCCAGCTGTGCCCGGCTGGCCTGATAATGGCGCGACACCTGCTGCAGATCCGCCACCGCCAGCAGCCCGCGCTTGGGGCCGGGGGCTGCGGCATCGCGGCCCGGATCCTTACCAAGCGTCTCGCGGTCGCCGATCACGTCCAGAAGATCGTCATAGGATTGGAACACCCGGCCCAGCTGGCGGCCAAAGGCGATCATCTGGGCCTTGTCCTCGGCATCGAATTCCTTGACCACGGCCAGCATCTCCAGCCCCGCGACGAACAGGACGCCGGTTTTCAGATCCTGCTCGCGTTCGATCCCGGCATCGCTTTTGTCGGCATGCAGGTCCAGATCCTGCCCCGCGCACAAGCCGCGCGGCCCAAGCGCCTGCGTCAGGATGCGCACCAGCTGCGCCCGCGTGCGCCCGTCGGTGCCGCGCGCCGTGGCCAGCACGGCCATTGCCTCGGTGATCAGGGCGATCCCGGCCAGCAGCGCCCGGCTTTCGCCATGGGTGACATGGGTGGCAGGCTGACCGCGGCGCAGGCTGGCATTGTCCATGCAGGGCATGTCGTCAAAGATCAGCGAGGCCGCATGCACCATCTCGATCGCGGCGGCGGCATCGACCATCGTGTCGCAGACCCCGCCCGAGGCATCCGCCGCCAGCAGCAGCAGCATCCCCCGGAACCGCTTGCCCGAGGACAAGGCCGCATGCCGCATCGCCGCCCCCAAAGGGTCGGATACGGCACCGAAATCATCGGCAATCTGAAGCAGTCGGTGGTGCAGCAGGTCTTGGTGGATCGGGTCGACGTCTCGTCTCATCAGTGCCTACGCGTTTGGGTTCTGACCGGGCGGGAAAGCGGGCCGGGCGTGACAGCAGTTCCGGCAAGGCGTGCAGCCCCCCCCGGAATTCCGCCGCCAACGCTCTCTTATGGTGGATCGGGACATCGCCGATTGCCAGCCTTTTCGACAGCGGCGCACAGTCGCGCGGCATTTTGTCCCGCCCTGTCGGGCAGGCTGACAGATGTGACGGATCCGTGACGCCTTCGGATTGCCGCTTGCCCGGCATAACCCTTCCACGATACAGGAATTATAGAAGCAATCCCTTGCCCCACCTTTGGAAAGGCCCGCAGATGACCAGAATTGCCCTGAATGGACTTGGCCGGATCGGAAAACTGGTCCTGCGCGACCTGATCGACAGCGGCGCGGGCGGTCAGATCGTCTTGTTGAACGACCCCACCGGCACGCCCGAACAGCACGCTTTGTGGATGGAGTTCGACAGCATCCATGGCCGCTGGACGACGCCGGTCGGACATCGGGACGGGGCGCTGGTCCTGAACGGCCATGCGGTGCCGCTGACCGCCCATCCCAGGATCGCCGATCTGCCGCTGGCCGCGATGGGCGTCGATCTGGTCATCGACTGCACCGGCGTCTTCAAGACCGCCGCCAAGCTGCAACCTTATCACGATGCGGGGGTGGACCGGGTGATCGTCTCGGCGCCGGTCAAGGATGGCGGGGCGCTGAACATCGTCTATGGCATCAACCATGGCGAATACGACCCGGCGCGGCACCGGCTGCTGACGGCGGCCAGCTGCACGACCAATTGTCTGGCCCCGGTCGTCAAGGTCATCCACGAGGGGTTGGGCATCCGCCACGGCTCGATCACCACGATCCATGACGTGACCAACACCCAGACCATCGCGGACCGCCCCGCCAAAGACAGCCGCCGGGCGCGCTCGGCGCTGGCGAACCTGATCCCGACCTCGACCGGGTCGGCCACCGCGATCACGCTGATCTACCCGGAACTGGCGGGCCGCCTGAACGGCCATGCGGTGCGGGTGCCGCTGCTGAACGCCTCGCTGACCGATTGCGTCTTCGAGGTCGAGCGTCCCACCACCGTGGCCGAGGTGAACGACATGCTTCGCGTCGCAGCCGAAGGCCCGCTGGCCGGCATTCTGGGACACGAGCCGCGACCGCTGGTGTCATCGGATTATCTGAACGACCGCCGCTCGGCGATCATTGATGCGGGATCGACGATGGTGACCGGGGGCACGCAGGTCAAGATATACGCTTGGTATGACAATGAATGGGGCTATGCCTGCCGTCTGGCCGATATCGTGCGCATGGTCGCGGCATGACCACGGCGCCGGTCAACGGGTTGCGGGCCTATGCGGCGGTAACGGCGGCCTATTGGGCCTTCATGCTGTCGGATGGCGCGCTGCGGATGCTGGTGCTGCTGCATTTCAACGGGCTTGGATTCTCGCCCCTGCAACTGGCCTGGCTGTTTCTGCTGTACGAGCTGGCGGGCATGATCACCAATCTGGCGGCGGGCTGGATCGCGGCGCGCTTTGGGCTGGCCTCGACGCTTTATGCGGGGCTGGGGTTGCAGATCGTGGCGCTGGCGGCGCTGGCGCAGCTGGACCCGGGCTGGAGCGTCGCGGCCTCGGTCGCCTTCGTGATGGCGGTGCAGGGCCTCAGCGGGGTCGCCAAGGATCTGGCCAAGATGTCGTCCAAATCCGCCGTCAAGGTGCTGGCCCCCGAGGGCGACGGCACCCTGTTCCGGTGGGTCGCGGTGCTGACCGGGTCCAAGAACGCGGTCAAGGGCCTGGGCTTTTTTCTGGGCGCGGTGGCGCTTGGCGTGGCGGGGTTCCAGGCGGCGATCTGGACGATGGCCGTGGTGCTGGCGGTCATTCTGCTGGCCGTGGTGCTGTTCCTGCCGCCCGGCCTGCCCGCCGGACGCAAGACCAGCAAGATCGGCGCGATCTGGTCGCGCGACGCTGCGGTGAACCGGCTGTCCCTGGCGCGGATGTTCCTGTTCGGAGCGCGCGACGTGTGGTTCGTGGTGGGCATCCCGATCTATTTCCAATCGGTCCTGTCGGATGGCAGCCCCGACAGCCGCCGCGCGGCATTCTTTGTCATCGGCAGCTTCATGGCGGCATGGATCATCGCCTATGGCGCGGTGCAGGCGGCGGCGCCCCGGCTGCTGGACGCGCGCGGAAGATCGGTGCCGCAGATCACCGACAAGGCGATTGCCTGGGCGGGCTGGCTGGTGCCGATCCCTTTTGCGCTGGCGCTGGCAGCGCTGTGGGCGGGCGGGCCTGCGACATGGCTGACAGTCACGCTGATCGTGGGGCTTTTGCTGTTCGGCTTTGTCTTTGCGGTGAACTCGGCTGTCCATTCCTATCTGATCCTGGCCCTGTCAGGCGCGGATCGGGTCACGATGGATGTGGGGTTCTATTACATGGCCAATGCGGCGGGTCGGCTGATGGGGACGCTGCTGTCGGGCCTCAGCTATCAGCTGGGCGGGCTGCCCTTGTGTCTGGCCACGGCGGGGGTGATGGCGGGGCTGAACTGGCTGGCCGCGCGGCGGATGCGCGCGGCCTGATCGTCACGCCTGACGGAACCGTGTGTTAATGTGTCCAGGGGGCGCGGCGGTCGGTGGCGAAATTCTCGCCATAGCCGCGCGGGCGGACATTGGCGGCGCGGCGATGCGGTTCCTGCACCACGAATTCCAGACCCCGCTCGCGGGCGTAATCCTCGGCCTGCTTGGCGGTATCAAAGCGCAGGCGGACCTGGCTTTGCGTGTCGTCGCTGCTGGTCCAGCCCATCAGCGGATCGACCTCGCGCGCATCCGCAGGCGGGAATTCCAGCACCCAGCCTTTGGTCTTGGCAGTGCCGGACTGCATCGCGGTCCGGGCAGGCTGATAGATGCGCACGATCATGGGATGTCCTTTGGCGTGTCCTCTCCGGTATATCGCCAAATCCGCCCCCCGGATCAAGCCCCCCGGAACATCGCGCCCCCCCC
>NZ_RQRT01000066.1 GCF_004335005.1 Paracoccus nototheniae | reverse complement strand
GCCGAGGCCGTGTCCCCCGAGGCTCTGGCCCCCCAGGCTCGGGCCCCCGAAGCTCTGGCCCCCAAGGCCGAACCCGCCGCCGAAGCGGCAACCGACACCACCCCCGACAATGGCCCCGACAATGGCCCCGACAATGGCCCCATGCCCGACGGCATCAGCCATTTCACCCTGCCCAACGGGCTGGAAACGGTGGTCATTCAGGATGAACGCGCCCCGGTCGTCGTGCAGATGGTCTGGTACAAGATCGGCGCCGCCGACGAGGTGCCCGGCAAATCCGGCATCGCCCATTATCTGGAACATCTGATGTTCAAGGGCACCGACATGCTGCAACCCGGAGAGCTGTCCAAGACCGTCACCGCCAATGGCGGCAGCGACAACGCCTTCACCTCGTGGGATTTCACCGCCTATTTCCAGCGCATCGCCAGCGACCGCCTGCCTCTTGTCATGCAGATGGAGGCCGACCGGATGGCCAATCTGCAGATCTCGGATGATGACTGGCAGGCCGAACGACAGGTCGTGCTGGAGGAACGCGCGCAGCGTGTGGACAGCAACCCTCAGGCGCTCTTCGCCGAGGAAATGAACGCGATTCTTTACGACAACCACCCTTACGGCCGCCCCATCATCGGCTGGCGGGACGAGATCGAGGCCCTGACCCGCGACGACGCCATCGCGTGGTATGACAGCCATTATTCCCCGAACGAGGCCGTTCTGGTCATCGCCGGCGACGTGACCCCCGAAGAGGCCCGCGCGCTGGCCGAAGAGCATTACGGCCCCATCCCCGCCAAGGGCGAGGCCAAACCCCGCATCCGCCCGCAGGAACCGCCCAAGCGCACCGAACGCCGGATCGAGATGTCGGACCCCCGCGTGGCCCAGCCCACGATGGTCCGCAGCGTGCTGGCCGCCGAACGCAATCCCGGCGATCAGGACAAGGCCGCCGCGCTGACGGTGCTGGCCGATCTGCTGGGCGGCTCGTCCCAGACCTCGGAACTGGCGCAGCGACTGATGCTGCCCGGCAAGGCGCTGTGGGTCGGCGCCAGCTATGACGGGCTGTCTCTCGATCGCACCGAATTCCGCCTGTCGATGATTCCCGCCGACGGCACCTCTCCGGTCGATGCCGAAGCTGCGCTGGACGAGGCGCTGGCCCAGTTCCTGTCGGATGGCGTGGACGAGGCCGATCTGGAACGGGTCCGCACCCGGCTGCGCGCCGCCCAGATCTATGCCCGCGATTCGGCGCATGGCCGGGCCTATGATTACGGTCAGGGCCTGTCGACCAGCCTGACCGTGCAGGACGTGAATGACTGGCCCGACATTCTGGGCGCCGTGAGTGCCGATCAGGTCATGGCCGCCGCGCGCGAGGTGCTGTCGGCCAAGGGCCATGTCACCGGCTGGCTGCTGCCCGCCGAGGCCCAACCGGCCAGCGACGGCGCGTCCCCGGAACCCGACGAGGCAGCGGCGCCCATCCCCGACGCGCCCATCCCCGACGCGCCTGACAGCGACATGCCCGCGCCCGACACGGCCCCCACCGACACGCCCGCACCCGAAACCCAGACCAACCCCGAGGTGCAAGGATGATCCGTGCCGCCATCGCCACCGTTCTCGCGCTGCTGGCCGTCCCGGCTCAGGCGATCGAGATTCAGGATGTGACCTCGCCGGGGGGCATCCGCGCCTGGCTGGTGCAGGATGACAGCATCCCCTTTGTCGCGCTGGACCTCCAGTTCCGTGGCGGCGCCAGCATGGACGCGCCAGACAAACGCGGGGCGGTCAATCTGATGACCTCTCTGCTGGAAGAGGGCGCGGGCCGGTCCGACGCCACCGCCTTTGCGCAGGCGGTCGAGGATTTGGGCGCCCAGATGTCGTTCAGCGCGGGCGACGATACCGTCTCGGTCAGCCTCAGAACCCTTACCGAGACCCGTGATCAGGCGGGCGATCTGCTGGCGCAGGCGCTGGCCCAGCCCCGCTTCGACGACGATGCCTTGAACCGCGTCCGCGCGCAGGTGCAGGCGGTGATCCGGTCCGAGGCGACCGATCCCGGCGCCATCGCCGCCAAGGAAATGGCCGCGCAGGCCTGGGGCGATCACCCCTATGCGACCTCGATCAACGGCACCGCCGACAGCGTCGCGGCCCTCAGCCGTCAGGATCTGGTCGCCGCCAAGAACCGCGTGCTGGCGCGCGACCGCGTGGTCGTCGGCGCCTCGGGCGACATCTCGGCCGAGGATCTGGGCATGCTTCTGGACCGCATCCTGGGCGGGCTGCCCGAACAGGCGACCGCCCCCCTGCCCGATCCCGCGGATCTGCAACTGACCGGCGGCACGACCGTCATCGATTGGGACAGCCCGCAGACCGTGGTGGCCTTTGCCGGTCCGGGCCTGCCGATCGACGATCCCGACTATTTCGCCGCCTTCGTCGCCAACCACATTCTGGGCGGCGGCGGCTTCAGCGCCCGTCTGATGGAGGAGATCCGCGAGAAACGTGGTTTGACCTATGGCGTCGGCACCACGCTGGCGACCGGGCTTTACGGCCAGACATGGCACGGCGGCATGTCCGGATCGAACGCCACCACAGCCGAGGCCGTCGATCTGATCCGCGCCGAATGGGCACGCATGTCCGAGGGCGTGACCGAACAGGAACTGACCGATGCCAAGACCTACCTGACCGGCGAATATCCCCTGCGCTTCGACGGCAACGGACGCATCGCCGCGATTCTGGCGGGCATGCAGCTGATCGGCTTTCCCATCGACTATATCGACACCCGCAACGACAAGGTCGAGGCCGTGACCGCCGGGGACGTCACCCGCGTCGCACAACGCCTGCTGGACCCTGATCAGCTGCGCTTCGTGCTGGTGGGCCGCCCCGAAGGCATCGAAAGCGACCCCGCCACCAACTGACCATCTCAGCCTCCCCCGGCCCCTTTCATCTTGGCCGAAATATCCCGGGGCTGAGCCGCGTCCGGAAAAGGTCCGGGGGACCTTTCCCGGACGCGAAGGCGCAAGGACGGGGGGCAGCGCCCCCCTTCCGACCCTGCCAGAGATCCCCAGGACCGATGCGAATCTCTGGCAACCGCCCCCATCTCCTGCTAGATTTGGGGGCATGAACATCCCCGACCCCAAGATGCGCGCCACCCCGGTCATCCGCCAGCTGGATCAGACCACCGCCAACCGCATCGCGGCGGGCGAGGTGGTCGAACGCCCCGCCTCGGCGGTCAAGGAACTGGTGGAAAACGCGCTGGATGCCGGGGCGACCCGCATCCAGATCGCCATCGAAGAGGGTGGCAAGCGCCTGATCAGGGTCACCGACGACGGCTGCGGCATGGTCCCCGAGGATTTGCCGCTGGCCCTGTCGCGCCACGCGACCAGCAAGATCGACGGCTCGGACCTGCTGGCGATCACCAGCTTCGGCTTTCGGGGCGAGGCTTTGCCCTCGCTTGGCGCCGTGGGGCGGCTGACCATCACCTCGCGCGCTGCGGGCGCCGAAGGCGCGGTCATCGCGGTGACCGGGGGGCGGCTGACGCCCCCGCGCCCCGCCGCCGCCAATCCCGGCACCGTGGTGGAATTGCGCGACCTGTTCTTCGCCACCCCGGCCCGGCTGAAATTCCTGCGCACCGAACGGGCCGAGACGCAGGCCGTGGCCGAGGTCCTGCGCCGCCTTGCGCTGGCCCAGCCCCATGTCGGCTTCGCCCTGACCGCCGACGGGCGCGAGATCTTTCGCGCCGATGCCGAACAGGGCGAATTGTTCGGCGCCCTGACCCTGCGCGTGACCCGGTTGATGGGCAGTGATTTCATCGACAATGCCCTGCCCATGGATGCGATCCGCGACGGGATCACCCTGACCGGCTTTGCCGCCCTGCCGACCTATTCGCGCGGCGCGGCGGTGGCCCAGCATCTGTTCGTCAACGGTCGCCCGGTGCGCGACAAGATGCTGACCGGGGCGCTGCGGGCGGGCTATATGGATGTGCTGGCCTCGGGGCGTCATCCGGCGGCGGTGCTGTTTCTGGAATGCGATCCGCAACTGGTCGATGTCAACGTCCACCCCGCCAAGGCCGAGGTCCGGTTTCGCGATCCGCAATCGGCGCGCGGGCTGCTTGTCGGCGCGCTGCGCCATGCGATGGCGGGGGCCGGGCATCGCGCCTCATCCACCGGCGGCAGCGCGACGCTGGCGGCGTTTCAGCCCGAACCCGGCAGGGCCGACGCTGACCGGCCCGCAGCCGACCAGCCGGGCACCCGCACCCACGATGCGCAACGCCCCCTCCTGGCATGGCACGGCGACCGCCCGTCAGGCGCCGCGATCCGGGCGGGGCTGGATATGCAGATGCCCGCGCCGGGCTTTCGGGAAACGCCCTCGGCGCGGTTCGATCCGGTCCTTGACGACGCACCGGCGCTGCAGGATGCGCCGCTTGGGGCGGCCCGCGCGCAGATCCATGAAAACTACATCATCGCCCAGACCCCGGATGGGCTGATCATCGTCGATCAGCACGCCGCCCATGAACGGCTGGTCTATGAACGGCTGAAGGCGCAGGCGCAGGCCAGCGGGATCGCGGCGCAGGCGCTGCTGATCCCCGAAATCGTCGAATTGTCTCCGTCGGACGCGGATCGCATCCTGTCCATCGCCGCCGATCTGGCCGGACTGGGGCTGGTGGTCGAACCCTTCGGCCCCGGCGCCATCGCCCTGCGAGAGGTTCCCGCGATGCTGACGCGGCTGGATGGGGCGGCGCTGATCCGCGACATTCTGGACGATCTGGCCGATCAGGGCCAATCGGACCGTCTGCAGGGGCGCATCGATGCGGTCCTGTCCTCGATGGCCTGCCACGGATCGGTCCGTTCGGGTCGCCGGATGACCGCGGATGAGATGAACGCCCTGCTGCGCGAGATGGAGCGCACGCCGCGTTCGGGCCAGTGCAACCATGGCCGCCCGACATGGGTCAAGCTGCCCTTGTCCGATATCGAACGTCTGTTCGGGCGCAAGGGCTGACCCCGGGCCGATCACCGGCCTTGACGCGGGACAGGCGGGGGCCGATCCTGTACCGATCGGTCGGCCAATTGTCCGGCACGTTACAGGATGACCCCATGCTGCAGATTTCCAACGACAAGATTGCCCATATCATCATGCGCGCCCGCGATTACGAAAGCGGCGTCAACGCATGGGCGCATCAGGGCGGCGGTCGCCAGCACAGCACCCGGTCCGAGCTGCATGATTTCATTGCCGATCTGAACGAAGATGAACAAGCCAGTCTGGTCGCGATCATGTGGATCGGTCGCGACAGTTTCGACGCGGACGAACTGGACGAGGCGATCACCACCGCCCGCATCGAACGCACCGTGCCGACCGAGGATTACCTGATGGGCGAACCGCGTCTGGCCGATCTGCTGGAGGCAGGGCTGGACGCGCTTGGCGTCTCGCCCGAGGCGATCGAGGATGATCTGCAAAAGCCCGTCTGACGGCCTCACAGCAAAAAGGGCGACCCGCGCGGGGCCGCCCTTGTTCCGTGCCGGGATACGCGGGGCTCAGCCCTCGGGTGTCACGCGGATCAGCTGACCGTTTTCCTCATCGGTGATCAGGACCAGCGCGCCGTCCTGCGCCACCTCGACCTCGCGGACGCGGCCGATGCCTTCCAGCAGGCGGGCCTCTCCGGTGACGCGGCCGTCTTCCATGGTCAGGCGGATGACCGACGAGCCGCGCAGCGCGCCGATCAGCGCATCGCCCTGCCAGTCTGGGAACATCTCGCCGTCATAGAACGCCATGCCGCTGATCGCGGGCGAGGGATCCCAGTAATAGACCGGCTGCTCGGTCCCGTCCATTTCGGTCACGCCCATCTCGGCATCGCTGTAATCCACGCCATAGGTGACCTCGGGCCAGCCGTAATTCAGGCCCGCCTCGATGGCATTCAGCTCGTCCCCGCCCTTGGGGCCATGTTCGTTCATCCACAGCTGGCCGTCCGGGCCCATCGCGGCGCCCTGAATGTTGCGGTGGCCCATCGACCAGATCTCGGGCAGGGCGCCCTCGATCCCGGCGCCTGCGGGGGTGCCGTCCTCGGCATTGATCCGCACGATCTTGCCAAGCGTGGCCTGCGGATCCTGCGCATAGACGCGCGGTTCGGGGTCCGAGCGTTCGCCCAGGCCGACGAAGATATGGCCTTCGCCGTCATGGACGATGCGCGCGCCGAAATGCTTGGTCGAGGCCCAGGCCGGCTGCTGCTGCCAGATGACCGAGACATCCTCCAGCGTGCTGTTGTCCTCGGACAGGATGCCGGTTGCGACCGCCGTCGCATTCTCGCCATTGCCGCGCGGCTCGGCAAAGGTCCACCAGACGCGGCGGGTGTCGGCAAAATCATCGGCAACCGAGACGTCATGCAGACCGCCCTGATCGCGAGCATCGACCTCGGGCAAACCGGCGATCGGCTCGGACAGGGTGCCGTCGGGGGCGACCATGCGCATGCGGCCGGGACGTTCGGTGACCAGCCAGCTGCCATCGGGCAATTCGGTCAGGCCCCAGGGATGTTCCAGCCCTTCGGCCAGCACGGTCTGCTGCAGGGCCACGTCGCCCTCCAGCGCCGGGGCGCGGGTCTGGCCTTCAAAGGCCGGGGTCTGGTCATAGGCAGCGCCATGCGGGGCCGCTTCGTTCAGGGATTGGGCACAGGCCGCGCCGGCCAGAAATCCGGTGGCGGCAAGGGCGGTCAGGCTTGTCGTCGTGCGGCGGGTGCGGCGCATCATCTGGTATCCTCCGAAAGGTCATTGAACCCAAGGAATGCCCGGTATGCGCTGACGTTCCCCCAGAAGGGGTCACGATGGTGTCAGAGCGTCGGTTCGGATCAGCCCGGTTGTGCGCCCGCGTGCCCGGCATGGTCGTCATAAAGCGCCGCCGCGCGCACCCAGGGGCCCGTCAGCCCATCCGCCAGCTGCGCCAGAACCGGCAGCAGCTGTTCCGCATAATCGGTCGAGCTTTCCAGCGGCAGCAGCGACGGCAGGTTGTCGATGGCCACCACGTCCAGCACCGGGGCATCGGCCACGCGCAGTGCAGGGGCATCCCAGCTGGTCGTGCGGTCATAGACCTTGATCGGGGAAAAATCGCTGTCGGGATCGCAGGCGACATCGCCGATGACCGTCAGCGCCCGGCCCGGCGCCACCGCGCTGGCGGGCACAAAGACCGGTGCGCCGGGATGGGCCAGAATGGCGTTGATGAAGATGTCATGCTGCAGCACCTCGGGGAAGGGGCCGCCATGCGCGGTTTCGGCCATGTCCCAGCCCGTCACCGCGACGCCCATCGCCGTCAGAAGATCGGACGCGCCGCGCCCGACCCGGCCCTTGGCGCCGATGACGATGGCGCGCGGGCGGGGGCGCCCGGTCGCATCCATCCGCGCCCGCAGATCCGCCAGCATCAGATCGCGATCGGCAGAGGCCTGAACAGGCGCGCAGATCCCGCCCGCCTGCTGCGCGGCCCAGGCCATCAGCGACACCGCCGCCCCCGCATAGCCCGCCCAATAGCCAAAGGCCGCCAGCCGCAGCCCCTCCTCATCCGTCAGATATTCCAGATCCAGCAGCATCCCGCCCCCGGCCCGGAACCGCTCCAGCAGCACCCGGCCCGCAGGCTGGCCCTTATAGGCATGGCCGAACATGATGTGGCGATGGCGCAGGGGCGTGCCGTCGGCAGGCAGTTCCTTCAGGCCAAAGATGATGGCATCGTCGGGGGCGGTGGGCCAGCTGCCGGTCGGCGCGATGGTGGCCCCGGCGGAGGCATAGGCCTTGGTCGCAATGATGCGGTTCGGGCTGTCCTCGACCGTGATTGTCAGCCCCCGGGCAATCAGCGCCGCCACGCCCTTGGGGGTGATGCCGGTGCGATCCTCGTTCGGGCGGCTTTCCGCCCTGACCCACAGATGTGTCATCCTTCGCCCTAACCCCATGCCGTTCAGCCCGATTGTGCCCGATTGTGTAGGTCACGCGACAGCCTGTCGCAAGCCGGGAACCCCCGGCCCGCAGCCGGTGTTCAACCCCTGACCATCATTTCGTGACAGCAGGAGATCACATGCGCCTGACCCGCCGCACCGGACTGCAACTGGCCGCCGCCCTGATGGGCAGTGCCGTCATTCCCCTGATCGCCACCGGCCCCGCCCGCGCGCAGGACGTCACCCCGCAACCGGGCCCCTTCAGCCACCCGGTCGAGGGCGGCGCGGTCGTGATCCATCCGGTCGACCACGCCTCGATGGCGCTGGAAACGCCGGGCGGGGTGATTCTGGTCGACCCGGTCGGCGGGGCTGCGGCCTATGCCGATCTGCCCGCGCCCGATCTCATCCTGATCACGCATGAACATGGCGATCACTACGATCAGGCGACGCTGGACGCGCTGCCCGCCGTGCGGATCATCGCCAACCCCGCCGTGGCTGCGATGCTGCCCGCCGCCATGGCGGAACGCACGACCATCATGGCCAATGGCGATGCGGGCGAGGTTCTGGGCATGACGATCGAGGCTATCCCGGCCTATAACATCACCCCCGAACGCGCCGAGTATCACCCGCAGGGCCGCGACAACGGCTATATCCTGACCATCGGCGGCCAGCGCTTCCTGATCGCGGGCGATACCGAGGATACGCCCGAACTGCGTGCCCTGACCGACATCCATGTGGCGTTCCTGCCGATGAACCTGCCCTATACCATGACCGTCGATCAGGCCGCCGCCGCCGTCACCGCCTTTGCGCCCGATGTGGTCTATCCCTATCATTTCCGCGACAGCGACATGCAGGCCTTTGCCCAAGCGGTGGCCGAGGGCGGATCGGGCGCGCAGGTGATCGTCGCCGACTGGTATGCGAACGGCGCGGCCTGACCTTTGATGCCGCCCCTGCGGATTGTCCTGGGGGCGGCGGCCCTGATCGCGGCGCTGGCGCTGGCCTTGTGGCTGTGGCCGTCCCTGCCCGCCCTGCAATCCGACCTGACCGAATTGCAGCGCATGCTGGATCACGGTCAGGGCTGGCGCGACCGCAACCCGGAACTGTCGGCCATCGCCTATCTGGGGATCTTTGCACTGGCCGGGGCGCTGCCGGTTCCGGTGGTCGTTGTGCTGACCCTGGCGGGCGGGGCGTTCTTCGGGTTCTGGCTGGGGCTGGTGCTGTCGATGGCCGGGACGCTGGCGGCGGCGATGCTGACCTTTCTGGTCGCCCGCCATCTGCTTGGCCGACAGGTCCGCCGCCTGCTGGGTCGGCGCGCCGACCAGCTTGACCGCCGCGTCGCCACCGATGGCGCGCTGGCACTGCTCAGCCTGAGGCTGACGCCCGCGCTGCCATTCTTCATCCTCAATCTGGCCGCCGGAGTCAGCCTGCTGTCCGCGCGGGTGTTTCGGTGGGTGACGGCGGCGGGCGTCTTGCCGAACAAGATCATCCTGACCGCCGCCGGCACGCAGCTGGCCGAGATCGATCAGGTCTCGGATATCGTCGGGCCGCGCATCATCGCCATCGTCATCGTGCTGACGATTTTTCCCTGGGTCGCCCGCTGGCTGTCGCGCCGCCTGCGCCGCAGGCCCCGCACACAGACGCCCTAAAAGGGCACAGGCGCCGAAAACCCGATCTGCACACCGCTGTCGGGATGGCGGAACCGCAGGCTTTCTGCATGCAGCATCAGACGCGGATGATCCGCCGCCTCCCCCGTCGCATATAGCGGATCACCCAGAATCGGATGCCCGCTTTCGGCCATATGCACCCGCAGCTGATGGCTGCGCCCGGTGACGGGCATCAGCCGGACCCGCGTCTCGGCCTCGCCCCTGCGCATCACCCGCCAGTCGGTCTGGGCGGACCGCCCCTCGACATGATCGACCTTCTGGCGGGGACGGTTCGGCCAATCGACGATCAGCGGCAGATCGACCCGGCCCGTCTTGGGCTGCAACTGCCCGGCCACCCGCGCGACATAGACCTTTTTCGTCTGCCGATCTTCGAACTGTTTGGACAGATGCCGCTGCGCATGCGGCGTCAGCGCAAAGACCATCACGCCCGAGGTGTCCAGATCCAGCCGATGCACCAGCAGCACGGTCGGAAAGGCGCCCCGCAGCCGCGCGATCAGGCAATCGGCCCGATCTTCGCCCCGGCCCGGCACGGATAGCAGGCCCGCCGGCTTGTCCACGACCAGAACCTGATGATCGGCATGCACCACGACAGGCGCATCTGCCGGCGGCGCATAGACGAAACCGGTCATTTCCAGACGAGGCGCAGCGCCAGCCCCGCGAACATGACGGCCGCGATCTTGTTGACCAACCCCAGCCGCTTGCCGATCACCTGTCCCGCCACCCCGCCAACGACGCCATAGCCGATGGTCACCAGCGTGCCGGTAAAGGCAAAGATCAGCCCCAGCCCCAGGATCTGCTGCCAGACCGGACCCCAGGCCGGATTGGTGAATTGCGGCAGAAAGGCCAGCATGAACAGCACCGGCTTGGGGTTCAGCGCATTGGACAGAAAGCCGCGCCGGATGATGTTCCAGACCCGGACACTGCCGCGCGCCTGTGGGTCCACATCCCCCGCCCGCCAGCTTTTCCACGCCAGCCACAGCAGATAGGCGGCCCCCGCATATTTGATTGCCCGCAAGGCCTCGGGGTGGGCGGCGACCAGCGCCCCCAGACCCACGGTGGCCAGCGTGACATGCATCAGAACACCCAGGCCCACGCCCAGACCGGCCCAGGCCCCGGCCTTGGGACCGCCCTGAATGCCGCAGGCGCTGGCAAAGAACACATCCTGCCCCGGCGCGAAATTCAGCACCAGCCCCCCCGCCAGAAAGGCCAGCATCTGGCCCATGGGAATATTCGCCAGCGTCTCCCAGATCATTCCGGCGCTCCCTGCCCGTATTGCGGCAACCCGTCCGCGATGTCGTAATAATCACCCTTGTCCGCGACAAAGATATGCCCTTGCAGGGCCAGCCCGGTGGGACGGTCCAGCGCCCCCGCCGCCACCTCGGTCAGATCGCTGCCGCGCCTGCGCCAGAACAGCGCGCTGCCGCATGTGCCGCAAAACCCCCGCTCGGCCCGCTCGGACGAGGCGAACCAGCGCAGAGGCCCCTCGGCCCGGAAATCACTCAGCCCGGTCGCGGCCCAGACATGGCCCGACCAGCGGCGGCATTGTTCGCAATGGCAGGCCCGCAGCGAATCGCCCGCCCAATGCCCGCCAAAGGTGACCGCACCGCACAGGCAATGCCCGGTCAGGTCGACGGGGCGCGGATCATGCGGCACCGAACACCCCCGACAGAATCGCGGTCAGCGCCGTGGCATCCGCCTGATCAAAGGCATCGGGCCGGTCGCTGTCGATGTCCAGCACGCCGATCAGCCGCCCCCCCGCGCCGGTCACCGGCAGCACGATTTCCGACCGGGTGCTGCTGGAACAGGCGATATGGCCGGGAAAGGCCTCGACATCGGCGACGATCTGAACCTCGCCCGTGCGCGCCGCCGCCCCGCAGACCCCGCGAGAGAACGGAATGACCAGACAGCCATGCCCGCCCTGATAGGGCCCGATCTTCAACAGGTCCGGCCCCACCACGCGATAGAACCCGGTCCAGTCGAACCGGTCGTCGGAATGATGCAGCTCGCAGGCCACGGTGGCCATCAGCGCGACCTCATCGGTCTCGCCCGCACACAAGGCCCGGATGCGGGCCGCCAGATCGTCATAATCGCTCATTCCGTCTGAATAGCCGCCGCCGAGACGGCTGAAAAGCGCCGCCTTTCATCTTGGCGGAAATATCCCGGGGGGCGTCCTTCAGGACGGGGGGCAGCGCCCCCCTTTTCAGCGTCCCCCCCATTGCCCCGGCCCGCGTTTTAGCGCCACTTGGCGGATATGACGCTGCGCACCCGCATCCTTCTGGTCATTCTGGCGATGCAGCTGCTGCTGGTCGGCGTGCTGGCGGCGGGCAGCCTGGACCGGCTGCGCCGCGATATCGCGACCGAAACCCGCATGGGGGCCGAGACCGCGCGCAATCTGGTGCTGGCCACGATCGGCACGATGCAGGGCGCGGTGCCCGCCGACCGGATCATGGCGCTGCTGCCCGAACGCCTGACCGAGCCGCGCCACGCCCGCATCGGCATCCTCGATGCGCTGGACGGCACCCTGCGCCAGCCCGCAGGTCCGCCCGATCCCGCCAAGCGCAGCCCGCGCTGGTTCGCGGCCCTCGTCGCCCCCGATCCGCAGGAAACCCGCCTGCCGGTCGTGATCGGGGGCCGTCCGCGCGGCTATGTCCTGATCACCGGCGATCCGGCCCAGGAAATCGCCCGGGCCTGGCGCGACATGCGCGACCTGATGGCACTGGCGCTGGTCACGGGTGCCCTGCAGGCGGGGCTGATCGCTTGGGCGGTGGGGCAGGCGCTGCGCCCGGTGGGCACCATCTCGGCCCGACTTTCGGACCTGACGCGCGGCGATCTGGAGGCCCGGATCGGCCCGCTGCCCCAGCCCGATCTGGCGCCGCTGGCCCGCCATGCCGATGCGCTGGCCGAGGCGCTGGAACAGGCGCGGCGCGACCGCACCCGCCTGCAGCATCAGATCGTCGCGCGGGGCGATGCCGAACGCAAAGCCATCGCCCGCGACCTGCATGACGAGATGGGCCCCTGTCTTTTCGGTCTGCGGGTCGAGGCCGACGCGCTGCGCGCCGCCGCCACCGACCCCGCCATGGTGCAATCGGCCGAACAGATCGCCGTCATTGCCGAACAGATCGCCCGGGTGAACCGCGCTCTGCTGAACGACCTGCGCCCGATGGCGGTGGGGCAGCTGCCCTTGGCAGCGGTCCTGTCGGATTATGCCGAGGATCTGGCCCGCCGCTTTCCCGACATGACCATCGGGCTGGAGATCGCGGCGGGCCTGCCCGAACCCGACGAGGCCACCGCCCTGACTCTGTTCCGCATCCTGCAGGAAGGGACCACCAATGCGCTGCGCCATGCACAGGCGCGTCAGGTGGACATCCGCCTCTGGACCGACCCGGCGCATTGGCGCATGATCCTGTCCGACGACGGCACCGGCATCGCCGAGGGGCGGCGCGAAGGCGCCGGGCTGACCGGCATGCGCGAACGCATCACCCTGCTGGGCGGCGATCTGAACATCGCGACCGGCCCCGACGGCACCGTGCTGCAGGCCCGGCTGCCCCGTACGGGCCTGACCGGGGCGGGTATCGACGGGGCGGGTGTGGCTGAGCCGGGCCTCGATGGGGCGGGCATGCACAGGAACAGGACGACGACGTGACGAAACATGCTCTGGTTATCGACGACCACCCGATCACCCATCTGGGGGCCAGCCGCCTGTTGCGCGATCTGGGCTATGACACGGTCGGACAGGCCATGTCCGGCGAAGAGGCGCTGGACCAGCTGGCCCGCCACGCCGCCGGGGACCGGACCGCGCCGGGCCATCCGATGTCGGGCCATCCGATATCGGGCAATCCTGTGCCGGGCCCGTGCGAAAACCTTGGGCCGGACAGTTCCCGGCCCGATGCGCGCCTTCCGGATCTGATCGTGCTGGATATCAGCCTGCCGGGCACCGGCGGTCTGGATCTGGTGGCGCCCTTGCTGGCGGCGGCGCCGGGGGCGCGCATCCTGATCTTCTCGATGAACGACCAGACCGGGTTTGCCGCCCGCGCGCTGCAGGCGGGGGCGCAGGGGTTTTTGTCCAAGAACGCGCCGCCGTCCGATTTCCGCGACGCGGTCCGCACGCTGGAGGCCGGAGAGTTCTATCTGGCCCCCAAGCAGGCGATGGCGCTGGCCACCCTGCGCGCCGGGGCGGCGGACGATCCGCTTGGGGCGCTGTCGGACCGCGAACGGCAGGTGCTGGGGCTGATCGGGCAGGGGCTGGGGCTGCAGGCCATCGCCGATCAGCTGAATGTCAGCTACAAGACGGCGGCCAATACCTCGTCCGCGCTCAAGAAAAAGCTGGGCGTGGACGGGATCAACGGGCTGATGAAATTCGCGCTGGACAGCGGCGTGTAAGGGGGCGGAATGCTGGCTTGGTTCACCACGGATGAGGGCGCGGCTCCCGGCATGGCCGATCGCCTGATCGAGGATCTGGCCATGGATCTGCGCGCGCAGGGGCTGGCCGTGGCGGGCGCGATCCAGCGCAATCTGGATCTGGGCCCCGATTGCGCCTGCGACATGGAGATCGTGGTGCTGGGCGATCCGGGCGCGCCGCTGCGCATTTCTCAGTCGCTTGGGCCGGGGGCGCAGGGCTGTCGTCTGGACACCGCCGCGCTGGAAGAGGCCGTGGCCCGCACCGCGCCGCATCTGGACGGGGCCGGGCTGATCGTCATTCCCAAATTCGGCCGGCAAGAGGCGATGGGTCGCGGCTTTCGCGACCTGATCGGGCGCGCGGCAGCGGACGGCCAGCCGGTGTTGCTGTATGTGCCGCGCCAGCAGCAGCAGGCCTTTCAGGATTTCGCCGGCGATCTGGCCCTGCGCCTGCCGCCCGAGGGCTTGCGCGACTGGTGTCTGGACCGATTCGCAGCCCTGTCGTGACCGATACCCCCATCGTCGATGCGCGGGGCCTTTTGTGCCCGCTGCCTGTGCTGCGCCTGCGCAAGGCGTTGCTGGCGCTGCCCGAAGGGGCGCGGCTGCGCCTGATCGCCACCGATTCCATGGCGCAGGTCGATGTGCCGCATTACTGCGGTCAGGCGGGCCATGCCATGGTGGGCCTGCGCGATCTGGGTGACGGTGCGTTCGAATTCACGGTTCAAAGGGGGCCTTCAGCCCCCTCGGCCGCAGGCGGCCTCACCCCCGAGGATATTTGAGACCGAAGATGACCCTGCCCTTTCTGTCCGCCCGCAAGCGATTGTCGGAACTGTCCGAACAAGAGGTCGTGGCGCTGGCCATCGCCTCGGAAGAGGATGACGCCCGCATCTATCGCCACTGGGCCGCGTTCCTGCGCAAGGAATACCCCGCCACCGCCGCCGTCTTTGACGCGATGAGCGCGGAGGAAGACGGCCATCGCCGCATGCTGCTGGACATTCATCGCGAACGGTGGGGCGATGCGATCCCGGTCATCCGCCGCGAGCATGTGGCGGGTTATCTGACCCGCCGCCCGGCCTGGATGATGGAGAACCTGTCCCTGCCCGCGATCCGCGCCGAGGCGGCGGGGATGGAACATGACGCCGCCGATTTCTATGCCCGTGCCGCCCAGCAAAGTCTGGATGCCCGCACCCGCAAGCTGCTGGGCGATCTGGCCGCCGCCGAACGCGGCCACGAGAACCGCGCCCGCGAGCTGTCCGACCGGGTCGATGCCGATGCCCGCGCCGACGAGGATGCGGTGGCGCATCGCGAATTCGTGCTGACCTGGGTGCAGCCGGGTCTGGCGGGGCTGATGGATGGCAGCGTGTCCACCCTTGCGCCGATCTTTGCGGTGGCCTTTGCCACGCAGGATCCCTGGACGACTTTTCTGGTCGGTCTGGCCGCCAGCATCGGCGCCGGGATCAGCATGGGGTTCACCGAGGCCGCGTCCGATGACGGTGTCGTCTCGGGGCGCGGATCGCCCATCAAGCGCGGCATCTCGTCTGGTGTGATGACGATGGTCGGGGGGCTTGGCCATGCGCTGCCCTATCTGATCGCCGATTTCCGCACCGCCACGACCATCGCGATCATCGTCGTCTTCATCGAGCTGTGGGCCATCGCGTGGATCCAGAACCGCTGGATGCAGACGCCCTTCTGGCGGGCCGTCTTGCAAGTGGTCGTGGGCGGTGGTCTGGTGCTGGCCGTGGGGGTGCTGATCGGATCGGGCTGACATCGCCCGAACAGAGGGCTGCCCTGTGCTTGAGATCCTGATGAAGACCCTGCCTTTTTTCGCCCTGATCGGGCTGGGCTGGGCCGCTGCCGCCTCGCGGTTCTTTCCGCCCGAGGGCGCGGCATGGCTGACGCGGTTCGTGTTTTATTTCGCGCTGTCGGCGATGCTGTTCCGCTTTGCCGCCGGGATCGATCTGGGCGCGCTGTTCGATCTGCGCTTTGCGCTGGCCTATCTGGGCGGATCGGCCGTGGTCTGGGCGGCAGGGATCGCGGTCGCCCGCGCGCGGGGGCTGGATCTGGCCGAGGCCGCGATGGAGGCGCAATGCTGCATGATCGGCAATACCGGCTTTCTGGGCGTGCCCATGCTGGTCGTGCTGCTGGGCGATGGCGCCATCGGGCCGGTACTGATGATCCTGACCATCGACCTGCTGGTCTTTTCGACGCTGATCACGCTGATCGTGCATGCCTCGCGCAATGGGGGGTTGCGGGCGGCGGCGGTGGTTCCGGCGCTGCGCGGGATCGCGGCCAATCCGATGATTCTGGCGATGGTGGCGGGGCTAGCATGGGGCGGGCTGGCGTTGCCCATGCCCGCGCCCCTGGACGAGTTTCTGGCGCTGCTGGGCGGCGCCGCGACGCCGGGCGCGCTGTTTGCCATCGGCGCCAGTCTGGCGGGACGGCGGCTGGCGCGGCTGGCGCCTGCGGGCTGGCTGGCGGGGGCCAAGCTGGGGCTGCATCCGCTGGCCGTGGGGCTGGCGGCATGGGCGCTTGGCGTCGATCCCTTTGCGGCGGGGGTGATGGTGATCGCGGCAGGGCTGCCGGTGGCGGGCAATGTCTATATTCTGGCGCAGCATTTCGGGATCGCGCAGCAGCGGGTATCGACCGCGATCCTGATCTCGACCGCGGCCAGCATCGTGACGCTGCCGGTGTTGATGGTGCTGATCGGGATGTGAACGGTCAGGGCAGAAGGTACAGAACCAGCCCCGCCACGCCGCCGATCGCCATCAGCCCCAAGGCCGTGAACAGCCCGTCGCGGGCCAGCATGCCAAAGGCCAGCAGGCTGACCACCACGCCCATCAGCGACGAGGTAAAGGGGATCAGTTCCAGAAACGGCATGACCAGCCCGCAGCACAGGCAGAGGCCTTGGGTGATCCAGCGCATCGGGCGGCGCACCAGCACGGTCAGCCGTTCTGCGGTGATACGGTCCAGAAACCCCGCCGGACGGCGCATCCAGTCCAGTGCGCCCAGCACCCGCGACGATGACAGCTTGCGCCGCATCAGGAACCCTGGCAGCCAGACATGATCGCGCCCCAGCAGCATCTGGGCCGAGATCAGCGCAATCAGCATTCCGCAGACGGAGGAGAACAGCGGCACCCCCGACAGCGGCGACACGACCGCCAGCGCCGGAATCATCAGATTGGGGGGCAGCGAATCGCGCCCCAGGGCCCCGGTGATCTGCGCGACGCTGATCGTGTCGCCATCCGCCGCGTCGCGGACGCGATCGGTCATGGCGGTGATGGTCTGGTCGTCTTGCATCGATCTCTCCTGCCGGGCCGGCGCATAACGCAGGCGGGCGGCGCCCGGTTCGCCCTAGCCGCGCGGAACGCGGCGGGCGGCGGTCAGCGCCCGGTCCAGCGCCTGCAGGAACCGCGCCCGGTCGGCCTTGCCGAAGGCCGCGCCGCCGCCCTGATGGAAGGGATTGGCCTCGCGGATATCGGCCATCAGATCGCGGGTGGCCAGACGCGGGCCGATATTGGTCGGGTCCAGCACCTCGCCCGCATGGGTCAACACGGCAGCGCCCGCCTTGATGCAGCGGTCGGCCAGCGGCAGATCGCCGGTGACCACCACATCGCCGGGACCGCAGCTGTCGGCAATCCATTTGTCGGCCTCGTCCGGGCCTGCGGCGACGATCTGCAGCCGGACCAGCGGATGCGTGGGCATCCGCAGCCCGCCATTGCAGACCAGCACCATCGGCACGCCCATCCGCACCGCAACGCGTTCCGCCTCGGCCTTGACCGGGCAGGCATCGGCGTCGATGTACAGCGTGCTCATCAGTCGCGCAAAAGCTCGTTGACCGAGGTTTTGGACCGCGTCTGCGCATCGACGCGCTTGACGATCACCGCGCAATACAGGCTGACGCCGTTTTTCGACGGCAGCGATCCCGACACGACGACGGACCCGGCAGGCACCTCGCCATAGCTGACGGTGCCGGTCTCGCGGTCGACGATCTTGGTCGACTGGCCGATATAGACGCCCATCCCCAGAACCGAGCCTTCGCGGATGATGCAGCCCTCGACCACCTCGGAGCGAGCGCCGATGAAACAGTCATCCTCGATGATCGTGGGACCGGCCTGCAGCGGCTCCAGCACGCCGCCGATGCCGACGCCGCCGGACAGATGGACGTTCTTGCCGATCTGCGCGCAGCTACCGACCGTCGCCCAGGTATCGACCATCGTGCCCTCGCCCACATGGGCGCCCAGATTGACGAATGACGGCATCAGCACCGCGTTCCGCCCGATAAAGGCCGAGCGGCGCACGATCGCGCCCGGCACGGCGCGAAAGCCCGCCTCGCGCCACTGATTGTCGCCCCATCCGTGGAATTTCGACGGCACCTTGTCCCACCAGTTCGACCCCTGCGGACCGCCCGACATCTCTTCCATGTCGTTCAGGCGGAACGACAGCAGCACGGCCTTTTTCGCCCATTGGTTCACATGCCAGTCCGCGCCGCGCTTTTCCGCGACGCGCAGGGTGCCCGCATCCAAGCGGCGCAGGGTCTCGTCCACCGCCTCGCGGGTCTCGCCCATGGTGGCACTGGTGATCTCGGCGCGGGCCTCCCACGCGGTCTCAATGGCTTTTTCCAGGGATTGGGTCATCGGGGCCTCTTGCTGTTTGGTCTGGTCCGGGTGGAAACTGTTCCCTCAGGGCTATAAGCACCCTGCAAAGCCCGCGCAATCCGCGCCAAGCCGCCCGAGGATGTGATGAGCCAGACGGACGACCGATCCCACCCCATACACGACCACCCCCTGCCCGACAGCGCCCAGGATGCCGCCCGCGCCGCCCGTGCGCCCCACACCCCCCAGACCGAGGCGCCGTCCTATCGGCTGGCCTTTTCCGACCCCGATTTCCTGCTGCGCGAGGAATTGCGCCCGGTCCGTTTGCAGCTGGAATTGCTGAAGCCGCAGATGCTGATGGATGAACACGGGATCAATTCGACCGTGGTGATCTTTGGCGGCGCGCGCATCCCCTCGCCCGAGCGCGCATCCGAGGCCCGCACCCCCGAACTGGCCCAGCTGTCGCATTTCTATACCGAGGCCCGCGCCTTTGGCCGGATGATGACCGAACGCAGCCTGGCGGGCGGCGGACATGATCTGGTCGTCTGCACCGGTGGCGGCCCCGGCGTGATGGAGGCGGGCAATCTGGGCGCGCAGGATGCGGGGGGCCGGTCCATCGGTCTGTCCATCGTGCTGCCGCATGAACAAAGCCCCAATGCCTATGTGACGCCCGAGCTGTGCTTCAATTTCCATTACTTCGCGATCCGCAAGATGCATTTTTTGATGCGGGCCCGCGCGATCACCGTCTTTCCCGGCGGCTTCGGCACGCTGGACGAGCTGTTCGAGGCGCTGACCCTGATCCAGACCCGCCGCATGGCGCGGGTGCCGCTGATTCTGTTCGGCGGCGATTTCTGGCGCGAGATCGTGAACTGGCCCGCGCTTGCCCGCGCCGGCACCATCAGCGAGGCCGATCTGAACCTGCTGCATTTCGTCGACACCGCCGCCGAGGCCGCAGCCATCATCGACGGCTGGCCCCATGATGAGGGCTAGGGGTTCCACGACCCTCTTGCATCGCGGGGGGCGTGCGGCCATTCAAGAGGCTTCACACAGGCAGAACAGATGACCGCATCCGCATTGGCCGACCTTGGCTGGCAGCCCTTCTTCGCAGACCAGATCACCCCCGACGATGCCGGACTGGCACCGATGCGCGTGGCCTCGGTCCACCGCTCGCGCCTGTCGGCGGAAACCGGCGCCGGTCAGGTCCGGTTGGAGCTGCCCTTGCACGCGACCACCGCGGATTATGCGGTGGGCGATTGGGTGCTGGCCCATGCCGACAGCCGCGTTCTGGCCCGCCGTCTGGACCGCCGCGCCCTGCTGCGCCGCCGGACCGAAGGTGCCGATACCCGCCAGCTGATCGCCGCCAATATCGACACGCTGTTCATCGTCACCTCGTGCAATGACGATTTCAATGCCGCCCGGCTGGAACGCTATCTGGCCTTGGCGAACGAGGCCGGAACCCAGCCCGTCATCGTGCTGACCAAGATCGACAAGGTGGACGATCCCGCCCCCTGGCGCGATCAGGCGCTGGCCCTGCAGCGCGGGCTGGCGGTCGTTCTGCTGAACGCCAAGGATCCCGATGCCACGACCGCGCTGGCGCCCTGGTGCGGCACGGGCCGCACCGTCGCGCTGGTCGGATCGTCCGGGGTTGGCAAATCGACGCTTCTGAACACGCTGGCCGACAAGGCCGAGGGTCAGGCCCAGTTGACCGGCGCCATCCGCGAGGGCGACGCCAAGGGCCGCCACACCACCACCGCCCGATCGCTGCACCCGATCGCGGGCGGAGGCTGGGTGATCGACACGCCCGGCATGCGCACCCTGCATGTCAGCGACGTCGCCGACGGGCTGGCGACGCTGTTCGCGGAAATCACCGAACTGGCGCCGCTCTGCCGGTTTCGCGACTGCACCCATGCGCATGAACCCGGCTGCGCGGTTCAGGCGGCCATCGCGGCGGGCACTCTGTCCGCCGACCGGCTGGAACGGTGGCGCAAGCTGTCGGATGAAAACACCGCCAACACGCCGGTCCAGACCGGACCGCGCGGCAACCGCACGACCCTTCCGCGCGGCAGCAAGCGGCGCTAGGCGGTCTCTGCCGCGATCTGGGCGCGCGTCTTGCGCCCCCGCTCGGTCGCGGATTTCAACTGACCGCAGGCGGCCATGATATCCTCGCCGCGCGGGGTGCGGATCGGGCTGGCATAGCCGGCATTGTGGATGATGTCGGCAAAGGCATGGATGCGGTTGTTGCTGGACCGTTTGTAGGGCGCGCCCGGCCATTCGTTGAACGGGATCAGGTTGATCTTGGCCGGAATGCCGCGGATCAGCTCGACCAGCCGATGCGCATCCTCGTCGCTGTCGTTCACCCCCGCCAGCATCACATATTCAAAGGTGATCCGCTCGCTGTTGGTCAGGCGCGGATAGTCGCGCAGCGCGGCCAGCAGCGTCTCGATGTTCCAGCGCTTGTTGATGGGAACCAGCCGGTCGCGGACCTCGTCGGTGGTGGCGTGAAAGCTGACGGCCAGCAGACAGCCGATTTCCTGCGCGGTGCGGGCGATCTCGGGCACGACGCCGCTGGTCGACAGGGTGATGCGACGGCGCGACAGGGTCAGACCCTCGTTATCCATCACGATCTTCATCGCGTCGCGGACGTTCTCGAAATTGTACAAGGGCTCGCCCATGCCCATCAGAACCATGTTGCTGATCAGCCGCGTCTCGTCCTTGGGGGCACCCTGCACGGGCCATTCGCCCAGATCGTCGCGCGCCAGCATCAGCTGGCCGACGATTTCTCCGGCGGTCAGGTTGCGGACCAGCTTTTGCGTGCCGGTATGGCAGAACGAACAGGTCAGCGTGCAGCCCACCTGCGAACTGACGCACAGCGTCCCGCGCCCCTCTTCGGGGATATAGACGACCTCGACCTCGTGCCCGCCGGCGATGCGGACCAGATACTTGCGGGTGCCGTCGCTGCTGACCTGACGGGTCACGACCTCGGGCAGGGCGATCTGGAAATTGGCGGCCAGCAGGGCGCGGTAATCCTTGGCCAGATTGGTCATCTGCGCAAAATCGCGCACGCCCCAGTGATAGACCCACTGCCAGACCTGCCCCACGCGCATCTTGGCCTGCTTTTCGGGCGTCCCCGCCGCGATCAGCGCCTCGCGCAGCTGGTCCCGCGTCAGGCCGACAATATTGACGGGACCACCCTCCGCCAGCTTGCGCGGGATGGTCAGCACGTCTTGCGTGATCGGGGCCGCGCCTGCGGCCTGCGGGAATACGACGGTCATGAACCTACCGGATCTGGGCGTGAAAGACCTGCAAATAGACCGGACGGCGCCGGAAATCAACCGCCGCCGCCCTTTTCATCTTGGCACAAATATCCCGGGGGGAGTCGCGGAACGCGACGGGGGGCAGCGCCCCCCTTTGGCCCGGCCTTACTGGCAGCGCTCGCGGGCGCTGTTGGTCGCGGCGGTGATGCCCGACAGGCTGAACGTGTCCTTGGTCGTGGTCCCGCGCGCCGAACGGCCCGTCACGACGGCCGACGACCCGGCCCGCAGGGCGGTGATCATCGCCTCGTCATCCGACGGGCTGCCGGTCCAGGCGCTTTCATTCTCGGTGAACAGGTTGAAGGTGCGCCCGCCCACATCGACCTCGACCGTCGAATCCGGGGCAAAGGGGTATCCGCCGCTGAACGACACTTCGCCGTTCTGGCCGGGGCGATAGGCGACATACAGACGGATGTCGCCGCGCGCGACCTCGACCGTCTGGCCGTCGCGGGTGTTCAGGGTCGAACGGGGGGGCGAAACGGCCCAGCATTCGCGCGGATTGTCGGCCGCGAAGACTGTCCAGTCCCCCTCGGTCGCCACGACGTTGCTGGATTCTTGCGCAACCGCCGTGCCCAAAGATGCGATCAGGACAAGGCTGGCGCCAATGCCGCGCAGGGTGGTGGTCATCATGCTGTGGTCTCCTGCCATTCATGTTCGCCGCGTCAAGGGGGGCGTTGTTCCCGATTGCTGTGGTCTTTTCAACCATCTCTGTTCAGGATAACGAAAATCGCCGCCCATTAAAGGCTGCGCAAGCACAATCGCGCAATTGTCAGGGAGAAATCGCCATGCGATCCGCCGAGATGATCGAATTATGGCGGGGTGATCTGCCGGAAAGCCAGCACTGCGGCCATGCGGTGATCTGCGACGCCCATGGCGTGGTCGAGGCCTGGGGCCAGCCTGCACAGGTGATCTTTCCCCGCTCGTCCTGCAAGATGATCCAGGCGCTGCCTCTGATCGAAAGCGGCGCCGCCGATGCGGCGGGGCTGACCGAAAGGCAACTGGCACTGGCCTGCGCCAGTCATTCGGGTGCCGCCCTGCATGTGGCCGCTGTGGGCGACTGGCTGGCGGGGCTGGGTCTGGCCGAGCCCGACCTGCGCTGCGGCACCCATATGCCCCGCGACGCGGCCGAGAATCGGCGCCTGACCTGTTCCGACACCGCACCCTGCCAGTTGCACAACAACTGTTCGGGCAAGCATGCGGGCTTTCTGACGCTGAACCGGCATCTGAAGGGCGGCCCCGATTATGTCGAGCCCGATCACCCCGTCCAGCAGGCGGCGAAATCGGCCTTTGAAGAGGTGACCGGCGAGGTCAGCCCCGGCTTTGGCATCGACGGCTGCTCGGCCCCGAACTGGGCCTGCTCGGTCGAGGGGCTGGCCCGCGCAATGGCGCGCTTTGCCAATCCCGGTCCCGACCGGCGGGGGCAGGCGATGCGGCGGCTGGTCGATGCGATGCGCAGCCATCCCGACATGGTCGCGGGCGAGGGGCGGTCCTGCACCGACCTGATGCGCGCCATGGGCGGCGCCGTGGCCGTTAAGACCGGCGCCGAGGCGGTGTTCGTGGCCATCCTGCCCGAACAGGGTCTGGGCATCGCGCTGAAGATCACCGACGGCGCCACCCGCGCCAGCGAGGCGGCGATCACCGCCCTTCTGTCCCATCTGGGCGTGCTGGACCCCGCCCATCCGGTGGCCCGCGACCTGTTGGGCGCCCCGATCACGAATTGCCGGGGCCGCATCACCGGAGAATTGCGCACCGCTGCCGGTTTTCCAGCCTGAGGCGCCGCAGGCGTTCCGACCCGAGGGGCGACGCGATCCGTCATCAAACCGACGCAGGGATGTGGTTTCATGCGGGGGCGGGGCTGTCCCCCGCCTTGCTCCGACCCGACCGACCGTCCCGACCGGCGCCCCTTGGCAGAGGCGGCGCCGGGTTCGGGCGCGTCAGATCATCTGCCAGAGCAACCGGCAGGCCAACACCGTCGAGGTGACGACCAGCAGGGGCCGGATCAGCCGCGCCCCCACCTTCGAGGCCAGACGCGCCCCCAGCATCGCCCCGGCGATCTGCGCCGCCCCCATCGCCATGCCCAGCAGCCACAAGGGCTGGCCCACCAGCGCGAAGGCCGCCAACCCGCCGATATTCGATGCGAAGTTCAACAGCTTGGTATGCGCCGTGGCCTTCAGCACCCCATAGCCCGCCAGCGTGACGAAGCCGATCATGTAGAACGCCCCTGCCCCCGGCCCGATCAGCCCGTCATAAAAGGCGAAGAAAGGCACCACCGTCATTGCGAAAGCCAGCGGTGCCAGCCGTCTTGTGCGGTCCAGATCGTTCAGGCCGGGCTTGAAGGCGAAGAACATCGCGATGCCGATCAGGATGACCGGCAGGATCAGCCTGAGGCCTTCGGTCGGGATCGCACTGACCAGCACCGCGCCGCCCGCCCCCGCGCCAGCCGCGATCAGTGCCGACCGCCATTGACTGCGCAGATCGACAAGCCCCCGCGCCGCATAGCTGAGCGCCGCGGTGCCGGTGCCGAAGATGCCCTGCACCTTGTTCGTGGCCAGCGCCTGCGCCGGAGAGAGGCCCGCCATCATCAGCACCGGCAGGGTGATCAGCCCGCCGCCGCCCGCGATGGCATCGACGAACCCCGCCGCGAAGGCCGCAGCCATCAGCAGCAGCAGAAGGTCCAGCGTGATGTCGATCATGGTCGGGGTCCATGTGCAGGGCCGGGTGGGGGGG
>NZ_RQRT01000065.1 GCF_004335005.1 Paracoccus nototheniae | reverse complement strand
AGGCTCAGCACTTCGCCACCCAGTGGCTCGGGACTTACAACAATGATCGCCCGAACATGGGCATCGGCGGCATCACGCCCGCAATGAAACTGAAAATGGCTGCGTAAGTTCTACGACCAAATCCCGTTAAAAACGGGAGGATTACCGGAACACGGCCTCAAATCCAAACGCGCACCCGCCTCTCTAAATGTAATTTGAAATCAGTTCGTTATAATCCGAGCGCCGTTTCGATGCAGTCATCAGCTCCAGAAATATATGGGCTCTAGAGATCGGGAGCGACGTTCTTACGCATCGGATTACACACAGGGCTGCCGGCATAACCCCTGAAAACATAAAAATAATCCAACTGGAATCGGAAGTAGAGATTAGTTTTCTAAAAAATGTTGGCGGAGGGGATGGGCCTGGTGTCGAACCTTCTCCAAATTTTGAGCATCGTGAGATATTGTTTTCAAATTAGAACAGGAGACCTCTGCAGATTGGTAGGAAAGAGGTTATCCCTTAGCCGTGCCACAAGATCCTTCCCGTTGGCCACGTCCACGCTGGCGGTCTCAACTAACGTCTCCTGACCCGTTATCCGGAACTGTGCCTGAACGCCCTCATTGGTGCCGAGCCCATCGTGATGGGGATAGAGCAGTGTCAGCTTGGGCGCCTTGTAGAGATGGGCATACGCCATCATCTGGTAGACATCACCCTGAGAAACACCCAGCTTCGGATCATCAATCCGCGCGGATATCCGTTTCCATTTCGTGTCGATCACATGGACTACCTGTGAAGCCCGCCAAATTAGAATGTCTGGCTTGGTCTGGAATACGAAGCGGTTGTCATCAATAGAGTTGAGGCAGAAAAGTCGCCCGCCCTGCAGCGTAACGCGGAACTCGGTTCCGGCGAGAGCACGCGTGACCAGTCGACCGACATACTCCTCAAAAAGGGCGTTCATCTCGAATAGAAGCGCTGTGCCTTGTCCCAAGCCGCTGCTCGTGGTCTGATATCGATTGCGCAAGAACAGTTGAGCCATGCCGAGTAGGTCCTGCCACGCGCGGTTGGTCCGGTCGATGATGACCTCGCCCCATCTTAGAGCCGGCACCGGAACGTCAGAGATCTCGGCATAGACGAAGGCTAGTTCGCGAAGGCGCTGCTGGTTGGCCGCACTTCTGGACATCCTGAACAGATGCGCCACGGCTGCTTTCATGATGTGGTTGAGCGCAATGTCTTGCGACAACTCATCGAAACGACAAGCAAGGCGCCCCGGGTTCGCTGCATGGCGGGTGAATTGCCGCGGCACATCGAGGGTTCCGCGCAGGGACGAAAGATCGTCCTCATGACCGAGATAGCGACGAGGCATGCCGCGGCGGACCGCTTCGGTCAGCTTGTCACAGAATATACGGATCAAGATCTCGAGAAGCGTGTCGCGCTGCCAGTCCAGGTCAGTGATCCGGCCCATGTCGATCTTCAGATTCAGCGCCACCGCGAGCATATGGACAAGACGTTTGCGGATCGCGGCGTTCTGCCGTTCCGCCCCTTCCTTCTGCATAATGTCGATTTTCGGAAGGATCTCGAGGCTGCAACCCTGTGCAGCAATCACACCAACCACACCACGGGCACGTAGCTCGTGCCGCCGATCCTCTAGTACTCCGCCGCCACCTCGGCCGGCAAAGGATGAAGTCTTCGAGAGCGCAACCAATCGACTTGCCAGATGCGCGGGAATAGAGCCCTCACCGTCGCCATGTGGCAGCGTATCCCACTCCCGCACAGTATAGGACGGCATCAGCCCTCGAACTCCGAGAAATCGAACTGGTCTTTGACGCGCCAGCGCAGCTTCTCACCGGAGAAGTCGTCCTCCGCAATCCCCGCGGGAGCAGCAAGTCTCCTCGCCTCTAGGAACCGCGCCTGGCCTTGCCCGGTTTCACCAAGGACGACGGCAACTTTGGACCAGTCCTCGTAGAAATACTCCGCCAGCAGGGGGATTACTTTGTCACGCATCACCTCCTCGATATCGCCACGGGTTGCGCAGCCAGTAAAATAGGCGTGCCCGATCTGATGCTCGCGATCAAAGAGATACTCGATCCTGTCGTTCATCGTGGTTAGGAGCTTCTGCAGATCGATCCCATCTACATCCGCTGGGAGTACCAGCGGGTTCGGCATCAGTTCGCGGAACGTAAAGCGGCGGCGCAATGCCGTGTCCAAGAGCGCAATAGACCGGTCGGCCGTGTTCATCGTCCCGATGATGTGGAGGTTCGCCGGCACAGCGAAGGACTTCTTCGAGTAGGGCAGCACGAGGCGGATCTCGTTTGGCATACCCAACCGCTTGTCGGGTTCCAAAAGCGTAATCAGTTCACCAAAGACCTTCGAGATATTTGCTCGGTTGACCTCGTCGATGATCAAGACATGGTCCCGTGCTGACTGACTTGCGAGAGGTGTGTCCTCACCGAAAACAATTGCCTCCAGCGCGTCCCAGTCCACGAGTGATTGGTTTAGCTTGTAAACTGAATGGCGCCTGAAGCCATTTGCGTAGAAGCGGCTTCGTTCGGTCCCCGCGTCGTCGCGCCATAGCCATTCAACCTGACGACGGTGTGGATGGAATGTGGCGTCCGGATCGTAAAAGTACCCGCCGGTTACTCTTCCAAATGCCTGGAAGCGGTCGCGTCCATCTGACATCACTACATAATCCCCGACCTGCATGTCGGCTCTAAACGAAAAGGTGACTACGATATTCCCATCGTGGCCGCTCGCCTCGGCGTCCTTCTTCGCTCTCCATTCAGAGAATATTTCGTTGAAATCGTCGAAGCGCTCATCTGACCAGTCAATGTCCCCGCCCCAGCCCACATGGATCAACCCATTATCAAGGCCAAAGCGAATTCGCTCGTCTTCGACTTGCCGTCTTCCTAGCGCGACCTTGAATACCCGAGCTGAACGGTCAAGCCGTGCTGATAAGTCACTGCCCGCCCGATCGAGCCTTGCGCGCTCACTGACGCGCTTGAACACCCCGTCGTAGGGTTTGAGGCGGAAACCGGTGCTTACTTCCACTTCCTCTGGCCCCTCCCCAGCATCGTCACCAGTGCTTGGCCTGAGGCCTTCGACGAATTCTTCGTAAGACGTGGACTGGTGGAAGGTTACGAACTCGATCCGTTTCTCGCTCACCAAACGCCGATACTCGGTCATCAACGCATCACGCTTTTTGTCGCCTTTAAGCGATGCTGCAGCCTGCTCGCCAATACAAAGCCGGACCGCCTCCCATGCGGTACGGTAGGTCTTGCCCGTCCCGGGCGGTCCGTAGAGGATCAGGTTGGTCGCCGAACGCATTGGTGCTTTAGTGTCTTCTGTCACGGTGGCCGCCTCCGCTTGCGATGCGAGCTTGTAGGTGAAGATGGTCGAACTGCTGGGGTTCGGTTTTGTATGGGTTGGCGGTGGCACTTGTGCCAAATACTGAAACTTCTCTCCGCCGAGGGCTTGGCAGATGTTTGGGAATGCTTCTTGCAGCCCCATGGCTACGGCTAGATCGCCAGCCCTTATAGAGACCTCTGACGCACCTTGCTCCCGTGCAGGTTCAATGAAGTAGTTCAGCGAGCAAAGACGTATGCGGTCTGCGTCACGAACTAGGTGAGCGTAGCGTTCAGGCGGGGAAACAGGCTTGTCATCCTCGCCTACAATGATGAAGCCGGAATTGTGCAGTCGCGCGGCCGCGTCTAATTTATGCCCCCAGCCTCCGTTGAGTTCTGTTTTCTTCAAGATGAATCCGACCAGCGGCTTCGTAGGATAAACGCGGTTTGAACGCTCACGACTAGAGCGCACCCAGTAATCACGGGGATCCTTAAATCTCTCAAAAATCTCTATACTTTTTCTAGCATCACGGTGAAGATCAAAGGCATCCATAGCCCCCTCGATCTCCGATCTGGTGAAGACGACACTTGCTCCAGCTCGAACGGGGAGGCGGTCGGTAGCAGGTCGCCAATGACTGCCATTGCTGTTGCCATCGATAACCACTCCCGCTGCACGGCTCTGGCTGCTGAACACATGATCGACACTAAACCGGAAAAGCGCCGGGTTCTCGTCGTCGACCAGAACACCCTGTTCCACTAAACGATCTCGTTCGGGTCTGTCCCGTTTCTTGTCCGGGGACCCTACACGCATCGCGGTTGAACCCTGGCGAACAATAAAGCCAGAGTGAACTGGCTTGCCGAACGCTAATGCCTGCTCTTTTTTGATCTGAAGCCAGTCGCCTTCATCTTCAAGCATCGTTATCTTTCACTTCTGCATTTCCACGACGTTCAACGCACACAGCGTATTCACCAGCCGCATTTGCTCGACTGTCTCGCATTTCGCCTCGCGCAGACGCGGTGCGCCGAAGACCAGCGCCAGCCCCTTGGCGCGCGATACCGCCACGTTGATCCGGTTGAGTGAGAAAAGGAACTCCATGCCCCGCGGCGTTTCCTCTGCCGATGACGCTGTCATCGACACTAGGCAGACGGGCGCTTCCTGGCCTTGGAACTTGTCCACTGTGCCGACGCGAATGCCCTCGGGCAGCGCGTCGCGCAGGGCGTTTACCTGTGCGTTGTAGGGTGCGACCACGATGATGTCGGACTGACACATGGGACGCGTCGTGCCATCCCTCTCCGTCCATGTGCCCGTCAGAATCTCATGAGCGGCAGCATTGATGGCCGCGACTTCCTCGGGCGCGATCTGGGCATTGCTTTCATGTGGGACCGGCATCCAGAACGCACCCGCCGGGGGAAACGCGGTCCCGGCCACGGCCTGACGCGCGGTATCGGGGTGGCTGGTCAGCCGTCCCTCATAGACTTGATCGGAAATAAAGCGGCAGACGTCTGGATGCATCCGGCGCGAGACAGGCAGGAAGATGCCGCGGTCCGCTGGGACCGTCGCGTGATCGCCCAGCATCCAGTCGAGGCAGGATAGGTTCGCGGGGTCCGGGTGCGCCCCTTGTATCACCTGCGGTAGCTGGCGCGGGTCGCCGACCAGCACGATGTTCCGCGCGGCACGCCCCATGGCGACCATGTTGGCAAGCCCGACCTGTCCTGCCTCGTCGATGAAGAGCCAGTCGAAGGTCTGCTCGCAATCCGGGCGCGAGAAGAAGAATGCAGTTCCGCCGACGACATGAGCCTGCGTCAGGGCGGGGTCGTCGTTCGACGTGGCCCGCGTGATGCCGGTGAAGCCATCGGGATAACCGTCCTCTTCGCCGCTCACCTTGTGGGCCAGTTCGGCATCTTCCAGAGCGATGTCCGGATCGTCGTCTTCCAGCGCGGCGAGACAGCCCATCAGCACATTCCGGATGGCCTCGTGGCTATTTGATGCGACGCCGACCCGATGACCCTTGCGCACCAGAGACAGGATCGCACGCGCGGTGACATAGGTCTTGCCGGTGCCCGGCGGCCCTTGGATCGGCAGCACGGTGCCGTCCATCGCGGCCACGACCGCAATCGCGCCCGCGACCGGATCAGCGCCATCCAGCAGGTCAGGCTTCGCACCGGTCGTCAGGCGCGGCGCTGCGCGAGACAACAGATCGTCTACAGCCGTAAATCGGCGTGGCCCGCATTGATCTGCAATCACGTCGCGAAGCGCGGCGGCAATTACACTCGTGTTGAGCGGCCAGTCGGGGTGAAGCGTCAGGCGGTCTGCGAGCAGATGCGCCTTTGTGGCCCCGGCCTTAAGAGTAATCTCACGTGCCGTCCGATCCAGAGCAGCAATGCTGATCGTGGCGGGCGGCCCATCATGGACCGGCACCGTCGCCGATCTGCCACCCCGCAACTTCGTCTCCTGCTGCGGGAAGCGATAAGTGCGGACCATTGAGCGTTTGATGGGCTCTGCCGCGCCTACGGCTTCAAGCCCAGCGAGCGCGTCGAGATCGTCGATCAGCTCATCTTCGTCCTTCCCAACGCTGTCGAACACCGCCCATTGCGCGGGCTTCGCTTCGCGCTTGTGGAAGAGGCCAAGGTTGAACAACATTTCCTGCCGGTCGTCGGGCAGGTCGGAGGCCTCTAAGGCCGAACGCAGCGCCTGTGTGTCGGCGTCCTCCTCCGCCTCCTTCAATCCCGCATCCTGACCGAGCGATGGCCAGGGGCGGCTGGGTCGAATACTGACCAGCCAATCCCTCAGCTCCTCGGTCGAAATGCAGTCGACGCGGTTGTAGTCCTCGATCTCGTCGAGGATCTGCTGCTCGCCAGTCTCGCGCCACCGCTCATAGGCGACGACCGAGCCTCCCGCCGTCTTCACCTCGCCACCGCGCTCGCGGCCATAGAAGGCCTCCATCGATTTGATGGAGTAATTTGGCTCAGAGCCGATGAGCGACCCGCGCACGACTGCGAACAGGTCTACGAACCGGCGCTCGCGCATAAGCCGATCAAGGAAAGCCTCGCCGATTCCGTATTTCGTGGTCAGCCGTCTCAGGGCGGTGATCTCATAGGGCGCATAGTGATAGATGCGCGCGTCAGGGTAAGCCGTAAGACGCGCGCGAAAGAACTCCAGAAGCTCGGCCAGCGCATGCGCTTCGGCGCCATGGTCGTGCGCCCAGAACGCACGAAACTGGCCATCGAGCCAGACGCCATGAAGATACTCGAGACCGCCCTCGAAATGTGGGTCGCCTTCGATATCGTAGAACAGGTCGCCGGCCTGCGGCTCGGGGAGCAGGTCGAAGCCTTTGCCGGGTTCCGGTGCGCGCAATTCGAATGCGGGCATTCCAGTCTTGCGGGCGTGTTGCAGGCGGGCCTGCATCACCAGGCGGAGGCGTGTGTTTTCCGCCATGCCGCGGATCGGATGATCGAGACTGGCGAGCGCTTCCATCGTCTGGACGCCCGCAGCTTCCAGTTTCTTCACCTGTCCACGGCTAACATTAGCGACATTGAATAGGCTGTCCTCGGCCTGCCAGATATCGGCACAATGGTCGCCCCAGCGGCAGAGACCACAGTCCGCGCAGGGGATCGGACGGGTTGGCGGCGGACCGGCCACGAACCCCTCGAGCCGCGCCCGCGCCATTCGGGCATAGGCAGCGTAGTCTGATAGCCGAAGGGTGGCGCGGGTGCCGTCCCCCAATTCGACATGGGCGAATTCGGGCACCGCGCCCTGAACCTCGGTCAGCAGATCGGAATAGAGCACAAGTTGCAGGACGTGCTTCGGGTGTGGCCGACGCTTGAGCTTGGTATCGGTCACCTCGTAACTGAACGGACCGAGCGCGGACGGTCGCTTGACGCGCTCGAGGAAATCCGACCAGCCGCCCCAGTTGCCCGACAGGAATGCGCCCTGAAACATTATTTCAGGTCCAGCGGCCAGAGCTTCGCGGGTGGTCTCGGCGTCGCTGGCAAGATTGCTCCTCGCGATCTCCACCACATGTCGGCCCGCCGCAGTGAGCCGTGCCAGGTGGGCGGCCTCGTGGGCGTCACCCTGCTTCTGCAGAAGCGCAGCATCCTCGCTGTCTCCGCGTGGCTCCGGTCCGGTGCCGCGCATCCGTGCTAGGTCGAGGGTGGTGGCGTGGGCGCATCCCATGAAGCGCATGAGATCCGAGGCGGATAAGAAGATACGGCCGTCAAAGTCCCTCATCAATCCTCCGCACCAAGCAAGTAGCACAGTGGCGCGGGGTGTTTACTCCTACAAGGCATAAAGATCATTTTGCGCGCTCTACTGTTCAGGCTGACCCGCGAATGATTCCGAGCGAACCGGCCGTCAACTCGAATTCCCTCTAGACCGAGGCGGTCGGCCCGGCGTGCCCTGCCCTCCTGACCGGCGTGCATCGGAAGGATGTCGTGATCATCTACGGTAGCTTTTACTGGAGCGGCTTTATCTCGATGACGGCGGATCGCTATCCTCATCTCAATGCGGTCTCCCAGCTGCGATGAGGGCGATCGGCCATAACGGACGCGGAGTCGCCATCGCGTCAGTCATGAGAAAGTTGCTGGCGGACTGATCGTCAGGTACTGCAGCCGACGCACTGCCCTTGCCGGTCGTCCCCCGCAGCCGGTCTCATTCCAGGCCATGAGGAAGCACGCCGTCATGGCAACGGTAATATGGTCAAGTCTGCGCCACGGGCTGTGGTAGTCTCTGGCCAAAGGCTAACCACATCCGGCCGTTGGACGCGGTACGCATCACGGGCCCATGAGCACGGACGTTCTGACAGTCCTCATCATCTACCCATTTCCCGACAGCCTGAAAACCCGGCTGTCGGGAAGAACGCTTGGCAGGCAGCGCATGCTCAATGGGGCGCGTGCATTCGTTGTTTTTGCGGCTCTCGGTACCAGCAGCATGCGGATTTCCCGACAGCCGGGTTTTCCGGCTGTCGGGAAATCCGCATGTTGATCTATCTACCCAGCTGGCACCTCAAAGGTGCAACAGGAGAGTTTGTCTGAAACTGTCCTAAGTGACGTGGTACTGTCCCCTCAGGAGATCGAGCGACGGACGCACCCTCCGCTCGTCCGCTCGTATGCCCTGATCAATAAGATGTTCGGTACGTTCTTGATGCATCGCTGGGCGAAAGATCATTCCTATCCGTCATTCGTTGTTTCATGGCGGAACCAGTCCGCGTATGGCGTATTTCGCGCCATCTTCCGGTTCATGTCTGGCGCACCGTCATCCCACCAGACCGCACCACGCTCACCCAAAGCGTGCTTTGCCAGATTGACGGCGCGATGCGCGGTATCCTCGGCAGCACAATCGCCCGCGGCGCGCGCAGCTTTCACTGCCCGACGGGCATCCATAAGCTCATTGGTCAGGCGCTGCCTCTCTGCTTCGGACAGGTGCGGATTGGTGGCACGCCACAACCGACCACGAACCACGATATAGCGACCGTCAGGTGTTCGAAGCGTCATAGGGCGATCTGCCGCGATTTGCCCGTCGTCACCAGCAGGGTCAGCACTTCAGAGCGAACGCGCATCAGTTTTAGGCCCCAGGGTGTCTCGTGGAATGGGCCCGAGTTGGCAAAAACAACAGCGGCGCCTTACTCTCAGCCCTCAGTTGCCGCAAATAGTCAATGCCCCGCGTTGCTTCGGCTTTCACGGTGTTTGCGATAGATATCTGGCCAGCCAACGTCATGACGCCGCCCTTCAGGCCATCTGTCAGATGCTCGGCATGGAGCAAGGCGATCGGTCTAAGGGACGGTTCGCTGCGTGACACAAGCCGCACCAGGCTGTCGGCACTAAGCGCTTCAAGCAATGCCATCTGATCGTGCACGCAACGGCCTGCGTAATCTTCTGCTGTGGCCAGCTCATCTGCCGCAAACAGCGCCTGAATAGCAGCTTCTTGACAAAGTCGGATTGCCGCCGCGAGCGTCCACAAGCGGTCGAGCTGCTCCAACGGTATTGATGTTTGGCGGGCGACATCCGCTTCGCGCCGGAAGTGGGCATCCAGTCGGGCCGCGCTGCGAGAGAGGCTGACCTGGAGTTGCTCCGCCACGCGCTGTGGATCGAGCCGAGTGGTCAGACTGTCAACGTTCCGAATATCGGCGGCGACATCCGCCAGAATGCCTCGGATATCGTCCTCGCGCCGGTCGCCGGTTATCTGCCCAACAGCGCTTGCAATGGCCTCCAGCTGGGTCTCGATGCCTCGAAGCTTTGCCGCCATGACGGCAAAACCCGCGATCGATACTCCCAACCCCAAGCCGGACAGAGCCAGCGTCCCATATTGAAGGCCCTGCATCAGGACCATTCCCTCTTTCAACGCCGAAATGCCCTGACGCAGATGCTCGTTCTGCGCTACAGAGATCAAGCCTAGGGGTGAGAACCCGTTCATGGCTTGCGCACCAGCGCCTGCAACCTGTTCAAGAAACTGCGGCAGGGCTGCGGTTTGCTGCACATGGCCGAGAATTTGGCCGGTCGAACTATCTTTGATAATTGCACCGAATAACTGAGCGCCGCCGGAAGTTAAGGCCTCCTGTAGCGCGACGGGTATTTCATAGAGCAACGGCATCAGACGGTCTCCAGCGATGTTTGTCCCGCCCTTAGGACGATGGCTTGGGTGTCATTCAGTAGGCAGCGGGCTGACGGTGCGAGCCCGTCCCCAAAGACCACGGTCCTTGCATGTCGAGTCAATCGATCCTCGAGGTGGGAGCGGATCCGATCAGTTGCGTGACCCAGGGCTTTCGTCCCGGTCATGGAAAGTGCCGCAATCGCCGCGCCGCCCACCAGAAGGATCGGTGTGCTGACTGTGGTTGTGGTGAAGACGACGAAAGAAACCGACGCCACAGTGGCATAGGAAACGACAGCCGGCACCGCCAATACAGACGCGGCGAGCAGGCCAACCCCAGCGATTGCCGGTAGCGCGGTGGAGGCATAATCGGAAAGAGCACCATGCGGCGCGCTGGCCAAAATTTCCGCCAGCCCTTCTTCGGCTCTGGCCGCGGCGATGCGGCCCTGCTCCTCAGCCCATGGGACGATTATTTCTCCGGCAATAGGGCGAATATCGTAGTGCGCTCGGCCGACTCCCCAAAGGGACATACTCGCAACGTGGTCCTTGATCGCCAATTCCAGCCCGGGCCACGCCGCTTCAAACTGGGCAGTAATCGACTGCAGCTGCGTGTCACGCCATGACAGCAGCTTGAGCTGCGCCTCGATCGTGGAAAGGTTGGACGTCATGAGGCAAAGCCCTGTATGGTCTGGATCAGATATTTCTGTGTCTGGTTAACAGAGCAAATGAAATCGTTTATGTGGGCCGTCATTCCGCCGATCACGACACAACTGCCACGGACGCAACGGATAATCGGTCCCAGCTAGGGACGATTCCATAAAGTGTGGTTTCTCCCCTCGTCGCGCCCGGCCGTCGTAGACATATGCAGACGTTTGGCTTCACATGCAGAAAAGCCTCGAATGACGGAGCGCCGAATGCCGTGGAACGAAAAGGTTCTTGATAACCTGGAGCAGATCTACTGGTCGCCGGACAAGATTGGCCTCAAGCCGATAAAGCGGCAGCCAACCCCGGACGGTGCCGGATTTTTTGTGCCGAAGGAACGGCTGGCGGGGGGGAAGTCGCTCTACAGCAGGGGGCAGGCGTATGCCGAATGGCGCCCGGCAATCACCAAAAAGGAGGAACTCCTTAACCAGGTCTTGGAGATCGCCTTGGCGATTGCTCCCTCCTCCTTCGTTGCGAACGTGTTCTTCGCGCCGTTGGGCATCCGTCCCGCAGGCAGGATCCGCACGATCGGGCGTGAGGTCGGGGAGCGTCATTCGGAATTTGCACCGCGGCAATTCACGCAGCACGACGGGCTGTATGTCTCCGACAATGCCATCGTGATGATGGAGATGAAGCTGAAGGCGCGCACTTCCATCGAGCAATATCTCAAATACTGCACGCTGGCGGCCCTTGAAGAAATGGTCGGTGGGAAGAAAGACCATGTCGGGATGATCTATCTGGTGCCGATTGGCGCCGTCTCGCGGACGCGCAAGGATCTGTGGTTGGACGACCCTGAAGCCATGGATCAGATCTGGAACGATCCCGCGGCATACACGGACAAGTCGCCTCTGTTGCGACTTCTTGCGAACCACCCGGAGCAAATCAGAAATGTCGGTGAGCGGCTGGTGCTTCAGATCATCACCTGGGACGATTTCCTGCGGGCGATGCTGGAGACCCGTGATGACGCCGCGGCGGCAGGAAACGAAACGCTGGAAAACCTCATGCAGGGGATGATCGCTCAGATCGAGGCGACACCGGATTGTGGGCTGCGCCACGCGGATGAGTCGAAATGACGTTGGGGCATCCACCCTTCGGATCAGTCCGGCAGTAAATAGGACTCCGCGTCCGCGAGCCGGACGATCCGTTCGAAACCATCCTGTTCGATGTCCCAGTTGCTGCCATGAACAGGAAGGATCATGGCGGCATTCATAGCTTTCGCGAAAGCACGAAGGTCAGCTGAGGACGCGTGTCCGCTGGTGTGCAGATGCTTGATATGGCTGTCTGCTGACCGGAACCAATTCAGTGTCTCGCTCGGCTTCGCAAGATAGCCACTCCACATCGAAAAGCTGAACGCATCGGAAGCGGTCGGCGTCACGCCCTTGGCGCGATAGTCCTTCACCAATCCGTCGCGCACCATGACGATGTGGTTGCTGCCTTCCAGTTTTGCGGCACCGATGCCGTGCCCGACCATTCGGTCAATGAACTCCTCGCTACCGCGCTGGATGTAATGACGCCGTAGCCCGGCGGTCAGCACCACCTTCAAATTGTCAAATCCAGGCCTGGGCAGTTTTGTGCCCTCGGCGACGGTTTCCAGAACTTCGGCCGTATAAAGATCAATGGCCAGCGTCCGCCCGCTGCGCTTGGCAGCACGGTAGAGGGTCACCGTCCGGTCGATATTCTGCCCCGACCAGCAGACGAACAGGCGTCCGCGGGTCCGCTTGGCCAACTCGACGAACTGATCCTCGAGCTGGGCTTCGGTGATGGTAGGTTTCTGGGTGCCGAGGTTGGTCCCCTCAAGGATCAGCATATCCAGATCACGCGGCGGGTTCTGCATCATGCGTTGGACAAGGTCGGACTTTCGGCCGTGCAGCCGGAAATCTCCGCTGTACAGGATACGACGCCCGTCGACCTCGACTAGAAGCATGTAGGCGTCGAAGCCCGAGTGATCTGTCAGAAAAGGCGTGATCCGGAAGCCGCCGACCTGAAAGACGCCCCGGCTTCCCCAAGTGCCCAACTCCCGGTTCAAGGGCTGGCGCGCGAGCCTTGCCGTGATGGCGATCAGCTTGGCCGAGGCCACGCCCGTCATCACCGGCCAGCAGAGGGGCAACTCATTGATCAGGCCCCAGTGATCCTGATGTGGATGGCAGATCAAGACCGTCGCGTCCGCACTTCGATCCAGAGATGGGGGAAGAAGATCAGTGGCATCCTGCGGCGCGTCAAGCGGCTTGCCGGCGTCGAGGATCAGCCGCTGTCCTGCGGCTGACCGGATCTCGATGCAGGAACCGCCGATCTCGGCAGTCCCGCGATGGACGGTGACCGATACGCTCAAAGCGTATCCAGCGTCAGCGGATCGCCTTTGCCGATCACTTGGACGTGACCCGCGAGCCCCCGCAGTTTGACATCATGCCCATTGCCGATGAAGGTGCCCCGCGTGTCTTCGCGAGCGTCGATCACATAACGCACGTTCGTATCGAGGGTCAGCGGCGTGCCACAGTTGCCGCCGGTCGCGACAATGCCATTCCCCAAGGGGGGCATATTTGTTTGTCCTGCATGGATGGCAAGCTCGCGCAGTCGAACAAGTAATCTGCACGCCTCCTTGGTGCCCGCGATGAGGGCTGCGGCATTTGTCTCATCCTGCAGCCACTCGGAATAGCCACGATGTTGGTCCATCGTCTTCGGCTCTGCCAGGGACTTGGCGCGACCGTCATTGGCCATCTTCGCTTCCCATAGCACGATCCTCCAACCATCCTGATGTGGTTCCAGCGTCGCAAGATCGAGGCGGACAGCGACCGGTCTCGCCGCGTCGGGTCTGGCAAGCGTCAGGGCGACCTCAAGATCGAAGACATCCGGATTGGCGCTGATCACCTCATCAACAAAAAGCTTTTCGCGTCCGTGCCAGGCGGCTGCCGTGGCCACACGGTTCATGAGGACGGCACCCGCGGCATCGGCGGCAGGTGGCGCGGGACGCAGATAGTCCCCGCCCCCGGTCTGGTCGGTCTCGGGGCCAAGATACTTGCGATGCACTTCCTCATGAAACGACTGTTCAGTGCATTTGACTTTGGCGATCTGCTGCCCAGCCCCATAGAAGCTAAGATAGCCATCGCGCACGGCGAGGCGGAGCGAGGAAATCCTTCCCTCCGCATCCTTCTCGGATTCCGTGCCCGATGGGCGCCAAAGGCACAAAAGTTCGCGAAACCATGCGTTGGAATCGACGGTTTCTTCAGTAAGGCGGGAGTCGTTGAGACGTCGGGCAAATTTTGACATGGGAACTCTCTATAAAATCTTCTGGTCTAGTTCAGGGGCAAGGTGATCCGGAGCCGAGGGCACACAATAGGGTTGGCCGATAGGGCTCTGACTGGTCATTCGTGGAAAGATGTGAAGGATCGACTGAAGTTCGGCGATCCACCGTTCAACATCGGATCGAATTGCATCGCATTCAACACGGCAATGGTTGAGATGCGTCAGGACCAGCGCAAAGCGATCAGCGTCCACCTGCTCGATATCGACCAGCACGGTCTGCGATGAAGGATAATAGCCGACGGTCTGGATTTCTCCGTCCCGCAGCTGCCGCAGGGTCTTAAGCAGATAGGACAGCTCGTCCGATGCCGCATCGGCTCCGGACAGGGCAATGTTTTCCGACCCGACCCTTAACGAGCAGGTCGACATCAGCCAGTTTCGGTCGCACCAGTCATCGATGAAGGGATAGGCCCGCCGGTGGATCCAGATCATGAGGGGGCCGATGGTCAGATGAGGGGGCTCATCGATGACGTTGACAATCGGAGAGGGGGAAAATCTGGACAAAGGACGCACTCGACACTGCTGCTCCTTCTATATTCACTTGAGGAGGCAAATCATGAACAGATCGGATCAGTATTCCGCAGGGTGTGCTCAAAAAGCGACAACAATGGCCTGCCACTGAGCAACGGACCCGATCACCTCTGAACTATAGTGATGGCTTCGATGCGGCGGGCGCAGCCCATGCCGGACGACCAAACCAATCGACCGGAACGCCTGATATGCGACCCAGGAGGTTGGATTACCTTAGTTTTCTGAGATATTGCCTCGGTGTCCGAATGCGGCCAGAGACGACCCTACCGAACTAGCTTTTGAGGGGGCGTCTATTAGGTCCGCAACGCCTTGTCTGGGCCGCCGTCCCCCGACGCCGGACCGATGAACTTCCGTAGATTGTCCGCAGTCCAACGTTTGCCCCCGTGCGTGCGTAGGTCGACGCCATTCAGGTGGTCGGCCTTCTCTGTCCAGGAACGATCTTCACGACCGGCGAGCGCCGCAAGCAAGAGCGAACGATGATTATCTTTACCCGCACGATGGGCCTCGTCGTCAGATTGCCACGCGCGGAAGTGGAGGCTCGGATTGAACGCCTTGCCGTCGATCAGCATCGCATCCGGCGTCAACGCTTGCCTTCGCTCCACGGGCAGCGCGGCCCATAGGAAACGGTGCGGTCGCCAATTCACCTCATGGGAGAAATCGACGGTCAGGAAAATTGCATCACCGGCCGATGTCTCGACAAGGCGTTCGATCGCCATCACGGCCTCCTGGCTGGCCCTGTCCGGTGCCAGCTCCAGCAGCGCGATCTCACGGATCATCGCACCTCGCGCCACCCGCACGTGGCGGCGCGCCAGATCGCGCTGATAGTGGATCGTCAGGCTTTGGTTGGCCGCAATGTCCACATCGGCGGACAGGCTGACGAACCCAGCTCGCGGTACAGGGCGGGTCCAGTAGATCCCGACATAGGGTTGGTGCGTCATGCGGAAAATCCCGACGGAGCGACTATCGCATGCGCTCTTGTGTCATCCCTGCCGCATGATGACGAGAAGAGAGATGATGGTCATGACGATGCAGACGACCCCACGCCACGATCAGATCCTCGACTGCCTGCTAGCAGGCGCCATGGGCGACGCGCTCGGGGCGGATATCGAGTTCGCAAATCTGGCCGAAATCTGCGCCCGCTTCCCACAGGGATTTGCGGATCTGCCCATTCAACAGGGTATCCAAGGCACCTTTACTGACGACACCCAGATGACGCTGTTCACCGCCGAGGGGCTGGTGCGCGCCGCGGTTCGATCGACGCTGAAAAGGATCTGCTATCCGCCCGGCGTCATCCACCACGCGCTCCTGCGTTGGCTGGTCACGCAAGGCGAGACGCCAAGAGCCAAGGTGGATGACATTGGTCTCGTCACAGATCGGCGCCTCAATGCCCGCCGCGCACCGGGGCTTACTTGCCTCGACGCGTTGCGCCAGGCGCGCAACTTCGGCGAGCCGGCCGTGAACAGCTCGAAGGGCTGCGGCTCGATCATGCGCGTGGCGCCCATTGCCTTCGTCGCTGAGGATCGTGTGCGCGATCTGGCGATGGAGTGCTCCGCCCTGACCCACGGCCATCCGACCGGGCAGGAGGCGGCTGGAGCTTGGGCCTTGATCCTACGGTTCTTGGCGGACGGCGCTGATTTGGAGCAGGCGGCGGCAACCCATGCCCACAGCTTCGGCGCCGAGACACGCGACGCCATCCTGCGCGGTCTGCAGACGCCCGCCGATGGTCGCCCCGAGACGACCGAGCAGTTGGGTGGCGGTTGGATTGCAGAGGAGGCATTGTCGATCGCCATTCATGCCTGCCGCTGCGCGCGAGACCTGGAGCATGGGCTGGCCGTCGCCGTTACCCATTCCGGCGACAGCGATAGCACCGGTGCGATCGCGGGCAACGCGCTGGGTCTGATGTTCCCCGGCCAAGCCCGGGTACACAGATGGGCCGCGCAATTGGAGTGCCGCGACCTGATCGAACGCATGGCAGAGGATCTGTCCTTGGCAATGTCGGGCCAGATGGATGACCTTGTGACACGTTACCCGGGAGCCTGAAGCATGGAAGACAATCGCCTGCCAATCGACGCGCCGCGCAGCCTGAAAAGCATGACCGCCATCGCCACCCGGCGTGCGATGCTGAACCTTCCGCATATCGCTCCGCTGAGGGATTATGCCGCAGAGCTTCGCGCACAGGATCATGGAACCGTCCCCGAGTTCGACCCCATGGACGGCGGCACCACTGCGAGGTTGCTCTTCCTAATGGAAAAGCCCGGCCCGATGACAGACGATCTGTCGCAAACCGGAAAGACCGGCTCGGGCTTCATCTCCCGGGACAATGACGATCCCACCGCCGAGGCCATATTCAACTTCATGCAGCAAGCCGGCATTGCGCGCGAGGAAACGGTTCTGTGGAACATCATCCCGTGGTGGAATGGGTCGCGCAAGATCACGCCGACGGAGATGAAGGCAGGTCTTCAACAGCTGGACGCGCTCATGGATCTGTTGCCCGAGGTGACAACTGTCATTGCAGTTGGCCGCCGGGCTGCGCGGGCCAAAGCTGTCGTCGAGAAGCGTCGCCTCGCATTCTATTGCTCGGCGCACCCCTCGCAGATCAACCGCGCTGTGCGCCCAAAGGTTTGGGAGGCCATTCCAGGGATATGGAAAAAGGCGGCGGTCAGACGATGATGAAAGGCGAGCTACACGGCACCCGGCCCAGAGCCGACATTCGCTTGGTGACCGAGCGCTGCGGTGCAGTTTTACGAGACCCGCTATTCGTCCGACGGGCAGCATTTTCATAGGACCAAGGGTCGGCAGCGCCGACAAAGCGGACTTCGCGCCAGAGTGGCCGATGACCGCTGTTAGCCCCTAATGCAATTTTATGCCTTGAGATGAGCTAAGATCACTTGGTGGTCTCGGCTAGGCTGACACTTCTGTCAGCGAGAAATTTACCCGCTTGATCTCGTGAGTGAACTACCGAGAATAGCTTGCCGCGCCGAGCTCGAAAACCTAGAGCTCGGTTATCTCACCCGCACAGTTGACGAGGGGCTGTTATGCTCGCCGACCATTTGTCCCGCCTTGCGACCGAATACACGCATGAACGCGTTAAATCGTTCACGGGATCGCAATTCGGTAACTTTGTAAGGCACGATATCGCTGTAGAGGCCAAGAAGGTCCTGATGCTTTGGCCGTTTGAGCTGAAGGTCAAGGCGAGCGTCGGCCAAGGTGTTTGGGCATCCGTGCCCTGGCTTGCATTCTTTGACCCTTTGATTACCGAAACAGCGACAAAAGGCTTTTACGTCGTCTACCTGATCAATCCGGATGCGCAGACAATTACGCTTTCGATGAACCAAGGAACCACGGCGATCTATAACGATTTCGGACAGTCCCGCGGCCGCGAAGTGCTTAGGCGAAGGGCGCGCGACATGGCAGACCGCGTTCCTGAGTTCGCAAAGCACTTCTCTGACGGCCCGATCGATCTTGGCTGCGAGGCCGGACTACCAGCCGGGTATGAGGCTGGGCATTCCTTTGGCAAAGTCTATAGGGCTGGTGCGCTCAGGGATGATCCGCTTTCTGAGGACCTGTACCAAATGCTCCTTGCCTATGAGGCTCTGGTAAATCGTGGCGGCACGACACCAAGCGAAGTGATGCAGGAAGAGGCCGGGGGAAAGGACATCGAAGAGACCCGCCGTTACATCCTTTCCCGCCGAATCGAACGTTCACCGAAGGTGCGGAAGGATGTGCTAAGGGCTAAGCCTCCCATCTGTGAGTGCTGCGGCCTCGATCCCAAACGCGACTATGGCTTCGCTGGCCCCGTTCACGAAGCGCCGGTTGACGTGCACCACGCCACGCCGCTGCATGGTCTGGCAGAGGGCGAGACACGCCGCTATCGCATACCGGATGATTTCATGGTCTTGTGCCCCACGTGCCATCGCATGATCCACAAGTCTGGCGCACCGTCAGACCTAGCGAAATTGAAGAAGGTGCTGCGCTTCAAGATCGCGCGCGATGTAGCGTACTTCACCCAGTGAACATCACGAGCTTGCACCGTTAGGGCATCCTTCCTTGCAGCGGCAGAGGACAGAGCCTTGATCAGGCAAGGCTCTGTCCCGACTTCGGATGCGGTGCGGCATCGCCCTTATCTGGGGCGCCCGGCGATGCGAGGTTCGGCCCACAGCCGCCGGTCGACCTCGAGATATGCTGCATTACCGGCGCCCCGGAAGCTGCCGTCCGTCTAACGCGCAGCGAAAAACTGCATTAATGTCTCGGAATGGGAAAAGCGGTCATTCCATTTGTGCTGTTGGGGGGTGCAAAAAAATGACAGCCACACGTATTCGATAACCAGCCCTTAGCGTATTCCTGTTCGGGTAACTCAAATCGCGAAAGGTGGTGCGAAGCCGATTGCCGAACCCGGTGTTGCTGGCAACTTCTTGCATGCCTTGTTCGTAGCAATACATGGACTATATCCTCGATAGTCTGACTTATCGTCCGAATCCCTAATGGGTCAGTTCTAGGCGGCAATCAGCAGGGCCTGCCCTCAAACCAATGGCAGGCAAGCCCTCATTATTGCGGCCCTGACGGCGTTCGTCGTGGCGCTTCCATGACGAGTTTGACCATAGGGCATCCTTCAATACCCTTGAAAGGATCACAGCATCAAACCGTGGGATCAAACACCTAAAGCAAAGCTGATGTCGCTAAAGCTATCAATCACCGTATTATGCGGGCTGCTCCATCCTTCCTCGGTGGGCAGGGCCGCTTGGAATATGCGGTTAAGCTTCAATGCGGTTTCATGCGAGGCGGCAAATTTGGCAATCAGCATATCTTTTTCGCGGTGGCGTTGTGCTTGGCCAAAAAGTGTCAGCCAATCTGCGCAAATCGCAGCCATGGGAAGGGCGCGGCTTCTATGGGCTGATAAGGTCAGGTCCAGCACCCGCTCTAACACCATCACCATGCGGCCATCGTGATTGTCGGGCCAAGCCATATGATTTGGATCAAACCCTTGCTGGAGTAGAAAGAGATCGCGACTTGAAAATTCGATATTTTCAACCGCGGTGTTGATTTTTAAGGCGGCGCTACAAAGGGCGATGGCCTTTTTATCGCTTTCGTCGTCTCGGGTGGCAGATTGAAAATGCAGTTCTGCCAGATCTAGCAAGGCCGTCGTGCAATGCAGGCTGAGCGGATACGTCGCAAAAAGCCGATCAACCGCAGTCTTTGTAAAAGCCGGAAATTTGGCGCTGTCTTTTCGGGCAGAGAGGCGCAGCCTATCGAAGTGATGGGCAAAGTTATCAGCGCTGACCGTTGGCTCTGGTGTGTAGAGGGTAAAATATTCGTGGATCGAATGGATTAGATCATCCTCTTGCGTAGTGTCAGCGTCTTTTTTCACCTTATGCACAAGTCTTAAGTAGCGCTGATCCAATGCCAGCTGCGCTTGTGCCGCCAAGGGGCTGTTTACGAGGGCGGAGTTATGCAGATGTTGGTCTACCCCGATCGCAAAGCAACAGCTAGCGGCGGGGTGATGACTTGCCAAAGATTCAATCGCGGCCAAAAGATCTCTGATATGGGAAAGTCCAGAAACCGGATCTTTTATTGCGCGTGCGCGTTCGATCTGCGCGCGAATGAATTCGGTATCTTCCGCAATCAAATTGCGTCGCAGATGCACCGGGATGTCAGCTAATACGCCCGGCGTGAGCGAAAGCTTTCGCTGAATAGATTTATCGTTCGTGAAAAAGGCGGCAAATGCCGCAATTTCAATACGACGCGGCGTGCGCGGGAAGGAAAGCAACGTTTCAATGAGGATTTCACGGACGGCATTTAAATCTCCAGGCTTTGCCCAAATACTGCTGTCGGTTAACCGCAGGCCATTGGCATTCATCTCTATGGCCGAAATCGCATCGCCGAGCATGGTGATGGCGATTTGAAGTTCTTGCACTTTAAGCTTAATGCCGCGCCGTACTGCAAGCTTAGAAATGGCTGCTTCTACTTCTGCAATCCTCAGATATCCCTCTGCTGCAAGCAACACATCAAGCAGCAATCCATATGTGGGCCGAATGCTGTGCAACTCTGAAAGGTTATTGAGAATACCTTTGATCTGACGCATGGCTAATTTCTGGCGCGTGGTGACCTCGGTAATGGTTCGAATATGCGCGGCCAACCAGTAATCTTGCGACCAGATCTTTTGATCATAGGGGTTTAATTCCCCCCATGACATAATATAATCCGCAATGCTAATTGCCCCGCCAAGGCTGCGCGCAATAGGGTTATCGCTCAGCGCATGTACCATCTCATCGATCAGCGCCCGATCTTTACCCGTCTTAATCGCTGATTCCAAAATAATTTCATCGGTGATTTCTGGGAGGATATCAAACAGGGTGATGGAACTACATGCGGTGGGAAAGCTGTCTACTCCTGCCTCATCAACAAAGATATAGGTCTCAATAGCAGAGGTTGCGACAAGGCAGGTGGCCTGTTCGATCATCTCTTTGCCATTGGGATGACACAGAAAGATGTGAACGCGTTGTTGGCGCATCTCCATAAAGGAGAAGAGATCGCGCAAACTATAGCGCAATTTTAGGCTGCTATCGGCAATTTCGGGAGCGAAAGGCTTGCCTAGGTGTTGATTCAGAAAGTAAAAAAGCCTCTTGAGCATCCATTCGATTGACTGATCGTCGTGCCAATGATGATTATGAAAAAAGAAAAGCTGCTTTTCATCCAGCTCCGCCGATAGATGGTCAAGAAAATTCTGGGCATATAATTCCGGGTCATCTGGATGCTTGCAGGCATAAAGCAGAAACTCTACATTATAGCGGTCTCTTGCAGGGCGCTTGACCATTTCTTTCATCAGCAGAGGCCACGCCTCTTTAAAGCGGCCGTTACGCAATATCGCCAGCTTTTCGCGCAATACAGTCAAGCGCTTCTCTTGCATCTCTTTGGCCCCGACATAGGGGTCGGAGTGCTGATCAAGCGGGTGATGCAGGTCTAAAATCTTTAGCAACATCATCTTCGCAGTGTTAATAAATTCGGTTATGTCTGAATAAGGTGCACATGTAGCTGCGGGCAATTCTTCAATCATTGCTTGCAAATCGGGATCGGCACTTTGAGCAGCTTTTGCCTTAGGCGTGTTACGCACCATGAAAATGCAGTCGCGTTCGCTCTGTAACCCCGCCCGAATTTCATGATGCGTTGCAGAAAGTTCTGCATTTTGGCTATGGGGGAGGATCGATCCATATCTATCGCCAATAATACCTAAGAAAATCGGCGCGGTCCGTTCAATTTGCGAAAGGCAATGCGAGATCGTGAGGTTTTCAGCCGCCAATGTTTCATCAATGCCCCAGCGCAGATCAATAAAAGTGCAATCGACGCCACGTTTTTCACATTCATCTTTGATCACAGGATGTATGAACTTAAGCAGCGCGTTGCGTTCGCTCTCCATTCCGCGAAAAACAGAACTCACATAAACATCAAATCTTTTCATATTTCTATCGCCTGGTCATTCAAAGGGTCATTGTAAACGATGCTCTAGGCTTTCACGCTTTCGCGTGCGGAGCCAAAGGTCGCGCGCTTGATTGGTATGTGCGCCGCCATTAAGATCAAAGATCATTTCATCGGCAAGCGACATGATGTGGCATTGAAGCTGGGCCACCAATTGCACATATGTTGCGCTATCCTGGGCCAGTTCTGCATTTGAACACCCCAGCGGCTGAAAGCTATAAACCGAAAGCGCATGCCCGGTTGGATGTACTGTGGCTGCGGTTAAAGCGGTGCTAGCCCCAAGGTCCGCCTGCGTGGCACAACCATCGACCACGCTTAGCCCGGCTACATTAAAGCAAATTATATGCGCGGGGCGTGCGACTATCGCCTGCCACGCATCTGCCAAGGCCCGCGCGGCATCGCGATCATATCCGGGTGCGTTCGGCGTTAAAATCTCAAGACTATAGTCGCGCGCCTGAGGCTTATGGGCGAGATAAGCTCGAAGAATATGCGCGATATCTGTCTTTGTGGCGCTATGCGATTTAAGACTACCCGTCAGCCCAATGCGCAGGCTTTTGCGCCATGCACTTGCGGCCGTCGCGGCGCTATAGGCGTTGGATGCAAGCTTCAGCGTCAATTCTACGTTGTTACGGTCTTTATCCTGCTCATGGTGCGACAGGGCGTCAAAAGGCACAAGACTCGGATGTAGGCGCTTTTCATTATCGCGCAGCCGTGTGTTTTCGGCGTTCAGTGGTGCGGTGCGAAAGCCCTCTAGCCGGCGTTCGGTGTTCCAGCGTTCATGCTCTAACTCGGCCAAGATGCGCAAATCTTTGGGGCTGCCCAGCAGGTGGTTGCCCACCTCTGGATGCAAGATGAGCTGGGTGGGGCGCGCCTGAAGCGGAGGCACACATCCTGCGGCATAAAGCGTTTCAAATGCGAACATAGCTGCGCGGTAATTGGGCCTGCGTTGCGCGGCAGAAAGGTTTTCCCACACCTGCGCGGGGTCATTTTGCGCGCTCCGGTCGTTGTTGCGCCAGCTGTCATGCAGGGCTTTGGCGCGGGCCTCATACAGGGTTTCTAGCGCCAGATCATGGGCTTGCCCCCCCGTGCCGCCAAAGCGGATGATCGCATCATGGCTGTGCCAATCGGCGGGCGGGGCGATGGTGTCGCTGTTGCGCATGCGCATGAAAATCGGCGCGCGCAGCCGTTGGTAATGTTGCTGAAATTGACGCAAGCGCATGGCAATCGCGCTGGATGCGGCATCGGTTCCGGTAGAAATGACAATCGCGGTAAAGCCTAGGGCCTCTTCGGCGGCGATCAGGGCATCATCATGCTCGCTATGGCCAAGATGCAAGGCATCGGCCTCCAGAAAAGTGATTTTCGGCCCCGTCTCGCTGAAATCGGGGCTTAACAGATCGGGGCGTTCGCTCAGCATGCGGCGCTTGGCGACAGCGGCGTTGCGATCTAAAATCGTCAGATGCAGGCGGCCCAAACTCGGGTGATTGGTGCGCAAGGCCAGCTCTTCGGACAAGGCAAGATTGTTGCTGCCCATGCCGATCAGCAAAACATGCACAGCCCGCTGCCCGCGCAAAATCGCCTGCCTGCTGGGGGCCATGACACTGACCAAGGTTCGCGCCAAACATTCAGATTCTGACACGATCTCGGCCTGTCGCAGATCGGGAAACAACAGATCTGGTGCGCGGGCCAGTGATTTATCCTCTAGCCGCAGCATGATGCTGGGGCGGGCCGAATCTGCGCGTTGCCTGAGCCAGATATGGGCGTGGTTCAGGTTTTGCATCGGCTCGCTTGCCCCAAACAACACCTGACCAGGTTTGCCGACAGCATGTAGCTTGGGCAATTCCTCATGCGCGGTAATGGCGATTTTCACCACCCGCGGCCAAGTTGCATCTTCGGGCAAGGTGGCTAGGTTTTCGGCCGTGTCAAAGATGGTGACTTTGCCTCCCCGCACGTGCTGGCGCAGCATATAGCGCGAGGCCCCGACCATCACCGCATGGTTGCGGCGAAAGCCTGCCAGAAACCGCGCGAGCTTTGCCCCAAACAGCACCGCCAAAACTGCAAAAATGGCATAGAATGTGGTCAAAAAGCCAAGAAAACGCGTGGCCTTGATCCAGCTATTGGCTTGGGGGTCGCGCATATAGCTGCCGTCGCCCGTAAAGGCTAACAGCGTATTATAGGCCACATCGCCCCAATCGGTGTAAAGCCGCGCGCCGTTGGGGCCGGGGTGCAGCGACCAGCCGATCACCCCCGTCACAACCGTGCAAGATACCAGCGTAATCGGCAGCCAAATGGCCAAACGTTTGCAAAACATAAGATCTCGCATCAAAGGGGGAAAACTAGCGACTCGTCGAAGGTTAGGCCGTAACTTACTGACTTTCCACTATTTTCAGTCATATTTCGTAGCAGTTTGGCCACGCCTTAGGGTCCAGCCCCATTGAGTTTCATTGCCAGAAGAGGACGTTGCCGCGAGCATGATCGCAGAGAAGAAGGTTTTTGGGTATCGATCATATCGTGTGGCAACACGCCGCCAGTCCATGAGGCGCCGGAACTGTGTCAGCTCTCCGCCCGTAATGGGACGCGAGCGTGGTAGTCGCCGCGCCGGGCGCGGATGACCACTTTTTCAGTCTTGCTGCGTCGGCGATGCTGCAGGGCATCGGTCTGTTTTCCGCCGAGGCTGTGTAAAAACTCTGATTTATGCTATGCTTACCCATGATTTGGAGGCTTTGCATGGCAGGTTTCATCGAAGGTGTCAGCCGGGATCAGACGACGCTTTTCCCAGAGCGGTTGGA
>NZ_RQRT01000064.1 GCF_004335005.1 Paracoccus nototheniae | reverse complement strand
GATGGGGGGCGTGGAATGGCTCATGGACAGGGAACATAGGGTGCTTTCGGGGGCGATGAAAGCGGCGCTGCGGCTGATCTATCCGGCGCAATGCCTGTGCTGCGGCGCGGGGGTCGCGGATGGGGGCGAAGGCGCGGTGCATCTGTGCGCCGAATGCTGGCCCGAGGCTGCGTTCATCACCGGCGCCTGTTGCGATTGCTGCGGGGCGCCCTTGCCGGATGACGGGACCGGGGCGGGTGCGGTGCTGGTCTGCGATGATTGTCTGGGGGCGGTGCGCCCCTGGACGCGGGGGCGGGCGGCGATGGTCTATGCCGGGACGGGGCGGCGGCTGGTGCTGGCGCTGAAACATGGCGACCGGCTGGATCTGGCGGGGCCGATGGCGGGATGGCTGGCGCAGGCGGCGGCGCCCCTGGCCCTGCCGGACATGATCGTGGCGCCCGTGCCCCTGCATCTGCGGCGGCTGATACGGCGGAAATACAACCAGTCAGCGCAGATCTCGGGCCGGGTGGCGCACAGGCTGGGGCTGGCGCATGTGCCGGACCTGCTGGTCCGCCTGCGCCACAGCCCGGCACAGGATCATCGCAGCGTCGCCGACCGCTTTGCCAATCAGGACGGCGCGCTGGCGGTCCATCCGCGCCACGCGGCGGCGGTGGCGGGGCGACCGGTGCTGCTGATCGACGATGTCATGGCCTCGGGTGCGACGGTGCATGCGGCGGCATCGGCGCTGCTGGCGGTGGGGGCGGGGCCGATTGCGGTCGCGGTGGTGGCACGCGCGGTCAAGGATCACTAGATAAGGGATCAGTGACCGGAAAGGACCGCCATGAGCATTCAGATCTATACGACCCGCACCTGCCCCTTTTGCATCCGCGCCAAGCAATTGCTGGACCAGAAGGGCGCCCGCTATACCGAAACCGATGTCGGCGCCGATCCGGCGCTGCGCGATGCGATGACCAAGCGCGCGGGCAAGCGCAGCGTGCCGCAGATCTTCGTGGGCCAGACCCATGTCGGCGGCTGCGACGATCTTTACGCGCTGGACCGCGCGGGCAAGCTGGACGCGCTGCTGAAAGACGCGGCCTGACGCCGGATGCGGTCCCGTTGCCAGACCGTTCAGTCTGATCGGGGCCGCGTCCCACCATCGTTCCCCTTGACCCGGCCGCGCCGGGCAGGCACCCTTTCGCGTTCCCTCTTTGACCCCAGACCGGCCCCTGCGGCCCCCGGACGGCCATGACCACGCGCGCGACAGACCCTGACAAGACGACCCGGGCGATCGACCCCCGGTCCAACGACCGGCTGGCCGCCAGCCTGTTCGCCGAGGTCCTGATCGCCGATCAGCTGTCGCGCAACCTGATCAGCAAGGCGCTGCCCAAGGGGATGCAGATCTCGCATTTCTCGGTGCTGAACCTTTTGGCCCATGTGAACGAGGAACGCACCCCGGCCCAGCTGGCGGCGGCGTTTCACATCACGCGCGGGGCGATGACCAACACGCTGTCGCGGCTGGAATGGGCGGGGCATGTTCATATCCGCCCCGATTGGGACGATGCGCGGCGCAAGTTCGTGTCGATCAGCACGGCGGGCCGGGCGGCGCGCGATTCGGCCATCGCGGCCTTCATGCCGCTGATCGCCGGGGTGGTTCAGGATATCGGAGCCGAGCGGGTGCGCGGCGCCCTGCCCGTCCTGCGCGAACTGCGCCTGCGGCTGGAGGCCGACCCCCCCAAGCCCGACTAGACCCGTACCGCCCTCAGACACGGCACCCTCAGACCCGGCGGGTGGTCAGGATGTAGTTCACCGACAGATCGCGGTCCGACAGACGCCAGCCAAAGCTGACCGGGTTGAAGACCATGCCGCGCCGGTCCACGACCGACAGCCCCGCCACGCCGGCCTTGATCGCCAGCTCGTCCGGGGTGATGAACCGCGACCAGTCATGCGTGCCGCGCGGCAGCCAGCGCATGATCCATTCCGCCCCGACAATCGCCGCACCGAAACTGCGCGCCGTCCGGTTCAGGGTCGACACGATCAACAGGCCTCCCGGACGCAGCAGATCGTGGCAGGTGGCGATGAAGGCTGCGGGATCGGCGACATGTTCGACAATTTCCAGCGCCAGCACGACATCAAAGCGTTCGCCCGCCGCCGCCAGCGCCTCGGCCGTGGTGGCACGATAGTCGATCGCCAGCCCGGCCTGCGCGGCATGCGCCTCGGCCACCGAGATGTTCACCTGCGTGGCATCCGCACCCATGACAGCCGCGCCAAGCCGCGCCATGGGTTCCGCCACCAGCCCGCCGCCGCAGCCGATATCCAGCACCCGCAGCCCGTCAAAGGGCCGCAGATCATGGCGGTCGCGCCCGAATTCGGCGGCAATCTGGTCGGCGATATAATCCAGCCGCAGCGGGTTCATCAGATGCAGCGGGCGGAACTTGCCCTTGGGATCCCACCATTCGGCGGCCATCGCCTCGAACTTGGCAATCTCGGCGGGGTCGATGCTGGTCATGGCGGATGTCCTTCTGGCGGGCGGCGGCAAGAGGTCTTATAGTGTCAGCATGGACCGATTGGCAGGACAAATCTCCGCGTCACATGGCCGCCTGCACCCGGCGGTCGAGCCTTTTGCACGCCACCGGATCGAGGTCGGCGACGGCCACAGCCTGTATGTCGAGGAATGCGGAAACCCGCAGGGGCGCCCGGTTCTGGTTTTGCATGGCGGCCCCGGCGGCGGCTGCAGCCCGTTCATGCGGCGGTTCTTCGACGCCCAGCATTACCGCGTGGTGCTGTTCGATCAGCGCGGCTGCGGACGGTCGCACCCCACCGCCAGCGTTCAGGCGAACACCACGCAGCATCTGATCGCCGACATCGCGACGATCCGGACGACGCTTGGCATCGACCGCTGGCTGCTGTTCGGTGGCAGCTGGGGCGCGACGCTGGCTTTGGCCTATGCCGAGACCCATCCCGATCATGTGACCGGGCTGGTTCTGCGCGGCGTCTTTCTGGGCACGCAATCGGAACTGGACTGGTTCTATGGCGGCGGCGCGGCGCGGTTCTTTCCCGATCTGTGGGCGCGGTTCCAGGAGCCCATTCCGCTGGTTGAGCGGGACGACATGATCGGCGCCTATCACAAGCGGCTGTTCGACAGCGATCCGGGGCGGCAGGCGCGCTTTGCCCAGCCCTGGCTCGTGTGGGAAAATGCGCTGGCCGGGCTGCAGTCGCAGACCGGCAGTCAGGCGCCCGCCGAATACGCCCGTGCCTTTGCGCGGCTCGAGAATCACTATTTCAGCCACGGCTGCTTTCTGGACGAGGGCCAGCTGATGCGCGACCGTCATCGGATCGAACATCTGCCCGCCATCATCGTGCAGGGCCGCTATGACATGGTCTGCCCGCCTTTGACCGCCCACCGGCTGGCTCAGGGCTGGCCCGGCTGCGATCTGCGGCTGGTCCCCGCCTCGGGGCACGCGCTGTCCGAACCGCGCATCACCGCCGAACTGGTCGCGGTGATGGACGGGGTGCGCGACGACGACCGCAACCGAAAGACCCCATAATGAGCCTGAACCTGTTCCTGATCTTTCTGCTGGCCAGTGCGGCGGCGGCGGCGACCGGGGTGATCTTTCGCCCCGGCCCGTGGTATGCGGCCCTGAAAAAGCCGGGTTTCACGCCCCCCAACTGGGCCTTTCCGGTCGCGTGGAGCGTCATCTATCTGCTGTCGGCCTTTGCCGCTGCGCGGATCGCGGTTCTGCCCGGCGCGGGTCTGGCTCTGGCTTTGTGGTCGGCGCAGATCGCGCTGAACACGCTGTGGACGCCGGTCTTTTTCGGTGCGCACCGGATCGCGCTTGGCATGGCCATCATCGGTGCGCTGCTGGTCACGGTGGCGGGCATGACGCTGGCCTTCTGGGCGCTGGACTGGCGGTCTGGGCTGCTGCTGCTGCCCTATCTGGTCTGGCTGGGCATCGCGGCGGGCCTGAACTGGCGCATCTGGCGCGATAATCCGGGCGCCGGGGCCGCGCCGCGCTGACAGCGCTTGCATTCGGGCGGGTGCGGCGCTATATGCCCTTTCAACAGCGGTGCAGGCGTCCAAACCCTGCCCACCGGTCTTTCCGCATGGGGCACGCTGGCGGCCCCTTTTTCATGTCCGAAAGGATCTTGTTCATGTCCGACGATCAGCCCGACCTGTCCGCTTCGGCCCCCGGCCCGGTTGCCTCCGGCCCGCTTGGGACGAACGACCTGATTGCCAAGACCGCCATCGACCGGCGTCTGGCCGAGATCATCACCCCGGTGATCGAGGATCTGGGATACGAGCTGGTGCGCGTGCGCCTGCAGGGCGGCAAGACCGCGACGCTGCAGATCATGGCCGACCGTCCCGACGGCGGGATCAACGTGGATGATTGCGCGCAGATCTCGACCGCCGTCAGCGCGACGTTGGATGTCGAGGATCCGATCACCGACAATTACTATCTCGAGGTGTCCAGCCCCGGCATCGACCGCCCCCTGACCCGGCTGAAGGACTTCGAAGCCTTCGAAGGCTATGAGGCGCGGCTGGATCTGAACCAGCCCATCGACGGGCGCAAGAAGTTCAAGGGCCTGCTGGCCGGCGTCGAGGGCACCGAGGTGCTGATCAATATCGAGGAGCAGGGCCAGACCCATACGATCGGGCTGGAATTCGACCTGCTGTCGGATGCGAAACTGGTCCTGACCGACGAGTTGATCAAGGAAATGCTGCGTCAGAAGAAGGAAGCCGGGGTCGAAATCGACAACCTGGACGAAACCGCCTTTGACGAGATCGAAACCGACGACACCGATGGCGCCGACGCCGTCCAACCGAAGGAGTGAGTGATGGCGATCACCTCTGCCAACCAGCTTGAACTGTTGCAGACGGCCGAAGCCGTCGCCCGCGAAAAGATGATCGAGCCCGAGCTGGTCATCGAAGCGATGGAAGACAGCCTCGCCCGTGCCGCCAAGTCGCGCTACGGCGCCGAGATGGACATCCGCGTCAAGATCGACCGCAAGACCGGCAATGCCAGCTTTACCCGCGTGCGCACCGTCGTCGCCGATGAAGAGGTCGAGAATTATCAGGCGCAGGTCACGGTCGAGCAGGCCAAGCCCTATCTGGACAATCCCCAGATCGGCGACGAGATCATCGACATCGTGCCGCCCGTGGAACTGGGCCGCATCGCCGCGCAATCGGCCAAACAGGTGATCCTGCAGCGCGTCCGCGAGGCCGAGCGCGATCGTCAGTACGAGGAATTCAAGGACCGCGCCGGTACGATCATCAACGGCGTCGTCAAGCGCGAGGAATACGGCAACATCATCGTCGATGTGGGCCGGGGCGAGGCGATCCTGCGCCGCAACGAAAAGATCGGTCGCGAAAGCTATCGCCCGAACGACCGCATCCGCGCCTATATCAAGGATGTGCGCCGCGAGACGCGCGGTCCGCAGATCTTCCTGTCGCGCACCGATCCGCAGTTCATGGCCGAACTGTTCAAGATGGAAGTCCCAGAGATCTATGACGGCGTGATCGAGATCAAGGCCGTCGCCCGCGACCCCGGTTCGCGCGCCAAGATCGCGGTGATCAGCTATGACAGCTCGATCGACCCGGTCGGCGCCTGCGTCGGCATGCGCGGCAGCCGCGTGCAGGCCGTCGTCGGCGAATTGCAGGGCGAAAAGATCGACATCATCCCGTGGAACGAGGATCAGGCGACCTTCCTGGTCAACGCCCTGCAGCCCGCCGAGGTCAGCAAGGTCGTTTTCGACGAAGAAAACAACAAGATCGAGGTCGTGGTCCCCGACGAGCAGCTGAGCCTGGCCATCGGCCGTCGCGGCCAGAACGTGCGTCTGGCCAGCCAGCTGACCGGCTTGGACATCGACATCCTGACGGATGAAGAGGAATCCAAGCGTCGGCAGGCCGAGTTCAACTCGCGGACCGCCCTGTTCATGGAAGCGCTGGATCTGGACGAATTCTTCGCCCAGCTGCTGGTCGCCGAAGGCTTTACCAACCTCGAAGAGGTGGCCTATGTCGATCAGGGAGAGCTGCTGACCATCGACGGCGTCGATGGCGACACCGCAGCCGAGCTGCAGGCCCGGGCCCGTGACGTGCTGGAAGCCAAGAACAAGGCCGCTCTGGATGCGGCCCGCGCGCTTGGCGTCGAGGACAGCCTTGTTGAATTCGAGGGCCTGACTCCCCAGATGCTGGAGGCGCTGGCCAAGGACGGCATCAAGACGCTGGAAGATTTCGCGACCTGCGCGGATTGGGAACTGGCCGGTGGCTGGACCACCGTGAACGGCGCCCGCGTCAAGGACGAGGGCCTGCTGGAGAAGTTCGAGATCAGCCTTGAAGAAGCGCAGACGATGGTCATGACCGCGCGCGTCATGCTGGGCTGGGTCGATCCGACCGAGCTGGATGGCGAGCCCGAGGCCGACGACACCGAAGACGATGACGATGACACCAACAAGGAGGCCGGGGCCTGATCGGGCTCTGGTGCGGAGCACAGCTTGAGCCGAGGCGGACATGACAAGGACCGGGACGATGACCCGGAACGCCGGTGCATCGCCACCGGCGAGACACAACCCAAGCGCGGGCTGATCCGCTTTGTGATCGGCCCCGACGGGCAGGTCGTGCCGGATCTGGCTGAAAAGCTGCCCGGTCGCGGCATCTGGGTGACCGCCGACAAGGCGGCATTGCACAAAGCGGTCAGCAAGGGATTGTTTTCCCGCGCCGCCCGCCAGCCGGTTCTGGCGGATCCCGACCTGCCCGATCTGGTCGAGGCGGGCGTTGCCCGCAGGCTGGTCGATCTGGTATCCTTGACCCGCAAGGCGGGCCGGGCGGTGGCGGGGTTCGAAAAGGTCAAAGGCTGGCTGGCAGAGGGGCGCGCCAAGGTGCTGCTGCAGGCCAGCGACGGGTCGGAACGGGGCAAGGGCAAGCTGTGGACACCCACCGGTGGACGCTGGTTCGGCTGCCTTACGGCCTCAGAATTGGGTTTGTCCTTTGGGCGCAGTCATGTCATACACGGCGCGCTTGCGAAGGGTGGCCTGACGGACAAGGTAATCTTGGAAGCCGGCAGACTGACGGGTCTGCGCGGGCATGACGATGGCAATACGGCCGTCGGGAAGGAATGAAGACGCAGATGAGCGACAAAGACGGAAAAACCCCCTTGGGTCTTGGCGGCGCTGGCCGTTCGGGTCAGGTCAAGCAAAGCTTCAGCCACGGTCGCACCAAAAGCGTCGTCGTGGAAACCAAGCGCAAGCGCGTCGTGGTGCCCAAGGCTGCCACGCCGATGACGACTGCCGAGAAAGAGAAAAACCCGCTGACCGCCCGCATGGCAGGCGACAGCTCCAAGCGCCCCGCAGGCATCTCGGATGCCGAAATGGAGCGTCGCCTCAAGGCTCTGGCTGCCGCCAAGGCGCGCGAGGCCGATGACGCCGCACAGCGTCTGGCCGATGAAAAGGCCCGCGAGGAAGAACGCGACCGCCGCCGCGCCGAGATCGAGGCGAAAGCCAAGGAAGAGCGCGAGCGCGAAGAGGCGCAGAAAGCCAAGGCCATCGCCGAGGCCAACGCCATTCAGGACGCCGCAGACGAGGCCCGCCGCAAGGCCGAGCCGCGTCAGGAACGTCCCAAGCCCTCGGCCGGTGCGTCCAAGCCCGACACCCCCGATCAGGCCAGCATCGAGGCTGCCGCCTCGCGCGCCGAGACCAAGGGCGTCACCACCGGCGTGGCCCGCAAGACGACCGACCGCGCGGGCGATCGCCCCGATCGCGACAAGGCCGCCAAGGTCAAGACAGATGACAGCCGTCGCGGCGGCAAGCTGTCGCTGAACCAGGCGCTGAACGGCGAAGCCGGGCGTCCGCGCAGCATGGCTGCGATGAAGCGCAAGCAGGAACGCACCCGCCAGAAGGCGATGGGCCAGTCGGTCCGTCCCGAAAAGCAGGTTCGTGACGTGCGTCTGCCGGAAACCATCGTGGTGCAGGAACTGGCCAACCGGATGGCCGAACGCGCCGCCGATGTCGTCAAGTCGCTGATGAAAATGGGCATGATGGTCACCATCAACCAGCCCATCGACGCCGACACCGCCGAGATGGTGATCGAGGAATTCGGCCATAAGGTGGTCCGAGTCAGCGACCGCGACGTCGAACAGGTCATCGATTCGGTCGGCGACAAGGACGAGGATCTGGTCACCCGCCCGCCGATCATCACGATCATGGGCCATGTCGACCACGGCAAGACCTCGCTTCTGGATGCGCTCCGCAAGGCGAATGTCGTCTCGGGCGAGGCTGGCGGGATCACCCAGCATATCGGCGCCTATCAGGTGACGACCGATTCGGGCGCGGTGCTGTCGTTCCTCGACACGCCGGGCCACGCGGCCTTCACCTCGATGCGGGCGCGCGGCGCCAATGTCACTGACATCGTCGTGCTGGTGGTGGCCGCCGATGACGCGGTCATGCCGCAGACGATCGAGGCGATCAACCACGCCAAGGCCGCCAAAGTGCCGATGATCGTGGCGATCAACAAGATCGACAAGCCCTCGGCCGATCCGCAGAAGGTCCGCACGGATCTGCTGCAGCACGAGGTCGTGGTCGAGGCCATGTCCGGCGACGTGCAGGATGTCGAGGTTTCGGCCAAGACCGGCCAGGGTCTGGACACCTTGCTGGAGGCCATCGCGCTGCAGGCCGAGATCCTGGAACTCAAGGCCAACCCCAACCGGGCGGCTCAGGGTGCGGTGATCGAGGCGCAGCTGGATGTGGGCCGTGGCCCCGTCGCGACCGTTCTGGTCCAGCACGGCACCCTGCGTCGCGGCGACATCTTTGTCGTCGGCGAACAGTGGGGCAAGGTCCGGGCGCTGATCAACGACAAGGGCGAGCGCGTCGACGAGGCCGGACCGTCGGTCCCGGTCGAGGTTCTGGGCCTGAACGGCACCCCCGAAGCAGGGGACGTGCTGAACGTCGTCGATACCGAGGCGCAGGCCCGCGAGATCGGCGAATTCCGCGCCCAACAGACCAAGGACAAGCGCGCCGCTGCCGGTGCCGCGACCACGCTGGAACAGCTGATGGCCAAGGCCAAGGCCGATGTCAGCGTGTCGGAACTGGCCGTGGTCGTGAAGGCCGACGTGCAGGGTTCGGCCGAAGCCATCGTGCAGGCCCTTGAAAAGGTCGGCAATGATGAGGTTCGCGTCCGCGTGCTGCATTACGGCGTCGGTGCGATCACCGAATCCGATATCGGTCTGGCCGAAGCGTCGGGCGCCCCGGTCATCGGCTTCAACGTCCGCGCCAACGCTCCGGCCCGCAATGCCGCCAACCAGAAAGGGGTCGAGATCCGCTATTACTCGATCATCTACAATCTGGTCGACGACATCAAAGCCGCCGCCTCGGGGATGCTGTCGAACGAGATCCGCGAGAACTTCATCGGCTATGCGGCGATCAAAGAGGTCTTCAAGGTCACGGGCATCGGCAAGGTCGCCGGCTGTCTGGTCACCGAAGGCGTTGCACGCCGCTCGGCTGGCGTGCGCCTGCTGCGCGACAACGTGGTCGTTCACGAAGGCACGCTGAAGACGCTCAAGCGCTTCAAGGACGAGGTCAAGGAAGTGCAGTCCGGTCAGGAATGCGGCATGGCCTTCGAGAATTACGACGATATCCGCCCCGGCGATGTCATCGAGATCTTCGAGCGCGAAGAGGTCGAACGGACCCTGTAAGGCCCGGGCCCTCTGGAATGCGAAACAAGGGCGGCCCTGCGGGGCCGCCCTTTTTCATGGACCGATGATGAGGTGGTTTCGGCGGGGCCCCGGCGCCTTGATCGGGGATCTGCGCGCCCCTGCAGACAACAAAAAAGGGGCAGCCCTCCCCGGACCGCCCCTTTCCTTGCTGTGATCCGGCGAGGCGCTCCCCTCCGCGCCGGATCGGGCATCAGTTGCCGATCGGCTTGCCTTCAAAGGTGCGGTCGCCGACGCGGACCAAAATGTTCCCGTTGGTCGAGGAGCCCTCGAAAAGCCCCTGGATCGAGATGTAGCTGCCGATCGAGATTGTGCGAATCATGTCAAGTCCTCCTCAGTTGCATACGGTATGATAGTCATGAAACAGTTAACAAAGAGTGTACTCTTTAATCATCTAAGACTTTTTTGGGCAGCATGACAACTGGAACGGTAAAATTTGTGCTTTTAAAGCCACATTTGCAGAGTCGGTATCAGCGGTATGTCAGCTTCGGGCATAGGGTAATTGCGCAAATCTGTCGCACGGACCCAGGCCAGCTGCTGATTCTCTTGCGGTTGCACAATTCCTGACCACTTGCGGCAGGCGAACAGCGGCATCAGCAGATGGAATGATTCGTAGGCATGGCTGGCAAAGCCGATGGGCGCCAGACAGCTGTTCCATGTCTGGATCCCCAGCTCTTCGTCCAGCTCGCGGATCAGGGCGGCTTCGGGGGTCTCGTCGGGTTCGATCTTGCCACCGGGAAATTCCCACAGGCCCGCCATCGCTTTGCCCTCGGGGCGCTGTGCCAGAAGCACCCGCCCGTCGGGATCGATCAGCGCCGCCGCCGCCACAAGGACGATCTTCAAGACCGGTAATCCGCGTTGATGTCGATATAGCCATGCGTCAGATCGCAGGTCCAGACCGTCCGCGCGCCCGTCCCCAGCCCCAGATCGACGCCGATCCGCAGGTTCTGGTTCGTCATATAGGCGCTGGCCGCGGCCTCGTCGTAGCCGGGCGCGCGCCAGCCGTTCTCGGCCAGAACCATGTCGCCAAAGCTGATCCGCAGCAGATCACGATCGGCCTTGGCGCCCGATTTTCCGACGGCCATGACGATGCGGCCCCAATTGGCGTCCTGTCCGGCGATGGCGGTCTTGACCAGCGGCGAATTGGCGATCGCCATGGCGACCTTATGGGCATCGGCCTCGGTCGCGGCACCGGTCACCGCCACCTCGATGAATTTCGTGGCGCCCTCGCCGTCGCGGACGACCTGGTGGGCCAGATCGCGCATGACCCCGTGCAGGCCCGTGACAAAGGCCCGGCCCGCATCGCTGTCCAGATCGGTGATCGGCGCGGCATCCGCCTGGCCCGTCGCCGCCAGGATCAGCGCATCCGAGGTCGAGGTGTCGCTGTCCACGGTGATCGCGTTGAAGGTCGCATCCAGCCCCGATGACAGCGCCTGCTGCAACAGATCCGCCGGCAGCCGCGCATCGGTAAAGACATAGACCAGCATCGTCGCCATGTCGGGCGCGATCATCCCCGACCCCTTGGCGATGCCCACGATCTGCACCGGCCCGCCTTCGGCCTTCACGACCGCCGAGGCGCCCTTGGGAAAGGTGTCGGTGGTCATGATCGCCTGCGCGGCGCCAGCCACGCCGCCCGCATCCAGACCCGCGACCAGATCACCGATCACCGCGACGATCCGGTCATGGGGCAGCGGCTCTCCGATGACCCCGGTCGAGGATGAAAAGACCCTGCCCTGCGGCAGATCCAGCGCCGCCGCGACGGCCCCGGTCACGGCATCGACGGATGCCTGCCCCCGTGCGCCGGTAAAGGCATTGGCATTGCCGGAATTGATCAGGATCGCCGCGCCCTGCGGCGCATCGCCCCCGGCGGCCAGCTTGGCCTGATTGTCCAACACGCAGGCCGCGCGGGTCGAGGACCGCGTAAAGGCCCCCGCCACCGTGCTGCCCGGTGCGATGCGGATCAGCGTCACATCGGTGCGGCCCTGATATTTCACGCCCGCCGCCGCACTGGCGAAATCGATGCCGTCGATCACCGGCAGGTCTGGAAACCGTGCCGGGGCCAGCGGCGAGACCGGCAGCCCCGCCTTGCCCATCAGTTCGCCTCCAGCAGGTCGGTCTGGCTCAGCAGCGCGGGATCGACGCCTTCCGTCTTTTCGATCTGGGCACCTTCGACCAGCCGCGCGATCTCGGCCTCGACTTTTTCACGCAGGACCATCTGGGTCAGCTCGGCGCGCACCTCTTCCAAGGGGGGCGCCTCGCGCAGGCGGGTTTCGTTCAGCTTGATCACATGCCAGCCGAATTCGGTCTGGACGGGGTCGGACACGGCGCCCGGCTCCATCGCGGCCACGGCTTCGGCAAAGGGCGGCACCATCTGATCGGCGGTGAACCAGCCCAGATCGCCCTGATTGGGTCCCGAGGGTCCGGTCGAGTTTGCCTCGGCCACCGCGCCGAATTCGGCGCCGCCATCGACCTCGGCCTTCAGCGCGTTCGCCTCTTCCTCGGTTTCGACCAGAATATGGGCGGCATTGTATTCGGTCACACTGCCCTGATCGGCAAAGAACCGGTCATAGGCGGCCTGCAGTTCCTCGTCCGTCGGTTCGCCGTCGGCGATCTGGGTGACGGCGGCCGAAGCCAGCGTATTGCGCCGCTGCAATTCCAGCTGAGCGCGCACGGCAGCGGTTTCCTCGGCCGAGGCGGCGACGGCGGTCTGGCGGATCAGCTGGTCCAGCATCATGTCCCACAGCGCGGGATCGGGCAGATCGGCCATCGCCGGGTCCTGGATCGACTGTTTCATCACGATCATCTGGCCAAGTGTAATGTCCTGGCCATCGACGGTCGCGACGACCTGATCGGCGCCCTCGCCGCCTTGGGCGAAAACGGGCGCGGACAGCATCGGCACCGCGATCAGGGCGGCGGCCAGCAGGTGCGGTCGGGTCATGGGACATCCTTTGCATCATGGCGCGCACCCCCTGCGGGGCCGGGCCAACATTGACAGTCAGGCAGGCGGCGCCTACATCCAAGCCAACTCCGTGGAAGGCGCCGCCGCCGCGTTCGTTCAGGCCCCTGATACGGCAAGGCAGCCGGTGCGGGCAAGTGGGCCGCAGGTGACGACCCTTTCCCAACAACGTGATGGCGAAGGTAACATGATCGGTAATCTGGCAAAGATGGTCTTTGGGACGCCCAATGACCGCAAGGTCAAGGGCACGCGTCCCTTGGTGGCGCGCATCAACGCGCTTGAGGATCAGTTCCGGGCGCTGTCCGATGCGGGTCTGATCGAAAAGACGCAGGAATTTCGCGCCCGCGTGACCGGGGGCGCGTCGCTGGACGACATCCTGCCCGAGGCTTTCGCCAATTGCCGCGAGGGTGCGCGCCGGGCCCTTGGCTTGCGGGCCTTCGACGTGCAGCTGATGGGCGGGATCTTCCTGCACGAGGGTAACATTGCCGAGATGAAGACCGGCGAGGGCAAGACCCTTGTCGCCACCTTCCCTGCCTATCTGAACGCGCTGTCCGGCAAGGGCGTGCATGTCGTCACCGTGAACGACTATCTGGCCAAGCGCGACGCCGAATGGATGAGCAAGGTCTATGCCCAGCTGGGAATGAGCTGCGGCGTCGTCGTCCCCTTTCAGCCCGAGGGCGAAAAGCGCGAGGCTTATGCCTGCGACGTGACCTATGCCACGAACAATGAACTGGGCTTCGACTATCTTCGCGACAACATGAAGGGGTCCGTCGCCGAGATGGTCCAGCGCGGTCACAATTTCGCCATCGTGGACGAGGTCGACAGCATCCTGATCGACGAGGCGCGCACGCCGCTGATCATCAGCGGCCCGTCGCAGGACCGCAGCGAGCTGTACAAGGTGCTGGACGCCTATGTGCCTTTGCTGACCGACGAACATTACAAGCTGGACGAAAAAGCCCGCAACGCCACCTTCACCGAAGAGGGCAACGAGTTTCTGGAACAGCGCCTGACCGCCGATGGCGTGCTGCCCGAAGGCCAGACGCTGTACGATCCGGAATCGACCACCATCGTGCATCACGCCAATCAGGCCCTGCGCGCGCATAAGCTGTTTCTAAAGGACCAGCATTACATGCTGCGCGAGGGCGAGGTCGCGCTGATCGATGAATTCACCGGCCGGATGATGAAGGGCCGCCGCCTGTCGGACGGTCTGCATCAGGCGATCGAGGCCAAGGAAGGCGTCGAGATCCAGCCCGAAAACGTGACGCTGGCATCGGTGACCTTCCAGAATTATTTCCGTCTTTACGACCGCCTGTCGGGCATGACCGGCACGGCATCGACCGAGGCCGAGGAGTTCGCGGAAATCTACAAGCTGGGCGTGGTCGAGGTGCCGACGAATCGCGGCATCGCGCGGATCGACGATCATGACCGCGTCTATCGCACCGCAGGCGAAAAATACGCCGCCGTGATCGAGGCCATCAAAGAGGCTCATGCGAAAGGCCAGCCGACGCTGGTCGGCACCACCAGCATCGAGAAATCCGAACTGCTGTCCGAAATGCTGAAGAAGGACGGCGTGCCCCACAACGTCCTGAACGCCCGCCAGCACGAGGCCGAGGCCCAGATCGTCGCCGATGCGGGCAAGCCCGGTGTCGTGACGATCGCCACCAACATGGCCGGTCGCGGCACCGACATCCAGCTGGGCGGCAATGTCGAGATGAAGGTGATGGAGGCGCTGAAATCGGACCCCGACGCCGATCCCGACGCCGTGCGCGCCCAGATCGAGGCTGGCCACGCCACCGACAAGCAAACCGTGCTGGAGGCCGGGGGCCTGTTCGTTCTGGGCACCGAACGCCACGAATCGCGGCGCATCGACAACCAGTTGCGCGGACGTTCGGGCCGTCAGGGCGATCCGGGGCGGTCGCTGTTCTTCCTGTCGCTGGATGACGACCTGATGCGGATCTTCGGCTCCGAACGTCTGGACAAGGTTTTGTCCTCGCTTGGCATGAAAGAGGGCGAGGCGATCATCCATCCTTGGGTGAACAAGTCGCTGGAACGCGCTCAGGCCAAGGTCGAGGGGCGCAACTTCGACATCCGCAAGCAATTGCTGAAATTCGACGATGTGATGAACGACCAGCGCAAGGCCATCTTCGGCCAGCGCCGCGAGATCATGGACAGCGAGGAAGTGGGCGAGATCACCGCCGACATGCGCCATCAGGTGATCGACGATCTGATCGACGATCACATGCCCGCGCGGTCCTATGCCGATCAATGGGACAGCGACGGGCTGAAGGTCGCCGTGCGCGAACGGCTGAACCTGAACCTGCCGATCCCGGACTGGGCCGCCGAGGATGGCGTCGATCACGACGCCATGCGCGACAGGATCACCGCCGCCAGCGACCGCTATATGGCCGACAAGGCGGCGGCATTTGGCGCCGAAACAATGGTGCAGATCGAAAAGCAGGTGTTACTGCAGCAGATCGACCAGAAATGGCGCGATCACCTGCTGACGCTGGACCATCTGCGGTCGGTCGTGGGCTTTCGCGGCTATGCGCAGCGCGATCCCCTGTCGGAATACAAGACCGAGGCGTTCCAGCTGTTCGAGGCCCTGCTGGACGGGCTGCGCTTTGACGTGACGCAGCGCCTGTGCCAGATCCGCCCGCTGACCGAAGCCGAACGCGCCGACATGCTGCGCCAGATGGCCGACCAGCAAAAGGCGGCTCAGGCCGATCTGACGATGGAACATGACGGCGAAACGCAGGCCGATGGGGCGCCTGCGCCGACCCAGCCCGCCGCACCGGCACCGGCACCCCAAGCCCCGGCACCGGCCCGCGCACCGCAGGTGGCCTTCAACGAGGCAGACCCGTCGACCTGGGGCAACCCGTCGCGCAACGACCTGTGCCCTTGCGGCTCGGGCAAGAAGTTCAAGCATTGCCACGGCGCGATCTAAGGGAATGAGCGTTAAGGCAAGGGGCCCTGACATCTGTCAGGCCCCCCTGCCCGCCCCGGCTTATCCGGAAACTTGTCGGCAGATTGCACCCTGAACGGTCTTGACGATCGCGGGCATGACGGGTGACCTGAACGCCCGTGTCTTTCCGTCCGGTCCCGCCCAAGGGCGGACCCCGCGGCATCGACCCGGCAGACGCGACAAGGAAAGACACGATGCTGCTCTTTGACGGACTGCTTTATCTGGATGTCCAGAAGACCGGATCGACCTTTGTCACCGCCTTTCTGCAGGCCTGCTATCGCAAACCGCAGATCCATTATCACCAGCATGCCCGCCTGCGCCGCGCCCTTGCCCCCGGGACGCTTGGGGTGATTTCGGTGCGCGAACCGCTGGCGCAATACCGGTCGCTGTTCCGCTATGGGCTGGACGGCAAGGGGGGGTTGTATCACCGCCTCAAGGATCAGGATCTGGACGAGGTCTATCAGCCCACGCAGGAGGGCTTTGAAACTTTTGTCGAAATCCTGCTGGCCCCCGAAAGCGCCCGCCTGCTGCATGACAGCTTTGGCCCCGTGGCGCGCAAGTTCGGCATCGGGCTGATGACCTATCGTCATCTGCTGCTGGCGATGAAATGGCCGCTGGCGACGCTGAAGAAACTGCCGCGCGACCAACTGCACAGCGCCTATCCCGACCTCAGGATCTGGCGCGAATCGCTGCGTCAGGAACACCTGACCGACGACTTGCGCGACTTGGCCGCCCGCCATCCCGATCTGTTCGATGCGACGGCGGTCGAGGCGTTTCTGGCGCCCCGCCCAAAGATCAACCCCTCGGCCCGTGGCGCAGAGCTGTCCACCGATCTGTCAAAGCCGCTGATGGCCCGCCTGCTGGAACGCGAGTCGCTGGTCTATAAGACCTTCTACCCCGAGGCGCTGGCCGCCCATCGCGCCCGCATCGGCTGAGCCTGCATCGGCTGAGCCCGCATCAACCAAGCCGCGCGGGCAGTGCCCATCCGCGCAGCAGATCATCCGCCGCCATCGGCTTTTTCCCCGCCCGCTGCGCCAGCAGCACCTGCACCGCACCCGATCCGCAGGCGATCGCAAAGCCGGGCAGGACCATCCCCGGTTCACCCGATCCGTCAATCACCCGGCTGTCCAGCAGCTTGACCCGTTCATCGCCGATCTGGCACCAGGCGCCGGGAAAGGGGGACAGACCCCGGATCTGGCGGTCGATTTCGGGGGCGGGGCGGGTCCAGTCGATCCGCGCCTCGGCCTTGTCGATCTTGGCGGCATAGGTCACCCCCGCATCGGGCTGAGGCCGCGCGGACAGCGGCAACCGGTCCAGCACATCGACGATCAGATCCGCGCCCATCCCCGACAACCGGTCATGCAGGCTGGCGGTCGTATCATGCGCGCCGATGGCCGTGCGCGCCTCGGCCAGCACCGGGCCGGTATCCAGCCCGGCCTCCATCTGCATGATCGCGACGCCGGTTTCCGCATCGCCCGCCAGAATGGCCCGGTGAATCGGCGCCGCCCCCCGCCAGCGCGGCAGGATCGAGGCATGGATGTTCAGGCACCCCAAGCGCGGCGCATCCAGCACCGCCTGCGGCAGGATCAGCCCATAGGCGACCACCACCGCCACATCCGCCCCCAAGGCGGCAAAATCGGCCTGTGCCTGCGGATCGCGCAACCGTTCGGGCACCCGAACCTCGATCCCCAAAGCCTCTGCGGCGCGATGCACCGGCGAAGGGCGCGGCTTCTGCCCCCGTCCAGCAGCGCGCGGAGGCTGGGTATAGACCGCCACGACCCGGTGCCGCGCGGCAATCGCCTGCAAGGCCGGGACGGAAAACTCCGGTGTTCCCATGAAGATCACATCCATCGCCCGGCCCCTTTGCTGATCCCAAGGGCCCCTCTATGCGACCTGCGACCGGCCCTATCAAGCCCGGTGGCCTCAGCGGCGCGCCAGCTTGGCCGATTTCGCGACCAGCATCTTGCGGCGCAGGGGCGTCAGGTGGTCGACATACAGCCGCCCCGCCAGATGGTCGATCTGATGCTGCACGCTGGTCGCCCAAAGACCCACGAAATCGCGATCCTCGACCTCTCCGGTCTCGTTCAGGAACCGGACGGTGACCGCACGCGGACGCTGGACCGGGGCCGAGACACCGGGCAGGTTGGGGCTGGCCTCGTCATGGCTGCGCAGCTTGACGCTTTCGTGCAGCACGACCGGATTGGCCATGCGCACCGCCTGCCCCCGCTTGTCGGACGCATCGACCACCGCCAGCTGCAGCATGATCCCGATCTGCGGCGCGGCCAGACCGACGCCGGGCATCGCCTCCATCGTGTCGATCATGTCGTCCCAGATCATGCGCACGGTCTCGGTCACCGTATCGACGGGTTCGGCAGCCCGGTGCAGGCGCGGATCGGCATAGGGCAGGAAGGCGCGCGCGGCCATCAGTCGGTCACGATCAGGCGGCCGTCCAGATGGTCGGCCTCGTGCTGCGCGATCCGCCCGGCCTCGCCATCCATCTGCTGCAGCTGATGCAGACCGTCCAGATCGTACCAGGACAGGCCGATCGCCACGGGTCGCGTCACCTCGACGGGGCGGTCGGGGATGGACAGGCAGGCCTCGGTCAGGGTCGCTGTCTCGGGGCTGCGCACAAGGATCTCGGGATCGGCCATGACCATCGGTTCGGGCGCCCCCCGCTTCCATCCGGCATCCATGACAAAGATCCGGCGCATGACACCGATCTGCGGCGCGGCCAGCCCGCGTCCCCCGGCATCATACATGGTGGCCAGCAGATCGGCGGCCAGCTGGCGCAGTTCCGGCCCGCTTAAGAATCCCGCAGGCTCGCAGCGCTGACGCAGCCGCGCATCGGGCCACAGTACCAGATCCCGCACCACGCCCCCGGCCAGAGGCCCCGTCAGCACGGGCCGGACCCAGGCTGAGGCGTCCGGGCGATCAGGCACGGGCGCTTTCCCGCTTCAGCTTGACCATCCTGCGGGTGATCATCTGCCGCTTGATGGCCGACAGATGGTCGATGAACAGGATCCCGTCCAGATGATCCAGCTCGTGCTGGGCGCAGGTGGCCCAAAGCTGGTCGAACTCGCGGCTGTGAGTCTTGCCGTCCAGCCCCAGCCAGCGCATCCGCAGCTGCGCCGGGCGGGTCACCTCGCCATATTGCTCGGGGATCGACAGGCAGCCTTCCTCATAGGTGTTCAGCGCGTCCGACACCCAGTCAATCTCGGGATTGACCAGCACCAGCGGCGCGGGCGCAGCCTCGGGGTCGCGGGTGGCATCCATGACGAAGACCCGGGCATTCACGCCGATCTGCGGCGCGGCCAGACCGATGCCGGGCGCCTCGTACATGATCGCCAGCATCTCATCGGCCAGCGCCTCGATCTCGGGCGTGATGCGGGCCACGGGTGCGGCGGCCTTTTTCAGGCGCGGATCGGGATGGATCAGGATCGGTCTCAGGCTCATGCCCCCGGATTTAGGCCAAGCCTTCACCATAAGCAACAACAGGCGTATGCAGAAGCGACGCAACCTGCAGGAGCTTTCATGACCGCCCCAGATTTCGACAGGATCATCGACCGCCGCGGCACGCATTGCAGCAAATGGGACGACATGCAGTCGGCCTATGGCGTCTCGCCCGATGACGGGCTGGCCATGTGGGTGGCAGATATGGACTTCGCGCCCCCCGCCGCCGTGCAGGCCGTGGTTCAGGCGCAGGCGGATCATGGCGTCTATGGCTATCCCGGCGCGAACCCGGCCTATCTGCAGGCGATCCGCTGGTGGATGGATCATCGCCACGGCTGGCAGATCGACCCCGACTGGATTCTGACCTGCGCGGGCCTTGTGAACGGCGTCGCCCTGACGCTGGACGCCTGTACGAAGCCCGGCGACGGGGTCATCGTGATGAGCCCGGTCTATCACGCCTTCGCCCGGGTGATCGCCGCCGCAGGCCGCGATCTGGTCGAACTGCCGCTGGCCCTGTCGGATGGCCAGTACCGCATGGACTGGCCCGCATGGGAGGGGATGCTGAAAGGCCATGAACGGCTGCTGATCCTGTGTTCGCCCCATAATCCCGGCGGCCGCATCTGGTCGCCCGAGGAACTGGCCGAGGTCGCCAGCTTCTGCCAGCGCCACGACCTGATTCTTGTTTCCGACGACATCCATTGCGATCTGGTCCTGCCCGGCAGCCCGCGCCATCACATGATCGCGACCGTGGCGCCGCAGATCACCGACCGGCTGATCACCCTGACCGCCGCCACCAAGACCTTCAACATCGCCGGCGCCCATATCGGCAATGCGATCATCGCCGACCCGGACCTGCGGGCGCGGTTCAAGGCCGCCCTGATGGCGCGCGGCATCTCGCCCGGGATGCTTGGCATGGACATGGTCGCCGCCGCCTATTCGCCCGAAGGCGCGGCCTGGGTCGATGCCTTGATGACCTATCTCGACGGAAACCGCCGGATCTTCGATCAGGGCGTGAATGCCATCCCCGGTCTCGCCTCGATGCCCCTGCAAGCCACCTATCTGTCATGGGTCGATTTCGCAGGCACCGGGATGACCATGGCCGAGGTCACGGCCCGCGTCGAACAGACCGCGCGGATCGCGGCCAATCACGGCCCCACCTTCGGCAGGGGCGGCGACAGCTTCCTGCGCTTCAACATCGCCACCCCCCGCACCCGCGTGACCGAGGCCGTGGCCCGCCTGCAGGCCGCCTTCGCCGACCTGCAATAGGCCCCGCCCCTTCATCTTGGCCCCAATATCCTCAGGGGGTGAATTGGCCGGCACGGCCAAGAGGGGGCGCGAGCGCCCCCTGCCCCCCTCACCGCCATCGCGGTTCCCGGAGGCTCGCGCCCCCGCGTTGCAACCCATCCCAAGCCGTCCTATACAGCCCCAACCCGAACCCCAAAGGCATCCCGCATGGTCTATCTGGATTTCGAAAAACCGCTCGCCGATATCGAGGGCAAGGCCGAGGAACTGCGCGCCATGGCCCGCAAGGGCGAAGGGGCCGTCGATGTCGAGAAAGAGGCCGCGGCGCTGGACCGCAAATCCGCCGATCTTCTGCGCGACCTCTACAAATCGCTGAACCCGTGGCGCAAGACGCAGGTGGCGCGCCATCCCGACCGGCCCCATTGCAGCGATTACATCGCCGCGCTCTTCACCGATTACACGCCTCTGGCAGGCGACCGCGCCTTTGGCGACGATCACGCGGTGATGGGCGGCCTTGCGCGCTTCAACGACGCGCCCTGCATGGTCATCGGCCATGAAAAGGGCAATGACACCAAATCCCGCATCCACCACAATTTCGGCATGGCCCGCCCCGAGGGGTATCGCAAGGCCATCCGGCTGATGGACATGGCGCACAGGTTCGGCCTGCCGGTGATCACGCTGGTCGACACGCCCGGCGCCTATCCCGGCAAGGGTGCCGAGGAACGCGGCCAAAGTGAGGCGATCGCCCGCTGCACGATGAAATGCCTTGAAATCGGCGTACCGTTGGTCAGCGTCATCATCGGCGAGGGCGGATCGGGCGGCGCCGTGGCCTTTGCCACCGCCAACCGCATCGCCATGCTGGAACATTCGATCTATTCGGTCATCTCGCCCGAGGGCTGCGCTTCGATCCTGTGGAAGGATGCCGAAAAGATGCGCGACGCGGCCGAGGCGCTGCGCCTGACCGCGCAGGATCTGAAAAAGCTGGCCGTCATCGACGCGATCATCCCCGAACCTCTGGGCGGCGCGCAGCGTGCACCTGCCGAGGCAATCTCTGCCGTCGGCCTGCAGATCGCGGCCATGCTGGACGAACTCAAGGGCCTCAAGCCCGCCGAACTGGTCAAGGACCGCCGCGCCAAGTTTCTGGCGATGGGGTCGCGGGGCCTGGCTGCCTGAAACTCACGCAACTGTGATAGATCGGCAACAGCCGCGTCAGAACGACGCGGCTGTCTTGCCATGCCACCTTGTGCGATTTGCGGCGCTGCGGCAGCTTGCAACTCTGCCCGCAACCATGCGCGATAAAAGGAGGGGCGAATGATCAAGATGCATTTCACCCCCGTCCAGATGCGCAACGGCACATCGCGACAGCGCACGCTGTCCTGATCGCCGCCTGCCAAGGCAGACCCCACCGACGCTGTAACCTGACCTGACCGCATCGCGCGGGCCTGTCCGCATGGCGTCATCCCCCAACCATCCACCCAACCGAACCGTCCAAGGCCCCCATGGCTTTGCCGGTCCCTGTTCCGGAGAGAACCGATGATTGCTGATCTGCATCCGCAAACCGCCCGCCTGCGGCCCGCCATGCACCGTCTGATCGCACGCCATGGTGCGACGGCGGTCCTTTGGGCCGCGATCCGCGCGGCGCTGCTGCCTCGGCGCAGACGGCCAAGGCCACCCGACCCTTACCTGCTCAGCCCGCACATGCGGCGTGACATCGGCCTGCCGCCCGCAGGCCCGCATGTGCCCCGCTATTACGAGCTGAGATGATCCTGATCACGGGCGGCGCCATCGGCGTCGTCCGACACGGTCGATGATGGCAAAGCCAGCCCGGCTTCGGCCATCAGGCGGTCGGAATGGGTCTCGATCTCGGCCTCCAGCCGGGGCAGCAGACCCTCGGATGGCACGTCGGGGCCGATCACCGGCAGGAACTCGACCACCGCGCGGCCTGACCGGATGCCCCATCCGCTGCGGGGCCAGAACATGCCGGTATTGACCGCGACCGGCACCACAGGCAGGCCGGTGCCCGAACGGATCGTCGCCACCCCCTGCTTATAGGGTCGGCGCTGCCCCGGCAGGGTCCGCGTGCCCTCGGGATAGATGATCAGCTGCCCCAGCCCCTCGCCTGCCATGCGCGCGTTGATGGTCGTCGAGATCGCCGCCATTGCGTCGCGACCCCGGCCCCGGTCGATGGGGATGCAGCCGGTCTTCCACGCATACCAGCCCATGACCGGCACGCGCATCACCTCGCGCTTCATGATGAAGGCGCGGCGGGGGACGGCATGGGCGATGATCAGGATGTCCCAGAAGCTTTGATGCTTGGCCGCGACGATGCAGTCCTCGGTGGGCGGCGTACCACGGATCTCGCAGGTCAGGCCCAGATAGACGCGCGCCGACCAGACCATATGCCCGATCCAGCGCGTGGCGATCCGGTTGGCGCCCTCGCGCCCGCGGCGCAGCGCGGGCAGGCCCGCCAGCCCGATCACCAGCGTGGCGATGGCGATATGCACATAGAACAAGACGTTGCGCAGATATTGCCAGACGGTCAGCGGCGCCGGTCGGGCGCCGGACGGGCCGCTCATCTGACCGCGTCCAGCATGGTCAGCGCCGCCCACCGGGTCGCCACGAAGGCCAGCCCCGCCGCGATCAGCGGGATGGTCATCGGCATCAGCCAGTCCCAGCCCTGAAAGCCAAGCCCGGTCATGAACCCGCCCGCCGCACTGGCCCCGGGCAACAGCGCCACGCAACCCATCCCGGCCAGCGTCCCGATCACCGATCCCACCGCCGCGCGCCGCGTAAAGCGCCGCACAAAGGCCGTGGCGATGGTCAGATCGCGCGCGCCGATCAGGCGCAGGACGCGGATCACCTGACCGTTCGCCGCCAGCGCCGCCTTGGCCGCCAGCGTGATCATCGCGGCCGATGCCGCCCCGATCAGCAACAGCGACACGATGCCCAGCATCCGCAGCCGGTTCGCCGCCGAGACCAGCGGCCTGCGCCATTCGGTATGATCATCCAGCACCGCGCCGGGCGCCTCGGCCTCCAGCCGCAGGCGCAGACCCTCGGCGTCAAAATCGTCGCCCGTGACGGGCAGATCGATCAGCGCGGGCACGGGCAGCGCATCGACGGGCATGTCGGGGCCGAACCACGGCTCCAGCAGGTCGGCCAGCTCATCCTGGGGCAGCAGCCGGGGCTGGCCCGCGCCGGGCGTCTCGGACAGGATCGACAGGGCGCCCTGCACCTGCGCCTCCTGATCCGCGACCGGGGCGCTGACGCGCACCGTCACGCTGCCCGCCAGTTCGGACGCCCACCGGTCGGCCAGCCGCCCCGTCGCCAGCGCCAGGGCCAGCGCAAAGACCGCCAGAAACGCCATCGCACCGGCAGAAAACAAGGTCAGCTGGGCGGTGAAGCCGGTCGGAGGGACGATCCGGTCGCCCTTGCCGCCCTCGGCCCCTGCCAGCCCCTGCCACAGGATCGACAGGTTCAGCCCGCGAAAATTCCGGCCCATCACAGATCCGCCCCCGCCAGTTGCAGATTGCCGCCCGAGATCCGCAGCACCCGCGCCGTCACCTGCGCCTTGGTGGCGCGGATCAGGTTCAGGTCATGGGTCGCGACCAGCACGGTCTTGCCCGATTTGTTCAACTCGATCAGCAGCTGCATCAGCCGCATCGACATGTCCCAGTCCAGATTGCCCGTGGGTTCATCCGCCAGCACCAGATCGGGCGACAGGATCACCGCCCGGGCCAGCGCGGCGCGCTGGCGTTCGCCGCCCGACAGGGACGGCGGCAGCGCGCGGGCATGCTGGGACAACTGCACCCAGCCCAACAGATCGCGCAGCGCCTCCATATCGACCTCTTCCCCGGCAACGGTCAGGGGCAGGGCCACGTTTTCGGCGACCGGCAGGTGGTCCAGAAACTGCGGATCCTGATGGACCACGCCAACGCGGCGGCGCAGATCGGCGATCTGGTCGCGCGACAGGCTGCGCAGATCGGCCCCGAATGCCGTCATCTGCCCCGAACTGGGCAGAAGATCCGCATAGCACAGCCTCAGCAGCGTGGTCTTGCCCGATCCTGACGGCCCGGTCAGGAAATGGAACATGCCCGGCTGCAGGGTCAGGGTCATGCCCGACAGCAGCTCGGCCTGTCCGTGGTAGCCGAAGCCCACCTCCCGCATCTCGATCACGCGAACCTCATTTCCGTTACGGCCCGTCTGACGCGGGACCTGCCGTCCGGCGGCTTGGAAGCCGGACCCGCGCTTGATAGAACAAGGCAGCGACGATTGCGAGGGTGGCATGGCTGAAATCAAGTTGATCTGTTCAGGCTGCGGCGCGCAATTCACGCTGCCACAGGGCGCGATCCCCGTGGCCGGACGTCAGGTGTCGTGCAATCGCTGCGGCCATGTCTGGATGGCCCATCCCCCGGCCCCCGACACCCCGCTGGAT
>NZ_RQRT01000063.1 GCF_004335005.1 Paracoccus nototheniae | reverse complement strand
GGCGGGCGGGGCGACGGTGGGGGCGCTGGTCGTGGTCAATGCGCTTGGGCAGGCGACGGTCGGCGATGGCCCGCATTTCTGGGCCGCCCCGTGGGAGCTGGGGACAGAATTCGGCGGCCTCGGCCTGCCCCGCCGCTTTCCCGCAGATCACGAACCACCCCCGGCAAAACGGCTTGGCGAGGCGACGACCATCGCCATCGTCGCCACCGATGCGGCGCTGGACAAGGCGGGCCTGCAGCGCATGGCGATCGCCGCCCATGACGGGCTGGCCCGCGCGCTGGTGCCCAGCCACACGCCGCTGGACGGCGATCTGGTCTTTGCCGTCTCGACCGGGGCGCGGCCTCTGGCCGATCCGGTGGCGGACGCATTTGCGCTTGGCCATGCGGCGGCCTGCGTTCTGGCGCGGGCCATCGCGCGGGGCGTTCATGCCGCAGCCTCGCAGCCCGGCGACGTGCAGCCCTGCTGGAAGTCCCGCTTTCCACAGGACTTCCCATAGAAAAAGGGCGGCGCGACCAGCGCACCGCCCCCGAGAGATCGCCAAGAGGGACAGCCTGACGATTGCAGATGCAACGCCTGCACCTGATCCGGGTTGCAGACCGTGCAAGCCGTCAGCATCACATTTCCGTCATCCTGCACGTCCCGCCCCCGACCGGACGGTTTTGACAAGCATCGCCGGGCGTGATCATCTGCGCCGGAAACACGCCCCCATTCCCATCTTCTTCCTCCGAGGACGCCATGACCAAGCATGCCACCGACCTGAAATCCCTTCTCAGCGACCCCTCGCTGCTGGAAACCCGTGCTTTCGTGGCGGGCGAATGGGTCGATGCCGATGACGGCGCCACGTTCGAGGTGACGAACCCCGCCCGGGGCGACGTGATCGCCCATGTCGCCGATCTGGGCCGGGCCGAGACCGCCCGCGCCATCGATGCGGCAGAGATCGCGCGCAAGGACTGGGCCGCCCGCCCCGCCAAGGAACGTGCCCAAATTTTGCGCAAATGGTACGATCTGATGATGGCCGCCCAAAACGATCTGGGCATCATCCTGACCGCCGAACAGGGCAAGCCGCTGGCCGAGGCCAAGGGCGAGATCGCCTATGGCGCCAGCTTCGTCGAGTGGTTCGGTGAAGAGGCCAAGCGTGTCTATGGCGAAACCATCCCCGGCCATCAGGCCGACAAGCGTCTGACCGTGATCCGCCAGCCCATCGGCGTCGTGGGTTCGATCACGCCGTGGAATTTCCCCAACGCGATGATCGCGCGCAAGGCGGCGCCCGCGCTGGCCGTGGGCTGCGGTTTCGTCGCCCGTCCGGCGACGGAAACGCCGCTGTCGGCGCTGGCCATGGCGGTTCTGGGCGAACGCGCCGGCCTGCCCAAGGGCATTTTGTCGATCATCCCATCGTCGCGGGCCAGCGATATCGGCAAAGAATTCTGCGAAAACCCGGTCGTGCGCAAGCTGACCTTCACCGGCTCGACCGGGGTGGGGCGCATCCTGCTGGGTCAGGCCGCCGAACAGGTCATGAAATGCAGCATGGAGCTGGGCGGCAACGCGCCCTTTATCGTCTTTGACGATGCCGATCTGGATGCGGCGGTCGAAGGCGCGATGGCGTCGAAATTCCGCAACAACGGCCAGACCTGCGTCTGCGCCAACCGGCTGTATGTGCAATCGGGGGTCTATGACGCCTTTGCCCAAAAGCTGGCGGCGGCGGTGGACAAGCTGCGCGTCGGCGACGGGCTGGAAGACGGCACCACAACCGGCCCGCTGATCAACGAAAAGGCCGTCGAAAAGGTCGAGGATCACATCCGCAACGTCACCGAGGGCGGCGGCACGGTCGTGACCGGCGGCGCCCGGATGGAGGGGCTGTTCTTTCAGCCGACCGTCGTCACCGGCGTCACCGCCGACATGAAGGTCGCGACCGAGGAAACCTTTGGTCCTCTGGCACCGCTGTTCCGCTTTGACACCGAAGACGAGGCGGTCGAGGCCGCGAACAACACCATCTTCGGGCTTGCCGCCTATTTCTATGCCCGCGACATCGGCCGCATCACCCGCGTCCAAGAGGCGCTGGAATACGGCATCGTCGGCGTGAACACCGGCATCATCTCGACCGAGGTGGCGCCCTTCGGCGGCGTCAAGCAGTCGGGACTGGGCCGCGAGGGCAGCCATCACGGGCTGGATGACTATCTGGAGATGAAATACATCTGCCTGTCGGTCTGATCCCCTTATGTGACGGTTTTCCAACAGTCGCGGTTCCGTTGCCGTCATCGGGAACGGAACCGTCCCCAGTTGCATTAGGAATGCGACGGGCTGCCGCAGGGGTGGTCCACAGGCATTTCAAGGGGACACCACATGGCTGGTATGGGCTGGATTCTTTCGATCATTCTGGGTGCAATCGCAGGCTGGATCGCTGAACAGATCATGAAGACCAATCACGGTCTGCTGACGAACATCATCCTGGGTATTCTGGGTGCCATCGTCGGTAACGCAATCCTGCGGATGGTCATGGGCACGACCGCCTATGGCGTCATCGGCCAGTTGATCGTCGCGGTCATCGGCGCGTGTATCCTGATCTGGGGCTATCGCGCGATCCGCGGTCGCGGCTGACCCCAAGCATCACCTGAACGCGAAAAGGCCGGCATTGCGCCGGCCTTTTTTCATGTCCGGACCATTTTCAGGCCCGAACCCATATTTGGTCCGGCGAAGGCGATCAGCGGCGACCGCCCTCGTCTTCATCCTCGTCCTCGGCATCCGCGTCGGGCAGGTTGAAGAAGCTGTCGGCATCGCGCTTGGGTTCGGGCCGACCCTCGTCGCGAGACAGGCTGAAATGCTCCAGCCCGGCGATGGAACTGGGCATGCGCGGCTCGTCGGCCATGGCCAGCGAGGTTTCGGTGCTGACCAGCTTGCGCCGTTCGTCGTCCGTCATCACGCCGCCTTCGGATGCCTTCTTCTTGGCAGCCTTCTGAACGGCAGCGTCCAGTTCCGTCTGGCGGCACAGGCCAAGCGCGACCGGGTCGATCGGCTGGATGTTGCCGATGTTCCAATGCGTGCGCTCGCGGATCGAGGCGATGGTCGGCTTGGTCGTGCCGACCAGCTTGGCCACCTGCGCATCGGCCAGTTCCGGGTGGAACTTGACCAGCCACAGGATCGCGGCGGGGCGGTCCTGACGCTTGGACAAGGGCGTATAGCGCGGCCCGCGGCGCTTTTCCTCGCCCTCGGCGGCGGGATTGTGCTTCAGACGCATCCGATAGGTGGGGCTGGCCTCGGCACGTTTGATTTCCTCGGGGTCCAGCTGGTTGGACCCCACGGGGTCGTATCCCTTGACGCCGGCGGCGACGTCGCCATCGGCAATGCCCTGAACCTCAAGCTCGTGCAGACCGCAGAAATCGCCGATCTGCTTGAAGCTGAGCGTCGTGTTGTCGACCAGCCAGACGGCAGTGGCCTTGGCCATCAGCGGCTTGCTCATGTCAGTCTCCTTCGCGTGTCTTTGTGTCCCGAACATGGGGGTGAGGGCCGGAAAAACGGCTTTGGCGGCTGCCATTCCTCGTTTTCGGGGGGAATTGCCGGGTGATATAGCGATTCCACGGCCCAGAGAAAAGAGGATTCGCACGATTGCACCGATGCGCCGCTGCCATAACCGGGCTATCCTGACCCGCATGCGACAGATGATCACCATGCTGGCCCTGCTGTTGGCCCCCGCGACGACCGGCCCGGCGCTTGCGCGCGATATCGCGGGCCAGTTCGACTATTACGTCCTGGCGCTCAGCTGGCAGCCCGGCTGGTGCAGCCGCACGGGCGACGCGCGCGACGCCCCGGAATGCCGGGATGGCACCGGGCGCGACTTTACCGTCCACGGGCTGTGGCCCCAGCACGAACGCGGCTGGCCCCAGGATTGCCCGACGCGCCAGCGCGATCCGTCGCGCCGCGACAGCGCGGCGATGGCCGATGTGATGGGGTCGGGCGGTCTGGCCTGGTATCAATGGCAGAAACATGGCCGCTGTTCGGGCCTGTCGGCGGCGGATTATTACACGGCGACCCGGCAGGCGGCGGCGACCGTGACCATCCCGCCGGTCTTCGACGATCTGGCCCGCGATGTGACCCTGCCCCCCGGCGTCGTCGAAGAGGCGTTTCTGGAGGCCAATCCGGGCATTGAGGCCGATGGCATCACCGTCATCTGCCGCGACACGGCCCTGACCGAACTGCGCATCTGCCTGACCCGCGATCTGCAGCCCCGCGCCTGCGCCCCCGACACAAGGCGCGACTGCCCGCTGCCGCGCGTCCTGATGGAGGCCGTGCGCTGAACGGTCAGTTCAGCGGGATGTCATTATCGCCCTTGCCGGTCTGATAGGCCGCCGACAGATCGGCATAGCGCGCCCGGATGGCCGCGATCCGCGCCAGCAGATCGTCGCGCAAGGGCGCATCCTCGGACGCGGCCATCTGCCCGATGTCGCGGGCCTGCCAGAAGGCATTGTCGCGGCGATAGCCACCGGGCGGCAGGCCATACAGTTCCTGCATGATCCGCAGATCATGGGGGATCGCAAAGGCGTCGCGCGAATCCTCGTGGCTGAAGAAGTAATAGTAATTGTCGAACCCGGCCCAGGTGATCGCCGACATGCACATGGTGCAGGGCTCGTGTGTGCTGAGGAAAATCAGATCGGTCGTCGCCGGGCGGTCGGGCATCTCGTAGAACCGCTGCAGCGTGTGAATTTCGCCGTGCCACAAGGGACTTTCAGTCTCGTAGTTGGTTTCGGCCAGAACCAGCGAAAGATCGGATTTGCGCAGGATCGCGGCGCCAAAGACCTTGTTGCCCCCGGCCACGCCCTGCGCGGTCAGGGGCAGGATGTCATCTTCGATCACCGCGATCAGGCGGGCGGTCAGGGTGGCCGGGGTCATCATGATGCAGTTCCTTGCGATCCATTGCACGACCACCTTCCGGGGAAACCCTGTGCGACGAAAGCCTTTTCAGGCACCACCATGGCAGCGTTCTGCACGGCTGCCCGCCCAAGGCGCAAAGCGCCGTCCGTCAGGCCGCATCCCCCCGGACCTTCAGGACGATCTTGCCGATATGGGCGCTGCTTTCCATGCGCAGATGCGCCTCGGCGGCGTCCGCCAAGGGAAATTCGCTGTCGATGGTGACGCCCACCGATCCCGCCGCGATCATCGGCCACAGCTGCTTGCGCAGCTGATCGGCGATCTCGGCCTTGGCGACATCGGATTGCGGGCGCAGCGTCGCGCCGGTCACCGTCAGGCGGTTTACCATGATCTGGGCAAAATTCAGCTCGACCTTCGGCCCTTCCAGAAAGGCGATCATCACCAGCCGCCCGTCCAGCGCCAGGGATTTGATGTTGCGCGGGATATAGCTGCCACCGACCATGTCCAGGATCAGATCGGCGCCCCCTGCCCCAGCCAGAACCTTGGTGAAATCCTGATCGTGATAGTTGATCGCCGTCGCGCCAAGCGCACGGATCGCGGCACATTTATCCTCGCTGCCCGCGGTGGCAAAGACGCGGGCGCCAAGGGCGCGGGCGATCTGGATCGCCATCATGCCGATGCCCGAGGTGCCACCATGGACCAGAAACCGCTCTCCTCCGGTCAGGCGACCGCGCTGGACGACATTGGACCAGACGGTAAAGGCGGTTTCGGGCAGGCAGGCCCCTTCGCGCAGGGTGACGCCGCGCGGGATGCGCAGGGCGTGATCGGCATGGCAGACGGCATATTCGGCATAGCCGCCGCCGGGCAGCAGGGCGCAGACCTGTTCGCCTTTGCGCCAGCGGGTGACGCCCGCGCCCATGCCGACGATCTCGCCCGAGGCCTCCAGCCCCGGCAGGTCCGAGGCGCCGGGCGGCGGGTCATAGCTGCCCGCGCGTTGCAGCACATCGGGGCGGTTCACGCCCGCATAGGCGATCCGGATCAGGATCTGATCGTGGCAGGGCACCGGCACCGGGCGGGTGGTCGTGCGCAGCTGATCGGCCGCGCCGGGGGCGGCGATCTGCACCGCCGTCATGGTATCGGGAAACATGATCTCTCCTTACCGGGTCTTGCCGGGCAGGGCGCGGTCGCGCGGCGCCCTGATCCAGCCAAAGGCCGCATCCGCCAGCCGGGCGGCACCGGGCAGTTTGCGCAGCCGCGCCTTGACGGTCTCCAGGCTCATGACCCCGTCGATGCGGCGATCAATGAAACCGCGCGTCTCGGCCCGGCCCTCGGAGTCGTCGCCCAGCCAGAACAGCACCGTGGCCGAGATGACTGCCGACAGGGTCGCGCGCTTGGAATACCAGTTCACATCGTCGGACCGGTCGCCCAAGCCCGTCCAGATCGCATCCGCCGTTTCCCAGACCAGCCGCGAGGCCAGCGCCGCATTCTGTGGCAGCGCAAGCGTTGCCGCACCTGCGCGCACCAGTTCGGGATCGACCAGCTCCAGCCGCTGCCACAGCGCGCCCGCCACCCGGTCGCGGAACCGCCCCTGCGGGGGGGTCGCAGCCAGCGCCCGACGCAGGTCCTGATCGGCGCGGCGGTGATAGGCGGCGGCCAGCCCGGCGCCACCCTGCGGGAAATGCACCCGGACCAGCGCGGGCGACATGCCGATGTCGCGCGCCCCGACGGCCAGCGCCAGATCGTTCATCCCCTCGAAGGGCACATGGATCAGCGCGGCATTCAGCAGCGCGTCGCGGTCGGTCTGGGTCATGGCATACCTCGTCTGGACAAATGCCCCCGTCGATGTTAGGGGACGCTTCCTGCAATCTATCAACTCTAACCTAGGAAGGTGGTGACAACCACATGCAGGTCAATGTTCGCGACAACAACGTCGAACAGGCGCTTCGTGCTCTGAAGAAAAAACTTCAGCGCGAAGGTGTCTTCCGCGAAATGAAGCTCAAGCAACATTTCGAGAAGCCGTCGGTCAAGAAAGCCCGTGAAAAGGCCGAGGCCGTTCGCCGTGCCCGCAAGCTGGCCCGTAAAAAGGCACAGCGCGAAGGCGCGCTGTAAGACGACGCGTACTTGTGTCATTTGAAAACCCCCGCGACGGCATGTCGCGGGGGTTTTCTTCATCTCAGACGGTTTGCGATGCCGTCATGGGCCGCGGACCGCGATCAGCCGTTGCTGTCGGACCCACCGTCAGAACCACCATCCGATTCGCCGCCCGAATCACCGCCTGAGCCGCCATCCGACCCGCCGTCTGACCCGCCGTCCGAATCTCCGCCCGAACCGTCGCCGGAGCCGCCATCCGCGCCATCGCTGCCGCCGGTCCCGCCACCATCCGAATCGCTGTCCCCTCCGGCATCACCGCCATCGGTATCGCCGCCATCCGCGCCGTCGTTGCCTGCGCCGTCGCCACCGCCGGTCTCTCCGTCGCTGTCACCGCCGCCATCCATGCCGCCATCTATGCCGCCATCCGACCCGTCCGCGCCACCCGGCGCGGCCGACCCGGAACTCGTCACCGAATCCGCTCCGGACGAGCCTTCCGGGTCCGCCCGCGTCTCGACCCCATCGACCGAGACCAGCCGCGCATTGGCGGTGGAATAGACCAGCTCGATCGGCTGCCCGGCACGTTGCGCATTCACCGTCAGGATCGGACCTTCGCGCAGGATCGTGATATCGGAATATCCCTGATCGCCAAGTGTGTCGGCGATTTCTTGATAATTCTCGATGCTTTCAAAACGGGGATAATCGCTTTCGCTGATGAACCCGCCCGAGGGCTGTTCCTCCAGCGCGTCATCGGGGACGACCACGGTGTTGCCCTGCGGCGTGTCGATGGTCGTCGTCTGCGCGATCGCGGTCGTGGCCAGAAGGCCGGATGCTGCGGCGATCTTTGCCCCCAGAAGCAGGGTCTTGAACGGAGTGGTCATCGGTCTCATCTCCCTTGAACTTATGTCTGCTTGTATAACGCGCAGATCGGCCCAAGGGGTCCGAAGGCCCTTTCCGACGGCGATGTCAGACCGCGATGTCAGACGGGGATCGCCGTCGTGCGGAACACCGTGCGCAGGGCAAAGCTGGAATGCATCTGCGCCACGCCCGGCAGGCGCGACAGGTGCTGGCGGTGGATGCGGGCGAAATCGTCAGTATCCTCGACCACGATCTTCAGCAGATAATCCGCCGTGCCCGCCATCAGGTGGCATTCCAAAACGTCGGGGATGGTGCGCACGCCACGCTCGAACGCGTCCAGAACCTCGTCGGCCTGTCCCGACAGGGTGATTTCAACAAAGACGGTCGTCTGACGGCGCAGCGCGCGCGCATCCAGCAGCGCCACATAGCCGGCGATCACGCCCGCCTCTTCCAGCCGCTGAACCCGCCTGTGGCAGGCCGAGGGGGACAGGTGCACGCGCAGCGCCAGTTCGGCATTGCTGATTCGCCCCTCTTTCTGAAGAAGGGACAGGATGCGTCGGTCTGTTGCGTCAAGATCGGCCATGGCGGCAGTTTCTTCGATCTTTGCGCCGGTTTCCAGAAGGTTCTTCGACCCGCATCGGACAAAGGCCCGCAGCTTCGCAGCACCTTGCGGCCCATGAGTGACAGGATGGACCGATCATAGAGGGAAGAGAGCCATGAAAATCGGATGCCCGAAAGAGATCAAGCCACAGGAATTCCGCGTGGGCCTGACCCCCGCCGCCGCCGCCGAGGCCGTGGGGCGCGGCCATCAGGTGCTGGTCCAGACCGGGGCGGGCGAGGGTGCGGGCTTTGCGGATGAGGATTACGTCGCCGCCGGGGCGCAAATCGTGCCCGATGCGGCGTCGGTCTTTGGCGATGCGCAGCTGATCATCAAGGTCAAGGAACCGCAACCGGCGGAACGGCGGATGCTGGCCCGGGGGCAAATCCTGTTCACCTATCTGCATCTGGCCCCCGATGCTGCCCAGACCCGCGACCTGCTGGACAGCGGCGTCACCGCCATCGCCTATGAGACCGTGACCGATGGCCGCGGCGGCCTGCCCCTGCTGGCGCCCATGTCCGAAGTGGCGGGGCGTCTGGCGCCTCAGGTCGGATCATGGGCGCTGCAAAAGGCCAATGGCGGGCGCGGCGTGCTGATGGGCGGCGTGCCCGGCGTGCGGCCCGCGAATGTGCTGGTCATCGGCGGCGGCGTTGTCGGCACCGCAGCGGCGCGGGTGGCCGCAGGCATGGGCGCGAATGTGACGGTCATGGACCGGTCGGTGCCGCGCCTGTCCTTTCTGGACGACATTTTCATGGGCCGCCTGACCACCCAGTTCGCCAGCGCCGCCGCCACGGCCGAGGCGATCCGCCAAGCCGACATGGTCATCGGCGCCGTGCTGATCCCCGGCGCCGCAGCGCCCCGGCTGATCAGCCGCGACCAGCTGTCCACCATGCCGCCCGGCGCCGTGCTGGTCGATGTGGCTATCGATCAGGGCGGCTGCTTCGAGACCTCGCGCGCGACCACCCATCACGATCCGATCTATGAGGTGGACGGCATCGTGCATTACTGCGTGGCCAATATGCCCGGCGCGGTGGCGCGCACGGCGACGCAGGCGCTTGGGAATGTGACCATGCCGCATCTGCTAGCGCTGGCCGACAAGGGCTGGCGGCGGGCAATCACCGAGGATGCGCATCTGCGCGCGGGTCTGGCCGTGCACGAGGGGCAGCTGACCTCGCCCCCGGTGGGCGAGGCGCTTGGGCTGGAGGCCGTCACCCCCGCCGATCTGCTGGGGATGTGACGGGCGGCAAGGCCGGTCCGGTCCTGATCAGACCGGGCTGGCGCGGTCGGCCAGCAGGTCGCGGATCTGGGCCAGCAGTTCCTCCTGGCTGGGGCCGTTGGGGGCCACGGCCTCTTCGGCCTTCTTTTCGCGGATGGCAACGCGCTGCAGGCGGTTCACGCCCTTGACCAGCAAAAACACCGCCCATGCGACGATCATGAAATTCAGAACCGCCATCAGAAACGATCCATAGGCAAAGATCGCCGCGCCCGAATCGCGCGCCGCCGTCAGGCTGGCACCATCGGCCACAGTGCCGGAAAGAACCGCATATTTGTCAGTGAAATCGATGCCGCCGGTCATCAGTCCCAGGATCGGGTTGATCAGATCGACAACCAGCGAATTGACGATGCCGGTAAAGGCGGCGCCGATGATGATGCCGACGGCAAGGTCGATGACATTGCCCCGGGCGATGAATGTCTTGAATTCCTGAATCATGGTGGCCCGCTTTGTTGACGCGCGGCATTGCGCCGCGCGTCAACAGTGCTGCCGGACCGGGCAGAAATCAATTCCCCGAAAGGTGCGTGGCCAAAGCCCGCCCAAAACGGGGCCCAGGATCACTCGGCCGGGGCGGCTTCGGCCAGCTTTTCGTCGATGACCTCTTTCATGCTGTCCCAGGGCTGGTTCGACACCTTGTCGCCGCCGATGATGAAGGTCGGCGTCGCCTCGATCCCGTCCGCGGTCGCATTGGCCTGGAAGGTCGCGATCAGCTGTTCGACCTTGCCGGTGTCTTCCCAGCAGGCGTTCATCTGATCCTCGGTCATACCGGCCTTGAGGCCGATGCGGCGCAGATTGGCCGCGATCTCGTCACCCGAGCCGCCGGCCAGCCATTCGGACTGTTCGTCGAACAGCATGTCGGCCACCGGATAGAATTTCTCATCCCCGCCGCAGCGCGCCAGAATCCCGGCCCACAGGCCCGGCTGGTCGAAATAGACATCGCGCTGCACAAAGCGGACCTTGCCCGTGTCGATGTATTCGGATTTCAGCTGCGGATAGACATCGCTGTGGAAATTCGCGCAATGCCCGCAGGTAAAGCTGGCATACTCCACGATGGTCAGCGGCGCATCCTCGGCCCCTTGCGCGATATCGGGCAGGGTTTCGGGCGTGGCGGCGGCATCCTGCGCCAGCGCGGGCAGGGCAAAGGTCAGCGCAAAGACGGCTGCGGCAGAGCGGAGAAACATGGGACTTCCTTTCAGGGCTTTCATATCGGGTCGGGTCAGGTCTTGCGGCTGGCGACGTTCAGCGCCAGTTGCGCCATCGCCTGTGCCAGACCCGGATCGTCGAACTGTTGTCCGATGCCCGCCGCCCGTTCCAGCAGTGCCGGATCGGGGGGTTTGGGCGCGCGGGGCGCATGGACAAAGGCCGCCTGCCCCTCGGCAAAGCCCGAGGCGGCGGTCTGGGTCAGGGTGATGCGCTGCACGGCGTTATAGCCGTAACAGGCATTCACCCGGTCGCGCAGCTGCGGCAGCTGCATCTCGACCATGGGGGCCATCGGGCCGGTGGTCAGCAGCGTCAGCGTGGCGCCGAACCCGCCCCGGCTGTGGCTGATGCGGACCGGGCGGGTCACGGCGGCCAGCTGGGGGCCCGCGATCTCGGGCCAGTTGGTCAGCAGGCGGGCCACGGCAAAGCCGCGACCCTCGGCAGCCTTCTGCACCCGGTCGGCCATCAGCGTCGCCGCCGCCTGAAACCCGCGGTTGCGGCGGCGGAACCGGGTCTGGGGCCGCGCGTCGGGGCTGCCGGAGATGGGGGCGGATGGGTGGGCCATGGGCGCCTTTGCTGCTATCACCCCCATATCCTTAGCCAGCCATCCCCCCGGATGAAAGCGCGCCTGTCCGAAAGAGCCCACATAATTGCGTGAAAGCAAGGTGATCGCCCCCGACCTTCTGGCATGGTACGACCGCCATGCCCGCGTCCTGCCCTGGCGCATGCCCCCCGGCGGCGCCCCTGCCGACCCCTATCGCATCTGGCTGTCCGAGGTGATGCTGCAACAGACCACCGTCGCAGCGGTCAAGGCGTATTTCCTGCGATTCACCGCGCTTTGGCCCGATATCCGGTCGCTGGCGGCGGCGTCTGACGCGCAGGTGATGGGCGAATGGGCCGGGCTGGGCTATTACGCCCGCGCCCGCAATCTGCTGGCCTGCGCCCGCGCGGTGGCGGATCTGGGCGGCTTTCCCGACACCCGCGCGGGGCTGATGGCGCTGCCCGGCATCGGGCATTATACCTCGGCCGCGATCGCGGCGATCGCCTTTGACCGCCCCGAAACGGTGGTGGACGGCAATGTCGAACGCGTCGTCTCGCGCCTGTTTGCGGTTCAGACGCCCCTGCCCCGCGCGAAACCCGATCTGGTGGCGCTGGCCGAAACCCTGACGCCCGCGCAAAGGCCCGGCGATTACGCACAGGCGATGATGGATCTGGGCGCGACGATCTGCACGCCGCGCAAACCCGTCTGCGCCCTCTGCCCGATCAACGCCCAATGCGACGCGCACCGGCAGGGCATCGCCGCCGATCTGCCCCGCAAGACCCCCAAGGCGCCCAAGCCCGAACGTCAGGGCGTGGTCTGGCTGGCCCGGCAGGGCGACGCGCTGCTGCTGGAACATCGCCCGCCCAAGGGGCTGCTGGGCGGCACGCTGACCTTCCCCTCGGCAGGCTGGGACGGGCGCGACCTGCCGCCGCCCGGCCCGGCGGACTGGCGCGATATCGGGCAGGTGCGCCATGTCTTCACCCATTTCTCGCTGGATCTGACCGTCTGCCTTGGTGATCTGACCGGCAATCCGACCCGGGCCGAGCTGATCCCCCTGCGTCACATCGACCGCGAGGCCCTGCCCGGCCTGATGCGCAAGGTCTGGGATATGGCGCAGCCGCATCTGAAGGTCTAGCATCGCGACATGAGCGACTCTGCACCCCCAGCCCCGTCCCGCCTGCCACCCGCCGCGCCGTTCTGGATGTCGGTCGCGCTGATCCCGCTGATCGTGCTGGCCGCGTGGCAGGGGGGGGCGTGGTGGCTGCTGGTGCCGGTCTATGCGTGGTATCTGACGACCGCGCTGGACGGGGTTCTGGGCCTGAACGAGGATAACCCCGACCCCCAGACCGGCACGGACCAGCTGTTCTGGCACCGTGCCGTGACGCTGATCTGGTTCCCGCTGCAATTCGCCGCGATCTTCGGCTGCATCGCGGTCATGGGCCGCTCCGCCCATCTCTCGGGATGGGAGGCGTTGGGCCTGTTCTTTGCCATCGGCGTCGTGTCCGGCAGCATCGGCATCAACTATGCCCATGAACTCCTGCATCAGAAATCGCCTGCGGAACGCTGGCTGGGCGATCTGCTGCTGGCCTCGGTTCTCTATTCGCATTTCAGAACCGAACATCTGCTGGTCCATCATTCCTGGGTCTCGACCCCCCGCGATGCCGTGTCAGCCCGCTATAACGAGGGGTTTCACCGCTTTTTCTGGCGCGTGCTGACCGACGGCCCCCGCAGTGCATGGGCTGCCGAGACGCGGTTCCTGGCCCGCGCGGGCCGCACACCCACGGACCGCCGCAACCCCTTCTGGCGCTACGCCGTCCTGCAGCTGGGGATGCTGGCCCTGGCCTTCGGGCTGGCCGGCTGGATGGGGCTGGGCCTCTTCGTCTTTCAGGCCTTCATCGCCGTCTGGCAGCTGGAGCTGACGAATTACGTCGAACATTACGGCCTGTCGCGCAAACATCTGGGCGAGGGGCGCTATGAACCCGTCCGCCCGCGCCACAGCTGGAATGCCAGCCACAAGGCGACCAACTGGCTGCTGATCAACCTGCAGCGCCATTCCGATCACCACACCAAGCCCGACCGCCGTTTTCCGCTGCTCCAGACCTATGGCCCGGACGAGGCGCCGCAGCTGCCGATGGGCTATCCGGCCATGACCTTTCTGGCGATGGTCCCGCCCTTGTGGCGACGCCGCATGAACCCGCGCGTCCGCGCATGGCGGCGGCAGTTCTATCCGGAAATCGAGGATTGGTCCGCCTATAACGACGGCACCCTGCCGATGCCGCGCAACGCCCTGTAATCCCGCCCGGGATCGGCACGAACGCCCCGATCCCGTGACGACAGACTTTCATCTTGGCAAAAATATCCCGGGGGCCCGGGGGCTGGCCCCCGGCTCTCTCCCTTCGGGCCAGCGCCCTTACTCGGGAATGACCCGAACCGCCCCCTTGGCCGCACTGGTGGTCATCGCCGCATAGGCGCGCAGCGCCGTGGTGATCCTGCGCTTGCGGGGCTTGGCGGGCTTCCACCCTTCGGCCTCGCGCGCGGCGCGGCGCGCGGCCAGCGTGGCGTCATCGACGACCAGCTCGATCTTGCGGTTGGGGATGTCGATGCGGATCAGATCGCCCTGTTCGACCAGACCGATCGTGCCCCCCTCGGCCGCCTCGGGCGAGACATGGCCGATGGACAACCCCGACGATCCGCCGGAGAACCGCCCGTCGGTGACCAGCGCACATTCCTTGCCCAGCCCTTTCGATTTCAGATAGCTGGTCGGATACAGCATTTCCTGCATCCCCGGCCCGCCGCGCGGCCCTTCATAGCGGATCAGCACGACCTCACCTGACTTGACCTTGCCGGTCAGGATCGCGCTGACGCTGTCATCCTGACTTTCAAAGATATGCGCCGGGCCTTCAAAGGTCAGGTTGGAATCATCGACCCCCGCCGTCTTCACGATGCAGCCATCCTCGGCCAGATTGCCATACAGCACCGCCAGCCCGCCATCGCGCGAGAACGCATGGTCCGACGACCGGATGACGCCGCCCTCGCGGTCCAGATCCACATCGTCATAGCGATTCGCCTGCGAGAATGCGGTCTGGGTCGGCACCCCACCGGGGGCGGCGCGATAGAAGTCATGAACCGAGGCCGCCGTCGTGCGCGACACGTCCCACCGGTCCAGCGCCTTGGCCAGCGTGCCCGAATGGACGCTGCCGACCGAGGTGTCCAGCAGACCGGCCCGGTCTAGCTGGCCCAGAATGGCCATGATGCCGCCGGCGCGGTGGACATCCTCCATATGCACGTCATCCTTGGCGGGCGCGACCTTGCACAGGACCGGCACGTTGCGCGACAGCCGGTCGATATCCGACATGGTAAAGTCGATCTCGGCCTCATGCGCTGCGGCCAGCAGATGCAGGACGGTATTCGTTGATCCGCCCATCGCGATATCCAGCGTCATCGCGTTCTCAAAGGCCGCAAAGCTGGCGACATTGCGGGGCAGCACGCTGAAATCGTCATCCTCGTAATGGCGCTTGGCCAGATCGACGATCAGATGTCCGGCCTCGACGAACAGGCGCTTGCGGTCGGCATGGGTGGCCAGCGTCGATCCGTTGCCGGGCAGGGACAGGCCCAAAGCCTCGGTCAGGCAGTTCATCGAATTGGCCGTGAACATGCCCGAACAGGATCCGCAGGTCGGACAGGCCGCCTGCTCAATCGCGGCAAGATCGGCCTCGGACACCGAATCATCGGCTGCCGCGACCATCGCATCGACCAGATCCAGCGCCTTGACCCGCCCGTCCTGCAAGACGACCTTGCCAGCCTCCATCGGCCCGCCGGACACGAAGACGGTGGGGATGTTCAGCCGCAGCGATGCCATCAGCATGCCCGGGGTGATCTTGTCGCAATTGCTGATGCAGACCATCGCATCGGCGCAATGCGCATTGACCATGTATTCGACCGAATCGGCGATGATCTCGCGCGAGGGCAGCGAATACAGCATGCCGTCATGGCCCATGGCGATGCCGTCATCGACGGCGATGGTGTTGAATTCCTTGGCGATCCCGCCTGCGGCCTCGACCTCGCGCGCGACCAGCTGGCCCAAATCCTTCAGGTGCACATGGCCCGGCACGAACTGGGTAAAGCTGTTGACGATGGCGATGATCGGCTTGCCGAAATCAGTGTCCTTGACGCCCGTTGCACGCCACAGGCCACGAGCGCCTGCCATGTTGCGTCCATGGGTGGTTGTGCGGGAACGATAGGCGGGCATGGCGATCTCCTTTGGCTGAACGTGGCTTTAGCATCCCCTGTGGCGGAAGGAAATTACCACCGGGCGTCGTTTATTGCTGTTTTCTGTCCAACGCACGGCACAAAGCGCGGCGGAGGGACCGGGGGGCGCAGCGCCCCCGGCTGTCGCGGGACGCAAGGCGGTGGCGATCACGAGGCCATCTTCATCGTCACGATCCCCGCAACGATCATCCCGGCCGCAGCCATCCGCAGCGCCGTCACCGGCTCGGCCAGAAAGACCACGCCGACGACAAAGCTGCCGACCGCGCCGATCCCGGTCCAGACCATATAGGCCGTCCCAAGCGGCAATTGCCGCATTGCCAGCGCCAGCAGCCAGAACGAGGCGATCATCGCGACGATCATCACCCCCGTGGGCCATGGCTTGGTGAAACCGTTCGAATATTTCATCGCACTGGCCCAGATGATTTCCAGAAGGCCGGCGATCAGAAGAAAAATCCAGGGCATGGCGGATACCTTTGACGGGTTCCGGGTCGTCCCGGTGATGCGTCCCGAAAAGGGGAGGTCGTCCTCGATCTGCACGATCTAGGACGCAGGCACAGACCGGTCAAGGCCGCCGCACCGGGATCCTGCGTCAAAACAGCGCAAAACCGGCCCATGGTGGCGGGAATCGCACAGCATCCCCAGCACGGGCTTTTCAATCGGCCCCCGCTGACCCATATTGAGGGTCAAGGAGAGGAGTGTCCCATGCCACTGACCCATTTCCTGATGCTGATCACCGTCGTCATTCTGGGCGCCGCCCTGACGCTGTGGTTCGGCCTGTCGGCGGGGCTTCCTCCTGCGGCGATCCTGTTGGTGATGCTGGGTGCTGCGCTGGTGCTGCACTTTGGCCACCGCAACGGGCATGACCACGACGGCTGATCTGCCGCCCTGCGTGCCGCTGACGTGACCTACGGGAAATTCCGTTCAGCGGTCCAGTTCGGCATCCCAATACAGAAAATCCATCCAGCTGTCATGCAGGTGATTGGGCGGAAAGCGCCGACCGATCGCGTGCATTTCGTCGGCCGAGGGCTGGCGCGCGGGTTTGCGCAGATGCATCCCGGAATGACGCAGGCTGCGATTGGCCTTTTTCAGGTTGCAGGGCGAACAGGCCGCAACGACGTTTTCCCAACTGGTCACACCGCCCCGCGACCGGGGCACGACATGATCAAAGGTCAGATCGCCCTTGGCCCCGCAATACTGGCAGCAGAATTCATCCCGCAAAAACAAATTAAAGCGCGTGAAGGCCACGCGCTTTTGAGGTTTGACATAATCCCTGAGAACGACGACCGAGGGGATCCGGAAGGCCTGTCGCTGACTTCGAACCTCGTGGTCATATTCGGCGATGATCGCCACGCGGTCCAGAAACACCGCCTTGATCGCCTCCTGCCAGGGCCACAGCGACAGGGGATAGTAACTCAGCGGCCGGTAATCGGCATTCAGCACCAGCGCCGGATAGTGGCGCAGGCTGGCCGGTTCGCGCACGAACTGGGTTCTGAAATCCGTATGGTGATGGTCGTCCAGCATAGCGACTTCCCGTCTGCCCCAAGGGGTTGACCGGGGCGCCCGTCAGATCCGTTAGGCCGACTATATCTGGCGTCGGGCATCTGGCAAGCCCCCCGCATCTATTCGCGACCTTTGATGGCAATACCCGCCTGCGATGACAGCAGCATGACACGGGTTCCGGGGCATTCACGGCGGGATCAGACCGGGCTGCTTGGGCCCTCGTCCGGACCGGGCGTCAGGGTCCGCCGGAACACGTCGTTCGGATAGGCCTGATCGCGGATGCGGAACAAGGTCGTGCCGACATTCCTGAAACCCTGCCGCAGATAAAAAGCGATGGCCGGGGCGTTTTCGGCATTGGTCGTCAGCCAGACCGATGGTGCGCCGCTGGCCCGGGCATGATCCAGCCCCCGCGCCAGCAACGCCCGTCCCAGCCCCCTGCCATGATGGCGCGGCTGAACATAAAGGGTCGAGATTTCGGTGCTGGAACAGTCGGCCACCGGCGCCACGGTCCCGTGGCTGATCCGGATGAACCCATCAAGACCCGCCTGATTTTCCGACACGATGATATGCTGCCGAGGGTCTTCGATCAGCGCAGACAGCTTGTCCGGGGTGAACTCTGTCAGCGCGAATTCTGCGAAAAACGGGTCGACACCCTGCCGCAGATAGGTTCCCAGCCAGACCTCGATCGAAATGGCGGCAAGGACGGGGGCGTCGGCGGGGCGGGCCAGCCGGAATGTCATGCGGCGAATGTCAGCATGCGATGGCTCCTGACAGGGCATATGGGCGAAGGGCTGCGACAGGCGATAATCGCACCGGGGCCGCCCTTTGTCACTGCCCGAGGTCATGCAACCGGATGCGCCTTGCGCGGGGCCATGGCCCACCAGCCGAGGGATCACCACGATTGTGGTGGTGCCGGTGAAGGGACTCGAACCCCCGACCCCATCATTACGAATGATGTGCTCTACCAGCTGAGCTACACCGGCATCGGCTGTGGGGCGGCGGATAGCATCTTCGGCGAACAAGGGAAAGGGGGCGCAGGGGTTTTTTCACCCTGCACCCCCATCATTTCGATCACGCCTCCGGCCCGGTCAGCGGCGGCTGCGGCCCTCGGTCCAGTCCGCCTCGTCCGAGGGTTCGACATCGGGACGGATCATCACCGGCTCGGGGTCGGGCTTGGGGAACGGACGCTCGACCTGGGGCGCGGGCTTGTCCAGCGCAGGTTTGTCCGGCGCGGAAAGCAGATCGACCGGCGTGGCGGGAATCGTCACCACATCGGCAGGTTCCGACGCCTTGGGAACGGTCGCAGGCTCGGGCGTGGTGACCGTAGCCGAAGGCTCGTCCAGCCTGCGGTAATCGCTTTCGCGCGGCACGATGCCGGGCGGAACATCGGGCAGCGGGGCCGGGCGCGGCGTCTTCGGCTCTGCCGGACCGGGCGGGTGCGGCTGAACCGGCTCGGACAGGTCGGGAACCTCGGGGTCCGTTGCAGCCGCGCCGTCGGCCCGGGGTGCGGGATCGGGTTTTGGTGCACCGACCAGCAATGGCAGCATCTCGGCCCCGGTGGCGGATGGCGCGGGGGTGCCGCGCGCGCCTTCGGGTTCCTTCCAGCTGAGCGTGTCGAACCCGCCGCAGCTGTCGCAGACCGGCGCCCAGGCATGCATCACATTGTGGCAGGTGTCGCAGACCCATTGCGGCCCGCGCGACGCCGACAGCGCCCGCGTCAGCCAGCCGCGCACGACGCTGTCATCGGCACCCTCGCCCCGTTCGACCGCCGCCATGATCGACAGGGTGCGGACGGTGGGATGCTTTTCAGCCAGATCACCAAGCGCACGGCGCGCACCGGGGAAATCCTCGGCCGACAGCAGCAGTTCGGCCTTCAGCAGGCGGGTTTCCTCGTGATCGGGGTTCTTGCGGATCAGGTTGTCGAACCGGCGCAGGCGGGCCGAAGCCGATTCGTCGGGCACGATCTCGGCATAGGCCGCCGCGATGTCGGGATGCGGGCGCACCGACCAGGTCTTTTCCAGAATGCGCGAGGCATTGCGGTAATCCTTTTGCGCGACATAGCTGCGCGCCGCCAGCACCGCCGCCGGGATCAGATCGGGCGAGGCCTTGGCCGCAGAAATCGCCGCCTCGCGCGCGCTGATCGAATTGCCGTGGGCCAGCACGTCGCTGGCCTCTTGCAGCGCCAGAACCGCATCGCGGCGCAGCGCCACATCCTTGGGCAGATCGCCTTGGGCGCGCTTGTCCTTCAGCGTCTGGCGGGCGCCTTTCCAGTCATGTTCCCTGGTCTGCAGCTCCAGCAGGGTATCCTGCAGCTCTTTGTGGCGCGGCTTCAGAGCATAGGCTTTCTGGGCCAGCAAAAGCGCCTTGTGGGTGTCGCCCTCGGCCAGTTTCTGGCGCATCAGGCCGCGGATGCCGACAAACCGGGTGCGGTCATCCTCCAGCAGGCTGCGATAGATGTCGATGGCCCGGCTGCGGTCGCCCGCCGTCTCGGCGGCCTGCGCGGCCAGCAGGTTGGTCAGATGCGGCTGGTTCAGGTATTTGGCGGCCTTGGCAGCCTTGTCCTGTGCCAGCTTCCCTTCGCCCGAGGCGACGGCCAGCATCCCCTCGCCAAAGGCCGCGTATCCGCGCCGCTCGCGAGAGCGGGCAAAGTGGCGGTTGATCGCGGTTTCATCGCCGACCAGAAAGCGCAGGACGGCCAGCGCCAGACCCAGAAGCTTGAAGATCAGCCAGGCGGCGACCATCAGGATCAGCAGCGCCACCAGCGCCTTGACCGGGGTCAGCGCATATTCGGTGCCGCCATATTCGATGCGCAGCATCTGGCCGGTTTCCGACAGCTGCACGGCCCCAAGGGCCAGCGCCAGGACGACGGCAAAGAACAGCAGGATTTTCAGCAGTGACAACAGCATCGGGCGGCCCTCAATTCGTGCCCGAGGACAGGTCGGTCAGCGCCGCCCGTGCCTGGGAATAAGCGGTTGCGCGGGACAGCCAGTCGGCCATGACGGGGACCGCGCGCGCGGGTTCGGGCAGCGCCTCAAGCTGGGTCAGGGCGGCATCAATGCGACCCGCCTGCACATCGGCATCGGCGCGCGACAGCACGGCGTCGGGATCGTCGCCCTCGCGCGGTTCGACCGACCGGGCGCCGGTCTGGGCGCGCAGGAAGTTGGTCACCAGATTGCCCTCGCCGCTGGCGCTGGTCTGCTGCAGGCTGACCCGCAGGGCAGCGCGCGCCGCCTCGGCAAAGTCGGTCTGCAAGGCGGTCAGGCTGGGCACCTCGGCCTGCAAGGCCTCGGGCGTGTCCAGACCGGCACCTTCCAGCGCCTCGCGGGCCTGATCGGGGGTCACGCCCTCGTCCAGCGCGGTCTGCAGGGCGGCGATGGCGGCGATCGCCTCGGCCCGGCGGGTGCCTTCGGCGGCAGCCTCCTGCAGCTGCTGGGCCTCGGTCCGTGCGGCATCAAGGCTGGTCTGCGCCTCGGACGCGGCGGCGCGGATCTGGTCCTGCGCCTCTTGTGCGATGGCGGGATCAAAGGCGGGGCGGGCGGACAACTCGTCCAGACGCGCTTGCTGTTCGTCCAGCCGCTGCTGCAGCTGCGCCAGCTGGTCGGCGTCGATCGCGGCGGGTTGACCGGGGGCCTCACCGGCTTCGGCGCCGGTTTCGGGGGCCGCGCTCAGGGCGGCGGTCTGTTCCTCCAGCGCCTCGATCCGGGCGGCCAGATCGTCGGGCAGCGCGGCGGCAGGCGCGCCAGAGGGGGATGCGTCGGAGGGGGCTGCGTCGGATGGGGCATCGACAGGCGCAGCAGCGGCCAGAACCTCTTCGGCGGCGCGGCGTCCGGCATCTTCGGCCGCGGCGATCAGTTCGTCGCGGTCGGGCATCTCAGCCGCCACGGCGGCGGGCGCGTCCTGCGCCACCCAGCCCGCAGGCAGATGCGGCAGGGCATAGATCGTGGCGGCAGCGCCCAAGCCTGCGGCCACGGCACCGCCGAAAGCCAGAGGCCAGAAACCCGACTTGCGGGCCGGGGCGGCAGGGCTGCGCGCCGATGGCGTGGCAGCGTCGGCTTTGTCCGGCGGCGGTGTCTTGGCCGGGGCAGGCGTATCCGCGAACGGCTTGCCGGATTTCGGCACACCCGATTTCGGCATGTCCGATTTTGCCATGCCGGTCTTGGCCCCTTGGGATTTCGCAGCCGCAGCGGGCTGACCCGCCGAGCCGTCACCGATCAGGGTCGATCCATCGGGCCGGACCTCGCCCGTCTGGCCCGCTTGCGCAGGGCGACCTTCGCGGATCGGGGTCTGGTCGATCACACCGACATGGGCCGGGATCTTGCGGATCTCGCTTTCGGGAACGGTCGCGGGCGGCGTGGCCATGCCCTGCGGCCCCACACCGCTGGCCGCAGCGTCGCTGGCCGTCGTGTCGGTGGTGCGGCCATCCGGGCCGCCGGTCTTGTTCTTCGGTGCTTTCACGTCCCTGTCCCCGTCTCGGTGCCTGCTCTGGTGCCCGGCCTGCCCTTGCTCATAGGCTTTGCAAGGGTGACCGCCGTCAGGCGCGTCCGCCCCAGCCTAATCAGCATGGGCTGGACGCTCAACCCGTCGTCGTCAGCTTTGTTCCGCCTGCGCGATCAGGAGGATGGCGGCCCGCATCGCATCGGCGGTCGGCTGCCCGGCCAGCGTGCATCGGGCGGGCGCGGGACCGGTCCATGCGGCCCGCGCCGCCCCGCTGATCGCCACCAGCCAGACAGGCGCACGGGCCCCCAGCACCGCCTGCCCCAGCACCTTGGCGGATCGGGGCGAAAACACCGGCAGGATCACCGGCCCCTTACCCGCCAGCAGATCGCGTGCCGCCCCGTTCAGGGGCATCGGCACCTGATCATAGACCACCATTCCCGGCACAGGCAAAGCCCGCGCCACATGCCGCCCCTGCGGGTGGATCAGCGGCACCGGGCTGGCCGCGATCAGCGGCAGCAGACTGTCGGCGGTGCCTGCCCCTTCGCGGACATCGAACCCCGCCGCCCGCGCCCATGCCGAACGTCTGGATCTGGCGGTCGAACAGGCGCTGGCGCAGGCCGGGCTGGGCCTTGACGCGCTGGCGGGCATCGCGGTGACGGCAGGGCCGGGGCTGATCGGCGGCGTCATGGCGGGCGTCATGTGCGCCAAGGGGATCGCGGCGGGCAGCGGGCTGCCGCTGGTCGGCGTCAATCATCTGGCGGGCCATGCGCTGACCCCACGCCTGACCGACGGGGTCGATTTTCCCTATCTGATGCTGCTGGTCTCGGGCGGGCATTGCCAGTTCCTGCGCGTCGATGGGCCGGACGCCTTCACCCGGCTTGGCGGCACCATCGACGACGCCCCCGGCGAGGCCTTCGACAAGCTGGCCAAGCTGCTGGCCCTGCCCCAGCCAGGCGGCCCCCATGTCGAGGCCGAGGCCGCGTCGGGCGACCCGCACCGCTTTGCCCTGCCCCGCCCGCTGCTGGACCGCCCCGGCTGCGATCTGTCTTTTTCGGGGCTCAAGACCGCGGCGCTGCGCCAGCGCGATGCGCTGATCGCCGCTCAGGGCGGGCTGCATGCGGCCGATCGCCGCGATCTCTGCGCCGCCTTCCAGCTGGCCGTGGCCGAGGTGCTGGCCGAGAAATCGCGCCGCGCGCTGGCTTTGTCGCCCGTCCCCCTGCTGGCCGTGGCCGGAGGCGTGGCCGCCAACAGCCAGATCCGCGCCGCGCTGGAACAGGTCGCGTCACAGGCGGGCGCGCGTTTCCTCGCGCCGCCTCTGGCTCTCTGCACCGACAATGGCGCGATGATTGCCTGGGCGGGGATCGAGCGGTTCCGCCTTGGCCATCGCGACGGCATGGATCTGACCGCCCGGCCCCGCTGGCCGCTGGACGCTCTCGCCGCCCCGATGCTGGGCCATGGCAAACGGGGGGCCAAGGCATGATCGCGGTTCTGGGTGCGGGCGCCTTCGGCACGGCGCTGGCGGTGGCCCTGTGGGTCAACGGGCCGGTGACCCTCTGGGGCCGCCGCATCGACTGGCAGGGCGAAAACCCCCGCCTGCCCGGCGTGACCCTGCCCGATGCGGTGACGGTCACGCAGGATCTGGACCATGCGCTGCGGGCGGACACCATCCTGCTGGCCCTGCCCGCGCAGGCTTTGGGCGGTTATCTCGCCGATCACGGCGCGCGGCTGGCCGGTCGGGTGCTGGTCAGCACCGCCAAGGGGATCGATCTGACGCGGCTGACCGGCCCCTCGGCCCTGATCGCGGATCATTGCCCGGGCGCCCGGGTGGCGGTGCTGACCGGCCCCTCCTTCGCCGCCGATATCGCGCGGGGCCTGCCCACCGCCCTGACGCTGGCCTGCGCAGAGGATCGGACAGGCGCCGCACTGCAACAGGCCCTGTCCACCCCGGTCCTGCGGCTTTACCGCACCACCGACGTCATCGGCGCCGAACTGGGTGGCGCATTGAAAAACGTCATCGCCATCGCGGCGGGCACGGTGATCGGCGCGGGTCTGGGCGACAGCGCCCGCGCCGCCCTGATCACACGCGGCTTTGCCGAGATGACGCGTCTGGCCACCCATCTGGGCGCCCGCCCCGAAACGCTGACCGGCCTGTCGGGTCTGGGCGATCTGGTGCTGACCTGCACCTCGGGTCAGTCGCGCAACTTCCGCTATGGCTGCGCCCTTGGTCAGGGCCGCGATTTCGACACGGCCACCACCGTCGAAGGCGCGGCCACCGCCCGTGCGCTGGCCCGGATGGCGCTTCGCGACGGGCTGGACCTGCCCATCGCCAGCATGGTCGCCCATCTTGCCCAAGGATCGGTTTCGGTGGAAAAGGCCATGGACCATCTGCTCAGCCGACCCCTGAAGGAGGAATGATGCCACTTTTCGCCGTGATCTGCCGGGACAAGCCCGGCGCGCTCCAGATCCGCCTGGACACCCGCGACGCCCATCTGGCCCATATCCGCGACAGCGGCCTCGTCGCCATGGCCGGCCCCCTGATCGAGGACGGCCAGATGGCCGGGTCGCTGGTCATCCTCGACGCCGCCGATCTGACTGCCGCCCGGGGATGGGCCGATGCCGACCCCTACAAGGCGGCGGGGCTGTTTCAGTCGACCGAGATCACCGAATGGAAAAAGGTGATCGGCTGATGGCCCATTGGCTCTTCAAATCCGAACCCGATGTCTTTGGCTGGGACGATCTGATCGCCAAGGGCGACAAGGGCGAGGAATGGGACGGCGTGCGCAGCTATCAGGCGCGCAACAACATGCGTGCAATGCAGATCGGCGATCTGGGCCTCTTCTACCATTCCAATATCGGCAAAGAGGCCGTGGGCATCGTCGAGGTCATCGCCTTGGCCCATCCCGACAGCAAGGCGGGCGACCCCAAATGGGAATGCGTCGACATCCGCGCGGTCCGTAAACTGCCCCGCGCCATCTCTCTGGACGAGGCCAAGGCCGAACCCCGGCTCAAGGACATGGTGCTGGTCAATAACAGCCGTCTGTCCGTCCAGCCGGTCACCGAGGCCGAATGGGCCATCATCATGGAACTCTCCGGCGCCGAAACCTGAAACCCGCGCGCCCCTTTCATCTTGGCAGAAATATCCACGGGGGTCCGGGGGCAGTCGCCCCCGGTCTTGCC
>NZ_RQRT01000062.1 GCF_004335005.1 Paracoccus nototheniae | reverse complement strand
GCCCGGCATGGGCCAGAACAGCGGGCTGGAGGCGCTGGCCATCCGCGATGACGGGCTGATCGTCGCCGTGCCCGAACGATCTGCCAATGAATCCACGCCCTTTACCGTTCTGGCCTTTGACGGCGCGTGGTCGGACTATGCGCAGATCCGCCGCGATCCGCGCTGGCTGGCGGTGGGGGCGGATTTCGGCCCCGATGGCTGGTTCTATCTTCTGGAACGCGACTTTCGCGGCATTCTGGGCTTTGCCACGCGGGTGCGGCGGATGCAGTTGACCCCCGGCGTGCTGCAAGATGACGAAATCCTGCTGGAAACCAGTCCGCTGCAATATGACAATCTGGAAGGCATTTCGGTCTGGCATGACGGGACGGGCATCCGCATCACGATGATCTCGGACGACAACTTCCTATTTCTGCAACGGACCGAGATCGTGGAATACCGCCTGCGCGACACCGACCTGCAGGCGCAGCAGAATTGACAAGCGGCCCTGCGCGGGCGTAAGGCCCCGTTGCCCCGCGTGTGCCTCACGCGACGGGGCCGAGTTTCTCCGCAACCTTGTCAAAACGGACCTGACCGATGACCCGCTTTCTGCCCGGCATCCTTGCCATGGCCGCCATCGTGCTGGCCTCGAACATCCTTGTGCAATTCACCGTGGCCACCTGGCTGACCTGGGGGGCCTTCACCTATCCGCTGGCCTTTCTGGTCACCGATGTGATGAACCGCGTCTATGGCGCGCCCGCCGCGCGGCGGGTGGTGCTGGCGGGTTTCATCACGGGCGTGCTGTGGTCGCTGGTCGCGGCCGGGCTGGAGGCGACGACGCTGCGCATCGCCATCGCCTCGGGCACGGCGTTTCTGGTGGCACAGATGGCCGATGTGGCGATTTTCGATGCACTGCGCGCGGGACGCTGGTGGCGGGCGCCGCTGGTGTCGACGCTGGTCGGATCGGTGCTGGATACAGTGCTGTTCTTTGGCATCGCCTTTGCCGCTTTCCTGCCCGCCGACGCCAATACAGGCTGGGCGAATGAGGCGGTCCCGCTGCTGGGTCAGGGGCCGCTCGGGCCGTTGTGGATGTCGCTGGCCCTTGCCGACTGGATGGTCAAACTGTCGTTGGCCCTACTGGCCCTTGTGCCATTCCGGATAATTGTCCGCAATTTGTTGCGCCGCACTGCGGAAAGCTGATTGACAGAATCTGTATCTGTGTCAGCCTGAGTTCATACAGCAATCTTTTGAAAGGAGGTGGTCCAGTGTCTAGAGTGATAGTGGAGAGACGTTTCGGAACAGTCGGGGGGACCGTAGCCTGAGGGCAGCCCCAAAGGCTTCATACCCTGGTTGGGACCGGATGCAGATCCGCCCCTAACCGGACCATCTCCTTGGATCTCGCGGGCCGCCTTTTGCTGGGCGGCCCGTTCCTGTTGCAGGACTGCGCTTCCGCCTGGTTGCAGCCTGGGGACAGACCTTGCCACCCTTTCGGACCGCAGGTGGACATGCAAAAGGGGCGGCCCGCGCGGGGCCGCCCCTTTGCCGATCAAGCGCCCTCAGGCCGTGGCGCGGCCCCGGTTGGCCCGCATCGCGCCCAGCACGACCGCGGCCCAGACCAGCGCCGCCGCCCACCACAGACCGCCGCCGATCAGCGCCATGCCGATCAGGCCCGCCTGCACCACATAATAGGCCATGGTGATCAGCGTCTTGCGGATGATGTCGCCCTCGCGGTCGGTCAGGCCGACAACAGCGGATGCGGCGACCACGTTATGCACGCAGACCATGTTGCCCGCCGCACCGCCGACCGCCTGCAGCACCACGACCGTGGTGATGCCCGCCAGATCCAGCCCGATGCCCTGCCCAGCCGAGAACTGGAACAGCGAGAACATCATGTTCGACACCGTGTTCGACCCCGCGATAAAGGCGCCAAGCGCCCCCACGATCGGCGCGAACAGCGGCCATGATGCGCCGGTCGCCGCCGCCATCCCCTCGGCCAGGGTGATGGGCATCGACGCCATCCCCTCGGACCCCGAATTGATGAAGACCTGCACCATCGGCACCGCCAGCAACAGCGCCGGCGCCGCCGACAGCATCGTGCGGCCCGAAATGGCCCAGGCCCGCCCGTAATCGCGCCCGCGCATCCGGAACAGCGCGACCGAGATCAACGAGGCGATGATCATCACCGTGCCCGGCGAATAGGCGAACTGCGCCGTCGCATTGATCCCCGACCCGAACAGATCGCGCAATGCGATGGTCGTGTCCGGTCCGGTCAGCCAGGCCTTGAGCGGCGCGATGGTCCGCGTCAGCACCAGCAGCGCCGCGACGATGACATAGGGCATCCACGCGGTCAGCAGCCCGATCTGCCGGTCGCCCGGCCCCAGATCGGCCTGATCAGGTTCAAGCTGACCCTGCCAGCCATCCTCCCATTGCGCGCGGGGCGGAAAATCAAAGCTGTCCTTGGGCAAAAACCAGCCCGCCCGCGCGGCGGGAACGACGATCATCAGACCGATCAGACCGCCCAGCAGGGACGGGAATTCCGGCCCCAGCACGCGGGCCACGGCCAGATAGGGCAGCGTGAAGGCCAGCCCGGCAAAGATCGCGAATTTCCACGCCCGGAACCCTTCCGCAAAACTGCGGCTGGACCCGAAGAACCGCGTCAGCATCCCCACCATCATCAGCGGGATCAGCACGCCGACCAGCGCATGCACCAGCGCCACCTGCGCGGCGACGACCGGGACATAGTCGGCGATCGTCATGGGCGAGATCGCGGCCTCCACCTCGGGGCTGTTCGACAGGCCGGTGGTGATGCCGACCAGCATCGGCGTGCCCACCGCGCCAAAGGACACCGGCGTCGACTGGATGATCAGCGTCACCATGACCGCCGCCATCGCCGGAAAGCCGATGGCCAGCAGCAAAGGCGCTGCCACGGCGGCAGGCGTGCCGAACCCCGAGGCCCCCTCGATCATTGATCCGAACATCCAGGCGATGATGATCGCCTGAATGCGCCGGTCGGGCGAGATGTCGGTAAAGCCGCGCCGGATCGCCCGGATCGCCCCGGATTCCTGCACCGTATACAGCAGCAGGATCGCGCCAAAGACGATGTAGAGCAGCGTGACCGCCGTCACCAGCCCGTTGACCGTGGCCCCCGCGACCCGCGCCAGCGGTGCCCCCCACAACACCAGCGCCAGCAGCGCCGTCACGACATAGGCCGCCATCATCGACAGCTTGGCCGACCGCCGCATGACGACCAGCAGAACAAAGACCACCACGACCGGCAAGGCCGCAGCAATGAACAGAACTCCCTGTGACACCCCGTCTCCTCCTCGTTTTGTCCAGACCAGTCGGGCCGGGATCGGGGCGGAACGCAAGGGGAAACCGGTCCGCAAACCGGACCGGCGGCGAAACCAAGACTTTCGTCGGATCAGTCGCGCCGGATCGCGATGGCGATTCCCTGCCCGCCGCCGATGCACATGGTGATCAGCGCGGTGCGGGTGCCGGTCCGTTCCAGCTCGGCCAGGGCCTTGACGATCAGGATCGCGCCGGTCGCGCCGACCGGATGGCCAAGGGCGATGGCCCCGCCATTGGGGTTCACGCGCGCCGGGTCCATCCCCAGTTCCTTGTTGACCGCCAGAGCCTGCGCGGCAAAGGCCTCGTTCGATTCGATCACGTCGAAATCGCCGATGCTCAGACCTGTGCGGGCCATCAGCGCCTGCACGGCGGGAACCGGGCCGATGCCCATCACCTCGGGGCGCACGCCCGCCAGGGCATAGCCCAAGATCCGCGCCCGGGGGGTCAGCCCGGCGGCTTGCGCGGCATCCGCCCGCGCCAGAACCAGCGCGGCGGCGCCGTCATTGATGCCGCTGGCATTGCCCGCCGTCACGCTGCCGCCCTTGCGAAACACGGCGCGCAGGGCGGCCAGTTTTTCGGGGCTTGTTTCCTTGGGGTGCTCGTCGGTATCGAACAGCGCCATGCCCTTGCGGGCCTTGACCTCGATGGGCACGATCTGGTCGCGGAAATGCCCCGCCGCGATGGCCGCCGCCGCGCGCCGCTGCGATTCCATCGCGAAAGCGTCCTGATCCTCTCGCGAGATGTCATGTTCGGCGGCGACATTTTCCGCCGTGACGCCCATATGGCCGGTGCCCATCGGGCAGGTCAGCGCCCCGGTCATCATGTCCAGCATGGTCACATCGCCCATCTTCGCCCCGAAGCGCGCCTGCGGAACGATGTAAGGCGCCCGGCTCATGCTTTCCGCGCCGCCGGCTATGGCAAAATCGGCATCCCCCAGCATCAGCGCCTGCGCGGCCGAGACGATGGCCTGCGCCCCCGATCCACACAACCGGTTGACGTTCATCGCGGGCGTGGTGTGGGGGATGCCCGCATCCAGCATCGCCACGCGGCTCAGATACATGTCGCGCGGCTCGGTGTTCAGCACATGGCCAAAGACGACCTGCCCGATGCGGTCGGGCGCCAGACCCGCGCGATCCAGCGCGGCGCGGGTCACAAGCGCCGCCAGCGCGGTGGGCGGGATCGCGGCAAGGCTGCCGCCAAAGGTGCCGATGGCGGTGCGGGCGCCGGACAGGATGACGATATCGGTTGCGGACATGGTGGGCCTCCTCTTGCCTGTCGGTCACGATAGGCCCGGGCGCGCGTCCCGCAACCCTGCCGTCGCGGCAAATTGCAGCCCGGACGACAAGGCGCTATGCTCGACAGGAATAACGAAAGACGAGGCACGGCATGACCCCCCCCGCGACCAGCCCCCGGCTGCGCATCAAGCTGCGGCTGGAATATGATTCGCCCCTGATCCTGGGGCCGGGCAAGGCCGAACTGCTGGCCCGGATCGCGCGCTTGGGCTCGATCTCGGCCGCCGCGCGCGAGATGGGAATGAGCTACAAGCGCGCCTGGACGCTGGTCGAAGAGATGAACATCGCCTTTGCCCTGCCGGTGATCGACAGCGCGCGCGGCGGACCGGGCGGCGGCGGCGCGCGGGTGACCGAGACCGGCCAGCAGGTGCTGACCCATTACCGCGCGCTGGAGGCGCTGCTGCTGGAGGCGGGGGCGGGCGATCTGCAGGCGTTGAACGCCCTGTTGCGGCCCGAGGGCGCCGACCGGACGGATGGCGCGGACGGCTGAGGTGGGATGCCTCCGGCGGGGATATTTCAGGACCGAAGGAGGCCCTGCGCCGGGGCTGGTCGGCAAGGTTGCGCCCGCGCCTTCGGCATTGTGATTTCACCGGCGCGTGATTTCCCCTATGATCGCTGCAAAACCCCAGAACGAGCAGAACGAGGGTAGGATGAACAGGCTTTTGAAACTGGCCATCGTGGGGCTGGTCGCGTCCTGCGGCGGTGGCGGCAATTACAGCGCGCCGCGTCAGCTGGACAATGCATGCGCCATCGCCGCCGAACGACCCGCCTATCTGCGCGCCATGCGGCAGACCGAGCGGAAATGGGGCGTGCCGGTGCATGTGCAGATGGCGACCATGTACCAGGAATCGAAATTCATCGGCGATGCCCGCACCCCGCATCAATACGCGCTTGGGGTCATTCCCATCGGACGGCAAAGCAGCGCCTTTGGCTATTCTCAGGCTTTGGACGGCACCTGGGAGGAATATCAGCGCAACTCCGGCAACCGCCGGGCGCAGCGTGACAACATCCGCGATGCGACCGATTTCATGGGCTGGTACATGCATGGCAGCCAGCAACAGCTGGGCCTGTCGAAAGGCGACGCCGCGTCGCAATATCTGGCCTATCACGAGGGGCGGGGCGGCTTTCGCAGCGGCAGCTATCGCCAGAAAAGCTGGCTGATGCGGGTGGCGGGGCAGGTCAATGCCCGGTCCGAGATGTATCGCCAGCAGCTGGTGGCCTGCCGCCGCGCCTGAGCCGCTTGACGACGCCCGCTTGACGGGGCCGCAACACTGGGGCCTTCTGTCCGATCAAGGCAGGAGGCCCCCATGTATCGCGTGATCGGACCCGTCAATTCTCGCGCATTCCGCGTGCTCTGGATGCTGGAAGAGCTGGGGCTTGGCTATGATCACATCCCCGCCAATCCGCAAAGCGAGGGCGTGGCCCAGTTCAACCCGGCGGGCAAGGTGCCGGTGCTGATCGATGACGGCACCCCGATCACCGATTCGACCGCGATCCTGACCTATCTGGCGGATCGCCATGGCGATCTGACCCATCCGGCGGGCACCCTGGACCGGGCGCGTCAGGACAGCCTGACCCAGTTCCTGCTGGACGAATTCGACGCCGCCCTGTGGCTGGCCGCGCGCCACAGCTTCATCCTGCCCGAGGAATTACGACTGGCCGCCATCAAGAACAGCCTGCGGTGGGAATTCGAGGCCAGCCAGAAGACGCTGATCCACCGCATGTCCGACGGCCCCTTCCTGTTGGGCGACCGGATGACCGTGCCCGACGTGATCCTGACGCATTGTCTGGACTGGGCGCTGATCGCGCGCTTTCCGGTGACCCAGCACCGGCTGTCGGACTATCTGGACCGGATGCGCCTGCGCCCGGCCTATGCGCGGACCGCCGCCCTGTGACAGACCTCAGGCCAGCTGCAGGGCCGCCGCCTGTCCCGCCCGGCGACCGGTCGCCAGACAGGTGGTCAGCAGATAGCCACCCGTCGGCGCCTCCCAGTCCAGCATCTCGCCAGCGGCAAAGACGCCCGGCCAGGCGCGCAGCTCCAGATCCGGGGTCAGCGCCCCGGCCTGGATTCCGCCTGCCGAGGAAATCGCCCGATCCAGCCCCATCGGGCCGTCATGGCGGACAGGCAGCGCCTTGGCCCGCGCCGCCCATCCGGCGGGATCACGCGGCAAAGGCTGGCCCCATTCCAGCAGCAGCGCGACCTTGACCGGATCGCCGATCACCCGGCGCAGCCAGTTCCCCAGACTCAGCCGACCGCGCGGCTGCGCGAACCGCGCGGCCAGCGCCCCCGGCGCCAGATCCGGCGCCAGATCGACCTCGGCCACCGCCCCGTCGCGGATCGCCGCCGCCACAGCATAGATACCGCCGCCCTCGATCCCTCCGGCGCCGATCACCCATTCGCCGCGACTGACCTGCCCGCCCGCGCGGATCGCCGTGCCCTTGACCGCCGCACCGAACATCCGCGCCATCGGCCCCGACCACGCGACCCGCAACCCCATATTCGCAGGCCGGAACGGCGCCACGTCCACCCCGGCCCCGGCCAGCACCGGCATCCAGGCCCCGTCCGAACCGAGCCGAGGCCAGCTGGCCCCGCCAAGCGCCAGCACGGTGACGCGCGGCCGCACGACCCGCGCCCCCTCGGGCGTCGCAAAAGCGAACCCGTCCTCCACCCCGACCCACCGCCAGCGGCTGCGCAACTGGACCCCGCCGCCCTGCAACCGCGCCAGCCAAGCCCGCAACAGGGGCGAGGCCTTCATCCCCACCGGAAACACTCGGCCCGTCGAGCCGGTGAACAGCGTGACCCCCAACCCTTCGGCCCAGTCCATCACCGCCTCGGGCCCGAATGCGCCTGCATTGGTCCATAAATATCCCCGGGGGTCCGGGGGCAGGCAGCCCCCGGTCCCGCCCGCGATCACGCGGGCAAACTCGGGCAAGGGCTGGACGCGGGTCAGGTTCAGCCCGGATTTTCCCGCCATCAGGAATTTGCGGGCGGGCGTCGGCATCGCCTCGGCCACCACCACCCGGCGCCCCGGTGCCATCAGCATCTCGGCCGCCATCAGACCGGCAGGGCCTGCGCCAATGACCAGCGCATCGACGACCTCGGGCTCGCTCACCGCCGCCCCCGGGGCTTCATCGCCAGCCGCAGCAATGCGCGTTCCACCAGCGCCATCTGCGGCGCGCGGCTGGCCGATCGCAGCGTCATGTCGGTCGCCAGCAGGGCCGAGACCGCCTCTTCCAGCGGCCCCATCCCCCAGGCCTGCGCCTGCCGCGCCATCCGGTCCCGGCGCGGCCCGAAGACCGGGGGCCGCGCGCGCGCCAGCGCCACGCCCGGCCCCGCCGGATCGGCGGCGGCCAGATGCAGCGCCCGGAAATGGCGCAGGGCCTGAATGCACAGCGTGACGGGCGCGATCCCCTGCTGATCCACCCGGCGCATCAGCGGGCCGAAATCGGCCTCGCGGCGTTCGGCCACGGCGTGGATCAGCTCGTCCAGATCGGCCTCGATGGTGGCGGGGGCCAGCAGGGCGATTTCCTCGACCGTCAGGGGCGCGGGATCGCCATGCTTGTACAGGCCGATCTTTTCGACCGTCTGGCGCAGATCCCCCGGGTCCAGCGCCCGCGACAGGATCATCATCTCGCGCAGCGATGCGGGCGGCACCTCGCGCAGACCGGCATCCGCCAGCCAGCGGGCAACCTCGTCCTCGGACGGCGGATCGTCATAGATGGGGGCGGTCACCGCCTGCCCATGCGTCTCGAACAGCTTGCGCAGGGCCGAGCCTTTGGACAGCGCCGCCGCCGTCACCAGGATCACCGCATCGCCCTGCCGCCAGTCGCTCAGCGCATTGCGGATCGCGTCGGTGGCCAGATCGGGCGTATCCTCGACCAGCACGACGCGGGGGCCGGGAAAGAAGCCCACCTCGCGCACCGCGTCGATCAGCTGGGCGGGGTCTTTCTTCAGGCCTGCGCCGCTCATCCGGGTCAGGCGCATTTCCTCGTCTGCCGTCTCGCCGACCAGCGCGCGGACCGCCTCGGCGCGCTTCAGCGCTACCCGCATCGCATCCTGCCCGTGGATCAGCAGCCCCGGCCGCGAGGGGTCGGGGCGGGCCAGATAGCGCGCGATCTCGGCCCCTTTCAGCAGCACGGCGTCAGTCCGGCAGGCCGGAGGCTGCGGCCAGCAGCCGCGTCACCACCTGATCGGCCAGCATCAGGGCCAGCCGCTCGCGCGCATCGCCCTCGGCCGCCAAAGTCGAGATGGTCGTGCCGGTCGTGGAATACGAGGTAAAGCTGCTGACCCGCCCCTGCGCCACCACCGCGCCATCGGGCCCGGTCAGCGCGAAATCGGCGGTGCCGTTCAGCGAATAGCGGGTCGTCACCTCGTCGGGGGTGATCGCTTGCGCCACCGCGCCCGCCGTGATGCGGTAATCCAGATCATAGGTCGCATCCGCCTCGGGGCCCAAGCGTTCGGCCAGACGGCGGTTGAAGATGAAATCGATCGGCGTGTCCGGGTCGCGCGGGCGGACCTTGCCGAACAATTTCCCGCCGCCGCCCCCCGGACCATAGACCGGGGTCAGCCCGCAGGCCGCCAGCCCAAGGGTCGCCAGCACCCCCAGCAGGATGGCGCGGCGGCTATGCGACGACATTGATGATCCGCCCCGGCACCACGATCAGCTTTTTCACCGCCGCCCCCTCGAGGAACCGCAGCACCGTTTCATCCGCCAGCACCAGCGCCTCGATATCGGCCTTGGGCATGTCCTTGGGCACGGTGATCTCGGCCCGGCGCTTGCCGTTGATCTGGATGGGCAGGGTCACACTGTCATCCTCCAGCAGGGTCGGGTCCGCCTTGGGCCAGCCTGCATCGACGACCATGCCCTGCCCGCCCGATTTCGACCAGACCTCTTCGGCCAGATGCGGCACCATCGGCGCCATCAGCTGCGCCATGATCCGCAACACGGCGCGACGCGCCTCGCCGCCCGCGCCGGATTTGCCGACCGCATTGGCCAGCTCGTACAGTTTCGCGACGGCTTTGTTGAAGGCAAACCCCTCGATCGCCCTGGTGATATCGGCGATCGCGCGATGGGCGGCGCGGGTCAGATCGGGATCGTCGCCCCCCGCCTCGGGTGCCTCATCGGCCAGTCGGAAGACCCGCGACAGGAACTTGAACGCCGCCTCGGCCCCGGCCGAGGTCCATTCCACGTCCCGCTCCGGGGGGCTATCCGACAGCATGAACCAGCGCGCGGTATCGGCGCCGAAGCTGTCGACGATATTGACCGGATCGACGACGTTCTTCTTGGATTTCGACATCTTGGCCGAGGGGATGACCGTCACCGCCCGCCCATCGGCCAGCTTTCCGTCGATCACATCCTCGGGCAGGTGGTAGACCGGGCGGTCCCGCGCGTCGCGGGTCACATAAATCTCGTGCGTCACCATCCCCTGCGTGAACAGCGCATCGAAGGGCTCTTTCGCAGCTTCCGGCAGATGACCCGTCTTGACCATCGCCCGCGCAAAGAACCGCGAATACAGCAGGTGCAAAATCGCGTGTTCGATGCCGCCGATATACTGGTCGACATTCATCCAGTAATCCGCATCGGCCCGGTCCGTCGGCGTGGCGGCTTGGGGCGCGGTAAAGCGGGCGTAATACCACGACGAATCCACGAAGGTGTCCATCGTGTCGGTTTCGCGCCGCGCGGGGCCACCGCATGTCGGGCACAGCGCCTGGCGCCATGTCGGATGGCGGTCCAGCGGATTGCCGGGCACGTCGAAACTCACGTCCTGCGGCAGCAGCACCGGCAGGTTCGCCTTGGCCTCGGGGACCGTGCCGCAAGCATCGCAATGCAGGACCGGGATCGGGCAACCCCAATAGCGCTGGCGCGAAATCCCCCAGTCCCGCAGGCGGAATTTGGTGACGCCCTTGCCCCAGCCCTGCGTTTCCGCATGGGTGATGGCGGCGGCCACGGCAGCCTCGCCGGTCTGATCCGGCACGCTCGAAAAGCCGCGCACATAGGTCACGGGTTCCGATTTCATCGGCACGAAAGGCGCATCCGCCACCAGCGCATCGGCGGCGGCGGTATCCATGCCCGGCTGACCAAAGGTCGCGCGGATCGGCAGGTCGTATTTCAGCGCGAATTCATGATCTCGTTCGTCATGGGCCGGGCTGCCAAAGATCGCGCCAGTGCCGTAATCCATCAGCACGAAATTCGCGATCCAGACCGGCAGATGCCAGCCCGCATCCAGCGGATGGGTTACCGTCAGCCCGGTGTCGAAGCCCAGCTTGGGCGCGGTCTCGATGGCCTCTTCGGTGGTGCCGATCTTGCGGCACTCCTCAATGAAGGCGGCGATCTCGGGGCGCGACGCGGCCAGTTCGCGCACCAGCGGATGATCGGGCGACAGCGCGACAAAGCTGGCCCCCATCAGCGTGTCGGGGCGGGTGGTATAGACCTCGATCGCGTCATGCCCCTCGGGGGCATCGGCGGTGGCAAAGCTGAACTGCAGCCCGCGCGACTTGCCGATCCAGTTGGCCTGCATCAGCCGCACCTTTTCGGGCCAGCCCTTGAGATCGTCCAACGCCCCCAACAGCTCGTCCGAATAATCCGAGATGCGGAAGAACCATTGCGTCAGCTCGCGCCGTTCGACCGCAGCGCCCGACCGCCAGCCCTTGCCGTCGATCACCTGCTCATTGGCCAGAACGGTCATGTCGACCGGATCCCAGTTCACCTGCGCCGATTTGCGGGTGATCAACCCGGCCTCCAGCATGTCCAGAAACAGCGCCTGCTGCTGCGCCACATAAGAGTCGTCGCAGGTGGCGAATTCGCGGCTCCAGTCGATGGACAGGCCAAGCGGCTTCAGCTGGTCGCGCATCGTGGCGATATTGGCATAGGTCCAGTCGCGCGGATGGCCGCCCTGTTCCATCGCGGCATTCTCGGCGGGCATGCCGAAGGCGTCCCAGCCCATCGGATGCAGCACCGAAAACCCCTGCGCGCGCTTGAACCGCGCCACCACGTCGCCCATCGTGTAATTGCGCACATGGCCCATATGGATGCGCCCCGACGGATAGGGAAACATCTCGAGCACATAGTATTTGGGGCGTTCGTCGCGGATGGCGGTAAAGCTGCCGGCATCGGCCCAGGCCATCTGCCAGCGGGCTTCGCTTGTCGCGGGATCATAGGGCATGGGAAACCTCGGGCGTCATGCGTTGCCCGCAGGGTCTATACGCCCCGCATGGGCGGGTCCAGAGCAAGGCCGCGTCCGGGGCGCGCGTCCGGCACCTTCAGCAGGCGCGCTTCGGCAGGCGGGCGCCCGGAAAGACGCCCGGCCTTTCAAGGACGCCAAATCTTCAAAGACGGCAGCTCCTTAAAGACGGCCGTCCTGAATGCGCAGCTGGCGGGCGCGGGTCAGGATCGCATCCTCGACCGCGCGGGCGGTGCCGGGTTCGACCGCCGCGCCGCCGGGGCCCTGCAGCGACAGGCGCAGGCTGCGCGCGTCAAGGGCCGGATCGCTGATCTGGATCGTCGCGCGATAGGACCGCCCGCCGCCCGGAGGCGTGCCATAGCCGGTCTGAATCACCCCGGTGAACGGATCGATCGTCTGCACCGGCAGGAAATTCAGCACCTGAAGACTGGCATTCCACAGGTATTTGTTCACGCCCACCGACTGGTTGGGATTCTCGGACCCGGTGAACAGATCCTGGATCCGGCTGGAACGCACTTCGGGACGCATGTCCGAACCCTGATCGGGCGCCGAGCGTTCGGTCCGCCCCGAATTTCCGCAGGCCGCCAGCCCCGCACACAACGTCGTGGCGATGATCAGGCGCGCGGCGCTTGCATAGGTCATCCTGTCCCCCGGAGGTCTTTCGTCGGGCCAAGCAATAGCCCGGATCGCGCCGGTGAAACAAGCGGTTTGGACAACGGCCCCGCCCCGGCAGGCGAGAGCCGGCCCTGCCCCGGCGCTGCTGCACGAACAGGTGTGGCGCAAGTGCATCACGGAATTGGGCAAAGAAATCATGCGGCAACTGATTCCGTTGCATCACAATCGCGAAAAGGTGACACCAATCGCATACCCAAGGCGGGGCCTCCGGCTTGGGCATCAGAGAGACAAGAGGGAACACCACCATGAAAAAGGCACTCATCGCCTCCACCGCGCTGGTCCTGACCGCCGGCGTCGCCGCCGCCGATGTCACCATTTCGGGCTACGGCCGTACCGGCGTCCAGTACTATGAAAATACCGCTGCTGATGACGCCGATGGCCTGAACGAAAGCCAGATCATCTCGCGCCTGCGGATGAACATCGACGCCTCCACCTCGACCGATCAGGGGATCGATTTCGGTGCACGTTTCCGTATGCAGTGGGATCAAAACTCCGGATCGCGCGGTCGGCAGGCAGAACTGAACGCCGGCGTCATCTACATCACCGCCAGCGGCCTGACCGTCTCGATCGGCAACGTCGGCAACGCCTATGATGACCTGAGCGTCGTGTTCGGTTCGGAGCTGGGCTCGTATGACACCAGCGTCGGCGCCGTCAATGGCAACATCTTTGCCTACAATACTGGTCCCTATGGCAGCCTCACCGAGGCCAGCCAGAACCGCTCGGGCGTCGCTGCCAAGTACGAGATCGCCGATTTCACCGTGCGTGCGTCCTATATCGACCCCGACCAGTCGGGCCTGGACGAGTTCGGCGCCGGTGAAGCCAACGAGGAAGAGTACGCTCTTTCGGTGGCATACACCTGGAACGACCGTCTGGATCTGGAAGCGGCCTACGTCACCAACGGCGCTGGCTTTGAAGACAACGACATCTGGTATGTCGGCGGCCGCTATGCCGTCATGGACAATGCCAATGTTGGCGTGACCTATGTCTCGACGGACGATTACCTCAACGGTACGACCGACATTGAAGGTGGCGACACCATCCTGCTGTTCGGCGACTATACGCTGGCCGATGGCATGACCAACATCGAAGCCTTTGTCGGCAACAACAACGCCGACGGCAACGAAACCGACAACGCATTCGGCGTCGGCGTCAACTACGACCTGGGCGGCGCACGTCTTGGTGCTTCGCTGCAGCGCGACTATGACGAGCGTGTGTACGCCGACATGGGCGTTCGCTTCGACTTCTGATCTGTCAGATCACATCGTCTTTTGGAAAGAGCGGGCCTTGCGCCCGCTCTTTTCTTTTTGTCAGGTTGGGCCATGGGACTGGATGACATCACCCGCCGCGTGCATGCGGCCGAAATCAAAGCCGGGCGCGCGCCGGGCAGCGTGACCCTGATCGCGGTCAGCAAATTGCAGCCGCCCGAGCGGGTCGAGGCCGTTCTGGCGCAGGGCCACACCGTCTTTGGCGAGAATTACGTGCAGGAGGCGCAGGGCAAATGGCCCGGCTGGAGAGCCGCCCATCCCGACGTCTTGGTCCACATGATCGGGCCGCTGCAATCGAACAAGGCCCGCGCCGCGGTGCAGCTGTTCGACGCAATTCACACGCTGGATCGTGTCACGCTGGCCCGCAAGCTGGCGGCGCAGATCGCCGAACAGGGCCGCCGCCCGCAGATCTTCGTTCAGGTCAACACCGGCGACGAGCCGCAAAAGGCGGGCATTCTGGCCGATGAGTTGCCGGGCTTTCTGGCGCTCTGCGCCGAGCTGGAACTGACCCCCGAGGGGTTGATGTGCATCCCGCCCGAGGATCAGGATCCCATCCCGCATTTCCGCCTGCTGCGCGGGCTGGCCGAGGCGCATGGACTGTCCGGCCTGTCGATGGGGATGAGCGCGGATTTCGAGGCGGCGATCGCCGAAGGCGCGACGCATGTGCGGATCGGTTCCGCGATCTTCGGCGCGCGGGCTGTCGGCTAGGCCGGATTTTCTGGATATTTGAGTGAAGAAGAAGCCGGGATGCTGAGCGTCGTTCCCGGCCTTGCGCGGCGGGCCAGCCAGATCAGGTCGCGGCGGGACAGAGCGATGCAGCCTTCGGTTCCATAGCCGGGGCGGCGCCATTGGTGCAAAAAGATGGCCGAACCGGCGCCGGGCGTGGCGCGGGGCCAGTTCCAGTCGGTGGTCAGGATCAGATCGTAAAGCGGATCGGCGCGGCGCAGTTTTTCGTGGCTGGCGGCCAGCGGGGCGCGGCTGTGGTGGTTGTAGAACGGGTGGGTCGGGTCGTCGCACCACAGATCGCCCGGCCCGATGCCCCGCGCCCAAGGGGCCGGGCGGGCCAGCCGGTCGGGGCGGTACCACAGGCCGGTGATGCGGTGCAGGCCCGTGGGTGTGGCGTGGTCGCCCTCGCGCTTGGTGGTGGTGATCCCGGCGCGGCCGATGCTGCAGGGCAGGGGGCGTCCGAAGGCGCGCAGGCCCTGCGGGGTCAGAACCAAACCGGTCACAGCAGATGGCCCGATTTTTCGGCCTTGGTGTCCAGATAGCCGGTATTGTGGCGGTTGCGCGCCACGATCAGCGGCACCCGGTCCGGCACCGCGATGCCATGGGCCTGCATCATCGTCACCTTGCGCGGATTGTTGGTCATCAGCCGCACCGCCGCGAAGCCCAAGCGCCGCAACAGCGCGGCGCCGATGCGGAAATCGCGTTCGTCGTCCTCGAATCCAAGGCGGTGGTTGGCCTCGACGGTGTCGAAGCCCTGATTTTGCAGGTCATAGGCGCGCATCTTGTTGGCAAGGCCGATGCCCCGCCCCTCTTGGTTCAGATAGAGCAGCACCCCGGACCCGGCCTGACCCATCGCGGTCAGGGCCGCCTGCAGCTGCGGGCCGCAATCGCATTTCAGGCTGCCCAGCACGTCGCCGGTAAAGCAGGCCGAATGCAGGCGGGCCAGAACCGGGGCGTCACGGGGCGGATCGCCGATCTCGATGGCGTAATGTTCCTCGCCGCCGTCATCGGGGCGAAAGACGTGCAGGCGCGACCGTTCGGCGGACATCAGCGGCAGCCGGGCGGCGGCGACCGGGATCATCGCAGCCTCGGCCGCCAGCTGGACCAGCGCAGGGCCGGGGGGCAGATGCGTCAGCCCATCAGGCGCAGGGGCGGCGACGACCAGCATCGCGGGCAGCAGCTGGGCCGATTTCGCCAGCGCCAATGCGGCGCGATGGGCGTCGACCGCACCGCCACGGGCGCTGGTCAGGGGGCCTTTCAGCGGCGTCATCAGATCGCCCGCCGGATCGGCCAGCGCGCGCAGCCAGGCCAGATCCGCATCCGGCGGCAGGATCACCCGCGCCAGATCGCCGTCATAGGCGCGCGCGCGCAGCGTGCCCGCGCGCCGGTCGGTCAGCGCCAGAACCCCCGGCCCAAGCGCGCGCAGATCGGCCAGACGGGCGGGCGACAGGGTCTCGACCGCCGCTGCCAGATGGTCGCCGATGGCCACCGGCAGGCCCATGCGCAGGTCGGCGCGGGCGCGGGCAATCGTCTCGGACAGGGTCGGGATCAGGCTCATGAGGTCACGCCGGTTTGAAACAGTCTGAAACATAGCGCACCAATCCGACAACTCCATGTGAGAAATCGCACATGAGGCTGGACGGACGGGACCGCAGCCCTCACCTCATTACGCAATGATGCAAAGGAGGCAAGCATGGCCGGACTGAAGAAGATCCTGCTGGTCGATGACGAGGAAGACCTGCGCGAGGCGCTGGCCGAACAACTTGTCGCGACCGACGATTTCGACGTGACCGAGGCTGGCAGCGGCGCCGGGGCGGTCGAGGCCACCAAGAACGCCATCTTCGATCTGGTGGTGCTGGATGTGGGCCTGCCCGACACCGACGGGCGCGAGCTGTGCAAGAAGCTGCGCAAGCTGAACGTCAAATGCCCCATCGTGATGCTGACCGGGCACGACACCGATGCCGACACCATTCTGGGGCTGGATGCGGGCGCGAACGATTACGTCACCAAGCCGTTCAAGTTTCCGGTCCTGCTGGCCCGTCTGCGCGCGCAGCTGCGCACGCATGAACAGTCCGAGGATGCGATCTTTCAGCTGGGGCCGTATACGTTCAAGCCCTCGATGAAGATGCTGATCGACGTCAAGGACCGCAAGATCCGCCTGACGGAAAAGGAAACCAACATCCTGAAATTCCTGTATCGCGCACAGGATGGGGTGGTGGCCCGAGACGTGCTGCTACACGAGGTCTGGGGATACAATGCGGGGGTCACGACCCACACGCTGGAAACCCACATCTATCGCCTGCGCCAGAAGATCGAGCCCGATCCCTCGAATGCGCGGCTGCTGGTGACGGAATCGGGCGGCTATCGTCTGGTCGCCTGAGGCGCTTTCGGCAGGTTTCTGCGCAACCGAAAATCGCGGGAACCGGGCCGGGAGTGCGGCGTTTTGATACCGAAGCCCAGTGGTCGGCGGATGCGGCCACACCCCTCCCTCTCTGATGCCCCGGCGCGCCCTCCGCGCCGGGGTCTTTTTTTGCGCGCGTGGCGCCCGGTTTCAGCCCCGCCCGTGCGGCGCGGTCCAGTCGATCTGGGGACCGATGGGGATGATCCGGTTCGGGTTGATCATGTCATGGCTGAAATAATAGTGCCGGATGTAATGGTCGGGATGCACCGTCGCGGCCACGCCCGGCCTTTGATACAGTTCGCGCGCCCAGCCCCACAGGTTCGGATAATCGGTGATCATGTGGCGGTTGCATTTGAAATGCGTGTGATAGACCGCATCGAAGCGCGCGATGGTGGTGAACAGCCGCCAGTCGGCCTCGGTCAGGGTCGCGCCGGTCAGATAGCGGTTCCGGGCCAGCAGCCCCTCGATCCAGTCGAGGCTGTCGAACAGCGGCCCGACCGCCTTGTCATAAGCCTGCTGGCTGGTCGCGAAACCGGCCTTGTAGACGCCGTTGTTGACCGTGTCATAGACCCGGTCGTTGACCGCATCGATGTCGGACCGCAGCGCCTGCGGGTAATAATCGTCGGTATTGCCGGTGATGCCGTCAAAGGCTGCATTGAACATGCGGATGATATCGGCGCTTTCATTCGACACGATCTGTCCGGTCTGGCGGTCCCACAGCACCGGCACCGTCACCCGGCCCGAGGTATCGGGCTTGGCCCGCAGATAGACCTCGCGCAGGTAGTCCAGCCCGAACTGGCGGTCGCCGGTCGCGCCCTCGAAATCGGTGCGGAACTCCCACCCGTCCTTCAGCATGTCGGGATGGACGACCGACACGTCGATATGATCGTTCAACCCCTTCAGGGCGCGAAAGATCATCGTGCGATGCGCCCAGGGACAGGCATGGCTGACATACAGGTGATAGCGCCCGCTTTCGGCCCTGAACCCGGCCGTGCCCGTGGGGCCCGCGCTGCCGTCGGCCGTGACCCAGTTGCGGAACTTGGAGGTGTCGCGCCGGAACTCTCCGTCGGTGCTGTCGGTGTCGTACCATTTGTCCTGCCAGACGCCGTTGACCAGTTGACCCATGTCGTTTCCTTTCCGTGATCCCGGGGCCAACGGGGCTGGCCGGGGGTTGTTCCCCCCGTCACCGGCCTGCTGGCGCCGCATGTCTGCCTGTTGAATACCCGCATTGCCCGTCAGGCAAGCCCGGCCACCCCCCTGCCCGCGCACAGTCTGTGCCTGCCATGTGCACATCGGCTGCGGCCCCGGCGCTCGACACATCGGGGCGGCTTGGTTAGGGTCCGCCGCGAAAAGGAGCCCGCGTCATGTTCACCATCGCCACCTGGAACATCAATTCGATCCGCCTGCGCGAGGGGCTGGTCGCCCGGTTCCTGCAAGAGGAAAGCCCCGACATCCTGTGCCTGCAGGAATGCAAGGCGCCGGTCGACAAGATCCCGCTGACCCGCTTTGCCGAACTGGGATACACCCATATCGTGGCGCGCGGACAAAAGGGCTATAACGGCGTCGCCATCCTGTCCCGGCTGCCGCTGGAGGATGCGGGCGACCGCGATTATGCGGCCCTTGGCCATGCGCGCCATGTCGCGGCCCGGCTGGAAAACGGCGTGGTGATCCACAATATGTATATCCCGGCGGGCGGCGACATTCCCGACCGTCAGGTGAACCTGAAATTCGGCCAAAAGCTGGATTTCCTGACCGAGATGCGCGACGTGTTCCACGCCGACCGGCCCGAACGCTCGATCCTTGTGGGCGACCTGAACATCGCCCCGCGCGAGGATGACGTCTGGTCGCACAAGCAATTGCTGAAGATCGTCAGCCACACCCCGGTCGAGATCGAGCATCTGCTGGCCGCTCAGGATGCCGGGGGATGGGTCGATGTGACGCGGCAGGACATCCCCTCGGGGCTGCTTTACAGCTGGTGGAGCTATCGTGCCAAGGACTGGGACGCGGCCGACAAGGGGCGGCGTCTGGACCACATCTGGGCCACCCCCGACATCGCCAGTGCCGCCCATGGCAGCCGCATCCTGCGCCCGGTGCGCGGATGGGAGGGGCCAAGCGACCATGTCCCGGTGCTGGCCAGCTTTGATCTGTAGTCCGGGGCCGGGCCTGTGACGAACGGTGGCGCATTCCGCCCTTTTGTTCGTCCGCCCGACCCCCCATATTGGGCAGAACCGCCTTCAACCCAAGCGATCCGGGGCCAAAGATGACCATGCTTTTCGACGGGGCCCAAGCGCCCAAGACTGACGAATTCATCAAGGACGTGACCGAGGCGACCTTCATGGCCGAGGTGGTGGAAGCCTCGATGGAGGTGCCGGTCATCGTCGATTTCTGGGCGCCGTGGTGCGGCCCCTGCAAGACGCTTGGCCCCGCGCTGGAGGCCGAGGTCGCCCGCCACAAGGGCCGTGTGCGCATGGCCAAGGTCGATGTGGACCAGAACCAGATGATCGCCGGGCAGCTGCGCGTCCAGTCGATCCCGGCGGTCTTCGCCTTCTTCAAGGGTCAGCCGGTCGATGCCTTTCAGGGCGCCCTGCCCGCCAGCCAGATCAAGCAGTTCGTCGACAAGCTGGTCGCTTTGTCCGGCGATGACGGCGGTCTGGCCGAGGCGATCGCCGCCGCCGAACAGATGATCGAGGATGGCGAGGCCGCCGATGCGGTCGAGACCTTTACCGCCATCATCGGCGAAATGCCCGAAAGCGCCGATGCCTGGGGCGGCCTGATCCGCGCCCATCTGGCGGCGGGGGATGCCGCCGCCGCCGCCTCGACCCTGCAGCAGGTGCCCGGCCCCATCGCAGGCGCGGGGCCCGTCGAGGCCGCCCGCGCGCAGTTGCAGCTGGCCCAGCAGGCCGCCACAGCAGGCCCGCTGGACGATCTGCAAGCCCGGGTCGAGGCTGATCCGACCGACCAGCAGGCGCGTCTGGAATACGCTCAGGCCCTGCACGCGGCGGGCCAGCTGGAAGCGGCGATCGACATCCTGCTGGACAGTTTCCGCCGCGACCGCGACTGGAACGACGGTGCCGCAAAGGCTCAGCTGATCACGATCTTTGACAGCCTCAAGCCCGGCGATCCGATCGGGCAGAAGGGTCGTCGCCGTCTGTCCTCGCTGATCTTCGCCTGAGCGTCATGGTGCGTCGTTTCGATCTGCCCAACCGCATCCCCCTGTTCCCGTTGCCGGGCGCCGTGCTGATGCCGCGCGCCCGCATCCCGCTGCATCTGTTCGAGCCGCGCTATCTACAGATGCTGGAAGACGCGCTGAAGACCGACCATCGCCTGATCGGCATGATCCAGCCCGAGGGCGACGGTCTGTCGGCCATCGGCTGCGCGGGGCGCGTGGTGGCGTTTTCGGAAACCGATGACGGGCGGATGATGATCTCGCTTGGGGCCGTGTCGCGGTTCCGGCTGCTGGAAACCTTCGACGGATTCGCCCCCTATCTGCAAGCCGAGGTCGACTGGACATCCTTTGCCCGCGATCTGGGCGGGGCGGAACAGGATCCCGGCCTTGACCGCAAGGCACTGTTTGCGCTGCTGGGCCGCTATATGGAAACCCATGACCTGTCCACGGACTGGGAGGCTGCCGAAGGCGCCGAGGACGAACTGTTGATCAATTCGCTGTCGATGATGCTGCCGTTCACGCCCGGCGACAAACAGGCGCTGCTGGAATCCCCCAGCCTGTCGGACCGGCGCGAATTGCTGGTCGGGCTGGTCGAGTTTGCCCTGCACGGCGGCGAAAACGAGGAGAGACTGCAATGACCGGCCCCACAATCCCGGACCTGCCGCCATCTGGCCAACCCTTGTCGGGCCTGCCCGCAGCCGATCTGCCCGCAGCCGATGTGCCAGCCGGTCCTGCGGCCTTCGACCGCCATATGCTGGAATCGCTGGTCTGCCCGGTGACCCACAGCGTGCTGCATTACGATGCCGCAGCGCAGGAGCTGGTGTCGCGCGCGGCGGGGCTGGCCTTTCCGATCCGCTCGGGCATCCCGATCATGCTGATCGACGAGGCCCGCCAGATCCGCGCCGATGACACGCGCGGATAAGGCCGCGGACGGACCGTCGCGGATGGTGCGGCCTTTGCATGGATGACCCCGCGCGCCCCGTGGCGATCCCCCATGTCGACCGCCGCACCCCCGCCCCAGACCTGACCCGCGACAGGGCGCCAAAGTCCCCGCTCCCCGGTCAAGGCCCCCTGCATCTGCCCCTGTGGCTGCGGGTGGTCATCGTCTTGTGCTGCCTGACCGAGGCGGCCCTGCTGGCAGGCCCGCTTGTTGGCTTTGGCGGCGCACGGTCGGCAGCCTTCATTCTGGGCGGCTTCTGGTCGCCGCTGCTGGAAGGGGTTCCGGGCCTTTACCCCGGGCAGGCCTGGGTCATGTTTCTCAGCTATGGCCTGTTGCATGCGGGGCTGCTGCATCTGGCGATGAACCTGATCTCACTGGCCGCGGTGGGCCGGGAACTGGGTCGGTTGATCGGGCCGGGCCAGATGGCGCTGGTCTATCTGGCCAGCCAGATCGGCGCGGCACTGGTCTTTGCGGCGATGCAGCCGGGGGCGGGGCCGATGGTCGGCGCCTCGGGCGCGGTCTTCGGGCTGGCGGGCGCGCTGGTCGGGCATGCCGCGATCACGCTGCGCCGCCGCCGCCGGTCGATGACGCCCCTGGTCCGCGCCGTGGGGCTGATCCTGGGGTTGAACATCGCGCTGACCCTGCTGATGCCGTCGATCGCATGGGAGGCGCATCTGGGCGGCGCCGCGACCGGCCTGATCCTTGGCGTGATCATGGCCCTGACCCGGGGCCGTCGGCGCTAGGGCCCGCGCCTGTCGGTGGGCCGGCTGATGACGGCTCCCGTCAGCGACGCGCCTCGGTCATCATCCGCACGGCCAGTGCGGTCAGGACCGTCCCCATCAGCCAACGCTGCACGACGATCCAGCCGGGACGCCGCGCCAGAAACACGGCGATGCTGCCCGACGCGATCACGATGGCTGCATTGACGCTGACGCTGACACCGATCTGCGTGACGCCCAGCATGATGGATTGTCCAAGCACGCTGCCATGGCCGGGGCTGATGAACTGTGGCAGCAGCGACAGATACATCACTGCGATCTTGGGGTTCAGCAGGTTGGTCATCAACCCCATCACGAACAGCTTGCGGGGTCCGTCTTCCGGCAGATCGCGGATCTGGAAGGGCGAGCGTCCACCGGGTTTGACCGCCTGCCACGCGAGGTAAAGCAGATAGACCGCACCCGCCAGCCGCAGCGCGTCATAGGCAAAGGGAACGGCCATGACAAAGGCCGTGATCCCAAAGGCGGCGCAGAGCATATAGACGACAAAGCCCGCCACGACCCCGCACAGCGACACAAGCCCGGCCGCACGCCCCTGACAGATCGATCGCGAGATCAGATAGACCATGTTCGGGCCGGGGGTCAGCACCATCCCCAGGGAAATGGCGGCAAAGCCAAGCAGGCTGGCAAGATCGGGCATGATCGGTTCCTGTCAAAGATGGTCCGTCCAGCATCAGCCAGAACTCTGCCCCGATGGCAACGCCAACCGGCACCCTTGGCGTGGGAACGCCATCGGCGGCATCATTCTTGTGCAGCGCAGGGCAGGCGGCGGGTCGAGCCGCCCGCTGGCGCCCGCCGCCGATGGTCAGTCCGACTGTCAGATATCGAAGACGACGCCCTGTGCCAGCGGCAGGTCGCGCGAATAATTGATCGTGTTGGTGGCGCGCCGCATATAGGCCTTCCACGCGTCCGAGCCGCTTTCGCGCCCTCCGCCGGTTTCCTTTTCGCCGCCGAAGGCCCCGCCGATCTCGGCGCCCGAGGTGCCGATATTGACGTTGGCGATGCCGCAATCCGACCCTGCCGCCGACAGGAAGATCTCGCTTTCGCGCAGGTCGGTGGTGAAGATCGACGACGACAGCCCCGCACCGACCGCGTTGTGCTGGTCGATGACGTCGTCGAAATCGCCGTATCGCATGACGTACAGGATCGGGGCAAAGGTCTCGGTCAGGACCGGGCCGGTCTGGCACGGCATCTCGACCAGCGCCGGTTGGACATAATAGGCCGTGTCGGGCGCGGCATCCGGCACACGGCTGCCGCCATGGACGGTGCCGCCCGCTGCCTTTGCGGCGTGCAGGGCATCGCGCATTCCCTCGAAGGCCTGCCTGTCGATCAGCGGGCCGACCAGCGCCTGCGTCGTCAGCGGATTGCCGACGGTGACCGAGCCATAGGCCTTGATCAACCCGGGCACCAGCTGGTCATAGACGCTGTCATGCACGAACAGGCGACGCATCGTGGTGCAGCGCTGCCCCGCCGTCCCCATCGCGCCAAAGGCGATGGCCCGCAGCGCCATGTCCAGATCGGCCGAGGGGCAGACGATGCCCGCGTTGTTTCCGCCCAGTTCCAGGATCGAACGGCCAAAGCGCGCCGCGACCCGCGGCCCCACCTGCCGGCCCATCCGGGTCGATCCGGTGGCCGACACCAAAGCGACGCGGGGATCATCGACCAGCGCGCCGCCGGTTCCCGGCCCGCCGATGATCACCTGACTGAGGGCGTCGGGCGCATCGCCGAAACGGGTCAGGGCCCGGTCAAGGATGGCCTGGCAGGCCAGCGCCGTCAGCGGGGTCTTTTCCGATGGCTTCCAGACGACCGGATTGCCGCAGACCAGCGCCAGCGCGGCATTCCACGACCAGACCGCGACCGGAAAGTTGAAGGCCGAAATGACGCCCACGACCCCAAGCGGATGCCAGGTCTCCATCATCCGGTGGCCGGGGCGTTCGGTGGCGATGGTCAGGCCGTAAAGCTGGCGCGACAGGCCGACGGCAAAATCGCAGATGTCGATCATCTCCTGCACCTCGCCCGCGCCTTCCGAAGGGCTTTTGCCCGCCTCGATCGACACGAGGCGGCCCAGATCGTCCTTTGCCGCACGCAATTCCTCGCCTAGGACGCGGACCAGTTCGCCCCGGCGCGGCGCGGGCACGTTGCGCCAGATGCGAAAGGCCGCAGCGGCCCGGTCGATGGCCGCCGTCACCGCCGGCCCGTCATGTTCGGGCAGCGTGGCGATCTGTTCGCCGGTGACGGGCGAAAAGCTGGCCAGCGTCCCGCCCGTGTAAAGCGCCCGGTCGATGCCAAGGCGGGTCAGAACGTCCTGCGTGTCGGTGGCAATGCTGTCGGTCATGTCAGGTTCCTTTGTGTTCCGGTCCGGCATCGTCAACAGGCATGGTCCGGTGTGGTCATGTGGTCAGGGTGGTCGGGCATCAGGATGCCCATCTAGCGTCGCGCGTCGATGACATGAAAGGCCTGCGCCCCCGCCTCATAGCAGGCGCTGCGCAGGGTTCGACATGCCGCGGATTGCGGAACCGTGGGCTGCAGGGGCAGCGGCGCATCGTCGCCCAGCAACCAGCCTGCCAGACAGCGGCCAAAGGCCGTGCCGGGCGCGATCCCGCGTCCGTTATATCCGCAAAAGCTGACCACCCCGTCCGCCAGCTGGTGAAAGCGGGGCAGGCTGTCCCGGGTCATGCCGATGGTGCCATACCACCCGGATTCGAATGCGACGGGACCGATCTGCGGAAAAATCCGCTGCATCGCCCGCCGTGCCCAGTGTTGATGGATCGTCCGCCCGCCATGTCTGAGCGCGCCCACCGAACCAAAGACCAATCGGTTCCGGCGATCCAGCCGGAACGAGGTCATGATCTTGCGCGTGTCCCAGACCCCTTCGCGCCCGGGCAGAAGCGCCCCGAGAACGCTGTCCGGCAAGGGCGCGGTGGCGAAATTGAAATACGGCAGAAAGATCTGTTGCGTGCGAATGTCAGGCATCAGGTTGCGGGTATAGGCATCCGTCGCGAACACGACCTTGCGCGCCGTGACCGCGCCCTGGGGGGTGCTGACGCGCCATCCGCCGCGACAGGGCTCCAGACCGGTGGCGGGCGAGCCGGTGAAAAGGCGCGCCCCCTGCCCGATGGCGGCTTGCGCCAGCCCCCGGGCATAGGCCAGCGGCTGAATCGTTCCGGCCCGCATGTCCAGAAGCGCGCCGTGATAGCGCGACGATCCAAGCCTTCCGGCCGTTTCGCTGCGATCCAGACGGTGCACGGGCGCACCGCGCCGCGACCATTGGTCGTGACGCTGGTTCAGTTCGGCAAGCCCGGCCTGATCGGCTGCGACGTGAAGGGTTCCTGCGCGGGTTGCGTCACAGTCGATGCCGTAACGCGCGATGATGTCCCAGACATGGGCCGGTCCGTCACCCAGAAAGGCGATCAGACGTTCCCCCCGCTCTGGTCCCAGGGCATCGACCAGCGTGTCGGGCATCACCCACATGCCCGCATTGACCAGACCGACATTGCGTCCGGCCCCCCCGAACCCGATCTCGACCGCCTCCAGCAGGGTGACGTCGGCGCCACGCTCGGCCAGATGCAGGGCCGTCGAAAGGCCGGTATAGCCGCCGCCGATCACCACCACCTGGGCCACGACCCCGGTGGTCAGTGGCGTGGTGGAGGGCGCGGCGGGAGCGGTCGTTTCCCAAAGCCCGTGGCTGAGCGGGTCGCCCTGCAATTGACCAGCCTTTCGTGTTGCATGCGTCAGCTTCCGCCAACTGTTCCCGTTCCCGCCGGCAACAGCAAGCCGCAACCGGCGTGAGCCCGCCAGTTATCACCGGTATGGGTCATCATCGCGTTAGCGTAGCCAGTCGAAGACCACACGAAAGCGGGTCCGGTAGAGCATCCGCAACTCAGATGAGATGCAGCGGAAATTGCAATTGGAGGCATCAGCCCTCGCCTTTACCGGAACAGCCCTGATTACGTTCAGATAGGGGTTGCTAGGGTCAGGATTCATAACCAATAGATGACGGTTGCTGCGAGGGCGATGGCCGAGAGGAAGATCTTCGGACATCTGTCATATCGCGTTGCCACGCGCCTCCAATCCTTGAGCCTGCCGAACAT
>NZ_RQRT01000061.1 GCF_004335005.1 Paracoccus nototheniae | reverse complement strand
GCCATTTCGCGCGCCGTCGCGGTCTGCGCTGCGGCCAGCGCGTCATCTGCCGACATCTGACCTGCCAGCGCCGCCGAGAAGGTCTGGCCGACCGCCGTGCCGATGCCCTGGAATTCCGGGATCGCGACGAACTGACCGCCGGTATAGGGGATGTCCTGAACCGAGGATTTCTGCGTATCGGCAGCGTTGATCGATTCCAGCGTCATCGCGGCAAAGGGCGCGGCCTCTTGATAGTCGGGGTTCTCGTAAAGCGAGGTCCGCGTGCCCGGAGGAGCGGCGCGCCAGCCCTCGGCCTCGGCCACCATATTGGTGTAATCCTTGCTGGTGGCCCAAGCGACGAAGGTCTTGGCGGCCTCTTGCTGCTGGCTGGAGGCGGGGATCGCCAGGTTCCAGGCCCACAGCCAGTTGCCGTGATTGTCCACGCCATCCTTGTTGGGGAATTGCGCGAAACCGACGCTGTCGGCGACGGTGGAATCGGTCGGGTCGGTCACAAAGCTGGCCGCCACGGTCGCGTCGATCCACATGCCGCATTTGCCCTGCTGGAACAGCGACAGGTTTTCGTTGAAGCCGTTCGAGGACGCGCCCGGAGGCCCGTATTCGTTCATCAACGTCAGATAGTCGGTCAGCGTCGCCTGCCATTCCGGGCTGTCGAACTGGGGGGTCCATTCGGTATCGAACCAGCGCGCGCCATAGCTGTTGGCCATGGCGGTCAGGAAGGCCATATTCTCGCCCCAGCCCGGCTTGCCGCGCAGGCAGATGCCATAGATCTCGTTATCCTTGTTGGTCATCGCCTCGGCGGCTGCCGTGATCTCGGTCCAGGTGGGGTTGTCCGAGATGGTCACGCCCGCAGCCTCGGCCAGATCGGTGCGATACATCACCATCGCGGATTCCGCATAGAAGGGCGCGGCATACAGCGTGTCATCGACCGACAGCGCGTCGCGCACGGCGGGGATCAGGTCGTCGGCGTCGTAATCCTCGGGCAGGTCGGTCAGGGGCGACAGCCATTCCTGACGCGCCCAGATCGGCACCTCGTAGGTGCCGATGGTCAGCACGTCATACTGCCCGCCGCCGGTGGCGATGTCGGTGGTGACGCGTTCGCGCAGCACGTTTTCTTCCAGTGTGACCCATTCCAGCGTGATGTTCGGGTTCGCCTCGGTAAAGGGGCCGGTCATCTGCTGCATGCGGATCATGTCGCCATTGTTCACGGTGGCGATGGTCAGGGTCACATTGTCCTGCGCGGCGGCGACGCTGCCAGCAGCGCACAGGGCGGTGGCGCCCAGAAGGGCGCGGAATGTCGTGGTCATGGTAGTCCTCCCTTGGCGGTTGGGCATTTGCCCTTCCGATGGGCATATTCTCACCAATCGGTGTGAATCTGTCAACGGACATTCCCCGCCGCAGTGCGGCAAGCGATCAAGCGGTTCAATTGTTGGGATAAATCAGGCCAGCAGGCGTTCTGCCGTCGCTTCCGAGGTGATCAGCCCGTTGATCAGCCCGCCCACCAGCGCCGCGCGAATCGCCGGCAGCTTGGCCTGACCGGATGCGACGGCGATGACCGGGCGATCCGAACGGACGGGCAGAGGGGCCGAGGCGACGCGGCTGTTGAAGGCGCAATCGATGATCCGGCCTGCCGCGTCATAGACCCAGCTGGTGATTTCGCCGACCGCGCCCGCGCGGGCCAGTTCGTCCATCTCGGATGTGGACAGGAAGCCGTCGACATGCAGCGGTGCGGTCAGGTCCATCTGGCCGATGCCCACCAGCGACAGATCGGCACGCGCGCACAGATCGATGGTGTTGCGCGCCGCAGCCTGTCTGCGCATCGCGGCCAGTTCGGTCGGATCATGGGCCAGCACCGGCAGCGGATAGGGGTAATGCGGCGCACCGATGCGTTCGGCCAGCCGGATCGTCGCGTTATAGGGCGTGGCGGACCCGTCCTGCATCATGTTGCCAAGCCGTGACACGACCACATGCTGGGGACAGGACATGCGCGGCAATTGTTCGACCATGGCGCGCAGATTGCGCCCGGTGCCAAGGCTGATGATGCGCCGGTCGGGCGATTTCAGCACCCGTTCCAGATGGGCGGCGGCAGCGATGGCGATCCCCGCCAGCAGATCCGGCGCCTCGGGGTCCGAGGGTGCGACCTCGGCCACGCCAAGGCCGAAACGGTCGGTCAGGGCGGCGGCCAGATCCATGCAGCGCCCGATGGGATGGTCCAGCCGCACCTTGACCAGCCGTTCCGACAGGGCCATCGCGACCAGCCGCTGCGCCGACTGGCGGCTGACGCCCAGCTTGCGGGCGATCTGATCCTGCGTATTGCCCGCAACGTAATACAGCCATCCGGCGCGGGCGGCGTCGTCCAGCCGGGTGGTTTCGGGGGTAAAGCGGTCGCTGCTCATGCCGGGACGCCCTCGATCCGGGCCAGACGGGCGGGAAAATCGCGCCAGTCGACAAAGCTGTCATGACCATCGGGCGCGGGCTGGCCTGCCAGATGCGCGCCGCCTGCGTAATGCAGGACGCGCATTCCGGCGGCGCGGGCGGCGGCAAGGCCGGGGGCGCTGTCCTCGATCACCAGCGCATGGGCAGGGTCGGTCCGCATCTGCGCGGCGGCGAACAGGAACAGATCGGGCGCGGGCTTGCCATGCGCGACCTGACTGGCGGTGAAGACATGATCCCCGAACCGCGACGCCAGCCCCAGCACCTGCAAGGTGCGGGCCACGCGCGGCGGGCTGGAGGAGGTGGCCACGCACACCCGACGGTCCAGCCGCGCCAGCAGATCGGTCACCCCAAGCGTGGGGGCCAGATCGGTGGCAAAGCGGTCCAGCAGGCGGGCGCGATAGCCCAGTTCGAAATCATCGGGAAGGGTGCGGGCAAAGCGGCTGCGGATGCTGGCGGCGACGGTCGGAAAGCTGCGGCCCAGAAAATCGCGGCGCACATCGTCCAGCGTGACGGTGATGCCAAGGCCCGCCAGCTGGGCGATCAGCACCTCGGCCGACAGAATCTCGCTGTCGGCGATGACGCCGTCACAGTCAAAGATGATCAGATCAACCTGCATGCCGCCTCCGGTCGGTTGCGGCAGGCATAATCGCAATCGCGCCTGCGGGGAAGTGGCGACCGCGCAGAGGCCGGGTCGAAGGCTGGGTCAAAGGCCGGGAACCGGGGCCGGGTCAGGGGGGCGCCGGAACCGGGCCGCCCCGGCCACGTTGGACGGTCATGACAGACCCCGCCCATCACGTCCGCCCCGAGGATCACGACCCCGCCGTCTGGCTGCGGGCGGTCGCCTGGCTGGCACTGGCTTTGGGGTTGCTGGCGCTGCCTTTCGTGGTGATCCTGATGGGCGATCCGCCAGCCGCGCGGGGGCTGACCCGCGATCTGGCTCTGGGTCTGGGCTTTGCGGCGCTGTCGCTGGCGGGGCTGCAATTCGCGCTGACCGGACGGCTGAAGGCGCTGCTGCATCCCTTCGGCGCCGATATCGTCGTCGTGTTTCACCGGTTTCTGTCCTGGGGGCTGCTGGCGCTGATGCTGGGGCATTTCGGGATGCTGTATATCTGGCACAAGGATGATCTGGGCGTCCTGAACCCTTTGCAGGCCGAGCCGCATATGACCGCCGGGCGCGTGGCGCTTGGTTGTTTCATCGCGCTGGTGGCCACGTCCGAGCTGCGCAAGCGGCTGCGGCTGGATTACTTGTGGTGGCGGTATCTGCATGTTGCGTTGGCGGTCACCGGCTTTGGCATGGCGATCTGGCATGTGCTGGGGGCGGGGCATTTCACCGGCGCCGATGGCACGCGCGGGCTTTGGCTGGGCGTGACGCTGGCCTGGCTTGGGCTGCTGATCTGGACCCGGGTGCTGCGTCCCTGGCGGCAGTCCCGCAACCCCTGGACGGTGACCGAGAACCGGGACGAGGGCGACGGCGTCCACACGCTGGTGCTGGCCCCCAAAGGCCGGCCCTTGCGCGGCTGGCGTCCGGGGCAGTTTGCCTGGCTGGCCGTGGGCGGCAGTCCTTTTGCGCTGCGGGAACATCCCTTCACCATCTCGACCGCGCCGGACAAGGGGCATCATCTGCGCTTTTCGATCAAGCCTTTGGGCGATGACAGCAAGCGGCTGGCCGCGACGCCGGTGGGCGCCGTGGCCTGGGTGGACGGGCCCTATGGCACCTTTTCGGTTGATCGAGAGGCGGATGCCGGGGGGTTCGTGATGATCGCGGGTGGGGTGGGGGTGACGCCGGTTATCGCCAATCTGCACGCGCTGCAGGAACGGCGCGATCCGCGCCCGGTGATCCTGCTTTATGCCAATGACAGCTGGGACGATATCGCCTTTCGCGACCAGCTGGCGGCGATCGCGCAGGATATCGATCTGCGCGTGATCCATGTCATCAAGACCCCGCCCAAGGGCGATGCGTGGCCGCCCAAGGGGTTCACGACGCGCGACGGCATGATCGACGCGGATGCGCTGGCCGATCTGCTGCCCCGCGAAAGCCGCGACTGGCCCCATATGCTGTGCGGGCCGCCGCCGATGCTGGCCGCGGTCCGCAAAGCCCTGCTGTCGATGGGCGTGCCTCTGCGCCGGATCGACAGCGAAATATTCGAGATGGTCTAGACGATGCGCCCGATACTTGCCCGCCTTCTTGCCGCCCTGCTGGTCACCTGGGCCGTCGCCCTGGCGGTCGCCTTTGCGCTGGCCCTGCCGTCGGTCTGAGGCGTTCAGCCCGGCAGTTCGGTGATGCCCTTGGCGGCCAGTGCCGGGCTGCGGTCGGGCGTGGCGTTCAAATCGATGCTGCCCCGGTGGCGCGGCATGGCCTGCGGCTGATGCTGCTGCAGATAGGCCAGCAGATGCTCGCGGATCTCGCAGCGCAGATCGAAGGCGCGTCCGGCATTGCGGGCACTGGCCAGAATGCGGACCTCGGACACGGTTTCGCGGAAATCGGTGACCTGCAGCGCGAACACGTCGCGATCCCACAGGGACGAGGCGCGCACGATGCGTTCCGCCTCGGTCCGCAAGGCGGGAATGTCGGCGGCGTAATCGACATAGATCATCACCACCCCGATCAGCGTCGCATCGCTGCGCGTCCAGTTCTGGAACGGCTGTTCCATGAAATAACTCAGCGGCACGATCAGACGGCGCTTGTCCCAGATGCGCACCACGACATAGGTGCCGCCGATTTCCTCGATATTGCCCCATTCGCCTTCGACGATGACCGCGTCGTCGATGCGGATGGGCTGGGTGATGGCCAGCTGGATGCCCGCGAACAGGTTGCGCAGGACCGGTTGCAGCGCCAGACCCACGACCAGACCCGCAGCCCCTGCCGAGGCCAGCAGGCTGACCCCGTATTGCCGCACCCCGTCGAACGACATCAGCATGGCGCTGATGCCGATCGCGACGATCAGCAGGCTGCCGACCTGCTGCAGGATGCGCGATTGGGTGACATGCTTGCGCGCCAGCAGGTTGTCTTCCACATCGACGCGAAAGCGGCGCAGATGCAGCGCGACCCAGATCTGCAGCGCGGATCGCGCAACCAGCGTCAGGCAGGCGATGAAGCACAACAGCAGCACATGGCGCAGGGTCGTCGTTTCCTCGACCGTCAGGGGCGCGATGCGGGCGGCCACGGACAGGGCCGCGATGATCAGCGCCAATTGGACCGGGCCGCGCGACCGCGCCAGCAGCGGGCGCCAGAAATCGCTGCGCCGCGCGATCAGGCGCAGCGCAAGACGGTCGATCAGCATCCAGCCCAGCCACGACAGCACGACGGCTGTGACAAAGATCAGGGCGGTATCGGTCCAGCGGCTCATGCAATCCTCGGGCGTGGGGGATGGGTCGGGGTCAACCCCCGCGCCCGACCGCCCGTTCCGCTGCGGGTGCGTTGGGCGCGGGCGCCAAGGGCGATTGACCCCCGGCGCGGCATCTGTGCCCGGATGGCGGGCAGGGGGAAAACGTTAGAGCACCGCGCCGATCTTCCACGGGACGAATTCGTTGTCGCCATAGCCGAAAGCCTCGGATTTGGTGATCTGACCCGAGGCGGTCTCCAGCAGCAGGTCATAGATCTGTGCGCCCATCGCCTCCAACTCCACGCCGTCATCGGTGACGGTGCCGCAGTTGATGTCCATATCCTCGGCCATCTGCGCGAACAGGGTGGAATTGGACGCCAGCTTGATCGAGGGCGCGGGCTTGGCCCCGAAACACGATCCCCGCCCGGTGGTGAACGCGATCAGGTTTGCGCCCGAGGCGACCTGACCCGTTGCCGCCACCGGATCATATCCGGGGCTGTCCATGTAAACGAGGCCCGGCACCGCGATCCGTTCGGCATAGGCGAAGGCGCCCGAGACCGGCGACATGCCCGCCTTGGCCACCGCGCCCAGTGATTTTTCCAAAATCGTCGTCAGTCCGCCCTTTTTGTTGCCGGGCGAGGGGTTGTTGTCCAGCGAGGCGCCGTTGCGATCGGCATAGTCGCGCCACCAGTCGATCATGCCCCGGATGCGGTCGCCGGTCTGGGGCGAGGCGCGGGCGATCAGCAGATGTTCGGCGCCAAAGATCTCGGGCGTTTCGGACAGGATCGAGGTGCCGCCCGCCGCCACCAGCATATCGGATGCGACGCCAAGCGCCGGGTTGGCGGTGATGCCCGAAAACCCGTCCGATCCGCCGCATTGCATGCCCAGCACCAGCCCGCTGACCGGCTGCGTGCTGCGCCGGTCGGTATTCGCGGCCGCCGCGATCGGCTCCAGCAGTTCCAGCGCCCGGCGCACGGCCGAGGTCGAGCCGCCGACATCCTGAATGTTGAAGGACAGATAGCGGTCGCGTGTCCAGTCGGTGGGTTGATAGAGGGTCAGCTGATTGACCTCGCATCCCAAGCCCACGATCAGCACGCCGCCGAAATTGGGATGATCTCGATAACCCTTCAGCGTGCGCACCAGCACGTCAAAGCCTTCGCCTTTGTTGACCATGCCGCAGCCCTGATCGTGGACGATGGGCGCAAAGCCGTCGATATGGGGGTATTTGGGTTTCAGGATTCGGTTCGCAGCCTCGGCAATCGCATGGCAGACCGTGGACGAGCAATTGACCGAGGCCATGATGCCGATGAAATTGCGCGTGCCGACCCGGCCATCCGGGCGCAGATAGCCTTGGAATGTGGTCCGTTCCGGCGCGGCATGGACGCGGCCATGCTGGTCCGAGCGGTCGGAATGGGTGGCCGCCATGCCGATGTTGTGGACATGGACATGCTGGCCGGGCGCGATGGTCTGGGTCGCCTCGGCCATAATCTGGCCGTATTTCACCACCGCCTGACCGGGGGGCAGGGGGCTGAGTGCGAATTTATGACCCAGGGGGATCGCGTCGGTCACGGTGACGCCTTCCATGACCTCGCCCACCGCCAGCGGGCGCAGCGCGATCGCGACATTGTCCAGCGGGTTCAGGCGGATCGTGTCGGGCGCGCCCTTGGGACGCTTCGGCAGGACGGGGGGCATCATGATCCGGCGCGCCCGACAATGGCGGTCAGCTGCGGCATGGCGGGGCCATCCGCACCGACCCAATCCAGAAAGGCACCGATGCGGCGCTGGACCTTTTGCGGATGGTTCTGGGCGATATCGGCCATGCGGTGATCCAGATAGGGATTGGCAAAGCGGTCCAGTGTGACGGCCAGATAGGCCTGCGCCTCGGCCAGACGGCCCTTGGCGGCAAAGCCGGGCAGCACCTCGGTCGCATAGATCTCGTCCAGCGTGGCGCGCGGCGTGCCGGTCATCATCTGGCGCACCAGACGGTCGGGATCGGCCCCCTGCGCCTGCCACAGATCGGCCAGAACCGTATGGCCCAGATTGAGGATATGCAGCTTTAACCGCTCGATCTCGTCCAGATCGGCGACCATCCGGATCGCCGGATGATCGCAGGGCGCCGTGACCCCCGGCGCAGAGCCGATCGCCCACAGTGCATAGGGTTCGGCCACCGCGCCCGCAGGCTCGATCGGCTCTGACACGATGCGGTCGACCAGGCTGTTGGCCCAGATGCATTGCCCCAGCCAGCCGGTCAGCGCGTCGGATGCGCCCTGCGCGGTGGCGATCTGCATCACCCGGTCGCGCAGGACGGTGCCGTTATCGGCCACCAGTTCCATCGGAAAGACCGACAGAGGGGTCGCGCCCGCCGCATGGCGATGGGCCAGCAGATGATAGAGTTTCGCCGGATAGCTCATCGCCTGATCAAAGACCGGGCCGTCATCGGCGGGCTGGGGCAGATAGCCCCGGTCGCCGGTATTGGACAGGATGATCCGCGCCTCGGATGCCGCGATCCGGCAGATCTCGGGCCAGTCGGTCGCGGTGGACAGGGTGCGGCGGACCGAGGTGACGCGCTGTTCGGTATCGACCGGCTGGCCGTCCGACAGGCCGCGGATGCGCACCGGATAACCTTCGGGTGCGGCCAGCGCCGCCAGACGCCCGGCCCGCGACGCATCGCCCGAGCTTTGCACGACCGTGACCGTCAGCGGCGTGGCGCATTCGGAAAAGAACAGATCGGCATGGGCCTGCAGGAAACGGCTGGTGCCGAATTGCAGGACGGGGGTGGGGCTGATGCGATCAGACATGGATGATGGCCTTGATCAGGGTGCCCCGATCCTGCGCCCATTCGGGCAGGCGGGTCACCGCGTCCTCCAGACTGGTCGTATGGGTGGCCAGCTTGTCCACCGGCACGCGCCCGTCGCGCATGCAGGCCATGACATGTTCGAAATCGGATTTCAGCGCATTGCGGCTGGCCAGCAGGGTCGTCTCGCGCTTGTGAAACTCGGGGTCGGCAAAGGACAGATCGCCCTTGACCACCGACAGCAGCACATAGGTGCCGCTATGGGCCAGCCATGCCAGCCCCGCATTCATCGCGCCGATATTGCCGGTCGCATCAAAGACGGTGTCATAGCTGCCGGGGGTTTCCTGTCCCACCCGTTCCGTGCGGGCCTGCGGCAGCACGTCTGCGGCCAGGGCCAGACGGTCGGCGGAGCTGTCGCGCAGCGTCACGGTCGCACCCTCGATCGCGGCAAAGATCGCGGCGCCCAGACCGATCGGCCCGGCCCCCACGATCAGCGCGGACGACCCCGCGCGCAACCGCGACCGCGCCACGCCATGCGCGCCGATGGCCAGAAATTCGACCATCGCCGCCGCGCGGTCGTCAAGGCCCTGCGCGGGATAAAGATTGCCTTCGGGGACGACGATTTCCTCGGCCATGCCGCCGTCGACATGCACGCCCAGAACCGCGATCGCCTCGCAGCAATTGGGGGTGCCGCCCGTGCAGGCCCGGCAGGTGCCGCAGGTCAGATAGGGGTTCACCACCACCAGATCGCCCACCGCGATGGTCCCGTCGGAACTGGCATCCAGCGCCCGGCCCGACAGTTCATGGCCCATCACGCGGGGATAGGCCAGGAACGGCTGCTGACCGCCAAAGATGTGATAATCGGTGCCGCAGATCCCGATATGGCCGATCCGCACCCGCACATGGCCCGCCGCAGGGGCCGGGCGGGGCCGCGTGACCATGGTCAACTGCCCGGGCTGGGTGCACAAAAGGGCCTTCATCTCGCTCATCGTGATCTCCGTGGCCCGTCGGCCATTGCCTGCGTGGATTTGGTTCTTTATATAAAAAGAACCGATGCGGTCAACCGGTTTTCCCCCGGCCCGCGCGGCCCAGGTGACCAACTGCGGGCAAAGGGCAGGGGCCATGACGCGTGACAACCGGCTGTTCAAGGCGCAGGTCAACCGCCTGCTGACGCGGCTTGAGGCCGGCGATACCACCGCCCTTGGCCCCGAGGCCGGGCTGGCCGCGCAGATGCGGGCCAGCCGCACCACGGTGCGCGCGGTGCTGTCGCATCTGGAGACGCTCGGCGTCATCGCATGGGAGGGGCGCGACAAGCGCCTGCTGCGCGCGCCGGTTCCCGATGATTTCTTCGATGTCGAGGAAACCCGATCCACCCATGACATGATCCAGCACCGCTTTCTGGAATGGGTGCTGCAGGGCGATGTCGCGCCGGGCACGATGCTGAACGAATCCCGGCTGGCGCGGCAGTTCGACCTGCCCCTGTCCAGCCTGCGGGAATTCCTGATCCGGTTCGAGCCCTTTGGCCTGATCGAGAAACAGCGCAACCGCCATTGGCTGCTGAAGGGGTTCACCCGCGATTTCGTCGACGAGATGTTCGAGGTGCGGCTGATGTTCGAACGCCGCGCCCTGTCGCGGCTGGTCGAGGAACCCGATCCCGTCCTGACGCGCCGCCTGACCCAGACCCATGCCGATCATCTGGCGATCATCCGGGGCAACCAGCGCGCGGCGCTTGGCTTTCCGGCGCTGGACGCGCGGTTTCACGCGCTGATCTGCGCGGGGGCGCGCAACCGTTTCGTGTCGGATTTCAGCGGCACGATCTCGATCATCGTCCATTACCATTACCTATGGAACAAGAAGGACGAGGCCGACCGCAATCGCAGCGCCGCGCGCGAGCATCTTGAGATCCTTGATGCGGTGCTGGCGGGTGACGCGGCCCGGGCGCGGGCGGCACTGGACCGGCATCTGGACACCGCCTATCGGACGCTGTTGTCCTCGGTCAACTGGACGGATCGGTAAGGCTCTTGACAGGCGCCGAACAAAACCCCTAAGTTTGGTCCAACCACGGAACCAAGCGCAGGGAGGGCGTCGTTTGGCCGGAATGTCTGCCGTCGAAGATGTCCGTGCAGTGCTGCGGGGCGAGATCGTCGCCCAGTATCAGCCGGGCGATTTCCTGCCCAATGAACGCGAGCTGGCCGAACGTTTCGGCGTCGCGCGCAACACCATCCGCGAGACGATGATCCATCTGGAGGCCTTTGGGCTGATCGAAAAGACCAAGCGCGGCGCCCGCGTGCGCGAGGTCGATTTCGACCCGGTGTTCCAGATCTTTGCCCAGCATTTCGACGCCAGCCCCGACCGGCTGGAAGATGTGCTGAACTTTCGCCGCATGACCGAAACCGGCGCCGCGCATTTCGCCGTCCGCCATGTCGATGACGCGGTGCTGGCGCGGATGGTCGAGGCCAATGACCGCATGGCCAGCGCCGTGACCGTCGCGCAGGCGGCGGCGCATGATTACGATTTTCATCTGGGGCTGGTCGAGGCCGCGCGCAACGACACGCTGCTGCGCATGTACCGGGTGATGGCCGTCACGCTGCGATTTTATCTGGAAATCGGCAAATCCCAGCATCTGGACACCCAGACCGCCCATGCCCAGCACGCCCGCATCATCGCCGCATTGGCCGGTCGCGATCACGCGGGTCTGTGCAACGCGCTGCATGATCATTTCGACCATTCCGGCCTTGTTCTGGCCGCGAACCGCCAGACCATTCCGCAACCGGCTGCCGACACACGGCTGGCCGACTGACCGATCCTTGAGGGAGGAGACCCCATGAAACTGACCGCCTTGACCCTGACCACCGCCCTGACCGCCTTGCTGGCGGGCCCCTTGGCCGCGCAGGACGTGACCGTCCGCATCGCCTATGAGAACAACCCCGGAGAGCCTGCCGATCTGGTCATGAACCGGTGGGCCGAGCTGGTGACCGAGGCGTCGGGCGGCGAGGTCGCGCTGGAGCTGTACCCGTCCTCCCAGCTGGGGGCCAAGCAGGATGTCATCGAACAGGGGATGATGGGCGTCAATGTCATCACCATCGCCGATGTCGGGTTCCTGACCGATTACGACCCCGATCTGGGCATTCTGTTCGGCCCTTATCTGACCGAAAGCCCCGAAAAGCTGTTCGAGATCTATGAATCCGACTGGTTCAAGCAGAAGGAAGCCGAGCTGCGCGAAAAGGGCATCCATATCGTCATCTCGAATTACCTTTACGGCACCCGCCAGCTGCTGACCAAGACCAAGGTGGAAACGCCCGACGATCTGGCTGGCCTCAAGATCCGCACGCCGAACAACCCCATGCAGATCCGCGCGATCGAGGCGATGGGCGGCACCGCGACGCCGATGCCCCTGGGCGATGTCTATCCCGCGCTGACGCAGGGCGTGATCGACGGGGTCGAGAACCCGCTGGCGGTGCTGTACGGGCAAAAGCTGCACGAACAGGCCAAGCATCTGTCGATGATCGGCTATCTGACCAACACCTCGCTGTGGCTGGGCGGAGAGGCCTATTTTTCCACGCTGGAGCCCGAAGTGGTCCAGATGCTGCACGAGACCGGCTATCAGGCGGGCCTGTACAGTCAGGAACTGGCGGCGGAATCCGATGCCGAGATGCTGGCCGAGATGGAGGCGCAGGGGGTCGAGGTGACCTATCCCGATCTGGCGCCGTTCCAGGAACGTGCGATGGCCTTTTACGAGATGTTCCCCGAATGGTCCGAGGGTCTGTACGAACAGATCCAGACCCAGCTGCAGGACTGATGTGACGCCTGTGTGACCCCCGTGCCTGCGCGCCATGGGTGGCGCGCGGCACCCCCATTTTTTGCGGACAGATCGCGATGAAATATCTTGCCGGACTGACCTCTGCCCTGGGCGGGTTGATGATCGCCGTTCTGGTGGCGATCACCTTTGCCTCGGTCTTCATGCGCTATGTGATGGGCGCGCCGATCCAGTGGACCGAAGAGGTCTCGGCCATTTTGATGATCTGGATCATCATGCTGGGTGCGGTGTCCTGCGAATGGCACCGCCAGCATCTGACCATCGATTTCGCGGTCGAATGGCTGCCCGCGCGCCTGCGCTCGATCGTGTCGCTCGCGGTGGCTCTGGCCTCGATCGGGGTTCTGGGCATGATGGCGTGGCTGGCCTGGAGCCTTGCGCAATCGGCGGGGTTCAAGAAGACCCAGATCCTGGGCGTGTCATGGTTCTGGATGGATCTGGCGGTAGTTCTGGGCGCGCTTGGCACGGCCGCGGTCGTGGCATGGCGCATCTTCGCGCCCGCACGCGACGATCTTGCGCCCGCAGGCGATGACGCGCCCGATCTGCCCCCGCACGCCTGACACATCCCTGACCCCGACGCGCCGACGCTGTGACGTCCTGACGGAAGACCATATGCCATGACCTGGTTCATCATCATCCCCATCATGCTGGCCATGTTCATGCTGAACATGCGCATCTATCTGGCCATGTTCGCGGGCATCCTGATCTATTTCATCTTCTTTTCCACCGTGCCGCTGCCCATCGCGGTGCAGCGCTTCATGTCGCCTGCAGAGAACGCGTCCCTGCTGGCGATCCCGTTCTTCGTGCTGCTGGGCACGCTTTTGGGCAGCGCGGGCATCGCCAGCCGGTTGCTGAAGCTGGCCGATCTTCTGGTCGGGCGTCTGACCGGGGGGCTGGGCCATACCAATGTGATGCTGTCCACGCTGATGGGCGGCATCTCGGCCTCGAATCTGGCGGATGCGGCGATGATGTGCCGCATGATCGTCCCCGAGATGGAGCGGCAGGGATACAAGCGATCGGTCGCCGCCGCGATCACCGCCTGTTCGTCGCTGATCACGCCGATCATTCCGCCGGGGATCGCGCTGATCATCTATGGTCTGGTGGCCGATGTCTCGATCGGGTCGATGTTCGTGGCGGGCATCCTGCCGGGCCTGCTGTGCTGCGCGCTGCTGCTGATCGCGGTCTGGCTGGTGGCGAAAAAGCGTGGCTATAAACCGTCGCGCACCGAATGGCCCAGCCTTGCAGAGACCGGCTCGACGCTGCTGGGCGCATGGCCGGCGCTGTTTCTGGTGGTGGTCATCGTCGGCGGCATCCGCTTTGCGATCTTTACCCCCACCGAGGCCGGGGCCATCGCCACCGTCGTCACCCTGATCATCGGCGTGTTCGTGTATCGGGAAATGCGGCTGCGCGACGTGACGCAGGCATTCTCGGAAACCGCCCGGCAGACCGCCGCCGTGCTGCTGGTGATCATGACCAGTTCGGCGCTGGCATGGATCTTTACGCTGGAACGCGCGGGCGTCAGCATGGCGGAATTCATCACCGCGCTGACCACCAACCCTTACGTCTTTCTGCTGGCGATCAACATCCTGCTGCTGGTTCTGGGCATGTTCATCGAGGGCACGGCCCTGATGATCATTCTTGTCCCGCTGCTGAAACCGGTGCTGGTGCAGCTGGGCATCGATCCGATCCATTTCGGGCTGATCATGATCCTGAACCTGTCGATCGGTACGCTGACACCGCCTGTGGGAACCGTGCTGCTGCTGGTGTGCAATCTGACACGGGTGTCCATCGTCGAATTCGTGCGCGACGGCTGGCCGTTCCTGCTGGCGGTCCTGATCGCGCTGCTGCTGGTCACCTATATCCCGTTCCTGTCGCTGGCGCTGGTGTAATCCACCAGCGCCAGCCGTCTGGACGTCTTAATCCAGCGCCGCCGCGATGGCGTCGAAGACGACCAGCGGATCGACCGGTTCCCGGCCCAGAGGTTTGGGCTGGGCCATATGCGTGGCGATGACCACACCCCGGGCCGGGTTGATATAGATGTTCTGCCCCTGAATGCCGATCGCGGCATAGGCGCCATCCGCGATCGACGGCTCGGTCCAGCCCGGCCACCACATATAGCCGTATTCGATGACCTCGCCGCCGGTCAGTTCCTGCGGCTGGCCTGCCGTGCCGGTCCAGCCATCGGGCAGAACCGGGGCGCCGTCGATCATGCCGCCATCCAGAAAGAACTGACCAAAGCGGGCAAAATCGCGCAGGGTGGCCGACAGGCCGCTGCCGCCGATCTCGACCCCGTCGGGGCTGTCCAGCCACCAGTTGGCATCGGCCTCCATCCCATAGGGTTGCCAGATCTTTTCGGCCAGATAACCGGACAGGGTCTGGCCGGTGGCGCCGGTCACGATCTCGGCCAGGACCTGCGTCTCTCCGGTTGAATAATTGTGGTGGCTGCCGGGATCATGGGCGCGGGGCAGGGCGGCCATCACCTCCATCGCGGCGCCGGGGCGCTGTTCGATCTGCGCGCGCAGCAGATCGCGGCGGTCGGATGCAGGGTCGGTATAGGTCTCGTTCCACTCAACGCCCGAGGCCATCAGCAGGATGTCGCGGACGCTGACCCCGTCATAGGCGCTGCCCGCCAGCGCCGGCACATGGTCGGTGACCAGATCGTCCAGCCCCCCGATATGGCCGTCGCGGATCGCCGCCCCCACCAGCGTCGAGGTCACGGATTTCGCCACCGACATCGACATCCAGCGCGTCGCGGGCGTGTTGCCGCGCTGATAGGTTTCATAGACGACCGCGCCATCCTTCAGCACGATCATTCCTGCGACATTGTCCAGCGACAGGAAATCATACAGATCATAGCTCGCTTCGCCGACCTGATAGCTGACCGTTCCCTCCAGATCTACGGGGGCCTGCGGCAGATCGCCGGGTGCGTCGCTGGCGGGGATGGTGCGGGTCGGGAACAGCCGGTCGATGTTGCGGAACGTGCTGACCGCCATATCGGGGGTCAGATGGCCGTCATAGACATCCTCGATCGTGCCGATCGGTTCGGATGCATGGGGATAGTCCTGCGCCAGCGCTACGGCGGGGATCGCGCTGCACAGGGCAAGCAGGGCAAGTCTGCGTCTTGGGTGCCGGATCATTCTGTCCTCCAACGGTTCCGGTCAACTCTGGCCATATTCCCCGACAAGGCAATGGTGCAGATAGGGGGGGCAGATCGGGAGGGCGCGCAGATAAGACCCCTACAGGCTGCTGCGCAGGTTCCAGATCTCGGGGAACAGTTCGACCTCCAGCATGCGGCGCAGATAGGCCACCCCCGAGGTGCCGCCGGTGCCGCGCCGGAACCCGATCACCCGTTCGACCGTGGTGACATGGTTGAACCGCCAGCGGCGGAAATAATCCTCGATATCGACCAGCTTTTCGGCCAGCTCGTACAATGTCCAATGGGCCGGGATGTCGCGATAGACGCGCGTCCACAGCGCCTCGATTTCAGGGCGCGCGGCATGGGGCGTGGTCAGTTGCGGCGCGGGCATGGCGTCAAGGCTGCCTTCCAGCGTCAGGAACAGGAACCGCACGGCCTCGTCATAAAAGCTGGGCCGTTGCAGTTCGGCGTCCAGCAGGGCGGCCAGATCGGGGCGGTGGTCATGGGGGCGGATCATGTTGGGGTTGCGGTTGCCCAGCACGAATTCGATCATCCGGTACTGATGCGACTGAAACCCCGAGGATGGCCCAAGCGCGTCGCGAAAGGCCACATATTCCGCAGGCGTCATCGTCCGCAGCACGTCCCACGCGCTGTTCAATTGTTCAAAGATCCGCGCCACCCGCGCCAGCTGCTTGAACATGGTGGGCGTGTCCCGCGCGATCAGCGCCTCGCGCGCGGCGGACAGTTCGAACAAGGCCAGCTTCATCCACAGCTCGCTGGTCTGGTGCTGGATGATGAACAGCAATTCGTCATGCGTGTCGCTTTGCGGCACCTGCTGGGACAACAGGCCGTCCAGCCGCAGATAATCGCCATAGGACATGGCGCCGTCGAACTGCATCCGGGCGCCGTCGGTGGCGGGATCAAAGGTCTTGTCGGTCATCTGAGGCTCCTGTCCGCAACGGTTTTTTCGGGTGTCGCAGAAGGAGAGGCCCGGCGCCATATCCGATGGCTGGCGCCGGGCAGGGTTACCGCAGCTGGGGCCGTTCGCGGCGAAGATCGGCGCTGATCCGGTCGAACAGGGGCAGATCGGCGATCTGTTCCAGCGTGACGCCCAGCTTTTTCTGCCAGTTGGGATATTCATCCGTCGTGCTGGGGATGTTCACCGGGTCGGTTTCCCCGGCGATATCCTCCAGCCTGACGGCGAACAGGCGCGAGGGCGCGCGGGCCAGATGCGCATGCACGCCCGCGACCAGATCGTCGGGGGCCTTGTCCGGATCGGGCGCCCCACCCTGCGCCAGCCCACCCTGCCACAGCCCGGCCTGCGCCAGATCGCCCAGCAGATCGGCGCGTTCGGTGATGCGGCTGGCGGTCTGATCGTCGGCACCTTCTTGACCGATCAGGCCATGATCCAGCCGCCGGGCGATATCGTCGCCCCGCCACCAGCCCTGAAAGGTCGGCAGGTCATGGGTGGACAGGCAGGCCAGCGCCGCCTGCGGATAGTCGGCCGGCGGGATAAAGCCGTCCTCGGTCCGTTCGAACAGCAGGATGCGATAGGACAGGATGCCCGCATCCTCCATTACGTCGCGAAAGCCGGGGGGGACATTGCCCAGATCCTCGCCGATGATGACGGTGCGGTTATCCTGCGAGGCCTGCGCCAGCCCCGCCAGCATGTCGGCCAGCGGGTAACGCGCATAGGTGCCATCCGCCGGTCCCGCCCCGTCGGGGATCAGGAACAGCTGCCACAACCCCATCGCATGATCGATGCGCAGCGCGCCCGCCTGCTGGGTGGCCTGCGCCATCAGGGTCGCAAAGGGCTGGGCATGCTGTTCGGCCATGGCGGTGGGCGACAGCGGTGCCAGCCCCCAATCCTGCCCGGTCTCGTTGAACATGTCGGGTGGCGCGCCGATGCGGATGCCCGGCACGACCATGGGATTGCCCCATGCGCCCGACCCGTCCGCCGCCTCGCCCACCGCGAAATCCAGATACAGACCGATGGTCATGCCCGCCTTGTCGCAAGCCGCGCGTGCCTGCATCAACTGGCCCTGCGCCATATCCTGCAACCAGCGGTGAAAGCGCGCCTCGGCCGGATGGTCCAGCGCGAACCGGGCCACGGCCTCGCCCGTCGCATCCTGCCAGTCGGCGGGCCAATCGCGCCAGCCCGCGCCATGCCCCTCGGCCACCATCCGGGCCGAGATCGCCTCGAACAAAGCATGGCGCTGCAGATCCTCGCCGCCCTGTTCAAGCACGGCGGCGCTGGCATCGGGCCTGTCTGCCGCCTTCCAGATGCGGTCCAGAACGGCCAGTTTCAGCGCCGCCACGCCCGCGTAATCGACCAGAGGCGTCTGTTGCAGCGCCTCGATCCGGTCGGGATCGGCCATGTCGGGGGAAAACCCCGGCACCTTGTCGACGGCGATGTAAAGCGGGTTCAGAAACCGCCGGTTCGACGGCGAGAATGGGCTGCAATGGCGCGGATTGGACAGAAACAGCGCATGCAGCGGGTTGAGACCGATGAAATCCGCCCCCGCCTTGCCCAGCACCCCCGCCAGCCGGGCCAGATCGTCGAAATCGCCGATCCCCCAGTTGCGGGCCGAACGCAGCTGATACAGCTGCAGCGCCACACCCCAAGCGCGATCCTGCCCATCCGGCAGATAGCAGCGCGTGCCGGGATGGATGACCATCTGATGATCGCCCAGAGGTCCGGGTTTGCCGCCCGCGCCAAAAGCCTCCAGCAGGCTGGTCAGCGTGGTATCGGGCGCCTGATGCTGTTCGCCGCCCATCCCGTCATAGCTGGGCTGGATGCCATGGGCGCGGGCCCGGTCGTGCAGTTTGCTCACGATGCGGTCCCGTCACGGTCAGCAGGCATCAGCACGATGGTCGACAGCGGCGGCAGGGTCAGCGACAGCGACTGATCGCGCCCGTGGCAGGGCGCGTCGTCCGTGCCGACCAGCCCGTGATTGCCCATATTGCTGCCGCCATACCGCGCCTCGTCACTGTTCAGAACCTCGCGCCACAGGCCGGGCAGGGGGGTGCCCACGCGATAATCGTGATGCGGCGTGGGCGTCAGGTTGCAGATGACCAGCGCGGGCGGTGCGCCGTCATCGGATTTGCGCAGATAGACCAGCACGCTGTTTTCCGTATCGCTGGCGTCGATCCATTCGAACCCCGCCGGATCGCAATCCAGCCGGTGCAGCGCGGGCTGATCGCGGTAAAGACGGTTCAGATCGCCGACCAGTTCCTGCATGCCGGCATGCAGGGGATCGTCCAGCAGATGCCAGTCCAGCGACCGGTCGTGGTTCCATTCCTTTTGCTGCGCGAACTCCTGCCCCATGAACAGCAGCTTTTTGCCCGGCTGCGTCCACATGAAGCCGTAATAGGCGCGCAGGTTCGCGAATTTCTGCCAGCGATCGCCCGCCATCTGGTCGATCAGCGATCCCTTGCCATGGACCACCTCGTCATGGCTCAGCGGCAGGACAAAATCCTCGGAGAAGGCATAGACCAGACCGAAGGTCAGCTGATCCTGATGGTACTTGCGGTGCAGGGGGTCGCGCCGGAAATACCCAAGCGTGTCATGCATCCAGCCCATGTTCCATTTGAACCCGAAGCCCAGACCACCCTCGCCCACCGGGCGGCTGACCTTGGGAAAGGCGGTGGATTCCTCGGCGATGGTGATGGCGCCGGGATGGTCCTGACGCACCCGTTCATTCACGCCGCGCAGAAAGGCGATCGCCTCCAGGTTTTCATTGCCGCCGAACTGGTTGGGCACCCATTCGCCGTCCTTGCGGGAATAATCCAGATACAGCATGGACGCCACCGCATCGACGCGCAGCGCGTCGATATGGAACATGTCCAGCCAGTAAAGCGCGCTGGATTGCAGGAAATTCGCGACCTCTTTGCGGCCGAAATTATAGATCAGGGTGTTCCAGTCCTGATGAAATCCCTGACGCGGATCGGCATGTTCATAAAGTGCGGTGCCGTCGAAATTCGCCAGCCCATGCGCGTCCGAGGGGAAATGCGCGGGCACCCAGTCCATGATGACGGCAATGCCCGCCGCATGAAGCCGGTCGACCAGACGGGCAAAGGCCCGCGCATCGCCAAAGCGGCTGGTGGGCGCGAACAAGCCGATGGGCTGATAGCCCCATGACCCGGTAAAGGGATGTTCGCTCAGCGGCAGGAATTCCACATGGGTGAACCCCATCCGGGTAACATAGGGCACCAGCAGATCGGCCATGGCATCATAGTCCAGAATCTGGTCGTCGCCGCCGCGCCGCCATGATCCCGGATGCACCTCATAGATCGAGATCGGCGCCTGCCGGTCCTGACGCGCCGCGCGCGAGGCCATCCAGTCGGCGTCCTGCCAGCCGTGTTCCGGCAGTCCGTCGATGACCGAGCCGGTTTCCGGCGGGGCCTGATGGGCAAAGCCGACCGGGTCGGATTTCAGCGGCAGGCGTTCGCCGGTCGCGCTGACGATCTCGTATTTGTAGATGTCGCCGCGCGGCAGGCCGGGGATGAACAGCTCCCAGATGCCGGGGCCGATGCGCTTGCGCATGGGGTGGCGTCTGCCGTCCCATGCGTTGAAGGGGCCGACCACGCTGACGCGGCGGGCATTCGGCGCCCAGACCGCAAAGGCGGTGCCCGCGACCCCCTCATGCGTGATCGGATGGGCGCCCATCTTGTCGTAAAGGCGCCAATGCGTGCCCTCGGCCAGCAGGTATTCGTCCATCTCGCCCAAGACCGGGCCAAAGCGATAGGGGTCGTCCTGCTGCCATTCATGGCTGCCCGCCGACAGCAGCAGCTGATAATCGCCCGTGGGCGCGGGGCCGACAAAGAACCCCTCGGGGTGGATGCGGGTCAGGGGGGTGCGCACCCCATCGGACAGGGCCGACACCTCGGCGGCCTGCGGGGCAAAGACCCGCAACTGGCCGTTATGGCGTCCCAGCACGGCGAAAGGGTCGGCGTGGTTGCCGCGCAGGATCGCTTCGATCTGATCCGCGTCGATGCTGTCGTTCAGGAAATCGGTGTCGTTCATGATGCCTCGTCCAGCAGGTCGAGGATGCCGCGCAGGGGAAGGCCGACCCATGTCGGGCGGTTCCCCAGCTCGTATCCGGTTTCATAGACGGCCTTTTGCAGCAGGAACAGATCCAGCAGGGCCTTGGTCGTGGCGTCGTCCTTGGGCAGGTTCGGCGCATCGGCCGCATGGTCGCGATAGGCGGCCATGAAGTCCTGCGCGACCGAGCGGCGCCAGCCCTCGATCCGGGCCATGGCCCGTTCGGCGCCGGTATCGCCCTGATGGCGGGCGATGACCGACAAAGCCGCATAGTCGAACGACCGCAGCATCCCCGCCACATCGCGCAGGGGCGACGATTTCGCCCGGCGCTGATCCAGCGTGCGCGAGGGTTCGCCCTCGAAGTCGATGATCGCCACGTCGTTCTGGGCCAGCAGCACCTGCCCCAGATGATAGTCGCCATGAATGCGCGACAGCTTGCCCGAGGGCTTCATCTGGCCCGCAGCCTTCAGCCGGGCGATCAGATCGGCCTTGCGGCCCAGCAACTGCTGCGCCAATGGCGCCGCATCCTCGGGCAGATCGGCCTGTGACAGACGCGCCAGCATCTCTTCGGCCTCGGTGACGGCAGCGGCGGACCAGTTGGTCAGATGCTGCGCGGTCAGATCCTCTGTCGCGAAGGCCGCGTCCTCGGTGGGCGTGGCCAGCGCCACATGCAGACCGGCAGTGCGTTCGCCCAGCAGGCGCCCGATGCTCAGCGGGAAATCAAAGCCGGGTGGGGCTTCGGGTTCCTGACCCGTGGGCCATGCGTCATGTTCGTTGAACTCCAGCATCAGCCCGTCAAGAATGCCCGTCCAGGCATCGCCGCGATTGGCGACAAAGGCGAAGGCTGCGGCCAGCACGGTCGCCTCGTCGCCGTCATGGACCAGCTGGCCCAGATAGCGCGGCGTATGGGCATAGCCCGCCTTCTCGGTCAGGAAACGCGCGACCTCGACATCGGGCTGCTGACCGCTGCGCAGACGGCGATACAGTTTCAGGATCACCTGATCGCTGAAGGCGATCGAGATGTTGGATTGTTCGACCCCCAGCTGGCGCGGCTCGCCGGGTTCGGTGATCTCGCGCAGGGCCTCGCTGCCGGTGAATTTCAGCGCGCCGATGGTGGTGTCGCTGCGCATCCGGTCCAGCAATTGCTGGGGCAGACGTTCGTCATAGGCGCCATCCACCAGCGCACCGACGCGCGAGGTGTGGCGGATCTTTCCAAGCGTATAGGACAGCTTGGGCGCACCGGGGCGCAGGTTTTCATCCCCCCACCGTGCCGACAGCGGCAGGAAATAGCTGTGCGTGCCGTCCGCCAGCGTCACGTCGATGGACACCAGCGCGTGGTCGGCCTCCAACTCTCCCAAGGGGGTCATACTGACGGCCGAAATCTCGCCATCCTTGGCCCCGAACCAGCGCTGCAGCGGCAGCCATTGCGGCAGCACGTCATTCTGGAACTGCGTGCCCTCGCGGCCCTTCAGCGCCGTCTGCACATGGCCGTCCCGCGTGGTCAGGGTCATGAATTCGGGCAGGATATCGGGCAGCTGTTCATGCCAGGAGGGCATGTCGGCCTCGGTTCCCAAGGCGAACCAATAGAACCCATAGGCGGGCAGGGTCAGCATATAGGGCAGATCGCCGATGGGCGGAAAGGCTGACCGTCCGGTCAGCTCGACCGGCACTTTGTCGCGATGGCGCGACAGGTCCAGCTGGGCGGCCTGCGCGGCATCCGACAGGTTCGCCACGCACAGATAGGCGCGATCCTCGTGTTCGCGGATATAGGCCAGCACCTTGCGGTTGCGCGGATACAGCAGCGTCATCGTGCCCCGCCCGAAGGCCGGATGCTGTTTGCGGACCGTGATCATCCGCCGCATCCAGTTCAGAAGCGAGGACGGGTCGTCGGCCTGCGCCTCGACATTGATGACCTGATGACCATAGACCGCGTCGATGATCGCGGGCAGGTACAATTGCTGCGGCTTGGCGGTCGAGAAACCCGCATTGCGGTCGCCCGACCATTGCATCGGCGTGCGGACTCCATCGCGGTCACCCAGATAGTAATTGTCGCCCATGCCGATCTCATCGCCATAATACATGATCGGCGTGCCGGGCATGGACAGCAGCATGGAATTCATCAGTTCGATCTTGCGCCGGTCGTTCTGCATCAGCGGCGCCAGGCGACGCCGGATGCCCAGATTGATCCGCGCGCGGGTATCGGCGGCATAGGTCTGCCACAGGTAATCGCGTTCCTCGGAGGTCACCATTTCCAGCGTCAGCTCGTCATGGTTGCGCAGGAAGATGCCCCATTGGCAGTTTTCCGGGATCTCGGGCGTCTGGCGGATGATGTCGGTGATGGGATGGCGGTCGGCCTGCGCCAGCGCCATGTACATGCGCGGCATCAGCGGGAAGTGGAACCCCATATGGCATTCGTCGCCGTCCCCGAAATAGGGGCGGGTATCCTCGGGCCATTGGTTGGCCTCGGCCAGCAGCATCCGGTCGGGGAAATGCTTGTCCAGATCGGCGCGGATCGCCTTCAGGACGTCATGCGTTTCCGGCAGGTTCTCGTTATTGGTGCCGTCGCGTTCGACCAGATAGGGGATCGCGTCCAGACGCAGCCCGTCCACGCCCATTTCCAGCCACATGCGCATGACTTTCAGGACTTCGTTCAGCACCTTGGGGTTGTCAAAGTTCAGGTCCGGCTGGTGGGAATAGAAGCGGTGCCAGTAATAGGCCCCCGCGACCGGATCCCAGGTCCAGTTCGACCGTTCCGTGTCCAGAAAGATGATCCGGGTTTCGGGCCATTTTTCATCCGTGTCCGACCAGACATAATAATCGCGTGCCGCCGAGCCGGGCTTGGCATGGCGGGCCTTCTGGAACCACGGATGCTGATCGCTGGTGTGGTTGATCACCAGTTCGGTGATCACCCGGATGCCGCGGCGATGCGCCTCGGCCACGAAAGCCTTGAAATCCTTCATCGCGCCATAGGACGGGTTGATCGAGCGGTAATCGGCGATGTCATAGCCGTCATCGCGCAAGGGCGAGGGATAGAAGGGCAGCAGCCAGATCGCCGTGACCCCCAGTTCCTGCACATAATCCAGCCGCTGCATCAGCCCGGCGAAATCGCCGATGCCGTCGCCGTTCGAATCCATGAACGCCTTGATGTGCAGCTGATAGATGACGGCATCCTTGTACCAGTCCGAGACGCTGCGATCGACGCCGCCACGGACGGCAAAGCTGCTTTGAGTCTTGTCATTTGCAATGTTCATCAGCGTGCCACTCCGGGGGCCAGAAGTTGCCAGACCGCATAGGGCCGGCTGTCAGGGTCAAGCGTCAGCCACTGGTACTTGCCGTGCCAGGTGAAACTGTTGCCGTTGATCAGGTCGCGGACCTCGATCGAGGCCTCGTCGGGCAGGCCGAATTTCCACAAGGGAACCTCGAACCTGAATTCCTGGGGGGCGTGCGGGTCCAGATTGACATGGATCAGCACGAAATCGTCGCCCGCCTGTTTGCCATAGGCCAGAACATGGTCGCTGTCGGCCTCGAAAAAGGTCAGGTCTTCGAATTGCTGCAGGGCCGGATGGTCGCGGCGCAAGCGGTTCATCAGGCGGATATCGTCTTGAATGTTGCCGGGCTGGTCCATGTCCCAGACCCGCAGCTGATATTTCTCGCTGTCCAGATAATCTTCCTTGCCCGGCACGGGCGCTGCGTCACAGATCTCGAAGCCGTTATAGACCCCGTAATTGCCACCAAGGCTGGCGGCCAGCACCAGACGGGTGCGGAAACCGGGGCGACCGCTGGTCTGCAGAAAGCGCGGATTGATGTCGGGCGTGTTGACGAAGAAATTCGGCCGCATGACGTGGCGCACCGGCGTCGTCGTCAGTTCGGTCAGATATTCGGTCAGTTCCTCTTTCGTGTTGCGCCAGGTGAAATAGGAATAGCTTTGCGAAAAGCCGACCTTGGCCAGACGCGCCATGACCTTGGGCCGGGTAAAGGCCTCGGCCAGAAAGATCACGCCGGGATCATGGGCGCGGACTTCGCCGATCATCCATTCCCAGAAGGGGAAGGGCTTGGTGTGCGGGTTGTCCACGCGAAAGATGCGCACGCCCTTGTCGACCCAGAACAGCACGATATCGCGCAGCGCGATCCACAGATCGGGCAGGGCGCCGCGATAGAAATGGACGTTGACGATATCTTCGTATTTCTTGGGCGGGTTCTCGGCGAATTTGATGGTGCCGTCGGGGCGCCAGTCGAACCATTCGGGATGTTCCCTGATCCACGGATGGTCGGGCGAACACTGGATCGCGAAATCCAGCGCGACTTCCAGCCCATGGTCGCGCGCGGCGGTGATCAGCCGGGCGAAATCGTCGAAACTGCCCAGTTCGGGATGCAGGGCGTCATGCCCGCCCTCGGGCGCGCCGATCGCATAGGGGCTGCCCGGATCGTCATCCGTGGGGGTCAGGCTGTTGTTACGGCCCTTGCGGTTGGTCTTGCCGATGGGATGGATGGGGGGGAAATACAGCACGTCGAAACCCAAGCCCTGAATATAGGGCAGGCGCGCGATCACATCGTCGAAGGTGCCGTGACGATCCATGCTGCCCGATTGCGACCGGGGCATCAATTCATACCACGCGCTGAAGGCGGCGGCGGTCCGGTCGGCAAAGACCGGCAGCCATTTGTACCCGGTCGCATTGCTGCGCGGGCCGACACGGCTCATCAAAGCCACGACCTCGGGCGCGCCAAGGCGTGCAAAGCGCAGGCCTTCGTGTTCGGCATCGTTGTCGGGGGCTGTGGCATCATCCGCCAGAAGGTCGGTCAGGGTCTGGCGGGCGGCATCGTCGGTGCGGCCATCGGCGCCCAGGGCGGCGGTCAGCAAGTCACGCCCCTCGGTCAGCTCCAGCGCAATGCGCTGGCCTGCGGCATGTTTCTTGACCACCTCTTTGCGCCATGTGGCGAACAGGTCGCGCCATGCCAGCACGGAAACCTCGTATTCGCCGGGTTCGGGCAGGGTCAAATCGCCTAGCCACTGGTCATTTTCGAAGAACTTCAGCGGAACCTCGGTGATGCTGTCACTGCCCTTGGCGCGGATCAGCAAAACGGCATCCAGACTGTCGTGACCGTCCGAGAAGATGTCGACCTCGACCGTCGCAGGCTGGCCCGCCACGACCTTGGCGGCAAAGCGCCCACCATCGACCTCGATCGAGACGCCCTCGATCGCCAGCCGGTCGGCTGCCAACGCCGCCAGTCGCGGATCGATCTTGCCGGGGTCGGTGGCCTTATGTCCGGCCTGCCCTGTCAGCCTGTCGTCCGAAACCTTGTGCGCTGTCATCTGATACTCCTGCCATGACCAGACAGGGAAACCGTTCAGCCCGGCTTATGTTCCGGTTTATCGCGGCCCGCGTGATGGCT
>NZ_RQRT01000060.1 GCF_004335005.1 Paracoccus nototheniae | reverse complement strand
CCCCCAGCCACAACCGCAAAGCGGCGGCGGCATAGACGGCATTGCCGCCAAGGGCATTCTCGTTGATCCTGCCGCAGGCCGTCACGACGCTGTCGATCAGGATGCCGCCGCAGGCGATGGCAACGGGGACAACCGGGGCGGTCATGGTGCTGCCGTCAGGTTCGGGGGCGCACCAAGCCCCATCTCGGCCCGGATCACCGCCAGATGATAGGCCAGCAGATGCAGCGGCGCGATGGCGATCAGCGGCTCGAACCCGGCGGGCACCGGCGGCAGATGCAGGCATTGGGCGCGCGTCTCGATCGGGGGGGCGGGCCGGGACAGCAGGACGATGACGGGCGCGGCCGCGTCCCGGGCGACCAGCACCGTGTCCAGCGCGCGTTCGCTTGCGGCAGGATCGGTGGCGATCACGATCACCGGATCGCCGCGCTTGAACGATCGGTAATGGTGCACCTCTTCCAGCGGCAGGGCAAAGGCATGGATGGGCGACAATTCGCGGATCTTGGCCGCCCCGATCCCGGCGGCGGCGAAATTGGGGCCAAGGCCCGTGGTCAGCACAAGATTGGCGGATGCGATGCCACGCGCCAAAGACTGGCAGCGGTCATCCAGACCGGCGATCTGGGCGTCGATCACCCCGGCCAGTTCACCCAACAGGCCCGCGCGGCTGCCCCCCTGTCCGATCCGGGCCGCAATCTCGACCAGCAGCGCCATGGTCGCAGACGTCGCCTGCGTGGGCCAGCCGCGCCGGGTGGCACGGACCATCAGCGACAGATCGCAGGTCTGGGTGATCGGGCTGCCTTCGGTATTGGTCAGGCCCAGTGTCATCGCCCCCTGACGCGCCGCTGCGGCAAGGGCCTGCATCACCGCAGGGGTATTGCCGCCCGAACTGATGCCGATCGCCAGCGTGCCCGGACCCACCGCCAGCGAGGGATAATGTGCATGATCCAGCGCCTGTGCAGCCAGAACCGGCAGGCGGGATGCATCCTCCATCGCGTGGCGCATCGCCATGCCCGCAAACCAGCTGTCGCCGCAGCCAAAGACGGCGATCTGCCGGAACGGGGTGGCGGCGGCCATCCGGGCCAGCCCCTCAAGGCCCGATGCGGCGCTGTCCAAGGTGTCGCGGATCGCGCGGCCTTGACCGCCCATCTCGTCCCGGGTGCGCTGGACCCGGCCAAGCCGGGCCTCGTTTCGGGCGTCATCGCGTGACGGTTCGGCAGTCAGCGCCCGCAGGCGCGCAGAATAATCGGTCATCTCGTCGTCCATGAATGTCATCGCCCGATCCGATCCAGCCCAATGGTGCGGGCAAGAATGACCAGAACGATCAGTGAGAACCCGATCTGCAGCGCAGAGATCGCCGCGATCATCGGGGTGCTTTCGAACTGAACCAGATAATACAGCTCGACCGGCAGGGGCCGTGCCCTGACATCCGAGGTGAACAGTGCCACCGTCACATTGTCGAAGGCCTCGATAAAGGTGAAGGCCGCCGCAGCGATCGCCGAGGGCGCCAGTTGCGGCAGGGTGATGCGAAAGAAGGTCTGCGCCCGGCCCGCGCCCAGATTGGCGCTGGCCTCATCCAGACCGGGGTCCAGGGCTGCCAGCCGCGCCATGACGATGCGCACCACAAAGGGCAGGCAGAACACCGACAGGCTGACGACCAGCATCAGGTCCGACTGACGCCAGGCGAAATAGGCGCCAAAGAACAGCGTGGCGATGCCGATCACCATGCCCGGCATCATCTGGGGCGACAAAAGGAACGCGTTCAGCGCGCTTTTGCCCCCGAACCGCCCCCGGATCGCGGCGAAGGCCGCCGGGATGCCAAGGGCCAGACAGACCAGCATGACCAGCCCCGCCACCCGCAGCGATGTCAGGAACGCGTCCATCAGCTGCCGGTTCTGGAACACCTCGCCATACCAGCGCATCGAGAACCCCGAGGGTGGAAAGGCGATATATCCGCGCGGCTCGAATGAAATCGCGATCACGATCAGGCTGGGTCCGACCAGCAGCAGGATCGACAGGCAGGCCAGCGCAATCAGGACCGCGCGGCCAATGCGATCGACAAGCGATTGGGTCATTTGGAAACCTCGCTCCACCGGGTCAGGCGGGCGCCGACGGCGGTGATCAACAGGATCATCACAAAGCAACTGCCCAGCAGCAGCGTGGCCAAGGCGGCCCCGCGCGACCAGTCCAGCACCACGATGGTCTGTTCATAGACCTGCACCGCAAGCGTGGAATAATTGCCCCCGCCCAGCAGTTGCGGGATGATGAAGTTGGTATAGGACACCGCGAACACCAGTGCGAAACCGGCGACGATGCCCGGCAGGCTCATCGGCACGACCACCTTGAAAAAGGTCGCGACCTGACCTGCGCCAAGGTTCAGCGAGGCCTCTTCATACCGTTTGTCGCGTTCGGCCAGCACGGCCAGCAGCGGCAGGATCATGAACGGCAGGTGGATCTGCGTCATGCCGATCAGCACCGCCATCGAGGTGTTCAGGATCTGCAGCGGCTGGTCGATGATCCCGGTGGACAGCAGCGTCTGGTTCAGCAGACCGCGCCGCCCGCCCAGGATCACAATCCACGCATAGGCCCGCACCAGCGCCGAGGTCAGCAAGGGCGAGATGATCGCCACCAGCAGCAGCGTGCGCCAGATGCCTTGAACATGGCTGAACGCATAGGCCACCGGATAGGCCAGAAACAGCGTCAGGGTCGTGGCCACCGCCGCCACCCAGAAGCTGCGCCATGTCAGCCGCCAGACCAGCGGATCGGTCAGAACGCCGGTCATGTGTTCCAGCGTGACACTGCCATCGGCGACCTGCCCGCGATCCAGCGTGACAAAGCCGAACCCCAGCAGGGTGACGATGGGGGCGACCAGAAACACCGCCAGATAGACCAGCGCGGGCACGGCGGGCCAGAAACCGCCGCCTTCAAGAATGCGTCTGCGCCAGGACATGCGACGGGGTGGCAGGGCTGCCAGCGTTGCATCAGACATGGGCGGCCCCGCCTGCCAGCACGATCGCGCCATCGGTCGAGCGAAGGCGCAGGGTGACATCCGTGCCCTGCGCCAGCGGCCCCGCACCCGGCGCCCGCGCCATGGACACGCGCAGCGCGTCGGGCATGCCGCAATCGACCTCGTATTCGATGGTCGCGCCAAGCGCGGTGGCAAAGCCGATGCGCCCCGGCCAGCCGGTGGCGGTGCCGGGCACCACCTCGAAATTCTCGGGGCGCACGATCATCACGGCGGGGCCGTCGGGGCGGGGCGTCGGCACCGGCTGCGGTGTCTGGGTGTGCCCCGCCCGGACCTGCACCGGCATGATATTGGCCCGACCGATGAAATCGGCCACGAAGGGGGTCGAGGGCTGGTCATAGATGGCCAATGGCGGCGCCAGCTGTTCGATCCGGCCGCCATGCATGACGGCGACCTTGTCGGACAGGATCATCGCCTCGGCCTGATCATGGGTCACGAAGATCGAGGTGATGCCGATCCGGTCGATCAGCTTGCGCAATTCGACCTGCATGGTCAGCCGCAGCTGCGCATCCAGTGCGTTGAACGGCTCGTCCAGCAACAGAACCTGCGGTTCCAGCACCAGCGCCCGGGCGATGGCCACGCGCTGCTGCTGGCCGCCCGACATCTGTTTGGGATAGCGCCCGCCGAAATCGGACAGCGCGACCAGACCCAAGGCCTCGTCGACGCGGCGGGCGATCTCGGCCCGGGGGCGGCGGCGGACGGTCAGGCCGTAAGCCACGTTCTGGGCCACGGTCAGATGCGGGAACAGGGCATAGTTCTGAAACACATACGCCACGTCGCGCCGGTTGGGCGGCAGCATCGAGATGTCGCGCCCGCCCACCATCACGCGGCCCGCATCGGGTTCGACGAACCCCGCGATGCTGCGCAACAGCGTGGTCTTGCCGCAGCCGCTTGGGCCCAGCAGGGTCACCACCGACCCGCCCTCGGCCATCAGGTTGCAGTCGGTCAGCACCTGCAACTTGCCATAGCGCTTGGACAGGCGGTCGATTTCCAGATCGCTCATGGGATCTCCTCCGGAAGGGTTTGGGCGGGCACGCTCAGGCCAAGGCCAGAGGGCCCCATCCCCGAGACAGCCATCGCACCGATGGCCATGGCCGCGTGTGCGGCGGCAAAGGGGGTCAGGCCCCGGGCAAGGCCTGCGCCGATGGCGCCCGTGACGGCGTCTCCGGCGCCGGTCGGGTCCACGGCCTGTGCGGGATGGGCGGGCAGGCGGTGCAGGTCGGCGCCCTGCACGACCACCAGCCCCTGCGCGCCGCGTTTCTGGATGATGCAGGGACCGATGGCGGCCAGTGCCAGCGCCGACTGATCGTCGTCAAGGCCGGGACAGAGCAGGCGCGTTTCCTCGCAGCTGGGGGCAAAGACGCTCAGTCGGCCCAGCAGCGCCAGCAGACGGGCGGTCTGGTTGGCGGCCACCCATTCGGACGTGTCCGCAACCACGGGCCGGTCGCCGGCGGCATCAAGGATGCCTGCCAGCGCGCTGACCGGCATCGGCGTCGCCACCAGCACCCGGCCATCGGCGCCCGCAGCGTGCGGCTGATGCGCCAGCGTCGCGGCCAGCCAGTCCGCACTGCCATAGTGAGGCGATTGACGCAGCCCCAGCCCGTGCCGGATCTGGGTCCGGCGCGTCGGATCGGCTCGGGGCGTCAATCCATGCGTCGCGATCCCGCATTCCGACAGGGCGTGGGTCCAGCCTTTAGGCCAGTCCGGTCCGGTGCTGGCCACGATTGCCGTCATGGCACCGGCACGATGCGCGCCAAGCGCGCCATACAGCGCCGCGCCGCCCGGTTGCCGCACCGCGTCGCCCGCCTCATGCGACAGGCTGTCGATCGACAGATAGCCAAGGACGGTGACGTCGGTCATGTCCCCTGGCCCAGCAGCGATCTGCGGGTCAGCAGGCGGCTGGTGCGGAACCGCGCCTGATCCGCCTTCAGATGCAGGCGGCGGTTCGGGTCCAGACCGTCGGCGGTGCCCAAGGCATAGGCCAGGTGCTGCAGCCCCGGCAGATGGCACAGCCCGGCAGGCCCGGCCTGCGGGACCGTCAGGCGCATCGTCGCACGCGGCACCGGGGCCGCGTCGCAATCCAGCGCCAGCGTCCGCGTGCCCATCTGCGCCAGCGCATCGGCCGAGGCATCGGCATAAGCGGCCTCGGTCGGCGATGCGGCGATCAGCACGACCAGATCGCGCGGCGACATGGTCCAGAACTGGCTGTGAGCGAATTCCTCCAGCTCGGCACTCCAGACGGGGCGCGCGGCGACTTCGACGCATTTCGCGGCGCCATAGCGGGCCAGACCAAACATGCCGCCCGAGGCCAGATACCGCAACCCGGTGAAATCGCTCAGATCGATGCCGTGCATCATCCGATCGGCGGCCCGGTCGGCATCCGCGAGGGCGCGGGCGTCCAGATCGACGGGGGGCTGCCCTGACAGACCGGCGATGACGGTCAGCAGCGCCGCAAGGGTCGCGGCGAAACTGGACGTGCCGCACAGGAACGGCGCCAGATCAGGCAGATCCATGGACCAGCGGTCGGGCACCAGCGCGCCCAAGCGGCCACCATCGCCGTTGACGATGGCCAGCAGGCGCAGCCCCCGGTCGCGCATCAGCCCTGTGGCCTCGACGGTGCGGTCGACATTGCCGGACATCGACATCAGCACGGCGACATCGCCGGGATGAACGCGATTTGGTTCCACCAGCAGGTCCATCGGACCGACGGCCTGCCAGTCCAGCCCCGCCTGCCGGGCGTCGCGTCCCACCGCCTCGGCGGCGAACAGGCCGTCGCCGCAGCCGATGACCCAGACACGGCCCACCGGACCGCGCAAGGCGACGGCGGCTGCGCGGTCGCGCAGAACCGCCAGCCCCGGGGAAAGGTCGCGCAGGACATCGGGCTGTCGCCCGATATCGCGTTTCATGAACAGATCCGCAGCCTGCATCAGGAATAGGTCCGATCAAAGCGGTCCACGATCTCGCCTCGCTGCGGGGCGATCACCGACCAGTCCACGGTCTGCAGGCTGGCCAGCGCCTCGGGCGTGGTCGGCGTGTATTCGGCAGCCGAGGCCGGAACCTCGACCCCCGCCACGGTCGGTCCGAAGAAATACGGCGCATCCGCCGCGCGCGCCTGATATTCCGGCGACAGCAGGCGGTTCATCCAGTCATGCACCAGATCGGGATGCTGCGTGCCGTCGATCTGCGAGGTGATCGACAGCACCACGATCGGCCCGGGATCGGGCATCACGAAGCGGATCGGCAGCCCCTTGCCCGCCGCCCCCGCCGCATCGTTGTTCCAGATCGGCGCCATCGCGATCTCTTCGCGTTCCAGCATCTGGATCAGCTGCGAGGGCGAGCGTCCGATCACCGGCTGCAATTCCTCCAACGCGGCCCAGCCCGGTTCAAGATCGGATTCCGACCCGCCGCGCAGACGCGCCAGCGCCACAAGCGCACCCAGCCCAAGGTTGGACGAGGCGCGAGGAAAGCCGACCATCCCCCGCAGTTCAGGCGCGAACATATCCTCCCACGAGGTCGGCGGCGTCTGAACCAGCGCCTCGTTATAGGCGATGCCGATCAGCGAATAGCTGGTGGGCACGCCGAACCCGTTGGCCAGCGCCATAAAGGTCGGTTCGATATTGGCGGCATTGGGGACGGCTGCGGCGTCCAGCGGCACGATATACCCTTCGGTCTGCGCGATCAGGTGCGGCGGCTCGCCATTGGGCATGACGTCATAGGGCGAAAAGCCCTGCGCGGCCTTGATCTGGGCGACGATGTCCTGGCTTTCGCTGGGGACCAGGCGCACGGTCAGGCCGGGGATTTCGGCCTCCATCTGGTCGGCAAGCCAGCGATGCGGCTCCTGCAGCTGACCGGCAAAACTGACGACGATCAGCTCGCGCGCGGATTGGGCACGGACAAGGCCGGGCATGGCAAAGGTGGCGGCGCCAAGCGCGGCACCGGTGCCCAGAAAGTGACGACGGGACAGGGTCATGGGGTTCATCCTTGTGATATCGGGATCAGATCGAGAATTCACGGTCGAAGCGGTCGACCAGTTCGGATCGCTGCGGCACGATCTTGGACCAGTCGATGGTTTGCAGCGCGGCGATTTCCTCGGCCGAACTGGGGGTGAAGGCGGCCGCTTCGGGCGGGACCGTCACGCCGGTCACCGTCGGGCCAAAGTAATAGGGCGCGGCTGCCGCATGGGCCTGATAGTCCTGCGACAGGATCCCGTTCAGCCATTCGGCGACCAGATCGGGTTGGGCCGAATTGGCAAAGCCCGAAAAGAACGACAGGATCGCCACGGGCCCGTCGACGGGTTTCACAAAGCGGATGGGCAGGCCCATCTGCGACAGACCGGCGGTGTTGTTGTTCCACAAGGGTGCGATGGCGATTTCCTCGCGCTCCAGCATCTGGGTCAGGGCGGCGGGCGATCGGGCGGCACGCGGGGCCAGTTCCTTCAGCTTTTGCCAGCCGATCTCCAGATCGTCCTCGGATCCGCCAAAGGTCTTGGCCGCCTGCACCAGCGTCGCCAGCCCCAGATTGGACGAGGTGCGGGCAATGCCGACCTGACCTGCAAAGCGCGGCGCCCACAGATCGGCCCAGCTTTGCGGCAGGTCGGGCACCACATCGGTATTCGCGGCCAGCCCCACCAGCGAATAGGTGGCGGGCACCCCGGAACCCTGACTTTTGGCGACGAATTCGGGCAGCGCATTGGCCAGATTGGGGATTTGCGCGTCGTCGCGCGCGGCCAGATACCCTTCGGACAGGCCGATCAGATGCGGCGGTTCGTCATTGGGTCCGGCGTCATAGGGAACATAGCCCTGCGCGGCCTTGATCTGGGCCACGATATCCTGACTGTCGGATGGCACCAGCCGGATGCGCAGGCCGGGATGGCGGGCCTCCATCTGATCGGCCAGCCAGCGGTGGGGGCCGGACAAGGCCCCGGGATAGGTAACGATCACAAGCTCTCGGCTGTCCTGCGCCAGCACCGGTAACCCCGATGCGGCCATGACGACGCCCGAGCCGACCATGCCAAGCATGGTTCGACGGTTCAGGTCCATGCCTGAAACTCCCTGTTGAGGATGATGAAGGGTTCGTTGCGGACATCCCGGACCGCATCGCGGCGCGTCCATTCAGGATCTGTCAGTGATGGGAAATCCGCAGGTCGGGAAGGCCCCGGTCAGGGCCTGTCGTTGCCGATGGTGTGCAGCAACGTGACATAGAGGCGGCAGGAACGCGACTTCCAGCTGGGAAGGCGGCGCCGAGATTTGCACGCGGTGACCGGGCTGCAGCAGCAGCCACCCAGACCAGCGATTCTCATGGCGACGGAATGTTCCATGAGAGAAGTGAAACAAAGAAAGCCCCGTCAGGCAAGCATTGATCCGGGGCTGCGCGCATATTCACCGACTGCGGCGGGTGCATTGCCGTAAAGACCGGCATCTTTCAGGCCGCCCGCCTTTGCGGCAATGGACCGGGCATGCCGTGCTGGTCGCGATCGCCGCCTGTGCGGCAGGCTAATGCAGAAGACCCCGACGCCCGCCGTCAGCCTGCCGCGAAGCGATAGCCGACCCCGGCCTCGGTAAAGATATAATGCGGGTTTCCGGCATCATCGCCGATCTTGGCCCGCAGTTGGCGGATGAAGACGCGCAGATACTGGCTGTCTTCCAGATGGGCCGGGCCCCATACCTGTTCCAGCGCCATGCCTTGGGTGACCAGCCGCCCGGCATTCGAGGCCAGCAGCCAGAGCAGATCGAATTCCTTGCGGGTCAGATGAACGGCCCTGCCGGCCTTCAGCACGCTGCGGGTGGCCGCGTCGATGGTCAGATCGGCGACATGCAGCGCGGCGCCCTGCGGCATGGCGGCGGTGCGGTCGCGCAGAAGGCCGCGCAGGCGGGCCAGCAATTCGCCGATGCCAAAGGGTTTGGTAACGTAATCCTGCGCCCCCGCATCCAGCAGGGCGACCTTGTCGCCTTCGGATGCGCGCACCGACAGGACCAGAACCGGCACCTGCGTCCAGTCACGCAGCCGGGCCAGCACGTCCCGCCCGTCCATGTCGGGCAGGCCCAGATCCAGAATCACCGCCTCGGGGGTGGTCAGGGCGCAGGCCTCGATGCCCGCCCGGCCCGAGGCGGCCTCGGTCACATGATGGCCCTGGGCCTCCAGCGCGACGCGCAGGAAACGGCGGATCGGGGCTTCGTCGTCGATGATCAGGATGCGGGCGGGGATGGGGGCGGTCATGCAAGGCGATCCGGTTCGGCCAAGGGCAGGGTCAGTGCGATGCGGGTGCCGGGGCCCCCATCCTTGGCAGGCAGCGCCGCGATCCGGCCAGCATGCGCCTCGACGATGCCGCGTGCAATGGCAAGACCAAGGCCGGTGCCCGCGCGCTGGCCGTCGCCCTCGGCCACGCGATAGAACATGTCAAAGACGCGGTCGCGTGCCTCTGCGGGAATGCCCGGCCCCTCGTCGCCGACCGACAGTTCGGCCACCTGCCCCTGCGCATCCTGTCGCAGGCTGGCGGTGACCCGGATGCGGCTGCCCTCGGGCGCATATTTGGCGGCATTGTCCAGAAGGTTCATGACCACCTGTTCGATCAGCAGCGGATCGACCAGCACGGCGGGCAGATCGGCGGGGACCAACACCTCGACCCGGTGATCGCGCAGCGCGCCGCGCAGGCGGTGGCGGGCGCTGCCCGCGATGTCGCGCAGATCGGCGGGCACGCGCTTGGGCACCAGCGCGCCATGGCCAAGCCTGGTCATGTCCAGCAGGTTCTGGATATAGCGGTCCAGCCGTTCGCCCTCGTCGCGGATCGTCTCGGCCATGGTGGCGCGGGCGGGGGCCGACAGCGCCAGCGACGGATCGGCCAGCGAGGACGCGGCCCCGATGATCGAGACCAGCGGCGTGCGCAGATCGTGACTGACCGAGGACAGCAGCGCGGCGCGCAGGCGTTCGGCCTCGGACGTGACCAGCGCCTGTTCCAGATCGCCCTGCAGCGCGATGCGTTCCAGCGCCACGCCGATCTGATCGGTCATCGCGTCCAGCAGCCGCCGGTCCATGGGCGCCAGACTGCGCCCGTCGGCAAAGGCGATGCCCAGCACCGCCAGCCGCCGGTCGCCGCTGCCCACCGGCAGGAACAGCCAGCGGCTGGCGGGCAGCGTGCCCGAGCCGCGCCCGGCCTCTTCGCCCCGGGTCCAGGCGTAGTCGGCGGCCGAGGCATCGCGCAGGTCCAGGGCGTCGCGCGGGGGCTGGGCGGCCTCGATCACCGGGCGGCCCATCGGGCCGGGGCGCATCAGCACCGCTTCGCCCCCCAAGGCGGCGGCGACATGGGTGGCGGCGGCATGCAGCACCGCGACCGAGGATCCGGCGCCCGCGACCTGCCGGGCGAAATCGTAAAGCAGGTTCGTGCGCATCGCGATGTCGCGCTGCGCCAGCGCCTTGTCACGCAGCCGTGCCGCCAGATTGCCGGTCAGGGTGGACGCGATCAGGAACAGCACCAGCGTCATGATCTGATCCTGCCGGATCACAAAGAACGTGTTGCGCGGATCGGTGAAGAAGAAGTTATAGGTCAAAAAACTAAGCAGGGATGCGTAAAGCGATGGCCACAGCCCCTGCCGGACCGCGACCACGATCACCCCGGTCATGAAGATCAGCGACAGCGAGGTCACCGGAAAGACCCGGTCTGCGGACAGGGCCAGCAGGCTGGCCGCGATCACGGCCAACGTGGCCTTGCCATAGGCGCGCGGGTCGCGATCCACCGACCAGTGCCGGACCGGCGCGGGCGTCAGCCCCTTTTGCGGGTCGGACACCACCGTCACCGCGAAATCGCGGCCCTGTTCGATGACCGCGCGGGCCACATCCTCGCGCGCCATTCGGCGCCACCACGGGCGCGGTCGGGCGCGGCCCAACAGGATGCGGCTGACATTGCGGCGGCGCGCATAATCCAGCAGCTCGTCGCCGATGGGGCCTGCGGCATGCAGGGTGGCGATCTCGGCGCCCAAGCGTTCGGCCAGCCGCAGGGCCTGCGCCAGCGCATCCCTGTCGGCTTCGGGCAAGGCGCCCGCCCCGGCCGAGGTGACGGTGACCGCCACCCAATCCACCCGCGCGCGGTCGGCCATCCGCTTGGCCGTCCTGACCAGCGTGCGCGACACCGGGCTTTCGGTCAGCGCGACCAGGATGCGTTCCTGTGCGGGCCAGGGTCCGCCAATGGCATGGGCACGCATATGTTCGCGCAATTGTGCATCGACCCTGTCGGCGGCGGCCCGCATGGCCAGTTCGCGCAGCGCAGTCAGATTGCCCTTGGAGAAAAAGTTCTGCACCGCCCGCGCGATCTGATCCTGCACATAGACCTTGCCCGCGCGCAGCCGTTCGATCAGCTCTTCGGGGGGCAAGTCGACCAGTTCGATCTCGTCGGCGCCGTCCAGCATGGCATCGGGCACCGTCTCGCGCACCCGCACCCCCGAGATGCGGGTCACCAGATCGTTCAGCGTTTCCAGATGCTGCACGTTCAGCGTGGTCAGCACGTCGATGCCCGCCGCCAGAACCTCCTCGACATCCTGCCAGCGTTTCTCGTGGCGGCTGCCCGGAATGTTGCTGTGGGCCAGCTCGTCGATCAGGGCCAGTTGCGGACGCCGGGCCAGCAGCGCGTCCAGATCCATCTCGTGCAGGATGCGGTCGCGATAGAACTGCGCCCGCTTGGGCAGCAGATCAAGGCCCTGAAACAGCGCCTCGGTTTCGGCCCGGCCATGGGTTTCCACGACGGCGGCGACGACATCCACGCCCTCGGCCCTGCGTCGGCGGGCGGCCTCCAGCATGGCATAGGTCTTGCCGACGCCGGGGGCCGCACCCAGAAAGATCTTCAGCCGCCCGCGCCCCTCGCGGGCGGCCTGCGCCAGCAGGGCGTCGGGTTCGGGGCGCAGGTCGGTCACGCTCATGGATCAGCCTTCGGTTGCCGGATCAGTGGGGGTTTGCGGCCATGCCGCGTCAAGGGCCAGATTGACCAGCAGCACATTGACGCGCGGTTCCCCGAACAGGCCCAGCCAGCGCGGCTCGGTCTGCGCGGCGATCAGCGCCCGCACCTGTTCCACCGGCACGCCCCGCGCTGCCGCGATCCGTCCTGCCTGCGCAGCGGCATTCTCGGGCGAGACATGCGGGTCCAGCCCGCTGGCCGAGGTGGTGACGGCATCGACAGGCACCCGGTCGGTGCCGTTTTCCGCCGCATAGGCGGTGGCGCGCGCGGTCTGATCGGCCAGCATCGGCGCGCTGGTCGGCCCCAGATTGGACGCCCCTGCCGCCGCCGCGTCGTATTCGACGGCCGAGGGGCGCGGATGCAGATAGTCGGGCGCGGCAAAGGCCTGACCGACCAGCGCCGATCCGATGATCCGGCCATCGCGGGTGATCAGGCTGGCATTGGCCTCGACCGGCATCAGGGCCTGCCCCAGCCCGGTGATCGCCAGCGGATAGGCCAGCCCGGTAAGCCCGATCATCAGGCCAAGGGTGACAAGGGCAGGGCGGATATGGTCGTTCATGGGATTCCTCTTACACCAGACCCAGGGCGTTCACGGCCATGTCGATGGCCTTGATGCCCAGAAAGGGGACGATCAGGCCGCCAAGGCCATAGAGCGTCAGATTGCGCCGCAGCAGCGCCGCTGCACTGGAGGGCGCATACCTGACCCCCCGCAGCGCCAGCGGGATCAGCGCCAGAATGACCAGCGCGTTGAAGATCACCGCCGACAGGATCGCGCTGGAGGCGCTTTGCAGCCCCATCACGTTCAGCACCGCCAGCCCCGGATAGGCCGCGATGAACAGCGCGGGCAGGATCGCGAAATACTTGGCCACGTCATTGGCGATGCTGAAGGTGGTCAGCGCACCCCGGCTGATCAGCAATTGCTTGCCCACCAGCACAACCTCGATCAGTTTGGTGGGGTCGCTGTCCAGATCGATCAGGTTCGCGGCCTCCTTGGCTGCCGAGGTGCCCGAGTTCATCGCAACCCCCACATCGGCCTGCGCCAGCGCGGGCGCGTCATTGCTGCCATCGCCACACATGGCGACCAGCTGGCCCTTGGCCTGTTCGGCGCGGATCAGGTCCAGCTTGCTCTCGGGCGTGGCTTCGGCCAGGAAATCGTCGACGCCGGCCTCGGCGGCGATGGCGGCGGCGGTCAGGGGGTTGTCGCCGGTGATCATCACCGTGCGGATGCCCATCGCGCGCAGTTCCGCGAACCGTTCGCGCACGCCCGGCTTGATGATGTCCTTCAGATGCACCGCGCCCATGATCCGCGCGTCTTGCGACACCAGCAGCGGCGTGCCGCCCGACCGTGCGATCTGATCGACGGAGGCTGCCAGACTTGGGTCCATCGTGCCGCCGGTCTGTCGCAGGATCGCATCGACCGATCCCTTGCGCAGCTGGGTGCCATCGGTCAGATCCGCGCCCGACAGCCGGGTCTGGGCCGAGAACGCGATGGCCTGCGCCACATCGGCCATGGGCACCTCTGCGCCCGGCTGCTTGCGGGCCAGTTCGACGATGGATTTGCCCTCGGGCGTGTCGTCGGCGCGGCTGGCGGCCAGCGACGCGCGGGCCAGATCGGCATCGGTGACCCCTTGGGCCGCGATCAGCGCGTCGGCCATGCGGTTTCCAAAGGTGATTGTGCCGGTCTTGTCCAGCAACAGCACGTCCACATCACCCGCAGCCTCGACCGCGCGGCCCGATTTCGCGACCACATTGGCGCGCGCCAGACGGTCCATGCCGGCGATGCCGATGGCCGATAGCAGCCCGCCGATGGTGATGGGGATCAGCGTCACGAACAAAGCCGCCAGAAAGACCACCGAGATCGAGGTGCCGGAGAAGCGCGCAAAGGGCTCCAGCGTGACCACCACCAGCAGAAAGATCAGCGTCAGCCCGGCCAGCAGGATGTTCAGCGCGATCTCGTTCGGGGTCTTGGCGCGCTCGGCCCCTTCGACCAGCGCAATCATCCGGTCGAGGAAACTGCGGCCCGGCTCGGCGGTGACGCGCAGCACCAGCCAGTCGGACACGATCCGCGTGCCGCCGGTGACCGAGCTGAAATCGCCGCCGGATTCGCGGATGACGGGTGCGCTTTCCCCGGTGATGGCGCTTTCATCGACGGATGCGACGCCCTGAACCACATCCGCATCCGCCGGGATGATGTCGCCGGCAACCACCAGCAGGATCTGGCCCTGCTTCAACATGGCCGACGACACCATCGCGGCACTGTCATGCGCACTGTCGGGGGCGGCCAGGACGCGGACCATGGTGTCGGATTTGGTGGCGCGCAGGCTGTCGGCGCGGGCACGGCCCCGCCCCTCGGCCAGCGCCTCGGCGAAGTTCGAGATCACGACCGCCGCCCACAGCCAGACGGCGATCTGGACGGCGGCCCCGGCATCCGGCACGTCGGTCGCCAGATCGCGCAGGCCAAGGACGGTGACCATCCCCGCCACCACGGCGGTGGCAAAGATGACCGGATTGCGCAGCAGCGCCCGGGGCGCCAGCTTGGTCAGCGCCTGCCGCGCCGCCGCCGGGGCCAGCGCCGTCATCGACGGCACGGGAAGGGATTGCTTGGACATGGGATTTCCTCAGAAACTTTGCCCGCCCAGCATCGACACATGCTCGGCGATGGGGCCCAGAACCAGGGCGGGAAAGAAGGTCAGCGCGCCAAGGATCAGCACGCTGAGGGTCAACAGCACCACGAACAGAGGGCCATGCGTGGGGAACGTGCCTGCCGTGGCAGGCGCCGGGGTCTTGACTGACAGCGAACCGGCGACGGCCAGCATCGGGATGATGATCGCATAGCGGCCCAGAAGCATGGCGATGCCCTGCAAGGTGGTATGGAACGGCGCCGCCGCCCCGTAACCGCCAAAGGCCGAGCCGTTGTTGCCGGTGGCCGAACTGTAGGCATAGAGGATCTCGGACAGGCCATGCGGCCCGGCGTCCTGCACCGCGCTCAGCGCCGAAGGGACGGTGGCTGCCAGTGCGCCAAAGACCAGAATGCCCAACGGCATCGACAGAAAGGCCAGCACGGCCAGTGCGACCTCGCGCCCCTCGATCTTCTTGCCCAGATATTCGGGTGTGCGTCCGACCATCAGCCCGGCCAGAAACACTGCCAGCACCACATACAGAAGCATGCCATAGAACCCGGCACCGACGCCGCCAAAGATGACCTCGCCCACCTGCATGTTCAGCAGCATGACCAGCCCCGAAACCGGCATGAAGCTGTCATGCATCGCATTGACCGACCCGTTCGAGGCTGCCGTGGTCGCCTGTGCCCACAGCGCCGACAGGGTGGCGCCAAAGCGGACCTCCTTGCCCTCCATATTGGGGCCGGTGATGCCGGTCGCCTGAGTCAGCAGCGGATTGCCCGCCTGTTCGGGGGCGTTGATCAGCAGAAGGCCCGCGACGAACAGCACGCCCATCGCGGCAAAGATCGCCCAACCCTGACGGCGGTCGTTCACCATGCGGCCAAACAGGAAACAGAATGCCACCGGGATCAGCAGGATGGAGACCGACTGGATCATGTTCGACAGGATCGTCGGGTTTTCCAGCGGATGGGCCGAGTTGACGCCGAAGAATCCACCGCCATTGGTGCCCAGTTGCTTGATGGCGATCTGGCTGGCGGCGGGGCCTTGGGCGATGATCTGTTGTGCGCCCTCCAGCGTGGTGGCGCGGACAGAGGCGCCAAGCGATTGCGGCACGCCCTGCCAGATCAGCACCAGTGCCGCGATGATCGACAGGGGCAGCAAGACGTAAAGAACTGCCCGGACCAGATCGACCCAGAAATTGCCCAGCTTGCCGGTGCCGGTCGCGACAAAGCCGCGGATCACGGCCACAGCCACGGCCATGCCGGTTGCGGCAGACACGAAGTTCTGCACGGTCAGCCCGACCATCTGCGAGAGATAGCTCAGCTGTACCTCGCCGGAATAGGCCTGCCAGTTGGTGTTGGTGACAAAGCTGATCGCGGTGTTGAAGGCCAGATCCGCCGACATCGGGCCGATGCCCTGCGGGTTTCCGGGCAGCATCCCCTGCAGCCGCAGCACGGCGTAAAGGAAAACGAACCCCGCCAGATTGAAGGCCAGAACGGCCATGGCATAGCCGGCCCAGCCCTGAACCCGATCGGGGCCCGTACCTGCGGCGGCCAGAAAGGCACGCTCGAGCGGCGCGATGGCGGGGCTGGACCAGACGCGCTGGCCGGTAAAGACGCGGTGCATATAGACTGCCAGCAGCCAGGCCAGACCCACCGTCACCACAGCATAAAGGGTGAAAACCAGATGATCGGATGACATCGGTGCCCCCGTCAGAACCGGTCGGGGCGCATCAGCGCCGTGACCAGATAGCCGAACAGCCCCACTGCGACGGCAAGGCCAAGGATAAGATCGAACATCGCGGCCCCCGTCACATGCGGGCCAGCGCGCGGATCCCGGCCATCAGCGCCAGAAAGCCGCCTGCGCCAAGCGTCAGGTAGAGAATGTCGGACATGGGAAACCCCGTGGTGATTGTCGTTGCCCGACAGTCGTCCACAGGCGCGTCAGGATGCTATGCCGCATCCGCGCCGCGTGCGTAAAAGACGCGTAAGGATCGGTGCCTGAATGACCTGTTGCGCCCCTCATGCCCGGCCAGTGCCCAGGGTCTTTTGCCGTCCGGAAGATGACCCATGTCGGCGGGCCCGTTCACGGGATGTAAAGATTCCTCGTCTAGCACAGAGACCGGACCATGCGGGGGGCGGTGTCCCGGCACGGTGCACAATCATGGGGGAGCGACAGCCATGTCCATCGAACGTCAGCTGATCAAGGCCCGGTCGTTTGCGCGGTCGGGTGACACAGGTGCGGCACGCAAGGCGCTGGGGGCGATCCTGAACGACCATCCCGCCAACCGGCGCGCGCAACAGGCGCTGGCGCAGCTGACTGCCGGGACGGCGCCCGGGGCCGCTGCGGCAGGTCTGGCCCGCATCGCGTCCCTCTCGGCCGAGGGAAACCCGGCGGCAGCCTTTGCAATGGCCCGCGATCTGGCAAAGCGCTTTCCGAAATCTGCACCGCTCTGGACCGTGATGGGCTATCTGGCGCTGAAACTGTCTGATGCGGACACCGCGCATTCCTGCTTCATGACGGCGCTGTCGCTGGACCCGCAGGCCGCCGATCCGCTGATCGGGCTGGCCAAGGTGCATGAGGATCGCGACCAGATCCGGCACGCCATCGCCTGCTTGGAACTGGCGGTGGACAAAGATCCCGCCCATGCGCAGGCGCAGTGGCGGCTGGCGACCCTTTATGCCCGGATCGAATGCCCTGACGTCGCGCTGGTGCATTACCGGCACGCCATCGCATTGCTGCCCGACCAGCCGCAGCCTTCTGAAAGCTGCGCGATGATGTTGAAAAAGCTGGGCCGCTTTGACGAATCGATGGCCATGCTGACGGCCGCGATGGACCGCTGGCCCGACCGGTTCCAGCCGCCGTTTCTGGCCGGGATCGTGTCCGAGGCGGCGAGGAACATACCCGCGGCGCTGTCATGGTTCGAACGCGCCGACCGGATCAGGCCCAATGACAGGGCCGTTCTGGGGATGATCAAGAACCGGGCACAGATCGCCGACTGGCGCGAATGGCCGCGTCAGGCCGATCTTGTCGCCCGCCTCGGTCAGCGCGACCCCGATCTGAACCCGGGGCCGATCATCAGCCTGACCGACGATCCCATGGTGCAGCGGGCGCATGCCGAACGCGCATCAGGCACGCTGATGCCGCCGACAGCCCGCGCTTTGGCGGCACGGCCCGTTGCAGCGGACGGGCGTCTGCGGATCGGCTATTTCTCGTCCGACTTCGAAAAGCACGCCACGATGGTGCTGATGGCCGGCCTGTTCGAACATCACGACCGGTCCAGGTTCGAAATTTTCGCCTATTCCTATGGAAAAGAGGATGACAGCCCGTCGCGCCGCAGGTTGGTCGCCGCGGTCGAGCATTTCTGCGATATCCGCAAGATGACCGATGCCGATATCGCCGCCAGAGCGCGCAGGGACGGTATCGATATCGCCATCGATCTGAAGGGGTACACCGCCGACAACCGCATGGCGATCTTCGCGGACCGGGCGGCACCGGTTCAGATGTCATGGCTGGGCTGGCCCGGCACGCTGGGCAGCGACGCCTTTGACTATGCGATCGTCGACGGGGTCACGGTTCCGGACCGGTTCCGGGCGGGTTTCAGCGAAAGCGTGATCCGGATGCCCGACAGCTATCAGATCAACGACGATGCACGACCGCTGCCCGGCCCGGCCCTGCCGCGCGCGGAATACGGCCTGCCGCCGAACGGCTTTGTGTTCTGTTGCTTCAACGCGATCTACAAGATCTCTCCCCGTGAATTCGACATCTGGATGCGGCTCTTGGACAAGGTCGAAGGCAGCGTGCTGTGGCTGCTGAAAGACAATCCCTGGGCCGAAACCCACCTGCGCGCCGAGGCCGGGCGCAGGGGAGTAGACGCGGACCGGCTGGTCTTTGCCGCCAAGGCCCCCTTGCACGATCATCTGAGGCGACACGCCGCCGCCGATCTGTTTCTGGACACCTTCATCTACAATGCGCACACGACCTGCAGTGATGCGTTGTGGGCGGGGTTGCCCGTGCTGACCATGCCGGGACGCCATTTCGCCTCACGGGTGGCGGCCAGCCTGCTTTGCGCGGCGGGTCAGCCCGGACTGATCGCCGCGGAGGAGGCCGCCTATGAGCGCATGGCCCTGACATTGGCGCGCTCGCTGGATCGCCTGGCCGCCATCAGACGGCAACTGATCGCAGACCGTCCGGTTTCGGCCCTGTTCGACACGCGGCGCTTTGTCCGCCATCTTGAGACGGCGTTCGAGATCACCGCCGAACGCAGCCGCGCGGGACTGGCTCCGGTCGATCTTGATGTTCCGGCTGCGGCCCGGTCGGCTGATCGCGCGGTCTGATCCATCGCGAAGGTGGTTTTGGGCCAGCCGCTGCTGGCTTTGTGTCAGGGATAGCGGGCCAGAAGATCCGCCTCGGTGATCGCAAAGGCTGCGGCCCCGATATCCAGATCGGGTGACAGGCCGGCCCCGTTGCCCGCAATCAGGACGATATCGTTGCCATCCACGCGACCGGGGCTGTGCAAGGCAACGGGCAGGCCGCAGCGGCTGGTGGCAAAGGCGACCGCCTCGGGGGGGAAGGCGCCCGCCAGAACCCGCCGTCTGCCCTGAACCACCGGTGCGATCTGATGTCCCAATGCATGGATCGCCGCCGCACTGCGGATCTGGTCCAGTGGCTGTGGCAGGTCGGCCTCGCAGCCAAGGCCGCGCAGGCGCGTGGCCAGATCCAGCGATTCCAATGGATCGCCGCCGTGTGTCAGCCGCAGCCGCAGCGCGACCAGCATCCGATCCCGGACGATGACGTCGGCGCTGGCGATCAGGCCCGCGATGTCGTGCGCGTTGGCTTGTGGCCGGGCCAGACCGATCAGATGCTCCAGCCCGCCGCGATAACGGTCCCAGCCCATCTGCACCTCGGTCATGCCCAGCTGGGTCCGGTCGTCGCCGTCGAAATGCCGGGTGACCGAGCCATAGAACGGTGTCGGCGCATAGATCAGCCTGCCGAAGGCCAGCAGCATGCAGGGCGCCGTAAAGGCCCAGAACGCGATATCGGTGTGGCCCGGGATGATGCGGCGATAGATGTCGGTGCGGCAGATGAAAATCTCGGAGAAGATCCGGTTGTCCAGTATGTGGCGCGCCAGATGCAGATAATCGCATCGTGCGATCGTCGCGATGCCGGTCTGATGATAGAATTGCCGTCCCGTCCGGTTGCGCACCAGATCGACATGCGTCCAGGGCGCGTAAAGGGCTGTGGCATCGGGGTCCGCATCCAGCAGGGCCAACGCTTCGGCGATGCCGGGCCATAGCAGAATGTCGTCATCGGCCAGATAGACGGCATAGGTGCCGCGCGCCTGCCGGATCACGCTTTGGATATTCGCTTCTGCGCCGATATTGCGGGACTGGCGGACATAGCGCAGGACCGTGCCCAGGGGGCTGGACGCGCAGATCCGCGCCGTGTCGTCGGTCGAGGCGTTGTCCGACACCACGACCTCGATCTGTCCGTCCGTTCCCGCCAGCTCTTGCGCAAGGCAGGCCAGAAGCCGCTGCAGATAGGACGCGCGGTTAAAGGTCGGGATGCAGATGCTGAGAATGGTCATGATCGTTCCCTTCAGCCCGATATCCGGCGCAGAAATCCGCCCGGTACGACCGAGACCAGCAGTTTGGCGTCAACCGAGCCGTCGATCTGAAAGTCGGAATTGTCCGGAAGCCACGCCCGCACGGCGGTCGCGGGGCTGTTGCCGGGCCCCCAGGGACGGTCGAAGGCCAGATCCTGCGGAAGGGCTTCGACGATGGTGTCAAACACGATGCAATAGCTGTCGCGGCTGACCATCGGGGCATAGGCACGCAGTTCCGCCAGAACGTGGTCGTGGGTGTGATTGCTGTCCAGACAGACCAGCACACGGCGGTCGGGCGTGATCTGGTCGCGGACCTGGTCCACCACCTGCGGATCGATGGACGATCCTTCGATCATGGTGATCCGATGGCGCAGGGGATGCGCCTCGATCTGCGCGCGGTTGTCTGGCCGGATGTCGATGTCGATGCCGATCACACGCCGGTCGGGGCGGGCCGGGTCCAAGCTGCACCCCGCATTGGCCGCGTCGCACAGATCGAGCATCGCCAGCAGCGAGGCCGACAGCATCAGCGACCCGCCATGCGCGATCCCGGTCTCGACGATGATGTCGGGTCGCACCTGCCAGACTAGCTCCTGCAGGGCCATCACGTCCTGCGGATATTGGATGATCGGGCGCCCCATCCAGCAATAATTATAGGAATAACGCGCCGAGACCGACTGTTGCATGAAGGCGCGGGCGGAGGCGGTCAACGGTCCGTTCCCGGGCGCAGCGCGCAGGCGATCCGCCATCTCGGCCTGAAAATCAGCCATGTTTCATTACCTTGTACTGGAACCGCGGCCCGGCGATCGCGCGGATCTCTTGTTCGTAATTCGGGTTCATGATGTGGATGGTCGCGCGGTCCGGCAGGTCCGACAGACCGTCGGACGGAGACAGAACGCGGTGGCCGGCGCAGGGAAGATAGCCGCCCTGCTTGGCCGGGTTGATGTCGATGACCCGGTCCACGCGTCTGCCCGCCCGCTCTTGCAGCAGGGCATAGACGACGCCCTTTGACGATCCGCCCCAGACCACGACGGGGCCCTTGTCGGCACCGGCATCGGCCAGACCCTGCATGAAGTCGGCGGGCAGTGTCACGCGGTCATCGGGATCGCATCGCGGGCGGCGCAGCGTCGCCAGATCCGCGATCACCGTCAGATATTGTCCGCCAAAGCCCCGTCCGGCATGCAGGATGCACCCGAACATGCGCGAAAAATCGGCAAGCCTGAAGTAATTGGCATGTTCATAGAAAATGTCGAACCAGGTCCGGTGCGCGATGATCCAGTCAAAGCACGGAACTTCGATATAGATCAGACCGCCGCCGCCATTCGCCGCCGCCAGATCGGCCAGAAAGGCGACCGGGTCCGGAACATGTTCCAGCACATGGCGCAGAATGATCCCCTGGGCCGACAGGCCGGTTTCGGGCGTGAAATACGCCTTTCGGATGCGGGGATCATTCCCTTCATAGGCGGGGTCAAAGCCCTGCGCCTCGATCCGGCGGGCGGCCATCAGGTCCATGAACATCCCCTTGCCACAGCCGATCTCGACCAGCCCGGTCCGGCCCATATGCCGTTCCAGAAGGTCCAGAACGCTGTCCATATGGCGGCGGAATGTCGGGCTGAGGCCCTGTTCATTCTGATATTGCGCGTCATAGGTCATTCGTTCGGGCTGAAACCGGGCATTGCGGATCAGCCCCGTCACGGGATCCTGGATCAGCCGGATGTCGCCGGTGGGACAGGCACGCGCCGCCACGGGACTGTCATAGAGGCGGTTCTGAAACACCGGCATCGCCGACTGGACATATAAGGGGGCGTCGGTCATGCGAGCTCCTTCAGGGGGGTGGGCCGGCCCACCACAAAAGCGGGGTCATCGGGACGGGTAGGGCGGGCACCAAGGCGCAGCAGGTCGGGCCGTCCGTATTGCGCCGCGATCTGACGGGCCAGATCGGCAATCGTCACCGGCTGGCCGGAGCAGATGTTCACGGCCCCCGAACAGGTTCCGGTGGTGACCGCCGCCACGGCATCGCCGGCCCGGGCGACATCCATGAAATCGCGGACCTGTTGCCCGTGCGACAGGTCGGCCGGCAGACCCGCTGAAAGACGCGCCCGCAAATAGGGAACCAGACGGCGGGGATCCTCGCCCTCTCCGTACAGATAGAACAAGCGGCACCATGCCAGCGACACACCCATCTGCGGCAGGCTCTCCGCCAGCGCCTTCCATGTCGCCGCTTTGGTCGCAGCATAGATCGAGCGTGGGGCCAGAGCCGCGTCGGTGCCAAGCGGCGCGGAGGTCGCAAGGTCGTATTCGAAACATGTCCCGATTCCCACGAACCGGGTGACGCCTGCGGCAGCCGCGCCTCGGGCCAAAGCCAACGTGCCGCCCATGCAGGCAAAGTTCAGGGTCGATTGCAGGTAATTGTCCGGATCGACGAACCACGCGACGTGGCAGACCGTGTCATGCCCTGCGGCATGTGCCGACCAGCGATCGGCATCCGTCGCGAACGCATCGACCAGTTCCAGCCGGGTCGTGCCCGGCGGATGGGGCTGGTCGGGGCGAACGACCGCCGTGACAGTCGCCTTGCGGGCCAGAAGCCCTTTCAGAACCTGCCGGCCCACGAAACCCGTCGCACCTGTCATCAGGACGCGCATCACGACCCGGCCCCGGACCCGGCCCCGGATGCGGCCAGCGCGGGCAGGGCCTGATCCCGATCCGAGACCCCCGTGACAGGAAGCGGCCAGCCGATGCCGATCGCGGGGTCTGCATGATGGATGCCGCCCTCGTGCAGCGGGCTGTAGGGGGCCGAGACAAGGTACATGACCTCGCAATCCGGCTCCAGCGTCTGGAACCCATGCGCAAAACCCTGCGGCACATAGATCGCGGTCCGGTTCTGCGCCGACAGTGTCAGCCCCGTCCAGTTGCCGAAGCTGGCCGATCCCGGTCGCATGTCCACAATCGCATCGAAGATCGCGCCGCGCACGCATCTGACCATCTTGACCTCGGCCCGGGGCGCGCTTTGGAAATGCAGACCCCGCACCGTGCCCTGTCGTTCGGTGACCGAGGTGTTGCCCTGCACCCAATGATCGTTCAGCCCAACCGATGCCAGCGTCGCCGCGCAGAACTGCCGCGCGAAAAATCCGCGTGCGTCGTGATGGGGATCCAGATCGATCCGGAAGGCGCCGTTCAGCGTCAGGGGGGTCAGGATCATGCCGCACCTGCACCCGCATGCCGGGCGATCTGGGCCCGGGTCAGCGTGGCCGCGCATGCCCCGCCCGCGACGTCGCGATACCATGAGACGGTTTCCGCCACGGCCCGCGCAAAGGGCCATTGCGGCTGCCAGCCAAGCAGGCTGCGCGCCTTGTCGATGCAAAGTGACAGCCGGGCGGCCTCGTGCGGGGCGTCGGTTGGCGGGCTTTCGATGATGGTGCCGGGCCAATGGCGCTGTGCCTCTGTCGCAAGATCGCGCACGGCCCTGATGCCGGACGGGTCGGGACCGAAATTCCACGCCTGTTGCCAGCAAGGATCGTCCGACACCGACAAGCGTTCGGAAAGCGCCAGGTAGCCTGCCAGCGGGTCCAGAACATGCTGCCAGGGGCGCGTTGCACCGGGGTTGCGCAGTCTCAGGGCCCGGTCGCCGGAAAAAGCCGCTGCCAGATCGGCGAGGATTCTGTCCCGTGCCCGGTCGCCGCCCCCGATGACATTCCCGGCCCGCGCAGTCGCGATGCGAAGGCCGGACCCGGCAAAGGACAGCCGCCAGCTGTCGACCAGCAGCTCGACCGCCGCCTTGGACGCGGCATAGGGATCATGCCCGCCAAGACGGTCGGTTTCTCGGTAGCCATGCGGACAGTCCCGTTCGGCATAGACCTTGTCCGTGGTGACCACCACGACCGCCACGGGCGTGTCCAGTCCGGTCAGCGCCTCCAGCAGGCAGGCGGTGCCCATGACATTCGTGGCCCATGTGGCGACCGGCTGGCGATAGGATTGCCGAACCAGAGGTTGCGCCGCCAGATGAAACACGATGTCGGGACGGATTGCGCGCACCCGCCGTGTCACGGCAGCCCCGTCACGGATGTCGAGGACGGCGTGATCCATGCGACTTGCCAGTTGCAGGCCGTCGAACAGGGCGGGCTGCCCGTCCGGGGCCAGCGCCAGACCGGCGGGCACGACACCCCGTGCCAGCAGCATCTCGCTGAGCCATGCGCCTTTGAAGCCGGTATGCCCCGTCACCAGAACCCGCTTTTGCGACCAGTCGATCATGGCGTCAGGCCGCCCAGACCTGCCAGGGCGCGCGCCCGGCCTGCCACATCGCCTCCAGCTGGGTCTTGTCGCGCAGCGTGTCCATCGCACCCCAGAACCCGCCGTGGCGATAGACCGACAGCTGCCCCTGACGGGCCAGGCTTTCCATCGGATCGGATTCCCATGCGGTATCGTCGCCCTCGACATGGTCCAGAACGGATGGTTCGCACACGAAGAAACCGGCATTGATCCAGCGACCGTCGCCCGATGGTTTTTCCTCGAACCGGGTCACCCGCTCGCCCTCGATTTCCAGCGCGCCATAACGGCCTGCGGGCTGCACCGCGGTCACGGTGGCAGCGCGGCCCGACAGGCGGTGAAAGGCGATCAGATCAGAGATGTCGACATCGGCCAGCCCATCGCCATAGGTCAGGCAGAAGGTGCCGTCGATATGGCCCGCCACCCGCCTCAGGCGCCCCCCGGTCATCGTGTTCTGACCCGTATCGACCAGTGTGACGCGCCAGGGTTCGGCGCGGCGCTGATGAACCTCGATCCGGTTCTCGTCCAGATGGAAGGTCACATCCGAAAGATGAAGCAGATAGTTGGCGAAATATTCTTTGATGACATAACCCTTGTAGCCGCAGCAGATGACGAAATCATTGATCCCATGCGCGCTATAGGTCTTCATGATGTGCCACAGGATCGGGCGGCCACCAATCTCGATCATGGGTTTGGGGCGCAGATGCGATTCCTCGCTGATGCGGGTTCCGTAGCCTCCGGCAAGTATGACGGCCTTCATGGCGGGATCCCCATCTGTCACAACCAGTTCCTGGGACCGTTCTAATCCGAAGGCGTTGAGATTCGATTAAGGCTGCAAGGCCGGATGCATTGGCCGACCATGGGATTCGACAGGCCAAGCGGTTTTCAGAGGATCAAGGAATGGTGCCGTTCAGACCCAGGACCTTTTGATTTCATGCCACACCTCGTCGATCAGCTCGGCGGGGCTTCTCTATTGGGGGGAGGTTCGTCAAGTCGCGCTCGACGCCTTCGCGCTCAGCCGACGGCGTCGACGGCCGTAGTTTTCGTGACGGCATCCCATGCCGGATCGAGGAGAGCCAAGATGACACCAAGGCACCATCCGGACAGTTACAAGCTGGATGACTGGGGCCTTTACGGGCCGACAAATCCAGAGATCTGCCGGCACGTCGATCGCTTCGCGCTGGATGACGGACTGCGGGTCCGCCAGATCGAGGATCTGATCCTGCAGGCGCTGAAGGACCGGCTTGCCTTGGAGGAGGCACGCCCGACATCGTGACGCCATACTCTTTACAGAAAGTGCCTTTCGTAAAGAGTCGGCACGGACCTAATGCACCAGCCTGCATGTTTTCTTGGTCTTCATGGAGATGCAAAGTCATCTCGACACGGCGAAATGTCAAAAGTGATGCGGAACTGGCCGCCGACGCGGATGAGCGCGGACGAGATTATCTAGGTGTCACATCCCATGTGATTATACGGCCTCTTCCTGAACAGGTCCGGCCTTTGTTTTTGCCAGTCCTTGAGCGCATCAATGGGCGTTCGGCCCTTCAGCACTGATTGCGGGAGCTGACCGTTG
>NZ_RQRT01000005.1 GCF_004335005.1 Paracoccus nototheniae | reverse complement strand
TGGGGGAAGGCGCGAATTCATCAGGGGTCCGGGGCTTTGCCGGAACGGGGGGCCTTGCCGGGGGCGGTGGCCGGGGGCGCTTCGCCCCGTCGCCGGTCGGTCCTCGAACCGATGGCGCACCGACCGGCGACCCCCCGAGGATATTTTCATGAAGAAGACCAGGGTGGGCGTCTCAGTAATGGGGTGGCGGCTGATCGGCGATGGGCAGGCTGCCGGGGGCGTCGGCCTGACGTTCGGCCTCGGCCCGCATCAGCAGGTCAAGACGGCGGGTCAGGCGCGCCAGGTCCGCATCCTGACGGGCAATCACCTCGGACAGATCCTCGGTCAGGCGGGTCAGATGGGCCAGAGCCTCTTCCATCTGTTGCAGGCGACAGCCCTGCTGCTTGTTCATGTCGCAACCTTCCGTTAGAGCGGCCCCTGAATATGGGCCCGAAAAGGCGACCGAGACCATGGCAAAAGATCAAAAGAAGCAGCCCCGCCCCAAGGCCGAGACCCCCAAGGGTTTTCGCGACACCTTCGGCGCCGATGTCACCGAGCGCAAGGCCATGCTGGACCGCATCGCCGGGGTCTATCACAGCCACGGCTTCGATCCGCTGGAAACCAGCGCGGTCGAGACAGTCGAGGCGCTTGGCAAGTTCCTGCCCGATGTGGACCGCCCCAATGCCGGGGTCTTTGCCTGGCAGGAAGAGGCCGTTCCCGGCATCAGTGGCGGGGGTGGCGGCGGGTCGGGCGACTGGCTGGCGCTGCGTTATGATCTGACCGCGCCTTTGGCGCGCGTCGCGGCGCAGTACCGCAACGATCTGCCCAGCCCCTATCGCCGCTTTGCGATGGGGCCGGTCTGGCGCAACGAAAAGCCCGGCCCGGGGCGGTTCCGGCAATTCTATCAATGCGATGCGGATACGGTCGGATCGGCCTCGGTCGCGGCCGACGCCGAGATCTGCGCCATGCTGGCCGAGGCGCTGGAGGCGGTGGGCATCGCGCGCGGCGATTATCTGGTGCGGATCAACAACCGCAAGGTACTGAACGGTGTGCTGGAAGCGGCGGATGTGTCTGCCGATCAGGCCGAGGATGTGCTGCGCACCATCGACAAATTCGACAAGGTCGGTCGCGACGGCGTGCTGGCGCTGCTGACCACGGGTCGGCGCGATGACAGCGGCGCGCAGATCGACGGCGTCGGGCTGTCGCCCGATCAGGCGGCACCGGTCTTGGCCTTCCTGACCTCGAAAGGGGCGGATAATGCGGCGACGCTGGCCAATCTGCGCGCCGCCGTGGGCGGGTCCGACATGGGCGCCGAGGGCGTGGACGAGCTGGCTCAGATGGCGGCAATGCTGGCCGCGATGGGCGTGGCCGAGGATCGGGCGGTCATCGACCCCTCGGTCGTGCGGGGCTTGGGCTATTACACCGGCCCGGTCTTCGAGGCCGAGCTGACCTTCGAGATCCTCGACGACAAGGGTCGCAAGCGCCAGTTCGGATCGGTCGCGGGCGGCGGACGCTATGACGGGCTGGTCGAACGGTTCACCGGGCAAAAGGTGCCCGCGACCGGCGTCAGCATCGGTGTGGACCGCCTGCTGGCCGCGCTGCGCGCCAAGGGTCTGGGCGGGGATGCGGCCACCGGGCCGGTCGTCGTGACCGTCATGGACCGCGACCGGATGGCCGATTACCAGGCCATGGCTGCCGAGTTGCGCGCGGCGGGCATCCGGGCCGAGGTCTACCTGGGCAATCCCAAGAATTTCGGCAACCAGCTGAAATATGCCGACAAGCGCGGCGCTCCGGTCGCGATCATCCAGGGCGCCGACGAGGCGGCGCGTGGCGTCGTGCTGCTGAAGAACCTGCCTAAAGGTGCCATGTTGGCAAAAAACATGAGCCATGATGAGTGGGCGCAACAACCGGCTCAGATCGAAGTGGCTCAAGAACGTTTGGCAGAGATGACCCAAGCGATGATCCGTCAAATCAGCCTCAGCAATTCCTACATCGCGAAAGAAGACTGATGATCCCCAAGCGTGACAAGCAGGCCGTGGGTCAGCGCCTGCTGGGCCGGTTCCGGGCCGCGGGTGCGGTTCTGGTCGCGCCCGACATCCTGCTGCCCGCCGACACGCTGCTGGATCTTTATGGCGAGGATATCCGCGCCCGCGCCTATGTCACGCAGGATCCGATCCGGGGCGAGATGATGCTGCGCCCCGATTTCACCGTCCCCGTCGTGCAGGCGCATATGGACAACGGGGCCGAGCCCGCGCGCTATTGCTATCTGGGCGAGGTGTTTCGCAAGCAGGACATGGGCGACACCCGCCCCCGGACCCTGCGCGACCACGAATATCTGCAATGCGGGTTCGAGCTGTTCAGCCGCGACCCTGACGCCGATGCCGAGGTCTTCGCCCTGTTTCACGACGCGCTGGCGCCCTTGGGTCTGCGGGCCGAGACGGGGGATATGAGCCTGTTGCTGGATGCCGTGGCGGGCCTGCCGCTGACCGAGGCGCGATCGGCGGCGCTGCTGCATCACATCTGGCGGCCCGGTCGCTTTGCCCGGCTGCTGGCGCGGTTCTCGGCCCCCGCCGTGGCGCGCGATCTTCCCGACGCCACCGCCCCCTGGGCCGGTCTGCGCGGCGAGGATGAAATGATCCGCCGCATCGCGCGGCTGCAATCGGATGCCGCCGTGGCCCCCCTGTCCGCCATCTGGACCGATCGGCTGGACCGGTTGTTTTCGTTGCGCGCGCCCGCCGCGCTGGCCCTGCCCGCGCTGGCCGAACTGGCCGCTGACATGCCCGCCATCGCGCCCGCCGTGGCCCGCATCCGCGCGCGGATGGACGCCATCGCGGCGCGCGGGATCGACCTTGGCGCGGTGATCTTTGACGCTAGCCACGGACGCACGACACTGGAATATTACGACGGCTTCACCTTCAGCTTTCAGGCGGGGGCCCTTCACGAAAGCCGGGCGGGCTGGCCTCCGGTCGCCTCGGGCGGGCGCTATGATGCGCTGACCCGGGTGCTGGGGCGGGGCCGGGAAATTCCCGCCGTGGGTGGCATCATCCGCCCCGGACTGGTGGCCGAACTGGAGGCCTCCGCATGATCCGCCTTGGGGTGCCCTCCAAGGGGCGGCTGATGGAACAGACCTTCGACTGGTTCGCCATGCGCGGCGTGCGGATGTCGCGCAGCGGGTCGGATCGCGAATATGCGGGCCGGGTCGAGGGCGCAGAGGGCGTGCAGCTGGTCCTGCTGTCGGCGGGCGAGATCCCGCGCGAACTGGCCGCCGGGCGGATCGAGCTGGGCGTGACGGGCACCGATCTGGTGCGCGAAAAGCTGGCGGGCTGGTCGTCCGAGCTGGTCGAACTGGCGCCGATGGGCTTTGGCCATGCCGATCTGATTCTGGCAGTGCCCGATTGCTGGCGCGATTGCCGCGATCTGGACGATCTGGCCGCCATCGCCCGCGATTTCCGCGCCGAACACGGGTTCCGCCTGCGCATCGCCACGAAATATCACCGGCTGGTGCGGGCGTATCTGGCCGCGTATGAGGTCGCCGATTACCAGTTGGTCGACAGTCAGGGCGCAACCGAGGGCACGGTGGCCAATCTGACCGCCGAGGCGATCGCCGACATCACCTCGTCGGGCGAGACGTTGCGGGCCAACAACCTGCGCATTCTGGATGCCGAACCGATCCTGCGGTCGCAGGCGACGCTGTTTGCCGCCCGCGCGGCGATGGGGCCGCAGCTTTCGGATTTTGCCGCGCAGCTGGGGCTGCCCGAAATCGCCACCGGCTAGATAAGCGCCGCGCCGATGAGCGCCACCCGGATCAGAACCGCCTAGATCAGAACCGCGATCGAGATCGCGGCGATCAGCGCGCCCGCACCCAGTTGCAGGATGCCCGGCAGCCAGCGCCCCGCCTGTGCCCAGGGGCCGGTTTCGGGCAACAGCGCGAAACTCCCGCGGCGCGCCCAGACTGCAAGCCCGGCCACCGCCACGGTCACGATCGCGGTGCCCAGCCCCATGGCCACGGTGCCCAGAATGCCGATGCCAAAGATCCCCATCCGCCATGTCAGAATCAAAAGGAACAGCGCCCCCGTGCAGGGCCGCGCGGCGACGCTGCCGATGACCAGCACCGCATCGCGCAGCGACCGGGTCTGCGCCACCTGCTCGGGCGTTGGACCATGGGCATGGCCGCAGCCGCAGCTGTCGTCGTGATGGTGGTCGTGATGATGATGATGATGCCCCTGCCCCGGACCATCGGCCCGCGTGGCCTCGGCCCGCAGCATCCGTAACCCGCGAAGGCCCAGCCACAGCCCTACCCCGGCGACCAGCGCGGTGCTGAGGCGGGCCATATGCGCCTCGGACAGGTCGGTCAGTGCCTCGCGTCCCAGATCCAGAAGGGTGATGCCGCCCCAGACCAGCGCCACCGCCGTGCCCGCCTGCGCCAGCGATGCCGCCAGCGACAGCCCCGCCAGCCGCGCCAACGGCACCTGCGTGCCAAAGCCATAGCTGCCGATGACCATCTTGCCATGCCCCGGCCCGATGGCGTGAAACACCCCATAGCCAAAGCACACCCAGACCAGCGAGGCGACCGCCCCCGGATCCCCCGCCCGCAGCGCGCGCAGGGCGCCCGCCATCAGGTTCTGGGCCGCGCGCTGCTGGGCGGCGGCCCAATGGTCCAGCCCGGCCAGACCGCCCGACAGCCACAGCGCCACGACGATCGACCCGACCGCCAGCCCGACCAGCGCCAGAAGACGCGGCAGGGGCCCGCTCATGGGGCCGCCCCGCAGGTGATGCGCAGCTCGTCCGCGCCGACGGCGCCGATATCGACGACCAGCATTTCCTCGGACAGGGCGCCATCGGCCTCGGCCAGACCTTCGGCCACGGCGCGGGCATAGGCGTCGGCGGCGGCAAAGGGATCGCCCACGCGCTGATCGACCGCGCACTCGGCCCCCCGGATCACCGGCGGGGCGGGAATGGCGAATTGCACGTAATATTCTGGGTCATAGACCTGCACCAGCAGCGGCAGCGCGCCGTCCAAAGGGTCCGCCAAAGGCCGCACATGGGACGAGATCAGCCGCCCGTCCTGATAGCGGGCCGAAAAGTCGCGGGGGCCGTCCAGCGCGATGCGCCGCCCCTCGACCCCCAGAAACAGGCGCCCGTCGAACCCTTCCTCCCAATCGGCGTCAAAGCCTTGCAGGGCGGCTTCTTCGGAGGGGGTCAGGATGCCGTCGCCATCGGGATCAAGGCCCAGATCCTCGATGATCAGCAGCGAATAGAAATCGTCATAGGCCCATTCGACCGTCACCTGCGTCAGCGCCCCGCCGTCATAATCCAGCACCAGACCGGCATCGATGAAGACATGCGGATGGGCCGCAAGGGCCGTGGGCGCGGTGGCCAGGAGGCAGGCAAGCGGGAATGGACGCAGGAACATGGACGGCACCTTGGCAATGTCGGCGCGCCCAGTTACGCCCCTGACGGCGCGCTTGCAAATCACTGCCGCGACAGAAAGCGCAAGGGCGCTGCCGGAACCGGGCTGCGGACGGGTCCGTTTCGCCCCGTCGGAACAGGAGAGACGATGGAACGGGGCAGACGGGCCATGCTGGCGAAGGGCGTGATGATGGCGGGCATGATGACGGCGGCGCTGGCGCTGACCGGCTGCGGACGGCTGGTCGATGCCCGCGCCACCGCGCGCGAAACCGCGTTCGAGGCCCAGTTCCCGCCCACCGGCCAGCTGCTGGAGGTGAACGGCACCACCGTTCACGCCCATATCGAGGGCACAGGCCCCGATCTGATCCTGCTGCATGGCGCCAGCGGCAGCAGCCGCGATTTCACCTTTGATCTGGTTGACCGGCTGAAGGACCGTTACCGCGTCATCGCCTTGGACCGTCCCGGTCTGGGCTGGACGGATGCCATCGGCGATCAGACCGCAAACCCCATCGCGCAGGCCGAAGTGCTGCGCGCGGCGGCGGGTCAGCTGGGCGTGCGCGACCCGATCGTTCTGGGCCACAGCTATGGCGGCGCGGTGGCGCTGGCCTGGGGATTGCGCGCACCCGGCGACACGGCGGCGCTGGTGATCGTATCGGGCGCCACGATGCCCTGGCCCGGCAATCTGACCGGATGGTACGCCTTTATCGGCACGCCTTTGGGCGACCGCGTCGGACCGCCCCTGCTGACCGCGCTGGCACCGGTCGCGCTTGGCGACCGGATCATGGCGGGGATCTTTGCGCCCCAGCCCGTGCCGCCCGGCTATGACGACTATATCGGCGTGGGGCTGGCGGTCCGGCGTCAGAATTACCGCGCCAATGCCGCCCAGATCAGCGGGCTGCGGCCCTATCTGCGGGTCATGGCGCCCCAGTATCCCCGCCTGACCCTGCCGGTCGAGGTCGTACATGGCGGGCAGGACCGCATCGTCCCCGCCAGCATCCACGCCCTGCCACTGGCCGAGGCGCTGCCCGATGCACGGCTGACGATCCTGCAAGATCAGGGCCATATGCCGCAGCATGGCGATCCGCAGGCCATCTTGGACGCCATCGACCGGGCGGCGGATCGCGCAAGAGACCGGACAGAGCGCCGCCAAGCGCCGTGAACCGGCTCGTCTGAACCGCAGGGGCTTGCGCATCCCGCGCGCCCACCGCAGGCTTGCTGGACAAACAAGACGAGGCCCCCATGCTGACCATCCACGGCGTCACCCGTTCCCGCGCCTCGCGCATCATCTGGCTGTGCCATGAACTGGACCTGCCCTTTCAGCAGGTGCCGGTCATTCAGGCCTATCGTCTGGCCGATGCCGATGCGGCGGATGCGCCCCTGAACACCCGCAGCGCCGAATTTCTGGCCCTGTCGCCCGCAGGGGCGGTTCCGGTGATCGAGGATGAGGGGCTGGTCCTGTCCGAATCCCTGGCCTGCACCCTGCATCTGGCGCGCAAGCATGGCGGCCCCACCGGCCCGCAGGATTATGCCGAAGACGCGCTGATGGGCCAATGGTCGCTTTATGGTGCCACGGCCATCGAACCCGATGCGCTGACCATCATGTATCTGCATGGCCGCACCCTGTCCCAGCCCGACGATGAGGCGCTGGTGGCCGAGGCCGCCGAACGGCTGGCCCGCCCGTTGAAGGTGCTGGACGATCATCTGGCGACCCATGCCTATCTGATCGGCGGGCGCTTTACCGTGGCCGATCTGAACATGGCCGAAATCACCCGCTATGCCATGAACCATACGGCGTTGATGGAGCCGTTTCCCGCGATCCGCGCATGGATGGCGGCCTGTCACGAACGCCCGGCCTTTCAGGCGATGTGGCAGGCGCGGCTGGCGGAACCTGAATAAACCGGGCCGTCTGCTCATCGGTCACGCAATCCGTGGGGGCCGGGACCGGCGGGGCCACAACCCCTTGCCGCCCGCCCCCGCGCCGTGAGATAACCGGCCCGACCCAAAATCCCGACCCGAATACAGCGAGCAGACCAGATGGCCGACGACCTTCTTTCAGGCAATGCCGCCAGCGACGCCTATTCCGCCTCGTCAATCGAGGTCCTGGAAGGGCTGGAACCGGTCCGCAAGCGACCCGGCATGTATATCGGCGGCACGGACGAACGCGCCTTGCATCATCTGGTCGCCGAAATTCTGGATAACTCGATGGACGAGGCCGTCGCCGGTCATGCCAGCCGCATCGAGGTCGAGCTGCTGGCCGATCACAGCATTGTCGTGCGGGACAACGGCCGCGGCATTCCCATCGACCCGCATCCCAAATTCCCCGATAAATCCGCGCTGGAGGTGATCCTGTGCACGCTGCATGCGGGGGGGAAATTCTCGGGTGATGCGTATCAGACCTCGGGCGGGCTGCATGGGGTCGGCGCCTCGGTGGTCAATGCGCTGTCCGATCTGATGGTCGTGCAGGTCGCCCGCAACAAGGAACTGTACGAACAAAGTTTCTCTCGCGGGATCCCGCAGGGGCCGGTGGCCAAGATCGGCGCGGCGCCCAACCGGCGCGGCACCACGGTCACCTTCCATGCCGACGAACAGATCTTTGGCCATCACCGCTTCAAGCCCGCGCGGCTGATCAAGATGGTGAAATCCAAGGCCTATCTGTTCTCGGGCGTGGAAATCCGCTGGAAATCCGAAATCGACGACGGCGAGACCCCGCGCGAGGCGGTGTTCCGCTTTCCCGGCGGTCTGGCCGATTATCTGGCCGAGGTTCTGGCCGGGGCCAGCACCTATTCCGACCGCCCCTTTGCGGGCAGCATCGACTTTCAGGCCAAGTTCGGCGTGCCGGGCAAGGTCGATTGGGCGGTGAACTGGACGCCCGCGCGCGACGGTTTCATCCAGTCCTATTGCAACACCGTCCCCACCCCCGAGGGCGGCACGCATGAGATGGGCTTCTGGAACGCCATTCTGAAAGGCGTGCGCGCCTATGGCGAACGGGTCAACAACAAGAAGGCCCTGCAGATCACCCGCGAGGATCTGGGCGTGGGCGGCTGCGCGCTGGTCAGCTGTTTCATCCGCGACCCGGAATTCGTGGGTCAGACCAAGGACCGTCTGGCCACGACCGAGGCCGCGCGGCTGGTCGAGAATGCCGTGCGCGACCATTTCGACAACTGGCTGGCGGCGGACCCGAAATCGGCGGGTGCCATCCTCGATTTCCTGATCCTGCGGGCCGAGGAACGCCTGAAGCGGCGTCAGGAAAAGGAAACCGCCCGCAAGACCGCGACGAAAAAGCTGCGCCTGCCCGGCAAGCTGGTCGATTGCAGCGCGACCAACCGCGAAGGAACCGAGCTGTTCATCGTCGAGGGTGACAGCGCCGGCGGATCGGCCAAGATGGCCCGCGACCGCACCAATCAGGCCCTGCTGCCCCTGCGCGGCAAGATCCTGAACGTGCTGGGCGCGGCATCCGCCAAGATGGGTGCCAATCAGGAGATCAACGATCTGTGTCAGGCGCTTGGCGTCAGCATGGGCACCCGGTTCAACGTCGATGATCTGCGCTATGACAAGATCATCATCATGACGGACGCCGATGTCGACGGGGCGCATATCGCGTCCCTGCTGATGACGTTCTTTTTCACCCAGATGCGTCCGATGATCGACAAGGGGCATCTGTATCTGGCCTGCCCGCCGCTGTACCGGCTGACGCAGGGGGCGCACCGGGTCTATGTCTCGGACGATGCGGAAAAGGAACGGATGATGGAAAAGGGCCTTGGCGGGCGCGGCAAGATCGATCTGCAACGCTTCAAGGGTCTGGGAGAGATGGACGCCAAGGATCTCAAGGACACCACGATGAACCCCAAAACGCGCAAGCTGATCCGGGTCAATATCGATGACGAAGACGGCGGCGAGACCGGCGATCTGGTCGAGCGCCTGATGGGCAAGAAGCCCGAGCTGCGCTATGAATACATTCAGGAAAACGCCCGTTTCGTCGAAGAACTGGACGTCTGACCCGGTGCCCGCCACGCTTGGTCTGTACGCGCTGGCGGCTGTGGCCGAGATTGCGGGCTGTTTCGCCTTTTGGGCATGGCTGCGGCTTGGCCGGTCCGCGCTGTGGCTGGTGCCGGGGGTCGCGGCGCTGATCCTGTTCGCCTGGCTGCTGACGCGGATCGAGGCGGATTTCGCGGGCCGGGCCTATGCCGCCTATGGCGGGGTCTATGTCGCGGCCTCCATCGGCTGGCTATGGGCGACCGAGGGCCAGATGCCCACGCGCCTCGATCTGCTGGGCGCGGGGCTGTGCATTGCGGGAACGCTGATGATCGTCGCCGGCGCGCGGGCCTAGACCCACTTTGCCAAAGGCGGCAGGCTCATCAGCACGGCATCGGCGTTGTGCCCGGTCTCCAGCCCAAATTTTGTGCCCCGGTCATAGACAAGGTTGTATTCGGCATAAAGACCCCGGTGGATCAGCTGCGTGTCGCGGTCGGCATCCGCAAAGGCCTGGGTCATCCGCGCTTCGGCCAAAGGCAGGAAGGCGGGCAGGAAGGCCTGACCCACGGCGCGGGTAAAGGCGAAATCGGCCTGCCAGTCGCCGGTATTGAGATCGTCGTAAAAGATCCCGCCGACGCCCCGCGCCCGTCCGCGATGCGGGATGAAGAAATACTCGTCCGCCCATGCCTTGAAGCGGTCATAGTAATCGTCGCCATGCGGGCCGCAGGCATCGCGCAGGGTGTCGTGGAAATGCGCGGTGTCGCCGTCGTATTCGATGCAGGGGTTCAGATCGGTGCCGCCCCCGAACCACCATGCGCCAGGCGTCCAGAACATGCGGGTGTTCATATGGACCGCCGGGGCATGGGGGTTCTGCATATGGGCCACAAGACTGATGCCGCTGGCCCAGAAGCGCGGATCCTGATCCATGCCCGCCACGCCGCGCGCGGCCATCGCCGCCTGCGCGCGCGGGGCCAATGTGCCATGCACCTGCGACCAGTTCACGCCGACCTTTTCAAAGGCCCGCCCCCCCCGCATGACCGACATCAAGCCGCCGCCGCCATCCTCGGCGCGGGTGGTGGGGGTGACCTCGAACCGGCCGGGGGCGCTGTCGCCGGGGGCGCGATCCTCGAGCGCCTCGAAGGCGGCGACGATGCGGTCGCGCAGGTCGTGAAACCAGGTGGCGGCCTGTTGGCGTTCAGTCGTCATGGGATCGGTCATCAGGGATCGGCCTCATTCGTGATTTGCAAACCCGCCTGCGTCGGCGCTAGCATCGCCCGACCCCATAAAGAGAGCCGCCATGCGCCGCAACACCGCCCTTGCCCTTTGCCTTGCCCTGCCTCTGGCCGCCTGCGGCACGCCGCAGGAACGCTGCATCGATCGCAATACCAGCGAATACCGCACCGTCAGCAGCCTGCTGGCCGAGGTCGAGGGCAATCTGTCGCGCGGCTATGCCTGGGAGGAACGGCAGGTCGTGCGCACCCGGTTCGAACAATGCCGCCGCGTCTATCGCGACCGGAACGGTCAGCAGCATGTGACGACCTATGGCTGCTGGCGCGACGTCGTGGATAACGAACGCTACCGGGTGCCGATCGATCCGGCGGCCGAGACGCGCAAGCGCGATGGGCTGGTCGAACGGCAGGCGGCGCTGACGCGGGGGGCGAATGCGGCGGTGGCGGCCTGTCGGGCGGCCTATCCGGAAGCGGCGTAAGAAGGGGGGCCAGCCCCCCGTCCTGCGGACTCCCCCCGGGATATTTCAACCAAGATGAAAGGGCGGGGTCAGAGGATGCGGGCGGTGACCGGGTCGGCGAGGCTGCGGCCCCCGTCCACGGTGATGATCTGGCCGGTGACGAAGCGGGCGCCGTCGCTGCAGAGATAATGGACGGTTTCGGCCAGTTCATCCGCGGCGGCGATGCGGCCCAAGGGCGTGCCCGCGATGATGACGGCGCGGGTGTCGGGGTTGTCCTTCAGCGCGCATTGCAGTTCATGCGACATCACGCTGCTGAAGCTGACGCCGTTCACCCGGATGCGGTGCGGGGCCAGTGCCAAAGCGAGGCCGCGCGTCGCCTGTTCCTGTGCGGCGCAGGCAATGGAATAGCCCAGCATCGACGGGATCGGGCGCCGCGCCGCCAAAGTCGAGATGTTCACGATGGCGCCGGTCTGGGCCGATGGCCCTTCGCCCTCGGCCTGACGGATCATGCGTTTGGCGACCATCTGCGACAGGCGCAGGCCGGACAGCATGTTCTGGCGCAGCATCTCTTCCAGCGCGTCCATGTCGGTGTCCAGCGGATCGCTGTCCTTGACCAGCCGATGCGCGTTGACCAGAATATCCACCCGGTCGAAGGCGTCCAGCGTTGCCGACAGCAGGTTCGCCATCGCCAGCTTTTCCGACATGTTTCCGACGAACCGGCGGACATGGCTGTCGCCATCCTCGTAATCCGAAATGGCCGAGGCCAGCGCGCTTTCGTCATTGTCGGCGAACATCACCGAGGCGCCGCGTTCGGCCAGATGGCGCGCGATGGCCAGACCCACGCCGCGCCCGGCCCCGGTGACGATCGCTGTCTTGCCCTGAATGGACAGGGTCATCGGCGGCCCGCCTTGCGGGTGGTGGCGCTGCCCTTGCCCGCCGCACTGGCCTCGATCACCTTGAAGCGGGTGTCGCCGGCGATTTCATGCACCTGACCGAAATGCTGGGCCAGCACCTGTTCATAGGGCAGATGCCGGTTCGCGACCATCCAGAGGCGCCCCGCCCCTGTCAGGATCCGCGCCGCCGTCGCGATGAAGGCGGCGCCAAGCCGGGGGTCGGCCTGCCGCCCCTCGTGAAAGGGCGGGTTCATGATGACGCCGTTCACGGGTTCCCTGAGGGAAAAGTCGCGCGCATCGGCCCAGTGGAAGACCGCGCGCGGGTCGGTCACGTTGCGGCGCGCCGATTGCAGGGCGTCGTGATCGGCCTCGACCAGATGCAGTTCGGTGACGCCCGGGCGCGACAGGGCCTGCGCGGACAGCCAGCCCCAGCCCGCACCCAGATCGACGACGCGCGTGGGCATCTTGGGCGGCAGGTGATCGGCCAGCATCTGCGAGCCCGGATCGACACCGTCGGCAGAAAAGACGCCCGGCAGGGTCGTGAAGCCCGGAACCACCTCGCGCGCGGCAGAGGCCCAATCGGCGGGCAGCCCCCCGGCGGGCAGGGTGATGCGGAAGATCTTACCATGGGCCTTGCTGATCACCTCGGCCACAGACGTCAGGCCGCGCAATTCCCGCAGGACCGCATCGGCGCCGTCGGTCTTTTGCCCATCGACCCACAGCGTCGCGCCGGGCGGCAGATGGGCTGCGGCCTGCGCCAGCCGGGCGCGGGCGGCGGCCTTGGCGCGCGGCAGGCGGACGATGGCCAGATCGAACATCCCCTGCAGATCCGGTGCCACGCGAAACCCACGCGCCGCCAGGCCCTGATGGTCGGTGGCATGACCCTGAAGAATGGTCAGGCGTTGCGGGTCGAGGGGGGACAGATCGTCGGCGGCAGAGGCGCCGATGAACAGCACCTCGCCCCCGGGATGGCCGTCCGGGAAGGCCAGGTCCAGTCTGGATTGGGTCAAGGGGTTACTCTTTTTCCATGGTGCATTGCAGGGGATGCTGCTGGCGACGCGCCAGTTCCATCACCTGAGCGACCTTTGTTTCGGCCACCTCGTGAGAAAAGACACCGACAACCGCGACGCCGCGGCGATGCACGGTCAGCATGATCTCGATCGCTTGGGCATGGGTCATGTTGAAAAGCCGTTCCAGCACATGGACGACGAATTCCATCGGCGTAAAATCGTCGTTCAGCAACAAGACCTTGTACATGGGCGGGCGCTGCGATTTCGTGCGCGGCTTGACCGCCAGATCGGACTGATCGTCGGGTTTGTCGGGTGCGGTCATCCAGTGCGTCATCGGGCTGCGGTCAATCCTGAATGCGGCGGAGGGGGTGGCATCGGGTGAAATATAGCGCAAACGGGGCCGGATGAAAGCCCCCGCGCGGAAAGCACCCGTCGGCGGGCGGGGATGCAATTAAGTGGAATGCAAGGTTTCATGGATAAATAACCCGTGCTATTATCTGTTCATTAACGACGGGTGTGCGATGAATGACGCGCCCGCTTGAGGCAGAGAGACAGTGACAGTGACCCGATTTCCCCATGTCTTCCGGCTGCTTCGTCATGCCGTTCTGGCCCTTTCGCTGCTCAGCCTTCCGGCGGCAGCGGCGCCTTTTGCGGCCTACGTGATGGATGCCCGCACGGGCCAGCCGATCTATCGCCAGAATGCCGACACGCGTCTGCACCCGGCCTCGCTGACCAAGATGATGACGCTTTACATGGCCTTCTCGGCGATCGAACGCGGGCAGGTGCGGCTGGATTCGCGGTTTACCATCTCCAGCAAAGCCGCGAACGAGCCGCCGTCCAAGCTGGGCCTGCGCGCGGGTCAACAGATCGAGCTGCGCTATCTGTTGCGCGCCGCCGCGATCAAATCCGCCAATGACGCCGCCACCGCCCTGGGCGAAGGGCTGGCCGGGTCGGAAGAGGCCTTTACCCAGCAGATGACGCAGATGGCCCGCGCGCTTGGCATGAACAACACCCAGTTCCGCAATGCCCATGGCCTGACGCGTGAGGGGCATTTTTCCACCGCCCATGACATGAGCATTCTGGGCCGCCACCTGTTCTATGATTTCCCCCAATATTACAACCTGTTCTCGCGCCGGTCCGCCGATGCGGGCATCGCGCAGGTCGCGGCGACCAACCGGCGCTTTCTGGACGATTACGCGGGCGCCGACGGAATCAAGACCGGCTATACGCGGGCGGCGGGGTTCAACCTGACCGCCTCGGCGCAGCGCGGCAACAAGCGGCTGATCGCCACGGTCTTCGGCGGAACCTCGACCGCGCAGCGCAATCAGGTGATGGCGGAGCTGCTGGATAACAGCTTCCCGCGCATTCCCGACCGGGTGCGCGAGGTCAAACCGCAGCGGCCCCGGATGCTGGTGCAGGCGACCACCCGGCGCGCGCAGGTGGCGCCCAGCACGGCGGCCACCCAACCCGAACCACAGCGGATGGTCCTCCAGGCCTCGCCGCCGCCGACCGTCCGGCCCGCCGCTGCTGCCACGATCGCCACGGCGGCGGCCCCCCGCGTTGATCTGACCGAGGCGCTGCGCCTTGCCGGGGCCACGGCCCCCGCGCCGGTCGCACCGGGTGTGGCGCTGGCCAGCAGCAACCGCCCCCGCGCCCGGCCCGGCAGCGCGGTCGCCCCCGAGGCCATCGAAGAGGCGATTGCCACGGCAGTCGCATCCGACAGCGCGCCTGCCGCATCGGCCAGCCTTGCGGCGCCGGTTCTGGCAGCATCGTCGCGGCCCACGCCCTCGCCCCGGCGCAGTGCCAGCACTGCTGCCGTCGCGCCGGCGCCTGCCGTGGTCGCCGAGGCCGAAGCGACCCCTGCCCCGCAACCGCAGGCCGCCGCAGGCAGCCTGGTGCTGGACAGCTCGAACAAGCCCAAGCCGCGTTCGGAAACGGTGATTCTGGCCGCGATGGGCGAAGGCGATCTGGGCAATCCCGAAGCGTTGGAGGTCGTGCGCCGCCCGACCGACAGCGGTCGCAGCTTTGGGGTGTCGCTTGGCCTTTACACCTCTCAGGCCGAGGCGGACCGACTGCTGCTGGGGCTTGCGTTGCAGGACGGGAACCTGTTCGGCGCCGCCAGCCGTCAGGTCGCCAACACCAATCGCGGGTTCGAGCCGCGCTTTGGCAACCTGTCCAAGGGTCATGCCGAACTGGCCTGCGAACGGATGCGCAGCCGCTCGAAGCCCTGCACGGTTCTGGGAAACTAGGCCGAATCACCTGCGATCTCTGTCGACTTCCTCTCGCCCCGCCCTGACCGGCGGGGCGTTTTTCATGGCGCGCTCCGGTGCCTGTCCCGGCCATCCCGGCAGGCCCTTCCGGCATCTGCCAGGGAGGGGCGGAACATCAGCATGCCGCCCGAGACCCCTTCGGACCGCCCAAAGACACGCCCTGCGGCAGTCGCCATCGCGCTTTTCCAACCCGGATGGCCTATCCCGCAACCCGATTCAGCTCTGCACGATTTGGATCATGCCGCAGCAGCGGCGGGCAGGCCATCGTGTCTGCCCCGTCCCGATGCGCGATCCCGACCTGCCTGATTCGCGTCATGCCGTCGCAGAGGCCGGGCTGCGACCAAGTCCTGCCCCTTTCGGACCGCCCAAGGCCCGGCACACAGCAAAAAGCCGACCCGGTGGGTCGGCTTTCCAGCGGTCCGGTGCGAAAGACGGTCGTCAGCCGCTGAACAGGAAATGCAGCACGTCGCCGTCCTTGACCTCATAGGTCTTGCCCTCGACGCGCAGCTTGCCGGCCTCGCGCGCGCCCGCCTCGCCCTTGCCCGCGACGTAATCGTCATAGGCGATGGTCTCGGACCGGATGAAGCCCTTTTCGAAATCGCCATGGATCACACCCGCCGCCTGCGGGGCCAGCGTGCCCTTGGTGATGGTCCAGGCGCGGGCCTCTTTCGGGCCGACGGTGAAATAGGTCTGCAGGCCCAGCAGGGTGTAGCCCGCGCGGATCAGCCGGTCGAGGCCCGGTTCCTCCAGCCCCATCTCGGCCAGGAACATCTGCGATTCCTCGGCATCCAGCTGGCTGATCTCTTCCTCGATCCGGGCCGAGATGACGACATGGCCCGCGCCCTGCGCCTCGGCCATCGCGCGGACCTTCTCGGACATGGCATTGCCGTTTGCGGCCTCGTCCTCGGCCACGTTGCAGACGAACAGGACCGGTTTCGCAGTCAGCAGCTGCAGCATCTCCCATGCGCGGCGGTCATCGTCGGAGACGGTGATGGTGCGGGCGGGGAGACCGGCCTCCAGCGCGGCCAGCGCCTGTTGCAACAGGCGCTGCTGATCGGCGGCATCCTTGTCGCCGCCCTTCAGCTTGCGCGCCAGATTGGCCAGACGCCGCTCGATCGATTCCATGTCGGCGATCATCAGCTCGGTCTCGATCACCTCGGCATCCGCCAGCGCATCGACGCGGCCCTCGACATGGGTGATGTCGCCATCCTCGAAACAGCGCAGCACATGGGCGATGGCGTCCACCTCGCGGATGGTGGCCAGGAACTGGTTGCCCAAGCCTTCGCCCTTGCTGGCGCCCTTGACCAGACCGGCGATGTCCACAAAGGTGATCCGCGTCGGGATGATCTGCTTGCTGCCCGCGATCCCGGCCAGCATGTCCAGCCGCGCATCCGGAACCGCGACCTCGCCCACATTCGGCTCGATCGTGCAGAACGGGAAATTCGCGGCCTGCGCGGCGGCGGTCTTTGTCAAAGCGTTGAACAGCGTGGACTTGCCGACATTCGGCAGCCCGACGATCCCCATCCGAAATCCCATGACAGCACCCTTTCCCGACTGATTTCCGCGCTGCTGTTACGCGTCCTGCGGGCCCAAGTCCAGCGGTCGCCCGATTGCACCCCGCCCCCATGCGGGCTAGTCATGACACCAAAGAAGACGGGGACGGACATGACCAGAATCGACGACAGGTTTGCGGCACTGAAGCGCGACGGGAAAAAGGCGTTCGTGGCCTATATGATGGCCTCTGACCCCGATGACGCGACGGCGCTGCAGATCATGCGCGGCCTGCCCGAGGCGGGCGTGGACATCATCGAGCTGGGGATGCCCTTTACCGACCCCATGGCCGACGGCGCGACCATTCAGGCCGCGGGCCAGCGGGCCTTGGCGCAGGGCGGCAGCGTCAGCCGCACGTTGGCGATGCTGCGCGCGTTCCGTCAGCAGGACACGACCACGCCGGTGGTCCTGATGGGCTATTACAACCCGATCTATGCGCGGCCGGGCGGGGTCACGCAATTCCTGACCGACGCGGTCGAGGCCGGGGTGGACGGGCTGATCGTCGTGGATCTGCCCCCCGAAGAGGACGCCGAGCTGTGCGTGCCCGCCGCCGCTGCCGGGCTGAATTTCATCCGGCTGGCGACGCCCACGACCGATGACCGGCGTCTGCCTGCAGTGGTCAAGAACACCTCGGGCTTTGTCTATTATGTCAGCGTGACGGGCATCACCGGGGCCGCCGCCGCGAATGCCGCCGATGTCGCCCCCGAGGTCGCGCGCATCCGCGCCGCCGCCAATCTGCCGGTCGTGGTGGGCTTTGGAATCTCGACCCCCGAGGCGGCCGAGGCCATCGCATCGGTCGCCGATGGCGTCGTGGTGGGCAGCGCCATCGTCAAGCAGATCGGCGAAGGCCGCCCGGTCCCCGAGATCCTGGCCTTCGTCCGCGATCTGGCCGCCGGGGCGCATCGCGGGTGAGCCTGAGGTTCGACCATGTGGCGATCGCCGCCCGCAGCCTGCCCGAGGGTGCGGATTGGCTGCAGGCGCGGCTTGGCGTCACGCTGCAGCCGGGCGGGCGGCATCCGGGTCTGGGCACGCATAACATGCTGCTGTCGCTTGGCCCGGACGCTTATCTTGAACTGATCGCCCCCGATCCGGACAGCGACGACCGTCCCGGCTGGTTCGGGCTGGACGGTTTTGACGCGCCGCCTTGCGTGGCGGGTTGGGTGGCGCGGGCCGATCCGCTGACCGCCCCGCCGGGCACGCGGATCGTCACCGCCCGCCGGGGCGATCTGTCCTGGCGCATCACCCTGCCCGAGGCCGGGCAGATGCCGCGCGGCGGTGCCCATCCGATGCTGATCGACTGGGGCACGGGGCCGCATCCCTCGGATCTGCTGCCCGATGTCGGCCTGCGCCTGTCCCGCCTGACCCTGCCGCTGGACCGGCTGGAACTGTCCGACCGCCGCCTGATGCTGACCGGCGCGGGGACGCCGATGACGCTGACCGTGACCACCGCGGGCGGCGAGGTCGTGCTGTGATCCTGCGCGACGCCGGGCCTGGCGATGTGGCGCAGATCGCCGCGATCTGGAACCCGATCATCCGCGAGACGGCGATCACCTTCTGGCCGACCGAGCGGACCGAGGACGAGATCGCCGCCCTGATTGCCGACCGTCAGGCCACGGGCCATGCCTTTCTGGTGGCCGAGACCGATCGGGTGGTGGGATTTGGCACCTATACCCAGTTCCGGGGCGGCGGCGGCTATGCCCGCAGTCAGGAGCACACGATCTATCTGGCGCCGGGCCAGCGCGGTCTGGGCGTGGGCCGCATCCTGCTGCGCGGGCTGGAGGATCACGCCCGCGCGCGTGGTCACCGGATTATGATCGGCGGGATCACGGCCTCGAATACCGGTTCGATCGCGTTTCACGCGGCGATGGGCTATGCGCCATGGGGCCAGATACCGGCGGCGGGCTGGAAATTCGGGCAGTTTCACGATCTGGTGCTGATGGGGCGCGATCTGTCGATGTGATGGCCCGGGCGCGACACCCCGCCCCTATCGCCCGGCGCCGTTAGCGGCTAATCTGGGGTCATGGATTGTTGCGCAACCCCCCTGACCTGCACCGGCCCGTGCCCCGACCTGCCCAAGCCCCGCAGCTTCTGGCAGAGGATGGCCGACCGGATGGTGGCCTTCATGTGGACGAACCGTCCGGCCACGCCCAAGGAACGCTCGGTCGCCTTCACCATCGCGGTGATCGCGCTTGGGGCCAAACTGGCCAAGGTCGATGGCGCCGTTGCCCGGTCCGAGGTCGCGGCCTTTCGCCGGGTCTTCATCATTCCCCGGTCCGAGGAAAAGAACGCCGCCCGGGTGTTTGATCTGGCGCGGCAGGATGTGGCAGGCTTTGATGCCTGGGCGCGCAAGATCGCGGCCATGTTCCAGCCCGGTGACCCGGTTTTGCTGGACGTGATGGAGGGGTTGTTCGTCATCGCCGTCGCCGATGGCGCCCTGCACGAGGCCGAAATCCTGTTCCTGGCCGAGGTCGGACGCATCTTCGGCCTGTCTGAAGGTCAGATTTCGGCGATCCGGCGCCGCTACGACCGGGGCAGTGGTTGCCCCCCCTGCGAGGTTCTGGGGGTCGAGCCGAACACACCCTTGGACGAGGTCAAGCGCCGCTGGCGCAAGCTGGTGCGCGAAAGCCATCCCGATCATGCCATCGGTCGCGGCCTGCCGCCCGAGGCGATCCGTCTGGCCGAGGCCCGCACCCGCCGCCTGAACGAGGCTTGGGACAGCTATCGCACCCGGTTTCGTCCCGATCCCCAAACGGGACCGCGCGGCGCGCCGGCAAACGGGCCGCATGTCGGCGCGGCCTGACGGAATTGCGCCGGTTCTGAATGCCCGCCTTGGCGCCGCAGGGGATCGGCCAGACTGAACCTTGCATGACCCCGCGCCCGGCCCCATCTTGACGGCATGAACCGGATCCTTACCCCCCTCGCCCTGATGCTGGCCCTGTCGGCCGGTCCCCTGCACGCGCAGAACATCACCCCGCCGCCCGAGGAGCCCACCGCGCCTGAAGAACTCGGCGTGATCGAGCGTAGCTTGGGCGCGATCATCGGCCAGCTGTTCGGGGGCGACGATGCCGCAGACCCCGAGGGCCAGCCGAATGCCAATGATCTGACGCAGGATCTGTCCGGGGCGCTGCGGCAGATGGGTCCGGTGCTGCGCGATCTGGCGACGCAGGTCGATGATGTGCGCAATTATCAGGCGCCCGAACGCCTGCCCAACGGCGATATCCTGATCCGCCGCCGCGAGGGCGCCCCGCCGCCGCCGCCGATGGGCGAGACGTTGCAGCCCGATGATGATGCCGCCCCCGATGCGGCCCCCCTGCCACCGTCGGACCAGCCGCAGATCGCGCTTTGATCCGTCACGACCGCAGGTTCGCATCCGCGATCAGGCGGCGATGTCGGCGGGCCTCGGCCAAGGCCTCTTCGAATCGGGTGATGCCCTTGGCCTCCAGCGCGGGGATCAGGCGCAGAAAGGCCTGAGCGGTCGCGATGGTGTCGCCCATGGCGGTGTGGCGGGCCTCGGACGGGATCTCGATGCCAAGCCGTTCGGTCAGCGCATCCAGCGAATGCACCTCGGAACTGCCCCAGATGATGGCGGACAGGGCCACCGTGTCCAGCACGCGGTTGGGGAAATGCGCCCCGGTCTGCGCCTCGGCTCGGCGCAGAAAGCCCATGTCGAAGGGGGCGTTATGGGCGATCAGCACGCTGTCGTCGCAAAAATGCCGAAATGCCGTCAGCGCTGCCGTCAGATCGGGGGCATCGGCCACCATCGCATCGGTGATGCCGTGGATGGCGGTCGAGGCGGGCGGGATCGGACGGCCCGGATGGACCAGCGTGTCAAAGCGTTCGCCCGTCAGCCGCCCCCGCGCCAGCCGCAGCCCGGCGATCTGCACGATGCGGTCGTGATCCGACAGGCCGGTGGTTTCGGTGTCAAAGACCACGCAGGTCAGATCCGCCAGCCGGGACGAGGCCGCCCCGCGCAAAGCCAGCGCGAAATCATAGGTCACCCCGCCCGCCGCCGTCTGCCCCTGGGCCAGCGGCAGCGGCATGACCAGCCGCGCGGTCGCACCGTCACGTTCGGGCCACAGGCCGGTGCCGTGGCGGGCGAGGATCTCGGTTCCCGTCAGGCCGGGCTGGCCGGGATCAGGGGCATCGGCCAGCCATCCGTCCAGCAGATCGATAGGCACCGGCGCGCCGGTCCATTCCAGTGCCAGCCGCATCTGATCGCCCGCTTCGGGGTGGACAGCCAGGCGGGGCGCATGGCCCAGATCCTGCAGCCGCGATTGCAGCGCCAGCAACAGCGCATTCATGCCCGCCGCCTCGGCCCGGAAACCGACCGCAGGCAGGGGGGCGGCAGGGGTCAGGCCCGCTGCCAGTTCGTCCAGACCCGCCACGTCCACGGGCGCATCGCTGGCCAGAATCTGCGACAGGGTGCGGGTGGTGCTGGCCAAGCCCTGCCCCTCGGCCCGGATCGCCGCGGCCAAAGCGGGCGGGATCGGGCCGTCCAGCGCGTCCAGCATCGGCACCAGCGTCGCGGCATGGCGGCGCAGCGCCTCCAGCGTGGCGCGGGGGGCGGGGCGTTCGACGGCGTGGTCGCGCAGGATCAGCAGCAGGCCCCCGTCGCCCATGCTGTCGATGCGCCGCAATCGCCCGGTCAGACGCACCCCCTGTGCCGTCAGGCAGCTCAGATCGGTCGCCGGCGCCCCCGCCGCCAGCCGCACCTGCGCGCTTTGCAGGGCGCCGGGGGTCAGCAGGCTGTCCAGCGCCCGGTCCAGCGCCAGCCCCGGCAGCAGCCGCGCGGCGCTGGCGTTGTAAAAGACCACCCGCCGCCCCCGCGCATCCGCCATCACCGCGCCCGCCCCGAAATCGCCCAGGATCGCTTCGAGGCTGGCCTTTTCGCGCGCCAGTTCCGCCGCATGCGCATCCAGCGCCTGCGTCAGCGCCTGATCAGACCGCGCGCGGGCCAGTGCCGCATCACGCGCGGCGGGCCCCAGATCGGCCAGATGGCGCGAGGGTTCGGGGTCGGGCACCTGGCCCGTGCGCAGTGCGCCCGCCAATGTCTCGATCGGTCGGGCGACATTGTGGTCGAACAGCAGCCACAGGCCAGTCAGCACGCCGGTCAACCCGAACCCGGCCAGCATCGCGCCCTGCACCAGCGCATCCGCCCCGCCCTGCCCGGCCCGCCACAGCGCCAGCCCGGCCAGCAGCAGCGCCGCAGCCCAAGCGGCCGCGAACAGCAGCAATATCCGCAGGCGCAGGGACAGGCGGGCCATCACATCATCCCAGCAGCCGGGCCATCTCGGCCCGCAGCTCGGCCAGCTCGAAGGGTTTGGCAATGAACCCGTCGGCGCCAAGCGCCAGCCCCTTGCGGCGTTCCACCACCGATCCGCGCGCGGTCATCATCAGCACCCGCACCCCGGCCAGATCGGGATCGGCCCGCACATCCTGCACGATCTGATAGCCCGAGACCTCGGGCAGCATCACATCCAGCAGCACCAGATCGGGGCGGGTTTCGCGAATGCGGTCCACGGCGCCCTTGCCGGTCGCGATGCGGTCATGGCGATGGCCGTCGCGAGTCAGCAGGAAATCCAGCGCGGTGGCGATGTTATCCTCATCCTCGATGACCAGAATGTCAGCCATTCGGGCCTCCATGGGCGCAGACCGCGTCAAAGGCGGCATCGTCGCCCGCCGGCATCCAGTCGCCGCGCGCCGGGCGGATGCGGGCGCCTGCGCAGTCGAAATCCTGCGGCACGACGATCGTCTGGCCGCGCCGTTCGACCAGCATGATCTGGGCGCTGCGGGTGCCGTCCGCCGCATCGGCGATCTGCGCGGGATCGAGGGCGGCAAAGCGCACCTCGACCGGGACCAGATAGGTCCATGGCGCCCACATCTGGCTGTCGCGGCCCACGATCAGCACCTGCGCGCCGTCCGGCAGGGCACCGCGCGCCCGGTCGAACCAGGCATAGTCGTTCCAGACCGAATAGCTGACCATGGCCAGCCCGATTCCCGCCGTCAGCAGCCATGGCGGCGGCGACAGGCCCGCCTTGCGCGCCGCATGCATGCCCGCATAGAGCACCGCAAAGGCGCCCACGGCCACGGCAAAGACGCCCAGCAGATCGGCCCCCATTCCGGCCATTCCGACCTCGTTCATCCCAGCATTCCCTTTCCATGTCCCACCGCCGACTGCATCCCCCGCACGACGACAAAGGCGTCGCGCAGATGGCTGCGGTCGAAATCCGGCAGATCCGCCGGTGAGAGGTAATTGTCGGGCTTGCGCCCCGCGCGCACCAGATGCGCCTGATTGTCCAGCCGCACGGTCTGGATCATGTCGTAAGCCGCGATCAGATCGCGCGCCCCCGACCCCGAGATGACGCCCCGCGTTTCGGCATCCTCCAACCTTGCGCGGGTGTTCACGGCGCTGATCCGGCCCTGCAGCGCATAGACGCGGGCCAGATCGGTGACCGGCACGACGCCGTTATGCTTCATGTCGATATGGTGGCGATGCTCGCCCGATCGGATCGTGGCAAAGCCGCCGATCAGCCCAAGGGGGGGGCGGTGTTTCAGGGAATTGGCAATCATATGCGCGACAAAGATCGAATTCCTCGACGCGGCCTGCAGCGTTTCGCGGTGCAGATCGTCCAGAAGCGCGGCCTCGCCACCGATGGCGCGCAGATCGAACATCACCGAGGCCAGCATCTGCGCCTCGGGCGAGGGCCGCGCGATCCAGTCCTGAAAATAGCCGCGCCAGACCGGCACCGGCTGACACCAGCGCGGGTTGGTGGCCATCATGTCGCCAGGGCAAAAAACATAGCCGCAGGCGTCCAGACCGTCGCAGACCCGCCGCGCCAGTGCTGCGAACCACGGGTCCAGCGGATCGCAGCCCGGCGCCAGGATCAGGCAATTGTCCTGATCGGACAGGCCTGTCTGTTCCTGCCGCCCCTGACTGCCGCAGGCGGCCCAGACCCACAGGCCCGGCGCCGGTCCCAGATCGGCCACGGCCAGATCCAGCAGGCGGCGGGTGACCGCATCGGCGATATCGGTGATCATGCGGGTGATGATCTCGTGGCGCTGGCGGGTCTGGACCAGTTGGGACAGCAATTCCGGGATGCGGCCGGTGACGCGGGCCATCGCGGCGACGTCACCCGCCTGCGCGACCTCTCGGATCAGCCCGGCGGCCGAGATCGCCTGCACGCGGGTCAGATCGGACTGGCTGATCATGCCGATGAAGCGGCCCTGATCGACCACCGGCAGATGGCTGATGCGACGCTCCAGCATGATGTTGAGCACATCATAGCCAAGCGCGGTCGGCGCCAGCGTCACCGGATCGGGGGTCATAACCGCGCGCACCGGCTGGCGCATGTCGCGCCCCTCGGCCACCACGCGGGACGACATGTCGCGGATGGTGACCAGCCCGATCAGCCGGGTGCCCTCGGTGATGCCCAGACTGCTGATGCGGGCGTCGCGCATCAGGCGCGCGGCCTCGATGATCGGGGTCTCTGGGTCGCAGGTCACGGGCTTGCCCGACAACAGCTCTCCGACCTTAAGGCGGGCCACATCGCTGCCGCGATCGACGGGACCGCGGCCCCGGTCGAAAAACCGCGCCACGGCCCGGTGATCCGCGATCAGCCCGGTCACCTGCGCCCGGGGCAACATCAGGATGACGGCATCGTCCATCGCACGGGCGGTGGTGACCGCCACCCCGTCGCGCAACAGCCCGCGTTCGCCGAACGAATTTCGCGGCCCCAACTGGGACACGCTGTCGCCATTGCGGTCGGTCACCGCGACATGGCCGCTTTCGATCAGATACAGACCCGGCAAGCGGTCGCCGAATTCATAGATCAGATCGCCGGGTGCAAAGGGCCTGCGGCTGAAAAAGTCGGCGACGCGCGCCAGCTCATCCCGCGTCAGGCTGTCATAGGGATGCACGGTGGCGATGAAATCGACAATGCGCTCGGACATCCGGGACACCTGTTGAGGAAAGGGCGCCGCGCCCCCCGGACCGGGGGACGCGGCAGGATCGGATCAGTGCGCGACCGCGTCGCCTGCACCGCGCGGAACGCGGATCGATTCGACCAGCTCCTGCACATGGGCGGGGGGACGCTGGCTGACCGCCGAGACACCGAAGGCCACGGCAAAGTTGATCACCGCACCGACGGTCCCGAAGGATGCCGGAGAGATGCCGAACAGCCATGCGTCGGGCGTGTCGGGCAGCATGTTGGTGCCGCCGATGAAGAACCAGCCCTTGTAGACGAAGATATACAGGATCGTGGACAGCATGCCCGCGATCATCCCCGCAATCGCGCCTTCCTTGCCGACCCGCTTGGAGAAGATCCCCATCATCAGAACCGGAAAGATCGAGCTGGCGGCAAGGCCAAAGGCCAGCGCCACGGTCTGCGCCGCAAAGCCCGGCGGGTTCAGACCCAGAATGGTCGCCACCAGGATCGACAGCGCCATCGAGATGCGCGCCGCGTTCAGTTCGCCCCGCTCGCTGATATTGGGCATCAGCGTGCCCTTGATCAGGTCGTGGGACACGGCGCCCGAGATCGCCAGCAGCAGACCCGCCGCGGTGGACAGTGCCGCCGCCAGACCGCCTGCGGCGACGATGGCGATGACCCAGCCCGGCAGGTTAGCGATTTCCGGGTTGGCCAGCACCATGATGTCGTTGTTCACGGTGGTCAGCTCGTTTCCGGCCAGACCCTGAGCGGCGGCCATCTCGACAGCCGGGCCTTCGGTCGCGGCGTCGTTATAATACTGGATGAGGCCGTCGCCGTTCTTGTCTTCCCAGTTCAGCAGCCCGGTGACCTGCCAGTTGCGCATCCATTCCAGTTCGGGCGCGGTCTCGATCGCATCCAGCGAGACGGCAGGCTGGCTGTAGGTGTCGCCGGTCAACGCGCCCGGCCACATGGTTGCGGTCAGATTGAAGCGCGCCATCGATCCGACCGCCGGGGCGACCGTATAGAGCAGCGCGATGAAGACCAGTGCCCAGCCCGCCGATTTGCGCGCATCAGACACCTTGGGAACGGTAAAGAACCGGATGATGACATGCGGCAGACCCGCCGTGCCGATCATCAGCGCCATGGTGAACAGCACCATGTCCAGGGTCGAATTGTGATGCGCGGTATATTCGCGGAAACCAAGGTCGGTGACTAGCAGGTCCAGCTTGGACAGAAAGGCCATGCCGGATGCTTCATGCGTCCCGAACAGTCCCAGCTGGGGCAGGAAGTTGCCGGTCAGCTGCAACGAGATGAAGATCGCCGGAATGGTATAGGCGATGATCAGCACGACATATTGGGCAACCTGCGTATAGGTGATGCCCTTCATGCCGCCCAGAACCGCATAACAGAAGACCAGCGCCGCACCGATCCACAGACCGGTCGAATTCGACACTTCCAGATAGCGAGAGAAGGTGACGCCCACGCCGGTCATCTGACCGATCACATAGGTGATCGACACGATCAGCAGGCAGATCACGCCGATGATCCGCGCGGTCGGCGAATAAAACCGGTCGCCGATGAATTCCGGCACGGTAAACTTGCCGAACTTGCGCAGATAGGGCGCCAGCAGCAGGGCCAGCAGCACATAGCCGCCCGTCCAGCCCATCAGATAGGTCGAGTTGTCGTATCCCGTAAAGGCGATCAGACCCGCCATCGAGATGAAGCTGGCCGCCGACATCCAATCGGCGGCGGTCGCCATGCCGTTCATGACCGGGCTGACGCCACGGTTGGCGGCATAGAATTCCGCCGTCGACTTCGCCCGGCAATAGATGGCGATGCCGATATACAGCGCGAATGAGGCGCCGATGAACAATAGGTTCAGGGTGAATTGGCTCATGGCTGGTTCCTCACTCGTCCACGCCGTGTTCGGCATCCAAGCGGTTCATCCGCCATGCATAGAAAAAGATCAGCACGATGAAGAACAGGATGGATCCCTGCTGGGCGAACCAGAAACCAAGATCGGTGCCCCCGACCGGGATCGACGAGATCAGCGGTCGCAGGATGATGCCAAAGCCATAGGACACCAGTGCCCAGATCGCGAGGCTGATATAGATGATGCGAAGATTGGCCTGCCAATAGGCATTCGAAGATTGTCTGTCACTCATGTCCGTAGGTCCCTCCCTGTTCAGACATCGGGGTCGATCCGCCTTATGTCGGTCTGCGCCCTGACCCCGGCGGCGGGGGCGGGCGGCATTCTGGGGGGCCCCATCCCGGCCCCCCCGGCCGGTCGTCAGCCGCGATTCATGCGGTTGGCGATCAGTTCATCGACGACCTCGGGCTCGGCCAGGGTCGAGATATCGCCCAGGGTGCCGTGGTCGTTTTCCGCGATCTTGCGCAGGATGCGGCGCATGATCTTGCCGGAACGTGTCTTGGGCAGGCCCGGCGCCCATTGGATCAGGTCGGGCTTGGCGATCGGGCCGATTTCGGTGCGCACCCATTTTTCCAGATCGGCGCGCAGGGCGTCGGTCGGCTCGACGCCGTTCATCAGGGTGACATAGGCATAGATGCCCTGCCCCTTCATGGCGTGCGGGTAACCGACGACCGCCGCCTCGGCGACCTTTTCATGGGCGACCAGCGCCGATTCGACCTCGGCCGTGCCCATGCGATGGCCGCTGACATTGATCACGTCATCGACGCGCCCGGTGATCCAGTAATAGCCGTCCTCGTCCCGCCGGCAGCCGTCGCCGGTAAAGTAATAGCCCGGATATTGCTGGAAATACGCCTCTTCGAAACGGGCGTGATCGCCCCACAGGGTGCGCATCTGGCCGGGCCAGCTGTCGGCGATGCACAACACGCCCTCGGCCGGATCGCCCTGCTGCACCTCGGCGGTGGCCGCGTCCAGAATGACCGGCAGGACGCCAAAGAACGGCACGGTGGCCGATCCGGGCTTGGTTTCCGTCGCCCCCGGCAAGGGTGTGATCAGATGGCCGCCGGTTTCGGTCTGCCACCATGTATCGACGATGGGGCAACGGCCCTTGCCCACATGTTCGTCATACCAGTTCCAGGCCTCGGGGTTGATCGGCTCTCCCACGGTGCCAAGGATGCGCAGGCTGGACAGGTCATGGGCCGCGACAAAATCCGGGCCCTTGGCCATCAGCGCACGGATGGCGGTGGGGGCGGTATAGAACTGGGTGACCTTGTGCTTGGCGCAGACCTCCCAGAAGCGACCGGCATCGGGCCAGGTCGGCACACCTTCGAACATCACCGTGGTCGCACCATTGGCCAGCGGGCCATAGACGATATAGCTGTGCCCGGTGACCCAGCCCACATCGGCCGTGCACCAGAAGACATCGCCATCGCGATAGTCGAAGGTGTATTCATGCGTCATCGCAGCATAGACCAGATAGCCACCGGTCGTGTGCACGACACCCTTGGGCTTGCCGGTCGAGCCGGAGGTGTAAAGGATGAACAGCGGATCCTCGGCCCCCATCGGGCGGGGCGGGCAATCGGGAGCGACCTCTTCCATCATCGCCTTGACGTCGACGTCGCGGCCCTCGATCCAGGTGGTCTGGTCGCCGGTATGCTTGACCACCAGACAACGGACCCTGTCGGAACAATGCAGCAGGGCCGCATCGGCATTGGATTTCAGGTTGGTCCGCTTGCCGCCGCGCGGGGCGGTGTCGGCGGTGATGACCAGCTTGGCGCCGCAATCGTTGATCCGGTTGGCCAGTGCATCGGGCGAAAAGCCTGCAAAGACGATCGAATGGATCGCACCGATCCGCGCGCAGGCCAGCATCGCATAGGCGGCCTCGGGGATCATCGGCAGATAGATCACCACCCGGTCGCCGCGCATCACCCCCTGGCTCAGCAGCACATTGGCAAAGCGGTTCACCCGGTCGGACAGCTGCGCATAGGTGATGTGCTGGGCGGGCGTGTTGGGATCATCGGGCTCGAAAATGATCGCGGTCTGGTTGGCGCGCGTGGCCAGATGGCGGTCGATGCAGTTGACCGAGGCGTTCAGCACGCCATCCTCGAACCACTTGATGCTGACCTGACCAAGCGCGAAATCGGTGTTCTTGACCTTGGCGTAAGGCGTGATCCAGTCCAGCCGCTGGCCTTCACGCGACCAGAACCCTTCTGGATCGCGGATCGATTCGTCATAAAGCCGCGTGTAATCGGCAGGCCCCACACGGGCGTCCTGCATTGCTGCCGGAATTGCGTGTTTCTGAATGTTTTCAGCGCTCATGACATCCCCCCTCGTCGCGGCCATGGACCAGCCCCGGATGCGGTCCCCCTCCAGGAACGGTGCAACGGGCTGTTATGAGAGCTATGTTAACCACATCCGCAATGAATAGTTAAGTGTCTTTTTTTAAAGGATTATTTTGTAAATATATTGACCAAAAACAGGACGGTCCTGTAAATCGTTCACAAGCCCGTCAGGGTCCGGGCATGGGCCGGGTCGGTGGCGGTCGGAACGCTGCCGTTCAGCGCCTGAGCCTGACGATCGGATGCGCCGATCACGACCACCTGCGTGCCCCGCCGCGCCAGCCGTGCGGTCAAATCCTGAATCATCCGCGCGCCGCTGCGGTCGATCAGGGTGACATCGGACATCTGCAGCAGCAGCAGGCGCGGATGGGCGTTGATGCGGTCCAGCGCGCCCTCGATCCGCGCGACCGAGCCGAAGAAGACCGGCCCGGTCAGATGAATGGTCATCTGGTCATGCGGCGCGTCGGGACCTGTGGGCAACGATCGCACCTGCCCCTCGCGCGACATGCGGGCGATGAACAGCAGCCCGGCCAGCGCCATGCCCAGAAGGATGCCCGAGGTCAGATCGTCCAGCACGACGGTCAGAAAGGTGGCGGCCATCACCCCGGCCTCGGGCAGGTCCATGCGGATCAGATGGGCGATGGCATGCGTCTCGATCATCTTCCACGACACGATCATCAGCAGCCCCGCCAGCCCCGCCAGCGGGATCGCCCCCACCAGCGGCGCCGCCAGCAGCAGGAACCCCAGCAGCAGCCCCGCATGGATCATCCCCGAGGCCGGACCCCGGCTGCCCGCCTTCACATTGGTCGCGGTGCGGGCGATGGTGCCGGTGGTGCAGAACCCCCCGAACAGGCCCGCGCCGATATTGGCCAGACCCTGCCCGATCAGCTCGTCATCGGGGCGCATCCGGCTGCCCGACATCTGATCGGCGACCATCGCCGACAGCAGCGATTCGATGGCCCCCAGCAGGGTGAAGGCCACCGCAAAAGGCAGCGCGGCCAGAACCGCATCCCAGCCCAAAGCGGGCAGAACCGGCATGGGCAGACCGGCGGGCAGCGCGCCGAAGCGGTCAAAGACCGACGGCGCGTCCAGCAGTTGCGCGGCCAGCGTGGCCGCAACGATGCCCAGCAGCATCGCAGGCAGGCGCGGCGCCCATCGCTGGCAGGCCAGAATGACCACCACGGTCAGCGCGGCAATGATGGCCGATCCCGGCGACAGGGTCGCGCGGGCATCCCACAGGGCGGCCAGCTTGGGGATCAGCATGCCGGGTTCGGGGCCGGACAGCGTCAGGCCCAGCAGATCGCGCAGCTGGCTGGCGGCAATGATCACCGCGATGCCGGCGGTAAAACCCAGGATGACCGGATAGGGCACAAAGCGGATCGCCCCGCCAAGCCGCAGCGCGCCAAGAACGGCCAGCATGATGCCGGACAGGATCGTGGCCAGCACCAGCCCCTCGATCCCGATGGCAGCGACGCAACCGGCGACCAGCACGATAAAGGCCCCGGCGGGGCCGCCGATCTGATGGCGGGTGCCGCCCATTGCGCTGACCAGAAAGCCGCCGATGATGGCGGTGACCAGCCCGCGTTCCGGCCCCACGCCGCTGGCGATCGCGATGGCCAGCGACAAAGGCAGCGCCACGATGGCGACCGTCAGACCCGCCTGCAGGTCTTTGAGATCAAAGGAAACGTCAAGGAAGGCAGGACGATAGGCCATGCGGCGCTCCGGTCGGGTGGGGGCCAGAGTTGCGCCCGGCCCCCACCCGTGTCAACCGCCCCGCCCTATTGCGGGCGGTCCATCCGGGCATAGATGCAGACCCGCCCGCGCAAGGGCTGTGCCCAGTTCAGGCGCAGTTGGCGGCGGGCGGCACCAATCTCGGGCGTGACGGTCGGGCTGGCATCGATGCGGGCGCCGCCCGGATTGATCAGCGCGGTTTCGGTCACCACCGATTGCACCGATCTGGCCCAGCCCTGAAACGGCAGACCATTCAGCGCCGGGCTGGTCCAGACCGAGGTGGCGGTGTTCTGGGTGACCTGCACCATCAGCGGATTGGCAACATAGGTGTCGATGCCGTTGAAGGTGTTCGCCTCGAACTGCAGGTTGCGCATCTGGCTGTAGTTCAGATCGGCGATCGAGGTATCGACCCGGTCGATCCGGGTGACATTGCCGAACAGCGCCTTGAACACATTGCCGACCACGTTCAGCCCCTGAATGAAATGCCCCGTGCCATAGGGCTTGACGGTGATCCAGGTGAACCAGGGGGCGGTGTTCGAACACAGGAAGGTGTTACCGGTCAGGGTCAGCCCACCAAAGCTGAACTCGGTCCCGGTGAAATTCGGGATCGCGCTGTGTTCGTTCGTCCATTCGATCGAGGCGTTGTCGATGTAATTGCCCGATACCGTGGTCTGCACATTGGGCTGGGTCAGCACCAGCCCGGCATAGCGCAACCCCTCGCCCGAGCCGTCGCCCTGAAACCAGTGATTGCCCGAGACGATATGCCCGCCGCCATTGGCCACCAGAAAATGCGCGAAGCGCACAAAGCGGTTGTTGCGGATCTTGATGTCATTGGCATTGACGTTGATCGCAACGGTCGTGCGCTGCTGGGCGGGCAGGTCCAGATCGTTCGAGATGAACTGGCAGTTATCGACCAGCAGATCCTGACAGCCGCGCCCGATCGAGGTGATGCCGCGGTTGACGGGACGGGTGAAATAGCAATCGGTGAACTGGATCATCTCACCCTTGGGGGCCAGCATCACGCCGCTGGCCACGCGCCCGCTGTTGAAGTCGATCTTGTTGAAGTTCAGCCGGCTCAGCTCGCGCACGCCCGAGAAATCGAACAGATAGCGATAGCGTTCGAAGGTATAGCTGCGCGTGCCCGCCCCGCCATACAGATGCTGGGACAGGGTCAGTGTGCCCGTGGCGACGTTCTTGTCATTGACATAGACCTCGCGCCCGACGCCGTTGCCGGTGACGCGGCTGCCGATCTCGATCGCGGCGACATTGGCGACGCCGGTCAGCAGGAAGGGCTGGGCGGGGTTGTAGGTGCCCACGCTGCTGGCGCGCCCGACAGTCCAGGCCGGACCCTCCTTGGCCTGGATCGAGCCGTTCTGGATGACCCGGCGGTTCGAGAACCCGTCCAGCGTCGGGGCCAGATCCGACAGGGTCAGCGGTTCGGTCAGATCCACCCGCCGCCCGCACAGATCCAGCGAGATGTGATCGGTGAAACCCAGCAGCGCCTGCAGCGCCTTCTGCATGCCCACCGTTTCGTCCCCGAAGGCCGCCGCATAGGTCGGGAAATCAAAGCTGCGCATGAACGAGGCGCGGTTGGCCGCAGGCATGGTGATGCGCCCCTTGAAGCGGATCGGGCTTTCGATGGACAGATCGCCGCCGATGAAGAACGTCCCCTGAGGCACCAGAACCGAGCCGCCATCCGCCGCCCGGTCGGCGGCCAGAAACGCCGCCAGATCATTGGTGACCCCGTCGCCCACTGCGCCGTAATCGCGCACATCGACCCAATCCAGCAGCGAGGGAACGAAGGCCGCGGTGATATCCTCGATCCGGATCGATTCGATGCGGAAGGCACCGCCATTGGCGCCCACCAGATCCAGCCCGAAATGACCATAGACAGGCTGCGCGCCCCAAGCCATGTCCACGCCCGCGCGACGGCCTACGCCGACGATGGCGCTGACCTCGACCACCTCGCCATAGCTGGTCAGGGCGGCGGTGGGGCCCGTGGTGACCAGCCCCGGCACGGCGGCCCGCGCGCCATTGCCCGCCCAGCCCGCGATGCGGACACTGGCCAGCGCCCCCGCCACCGCCTTGACGCGCGCCGAGACGCGCAGATAGACGCCGGGGATCATCGGCGTCTCGCCCATGAAGCGCAGGCTGGTGGTTGTCTGTTCTTTGGCGATTTCCAGACAGGCGCCGAAATCCTGATCGGCCGGGACCAGCGATGCATTTGCCGCCTGCGCCCAGATCGGGCTGCCCGAGGTTCCGTCGCTGCGCGACCAGGCGCCCAGCCCCGCCCTGAAGGCGGGGGGCATCAGCAAAAGCCCGTTGGTGATCGCAATATTCATCGGCTATCCCTTCCTGACGGCATGATGGCCGGGCGCGGCGACCCGGTCCGATGCGTCAAGGCATAGGCGCTGAGTGGTTAACGAAGTCTTGGCGATGCGGGCGTTGCGGGGCATGGGCGCGCAACGCCTGGCGCGGGGGCGGGCGTCAGGCCGGGGGGCCGTCTGCCCCCCGGACCCCCCGAGGATATTTCCGCCAAGATGAAAGGATCAGGCCGGAAGCGGAGCCTGAGGGGTGACCAGCTTGCCGGCCAGCGCATCCTCGATCAGGGCGCGGGTCTCATCGATCCCGTAAAGCGCGATGAAGCCGCCGAAGCGCGGCCCCTGATCGGCACCCAGCAGAACCTGATAGAGGGCGCCGAACCAGTCGCGCAGGGGCTCGAACCCGTGATCCTTGCCCACCGCGAAGACCATCGATTGCAGGGTTTCGGGATCGGCAGGCTGATCCCAGGCCGAAAGTCGGGCGGCCAGATCCTGCATCGCCACCCGTTCGATGTCGGTGGGGGCGCGGAAGGCGCGGGTGGGGGCCACGAAATCGGTGAAATAGCGCAGCGCAAAGCCCGCCGCCTGATCGAGACCGGGATGGGTTTCGGGCGAGGTGTCGGGGGCGTAGCGACGGATGAAGCCCCAGAGCCCCTCCTTGCCGGTCTGACCCGCCACGGCGGCGAGGTTCAGCAGCATCTGGAACGGCACCACCATGTCGGAGGCCGGAACATCGCCGCCATGGATGTGCCAGACCGGATTGGCCAGTTGCTGATCGGGCGTCTGGCCCGGATAGGCGCGCAGCTGCTGGTGGTATTCGTCGACCGCCTTTGGGATCACGTCGAAATACATGCGCTTGGCCGATTTCGGTTTCTGATACATGAAATAGGACAGGCTTTCGGTCGAGGCATAGGTCAGCCATTCGTCGATCGACAAACCGTTCCCCTTGGACTTGCTGATCTTTTGCCCGTCCTGATCCAGAAACAGCTCATAGGTGAAATGTTCGGGTTTGCGGCCGCCCAAAATCTCGCAGATCTTGTCATAGATGGGGGTGTTGGTGCTGTGATCCTTGCCATACATCTCGAAATCGACATCGAGGGCGGCCCAACGGGCGCCGAAATCGGGCTTCCATTGCAGCTTCACATGGCCGCCGGTGACCGGCAGGGTGGTTTCCTGACCATCCTCGTCGAAGGTGATCGTGCCCGCTTTGGCATCGACATGCTTGATCGGCACATAGAGCACCCGGCCCGTTTTCGGGCTGATCGGCAGGAAGCAGGAATAGGTCTGCTGGCGTTCCTCGCGCAAGGATGCCAGCATCACCGCCATGATGTCATCATAGCGTTCGGCGGCGCGCAGCAGGACCGTGTCGAACTGGCCGGATTTGTAATATTCGGTGGCGCTGACGAATTCGTATTCAAAACCGAACGTGTCCAGAAAGCGCCGCAGCATGGCGTTGTTATGGGCGCCGAAGCTGTCATGCGTGCCGAAGGGATCGGGGACCGAGGTCAGCGGCAGCTGCAGGTGATCTTTCAGCCGTTCCTGATCGGGGACGTTCTCGGGCACCTTGCGCATGCCGTCCAGATCGTCGGAAAAACAGACCAGCCTGGTGGGGATGTCGCTGATTTCCTGAAAGGCGCGGCGGATCATCGAGGTGCGCGCGACCTCTCCGAAGGTGCCGATATGGGGCAGGCCCGAGGGGCCATAGCCGGTCTCGAACAGGACATAGCCCTTGGCGGGGGGCGATTTCTCGTACCGTTTCAGCACCCGGCGCGCCTCTTCGAATGGCCAGGCCTTCGATTGCATCGCGGCGTCGCGCAGGGTGGTCATGGGCGGATCTCCTGTCATGGGTCCGGAACGCTTATTGAAAGCGCCGCGCATCGTCAATAATTTGCGCCTGAACGAACCGGAGAGAACCATGACCATCGACCTGCCTTCCCTGTCCCCCTGCGACGCGCTGGTCGCGGTCATGGTGGCGGTGTCCTGTTCCGACAACACCATCCGAACCTCGGAACTGGTGGCGATCCAGCGGATGGTCGATCACGCGCCGGTCTTTGCCGCCTATGACGACGACCGCATCCGACCGATCAGCCAGACGGTGATGACCCTGTTCGAGGAAGAGGATGGCGTGGACGCGCTGTTCGGCCTGATCCGCGACGCGCTGCCCGAAAAGCTGTACGAGACCGCCTATGCGCTGGCCTGCGACGTGGGCGCCGCGGACGGGCGCCTGTACGAGGGCGAGGTGATGATGCTGGCCGAGATCCGCGACCAGCTGAACATCAGCCGCCTGCATGCCGCAGCGATCGAACTGTCGGCCCGCGTGCGCCACATCACCGTCTAGGCGATTCGCTTTCCAGCCGTTGAGCGAATGCGCGGGTCAGGTCGCGTTGCAGCGCCTTGGCCTGCCGCGTCCAGACGGCCACCCCATCGGGCAGTTCCTGTCCGATGGCGGCCTGACGACGGGCCGGATCCTCGCAAAAAATGGCAAAGACGCCCTCGGCCCCCGACGGGCTGGTGACATAGCCCGCAAGGTTCGACACGAAATTCAGCGTTCCGGTCTTGGCGGCCATGCGCGGCAGATCGGCGGTCTCGGTCCCATCCGACAGCGGATCCTGACGCAGCAGCGGAGCCAGCATCAGATCGCGCCCCGGCCCGGCCAGAATGCGGGTCATCGCAAAGGGGCTGATCCGGCTGCCTTGCGACAGACCCGAATGGTCGGCCAGCCGCATCCCCTGTCCCAAATCGCCCTGATCCGCCCCGGCCAGCCATTGTTGCATCGCCTCGGCCGAGGCGGCGGGGGTGGCGGCGCCGCTGGCATGCAGGCCAAGCGCCTCGGCGGTCAGGTTGGTCGAAAACTGCAGCATGTCGCGGATCAGCGATTGCACGGGGGGGCTGTCATGGCGGGCCACCACCTGACCTTCGGGCAGGCGGTCGATGACCTCGGGCGCGGGCAGGACCACGCCGCGCGCGCGGCACAGCGTCTGAAACACGTCGGCGGCATAGAGTTCGGGCAGGCGGACCGGCAACCAGCGGCTGCCCGTCCGGCCCATCGCCGCGCGCGAGATGGTCCAGTATTCCCGTTCCAGATCATGGCGATAGGTGAACAGATCGCGATGATCGCCGGGCATGGCGGTGATCGTATAGGCGCGCGGGGACTGGCGCGCGGCCCGAGCCTCGACGCTGATCTGATGACCCGATCCGACCCGCGCCCAGCCCAGATAGACGCGGTTGAAATTCAGCATCATCCCCGAGATGGCAGGATTATAGGGCAGGTGATCGGCCTGTTCGTCAGCGATCTCGGCCAGATGCGGCAGCGCGCCACCCCAGACCGCGAAACGTGCGGGCGCGGGCTGGCCCGATTGCGCCAGCTGCTCGGCCAGCGCCGCCAGATCGTCGGTGCTCAGCACCGGGTCGCCGCCGCCGGCCAGCACCAGCAGATCACCCGCCCGGATCAGCTGCGTCGCAAAACGGTGGCCGGGGCCAAGCCGGTCCAGCGCATAAAGTGCGGTGACAGCCTTCATCGTGCTGGCGGGCGCCAAGGGTATCTCGGCGCGGGCCATCGCCAGCGGCCCGCCAGCGTCGGTCAGCGCATAGGCCGTCTGGCCGGGCAACGCCGCCCGCCGCAGCAGGTCGCGCGGATCGACCGGCGGTCGCTGCGGCGGGCGCGGCAGCGTCCCTTGGGCGTTCAAGACCGAAGGCAGTATTGCCCCCGCAAGGGCCGAGGTCAGAAACCGGCGGCGATCCATGCTCATGCCCGGCCCTTTCGCAACTGGGTGGAGGACAGGCCCGACATCGGCAGGTTCAGCAGCACCCAGGCCGGGGTGGCGCGGGTGGCCAGCGCGCGAGCCCGCGTCTCGGGCAGGCGAAAGGCGCGCAAGGTCAGGGCCGCGACCGACTGGCGGGCCGCCAGCCGTGATCCGGGCCGCGCCAGCACGGCGATGGGCACATCCGCCGCGATCTGTCGCCAGCGGTCCCAGTGATGGAACTGAACCATATTGTCCGACCCCATCAGCCAGACGAAATGCACGCCCGGATACAGCCGTGCCAGCGCTGCCAGCGTGTCGGCGGTCATGCGCAGGCCAAGCCGCGCCTCAAGATCGGTGACCAGAATGCGGGGATCATGGATCAGTCGCCGGGCCGCGGCCATCCGCTGCGGCAAGGGGCCGGGTCCGTGCGGTTTCAGCGGATTGCCCGGAGACACCAGCCACCAGACGCGGTCCAGTTTCAGGCGCCGCAGGGCCACCTTGCTGATCAGCACATGGCCCGCATGGGCCGGATCGAAAGACCCGCCCAGAATTCCGATGCGCAGCCCGGGCCGCGCGAGGGGAAAGCCCGTCCGCATGACGCCCGCTTAGCCGATCAAGCGCGCCATGCCAACGTGCCTTGCAGTGATCGGCGCCGGACGATCTGCCCGGCACCGACAAACGGTCTATTTCACCGTGATGCGACCATCCGTGTAGGGCGCGTAACCGTCCTGCTGCGCGCCCAGATAATCGGCCAGAACCTCGGCCAGATCGGGGCCGAAATCATAGGCGTTCTGCCCGTTCGCGGCGAAGACGGCATAGCCGTCGCCGCCCCCGCGCATATAGTTGTTGGTGGCCACGCCATAGGTCGCGGCCTCGTCGATGGGCGCCCATTCCCCGTCTGCCTGAACCATCACATCGCTGATGCGGGCGCCCGACGGGGCTGCGGGATCGACCGCGTATTGCAGCCCCGCGACCTGCGCGAAACGGCCTGCCTGTTCCTCGTATTGGCTGACGCCGTTCTCCAGCGCGGCAATGACATCGGCGCCGGTCAGCTGGAATGTCGCCAGCGTGTTCTGGAACGGCAGGACGGTATAGACCTCGCCCATCGTCACTTCGCCTTCATCGATCGAGGCGCGCAGACCGCCGCCGTTCTGGATGGCGATGGTGATGCCCTGATCGGCCACGCGGTCCAGCATGGCATCGGCCACCAGATTGCCCATCGCGCATTCCTGCGCCCGGCAGACCTCGCGCGCGCCCTCGATCGGCGCCGTCGTGGTCGCCACGACCTCTTCGCGCAGGGCGGCGATGGGTTCGGCCATCTCGGCCACACGCGCGGCGATCGCCTCATCCTCGGGGACCGAGGCGTCCAGCAGCACCGGCTGTCCCTCGACCGCCGTCAGCGTGCCCGCATCGTCAAAGGTCAGCGTCAGATGCCCCAGATACTTGCCATAGGCATAGGCCTGCGCGACCGGCACTGCCGTGCCATCGGGACCGTCGACCATCGTGGGATAGGCCGCGACCGCGCCCTCCATCCCGCCCAGCAGCGTGTGGGAATGCCCGCCGATGATCGCATCGATGCCGGGCACTTCGGCGGCCAGTTCCAGATCGCGGACATAGCCCACATGGGTCAGCGCGATGACCTTGTCGACGCCCTGATCGGCCAGTTCGGCGGCGGCGGCGGCAAGGCTGTCGGCATCGTCCTGAAAGATCACGCTCGGACCGGGCGAGGCGGTTTCCGGCGTGTCCATCGCCAAGGCCGAGATGATGCCGATGCGGGTATCGCCGACCTCAAGCACGGTGTGCTTGGCGATCTTGTCGGCCAGCACATTGGACTGCGAGACATCCAGATTGCTGGACAGGATCGGGAACTCCACCCCGTCGGTCAGCACGGCCAGCCCCTCGGGGCCGTCGTCGAATTCATGATTGCCCACCGCCATCGCATCATAGCCAATGGCCGACATGAACTCGGTCACCTCTTCGCCCTTGTAGGTCGTGTAGAACAGCGTCCCCTGATACTGATCGCCCGCATCCAGCACGATGACATTGCCGCCCTCGGCGGTGATCTGGTCGCGCAGCTCGTTGATCTTGGTGGCGATCCGGGCGACGCCGCCGAAACATTCGTCGGCGGCCTTTTCCTCGTCGCTGCAGGTGCTGTCGGAACCATTGATCGGCTCGATCCGGCTGTGCACGTCATTGGTGTGAAGGATGTGCAGCACCGTGTCCGCCTGTGCGGTCCCCGCACAAAGCGCGATGGCAGAGGCGGCGGCAAGAAAGCGTCGTGTCATGCCTGATTCCCTTATTGGTCCATTTGGTCGGTCGCCGCAGCTTGGCGCAGCGATGCGACCGGGTCAAACCGCGATGACCAATCGGAAGCAGACGGGGATGACAGGGCGATGACGTCTTGACCCGGTGCCCGACAGGACGGCAAATGCGGCCATGCAGATCTTCAAGGTTTTCCGCGCCCCCGAATGGGCCCAGATGCAACGCGACGGCCAGACCCTTGGGGCGCCGGTCGATCTGGCCGATGGCTATGTCCATCTGTCCACCGCCGAGCAGTTGCCCGTCACCTTGTCCAAACATTTCGCGGGGGAAACCGGGCTGATCCTGCTGGCCTGCAAGGCCCACGATCTGGCACCCGACCTGCGATGGGAGGTGTCGCGCGGCGGCGCCCTGTTCCCGCATCTGTATCGCCCGCTGCGGATGAACGACATCGTCTGGTCGCGCGCCATCGCGACGACCGATCAGGGGCACGAGACGGGGGATCTGGGATGGGGGGATCCGGGATGAGCGTGATCGAAAAGCTGGGCTTGCTGGCGCTGCATCGTATGGACCCCGAACGCGCCCATGATCTGTCCCTGCGCGCACTGGAACGCGGGATGGTCCCCCTGCATGGCGGGCCCGTGACCTCGGACCGGCTGCGGGTGACGCTGGCGGGGATGACATTGCCCAATCCCATCGGGCTGGCGGCGGGCTATGACAAGAACGGCCGGGTGATCGCGCCGCTGATGCGGTCGGGCTTCGGCTTCATCGAAATCGGCGCCGCCACCCCGCGCCCGCAGCCGGGCAATCCCAAACCGCGTCTGTTCCGGCTGACCGGCGATCAGGCGATCATCAACCGCTTTGGGTTCAACAACGAAGGGGCCAGGGTCATCGGACGCCGTCTGGCCGCGCGCCCCGCGGGCATTCCGGTCGGCCTGAACCTGGGCGCCAACAAGGACAGCGCCGACCGGGCCGAGGATTTCGCGCAGGTGCTGACCCAGGCCGGGGCCTCGGCCGATTTCGTGACGGTCAACGTCTCGTCGCCCAATACCGAACAGCTGCGCGACCTGCAGGGCGCCGAGGCGCTGGCGGCGCTGCTGGACCGGGTGCTTGTGGCGCGCGACGGGTTGGCGCGGCGGGTGCCGGTCTTTGTCAAGATCGCCCCCGATCTGACCGACGCCGAGATCGCGCAGATCGCCGCCGTCGTCCGCAATGCCCGCCTTGACGGCATCATCGCCACCAATACGACCCTGTCGCGCGATGGCATCACCGGACCCCACCGGACCGAGGCGGGCGGGCTGTCCGGTAGGCCGCTGTTTCAACGCTCGACCCGCGTTCTGGCACTGCTTCATCGCGAAACGCAAGGCACGGTGCCGCTGATCGGCGTGGGGGGCATATCCTCGGTGCAGGATGTCTGGGACAAGCTGCGGGCGGGGGCCAGCGCCGTGCAGATCTATTCCGCGATGATCTATCAGGGCCTGTCGCTGGCGCCGCGACTGGCACAGGCACTGGACGACCGGCTGGCGCAGGACCGCATCACGCTGCCGGAACTGACCGGCAGCGGTGCGGGCGACTGGATCTAGGTGTAATCCTCGATCCCCAGCAGCTGGTTCATGCTGTAGGATGGTTCAAGACAACCCGCATCCCCGATCACGCGCGCGGGCACGCCCGCCACGGTCTTGCAGGGCGGCACCTCGTGCAGCACGACGGACCCTGCTGCAATGCGCGAATGATGGCCCACGCGGATATTGCCCAGAACCTTGGCGCCGGCGCCGATCAGCACCCCGTCGCCGATCTTGGGATGGCGGTCGCCATCCTCCTTGCCGGTGCCGCCAAGGGTGACCGAATGCAGCATCGACACGTCATTGCCGACCGTCGCCGTTTCGCCGATGACGATGGAATGGGCGTGGTCGATCATCACCCCGGTGCCGATCTTTGCCGCCGGGTGAATATCCACCCCAAAGCATTCCGAGCAGCGCATCTGAACGAAATAGGCCATGTCGCGGCGATCCTGCTGCCACAGCCAATGCGCCATCCGATAAGCCTGCAACGCCTGAAAGCCCTTGAAGAACAGGACCGGCTGCAACAGCCGGTGGGTCGCCGGATCGCGGTCATAGACCGCCATCAGATCCGCCCGCGCCGCATCACCCAGCTGCGCCGTGGTGGCATAGGCCTGATCGGCGATCTCGCGCAGGATCTGCTCGCTCATCTCGCCAGAGGCCAGCTTCAGCGAGAACCGATAGGCCAGCGCGGCCTCCAGGCTTTGGTGATGCAGCAGGCCCGCATGGATCAGCGCGCCCAGCAAGGGCTCGCCCGCGACGGCGGCGCTGGCCTCGACGCGCAGTTGTGACCAGATCGCGTCACGGTCCAGTGCCAGCGGTTTTTTGTCGATATGTTGAATGTTCATCTTCGGCTCACCCGGTCGATCAGTCTTTCTATATAGACCACAACCGGCTGCGGGAAAAGGCGGGCGACCGCTTTGATCGTTGCGGACCGCCCTGCAGGCGTCACAAGGGCAGCCGCATCTCCAGCCAATGCACGGCCAGCCGGATGCGCCCGCCGGTGAAATTTCCCCCTTCGGATGTGACGATCAGCGGAGCGGGCTGATAATAGGCCATGGGGCTGCCCAACAGGCCGCGCGCCCAGGACCCCTCGGGCTTGCCCAGACCCTGGCCAAAGCGGTTGGTGGCCCCCGTGGTCCCAAGCCGCCAGCCGGTCAGCGGCCCGGTCAGCGCGGCCGCCACCCGGGCGGTGGCGCCGATGACCATGGCGCCCGCCGGGATGAGCACATCCGTGACGGCGCTGCTGCCGGTGCCAAGGGTCACCTCGCCCTCGGCCAGCCCGGTCATCAGGCCCGATCCGCCCTGACCAAGGCTAAGCGCGCCGACCGCCCAGTCCGTACCGTCATGGATCGCCTGCTGCCCCCGGTCGGCGACAAAGGCCCGCATGCCGGGCGCGGGCGGCAGAAAGATCCAGCCGCCATTGGCACCGACCGCGATCCGGCCCCCCTGCCCCGCCCATGCTCCTTCGCTTGATGCCGGCAGTCCCCAGCATTGCCCGTCCAGAACCGCCCCCGGCGGCACGGCGGTCGAGACGCTTTGCAGCACCAGATTGACCATGCCGTCCAGCCGCATCAGCGCCTCGTTCACGGTCACATGCTTTTGCGCCTGCGCAGGCGCCAGCAGGGCCATCTGCAGACGGGTGGTTTCACTGGACATCGAAATCTCTCCTTGCAAAGGGGCCGCGCCCGAAGGTCTGCGACAATTGGGCCAGCTCGACCGTGACCGGGCCGGGCTGAAGCTGCGACCAGACCGCATCGGGGACGGCCCAATCCGGGCGATCGGTCTGGACCTCGGCGCGCAGGACATCCCCTTGCGTCAGACGCAGCAGATAACGTTCGGTCTCTTCGCCCAAGGGGATGTCGGGACCGTCCCAGCCATCCCCCTCGATCCGGCTTCGGCGCACCCAGGTGATCACGCGCCCCGCCATGCGCAGATGGCAGGGCGCATAGGGGCGCAGACCGATCCCCGGCGCGACGGTCGTCCGGCTGCGATAACTGGCATCGTCCGGCGCGCGCAGGGCAGGCCCCACCCGCCAGAACCGTTCCTGCCCGCGGGTCGAGGGCGGCAGGTCCAGCTGGCGCGGCCCACCATCCAGCAGGACGACCAGACTGCCCTCGGGCCAGATCGGGGGCACCAGCGCATCGGTGCCCGCCTGCCCGCGCAGGCGGTGGCTGATCTCCCACAGGTCGGGGGCGATCAGTTGCGCCTGCGCGAATTGCATCACCTCCCACCCGGTCAGGCTGCCATCGCCGATCGCCAGCACATTAGCCCCCGACAGCATCGCACCTTGGGTCACAGATCGCAGCGGATCGCCGATCAGCCGCAGCCGCAGCGGCGCGCCCCGGTCGATCACCCCCGGTCGGGCCCGGGCCAGCGGCGTCACGGTGCGCCCGATCAGCGCGCGGCGCTGCAGGATCAGGTTCAGATCGAACCCGCCCTCGGCTTCCGTCGATCCATAGGCCGCGACCGAACCCGGCCAGGGATGGGCCGAGACGGCCAGCCAGGGGGCATGGGACACCTCGTCCCCGCGCAGCAGCGGCAGGTCCAGAAAGACCGGAAAGACCGGCATCGGCGGGACATAGCGCCCGATGCCACCCTGTTCGTGATGGCTCAGACGCGGGGTATAAAGGCCCGGATCGACCCGCACCGCATCGACGATGATCGCCCCCGCCCGCTCGACCCGGTCGATGCGCCAGCGGCGGCTGTCCTGTCCCGGCAGCTGCGTGACGACCACATCCCCCGGTCCCAGATCCGCACGCGAGGGCGGCAGCGCGAAGCGTGCCGTGTCGCGCGCCAGTTCAGCCTCGGCGATCCAGCGATCGGCAATGGCGCGTCCCTCGGGCCGGGTCAGCACCATCGCGAATTCGCTTTCCGACACCGCGCGGCGGTCGGCATCGGTCAGGCTGGCCTCGGCGGTGGCGGTGCCGTAATCGCCGCCCGCCGCGACATGGCTCAGCCGCAGCTGGCCGGGCTGGGCGGCCTCGACCTGGCGCAGGGTTTCCAGCCCGGTCAGATCATCGGCCAGCGCCAGATCCTGCGGCCCGATGACCGCCCGCGCCAGACCGTCCCGCGCCACAAAGCGCAGCATCCCGTCCCGTTCGACCGCATCGAAACCATGCGCCAGCATCAAAGGCTGCAGCGCCGCGCGCGCCGATTCCGCCCCCTGCAGCGCATAGCCCCGCACCACGCCCGAAATGGCCGACACATCGACATCCGCCACCCCCGCCGCGCGGCAGATGTCGCGCACGACCGCCCGCAGCGTCACCGACCCCGCCCGCCCGTTCAGCCAATGCCCCCGGTCCCATGCCGGGCCGTCCGACCACAGATCCTCGCGCCCCGGAAAGGCCGGATAGGGCCGCGCATCCCAGCACCAGACATGGGCGCGATCCAGATCAAGCATCGCCATGCCCTGCGCGTTGACCGGATTGTTCGCCGGGTCGCGCCAATGGGCCATCACCGCCTCGACATAGGCGGCCTGCAACCCGTCATTGCGGGTGCCGTTCGAATAATGCGGCACCATGCTTTCCGATGACATGGCGTCCAGAAACTTGTTCGGCTGGTTGGTGGCCTTATCCAGCGCCGCACAGCCGAATTCGGTGAACCAGACGGGCTTGGACCCCGGCACCCAGGCCGTCGCCTGCGCCTGCCGCAGGCCGCCGGGGCGGTCGTAATGCAGGTTCTGCCACCACCCGGCCAGATCCTTGTAGCGCCAGACCCAGGCCTCGTCATAGGCGCCATCGGTGATCGGCGTGCGGATCTGCGCATCGCGGTCGGCATCGCTGGCATAATACCAGTCATACCCCTCGCCCCCCGCCACATTGGCGCGCAGATAGTCGATATTGTCGATCCGGCCCCAATGGGCGTCCAGATGGTCGTCGCCGTCGCGCCAGTCCGACAAGGGCATGTAATTGTCGATGCCGATGAAATCGATCACGGGGTCCGACCACAGCGGGTCCAGATGGAAGAACAGCTGACCCTCGCCCGGATGATGGCCGAAATATTCCGACCAGTCGGCGGCATAGCCCAGCTTGACCTCTGGCCCCAGAATGGCGCGCACATCGGCGGCCAGCTGGCGCAGCGCGGCCACGGCGGGATAGCTGTTGTTCGGCCCCCGGATCCGCGTCATCGCCACCATTTCCGATCCGATCAGAAAGGCGTCGATTCCCCCTGCGGCGGCGCACAGATGCGCATAATGCAGGATGAACCGGCGATAGGACCACGCGTCCGGCCCCGAATACAGCACTCTGTCCCCGTCGCGCGTGAAATCGCCCGCCTGCACAGTGCCAAAGAAGGCCGCGACCTGGGTCGCCGCCGCCGCCGCTCCATCCGGGCTGCCCGGACGCCCCGGCGCGACGCTGGTCGTGACGCGCCCGCGCCAGGGCATGACCGGCTGTTCCGCCGCCCCGTAAGGATCGGGCAGAGCGTTTCCCGCCAGCTGCTCCATCAGGATGAAGGGATAAAAGATCGCCTTCTTCCCAGATGCTTTCAGCGCCCGCAGCGCCTCGATCACCGACTGGTCCGAGGGCGTTCCCCCATAGATCGGGCGCCCGTCCTTGCGCGCGACCTCGGACGCCTCGGCGCGGGTGATGCCACCCGCGCGCCACGGCATCTCGGCCCCGTCCACCTCGGCGAACTCGACCTTGGGGCGGACCTGACATTGGCCGATGCGCAGATCGCTGCCAAACCAGGACACGACCAGCGCGACCGAGCCGACATTCGGCAGTTCCCGGCCCAGCACATCCATCGAGGCGGCGAAATCCGTGCCCCCCATCGGGGTGTTGGTGTTGAAGCTGCGGCTTTCCCCCAGATCGCCGGATTCGGTGACCGGGGTGGTGGCCAGCGAATATTCCCCCGTGCCGGGGATCAGCGCCACCGCGCGGACGTCGCGCACCAGCCCGCTGCCGTCGCGGGCCGGGCAGGTCACCTCGAAGCTCAGCTGCGGCATGCGGTTGCCCCAGGGCTCCAGGCTCAGCCCCTCCAGCACGACATAGGCGGTGCCGCGATAGGCCGGCGCCGCATCGCCCAGATGCGCGGCAATGACCGGGTCGGGCATCTGCGTCTCGGTCCCGCGATAGACGCGCATGTTCAGATCCGCTTGGGCGATTTCGGCGCCATCGGCCCAGACCCGGCCCACCGACAGGACCGGCCCCTCGGCCAGCGCCAGCGCGACCGACAGGCGATAGGTGATCTGCGTGACCTGCGTGCGCGGCGCGCCCTTGCCGCCACCCGCATCCTCGGTCCGGGTGATCTCCTCCAGCGCCGAGGCCCAGATGACATGGCCCGGCATGCGCATCTGCCCCCACAGGCGCGGGATCGCCATCCCCTCGCCGGCGGTCTGCAGGCGCAGGCGGTCGATGCGCCCGGTCTCGACCGCCCGCGCGCCGCCGCCCAGCAGCCGCTGGTCGATGGCCCGGCCGACCAGGGCGCCTGCAGCCCGCCCCAGAACGGCCCCGGACAGGCCCAGCACCGCGCCCCCAAAGCCCGCCCCAAGCGAGGCACCCACGGCAGACAGGACAATCGTGGCCATCGCGGCCTCCTTTGTTCGAAGAGATCAGGGAAAGCGGAACCGCGCGACGATCCGCGATCGCCAGGGCGCGGTCAGCGGGCTGTCGATGACCCCGTGACCGGTATAGGCATGCAGAAAACGCGGCGCGTCGCCTGCGGCGGACAGGATGCCCAGATGCTTGGCAATGGCCCCCGCCCGCATCCGGAACAGCAGCACCTGCCCCGGCAACCAGTCGCCATCCACGGGAACCGGCAGCAGATGGCGCATCGCGGCGGCGTGCAGAACCTCGGTCCCGCCGCATTCCGCCCAATCCGCGGTATAGATGGGGGGCGTCTCGGGCTCGGCGCCATGGACCTCGCGCCAGACGCCCCGGATCAGGCCCAGACAATCGGCGCCTCCGCCCTTGGTGCTGGCCTGATGGACATAGGGCGTGCCCAGCCAGCCGCGTGCCACCTCGACCACCCGGTCATCCATGACGGGCGGCCTGAGGCGCGATCAGCCAGTCTTCTGGCGGCAGATCGGGAAAGCCGCGAAAGTTCAGGAAATTCCCGAACTTAAGCCGACAGCTGCGGCCGTCCTTGTCGCAGCCTGCGGTCAGGCGGATCTGATCGCCCGGCGCGGGCAGCAGGCCCAGGGCCGACCACAGCTCGATCAGGCGCCCGCCACCGGGGCGCGCGCTGTCATTCTTGATGGCACCCGACAGCCCCTCGGCGGCGCCCGAAAGAACCTCCAGCCGGCCATGTTCGAACCAGTTCGCGTCAAAGGCTGGAAAAGTGGCAAAGCGGAACAGCCGCCCCTCCTCCATCTCGCCGACCGGCATCTGCAGCGAGAGCGAGGGCGCCGACAGATCGATCTTGCAGGACGTATCCCCCAACCGGGCCGAACAGCGTGGATGATAAACCCGCCCCTGCGGCGCATTCAACGCCTCGGACAGACCCCGCAATTCGGCGCGGAACGCCCCCTTGGCGCGCGAGACCTCGCCCAGAGAGCCGCGAAAGACCAGCCGCCGCTGCGCCACGTCCGTCCAGTCCACCTCCCACAGGCGCAGCTGGGCCCCGTCCCACCGACCCGCCATCAGGTCGCGTTCGGTGATCGCCCCGTCGCTCAGCGCGCCGATGGCCTCGGAATTGTCGACCGACAGGCCGGTGCCCTGCACCAGTGCCCGCGCGGCAAGGCCCCGGTCGGGGCGAAAGGTGACACCGTCAAAGACCAGCCGCCCATCGTGATCGGTAAAGCCCAGAACCAGCCCATCGGTACGGCGCAGCGACCAGGCGCGGGCGATCGTCGTCGTGGTCATACCCGCACCTCCAGCACCGGGATCGAGGGCACCTGCCCCGCCTGAAAGGACGCGACGGAAACCGCGATCCGGTCCGTGTCAAAGCGCACCGGCACGTCGAATTCATAGCCCGCCGTGACCTCTGCCCCAATGGCCGGAGGCTCGTGGAACAGGATGACCCCCGCCGCGTGATCGACGCCATAGTTGATTTCGATGAACATCTCGCTGCCGCCGATCCCCGCGCGCACCGTGCCCGCCACCGGCTTGGCGATGGGCCGCTGATAGACGACCCCGCCGGACCGATAGGCCTTGGTGATCGCGAAACTGCGCGTCTGTCCGTCGCCCAGACCAATCACCTGATCACCAAAGGCAGGCGCGGCCGAAGGCAGGCAGCTTTTGTGATCCGACCAGTCCTTCCAGCGAAACCCATGCAACTGCCCGGCGCGGGCCTCGAAAAAGGCGATGACCGTGTACAGATCGTCCAGCGACCGCAGCCCCATCCCGGCGTCATAGCGGCGCAGGGCGTGGCTCCAGGGGGTGTTGCGTTCCTCGTAGCCGCTGGCCAGCGAGACGATCTCGGTCCGCCGCTCGGGGCCGCCGACGGCGCCGAAAGACAGGCTGGCGGGAAATCTGATGTCGTGAAAGGCCATGGCCTGCCCCCTTTGGTTCAGCTGTTGCGGTCGCCGCGCGCCAGCACGCGCGACATCTGGGCGGCGATCTGCGACTGGCTGCGCTGAAAGCCCGCGACATCGGGGGTCTGGATGTGAAAGGTGACATTCACCGCACCCCCGCCGCCCGCCGCCGCGACCCCCAGCTTGCCATCGGGACCGCGCCGCAGCGGCATGATCGCCTCGGGCCCGGCCTCGCCCATCAGGCCCTGCCCGCCGCGCATCGGAAAGGCGGTGGGGGCGCTGACCACGCCGCCGCCCATCGGACGGCCCTGCGAAAAGGCCCCGCCCCTGGCAAAGGGGGTAATGCCGCCCAACAGCCCCGCGATGGAACCCGCCAGCGCGCTTTCGACCGGCTTCATGGCGATCCCATAGGCGGTGTCGGCCAGTGACCGGCCGATCGTCTTCAGCGCATCCGACAGCCTGCCGCCATCCAGCACCAGCCCGTCGATGGCGCGGCCCAAGCCCCGCTCGAGCCCCGAGGACAGTGTCCCGACCTCGCGCGAGGTATAGGTCATCGACTGGCGCAGCCGCGCCAGTTCGGCCTGAAATTCGGCCGTGGTCCGGGCGTTGGCGCCCAGATCGTCCTCCAGCCGGTCCAGCATCGAACCCGCGCCATCACTGAATGCCATCGTCGTGATCCCCCATCGGTTCAGCCTTGACGGCGCCCGCCTGACCGGGCGCGTCGGGATATCGTGCGGCCAGCGATGCCAGCCGGTCGCGGGTCATGCGCGGCGCCAGCGCACCCGACAGACCCAGCATCAGCCCCAGTTCGGCCGGAGTCAGCGCCCAGAACTGATCGGGATGAAGACGCAGATCCTGCAAGCCCGCCCGCATCAGACCCGGCCAGTCCAGCCCCGTGCCTGTCATGCCAGCACCCGTCATTCCGGGGCACGGAAGGCCAGCGCTAGCAGCCGTGCAGCGATCCGGGCGGCCTCCAGCGGGCCGCCTTCGATCTGCACGGCCATCAGATCCCCGGCCTGGCCCTGCCAGCCACCACCGCGCAGACCCGCGACCAGGACCGCCAGAATGTCGCGGCTGGCAAAGCGCCCCTCGTCCATGCGCGCGACCAGCCCATTCAGACCGGCGCCGCTTGAATTGGCATCGTCCAGCCCCTGTTCCAGTTCGGCCAGCGCGCCAAGGGTCAGGCGCGCGACATGGGGCTGGCCGTCCAGCACCAGCGCGACCTCGCCCCGCATCGGATTGACCATCACAGCGCCACGAAGCTGACGGCACCCGCCGAGGCCAGCGCCATCTCATAGGTCGCCTCGCCGTCATAGCTGCCCGCATAGTCCAGAGCGGTGATCTGGAACGCCCCCTCGACGGTGCCGAAATCGGGGATGATCACCTGAAAGCGCGGGATTTCGCCGTCAAAGAACGCCTGCCGCGCCCGCCCGTCGCTGTCGGCATCGCGAAAGACGCCCGATCCCGCGACCTGCGCGCTGCGGATGCCCGCACCGCCCAGCAACTCGCGCCAGCCGCCTTCGCTTTCCAGACTGGTCACATCGACCGTCTCGGCGTTGAAGGACAGCCGCGTCGCCCGCAGGCCCGCCACGGTTTCGAACGCGCCGTCGCCGGTCATGTCCATCTTGATCAGCAGATCGCGTCCGCTTTGTACTGCCATTGTCCTGTCTCCTCGGATCAGATCAGATCGATGCGCGCGCGAAAGGTCAGATCGACCTGACGCACCGCGCCGCTTTTCAACCGGCGCGCGGTGGCGCGCAGGAACCACAGACCGGCCAGCCGGCCCCGCGACAGGACCAGCCCGCCGGGCTCCAGTGCATCGGCCACCGCGACGGCTGCGGCCTTCAGCGCGCCGAACCCCGCGCCCCCGCTGCTGCCCTCCATGACCGAGATCACGAAATCATGCCGCGATCCGCGCGCCGTGGCATCGCCCGCCGCGGCCACATCCTCGGGACCAAGCGAGACGAAGATGCCGCTTGGCGCCGTCACCGGCATCGCGTCATAGATCGCGTCGCCGACCAGATCCGACAGCGCCACATTGGCACGCAGATGCTGATAGACCGCCGCCTGCAGGGCGACGCCCGCGCCATAGCTCATGTCAGATCCTCCTCGCGTGCAAAGACGTCCAGCGTCAGGCCCCGGGCATCGCCCTCGGCGACCGCGCCGATCAGGAACAGCCGCGTCCCCATGCGGAACCGCTGGCCGGGACGGGGGCGACGAGGATCACCGACCGCAGCGGCCCGCAGAGTGATGCGCCATTGCACCACGCTGACCGGCCCGACCCCGGTGCCGGTCTCTCGCCCCGAACGGGCATCCATCTGCGCATAAAGCCAGCCCAGATGCTGCCAGACGGTAGCGAAACCGCCCAGACCGTCCGGCGCCCGCACCGGCGCCTCCAGCGCCAGCCGGGTGGTCATGTCGGACGGGGCCATCAGCGCCCCTCCCGCAGGCCGCGTCCGGCCAGGGTCCGCACCGCCCGCCAGCGCTCGATCAGCGCGCTGACCCCAAAGGGCAGCGCATGACGTCCATCCTCATGGCTGCGATCGTCGTGATAACGCGCCGCCAGCAGGATCACCGCCTGCGCCAGATCGGGCGGAACGCCCTGCCAGTCATCTGCGAACCCCGCCAGAAAGGTGACCGTGACCGATCCAAGCCTGGGCACATGCGGCAGAACCACACCCGTCGGCAGGATCACCGGCCGCTGCATGTCGGGCATCAGCCGCCAGCCCTCGGGCGGCAGGGCGGTGACCGTGCCCGAGCCGTCGTCGATCTCGATCCGCTCGACCGCGTGGACGGGCGCCAGCGGCAATGCCTGTCCCAGCCTGTCACGCCAGTCGTCCAGTTGCATTCGAAAGCGCCGCTTCAGCAGCACCTTGCCGGTGCGCCCCTCGATCGTGGCGATGGCGGCGCGCAGAAAACCCGCCAGGGCCGCCGTCTCGGCCGCGTCGTCGGGGCCATCGAACCCCTGAGCCAGACGCAAATGTCCGCGCAGTGCGGCCACCGGCAGCGCCTCTGCCGCAGGCGCCGTTTCCTCAATCAGCATCATGTCGCGAACCTCCCGTGCCATCCGTCCGCATGTTCCAGCTGAGGTCAGGGCCCCCGACCGGGGCCCCGCCTGCCTTTCGGGGGCTGGGAAAGAAGGGGACGCGCCCGCCCACCAGCCATCAGCGCGCGCGGACAGATGCTTTGCCGGAACAACCGGCATCGGACGCGCCCCCTTCCCCTTCACCCGATCCCGGACGGGATCAGGAGAACTTGATCAGCTTCAGTGCCCGGAAATCCGTGACCCCGCCGCCGACGCGCTTGGTGGCATAGAACAGGACATGCGGCTTGGCGCTGAACGGATCGCGCAGCACGCGCAGGTCGGGACGCTCGACGATGGTATAGGCGGCGCGGAAATCGCCGAAGGCGATGGCGAGAGTGTTCGAGTCGACATCCGGCATGTCCTCGCTGATCAGCACCGGATAGCCCAGCAGCTGCGGCACCTGACCGGCGCTCAGCGCATCGCTCCACAGAAAGCGGCCATCGGCATCCTTCATCTTGCGCACCCGCGCCGCCGTCTTGGAGTTCATGACGAAGGATGCATTGGCCCGGTATTCCGCGCCCAGAGCATAGACCACATCGATCAGGCAATCCGCCGGGGCCGTCGCATTGAAATCGCCCAGGGCACCGCTGGTCACGAAACCGATCTGTGCGGTCGTGGCGCTGGCATTGGCGGCGGTGGGATAGGACAGGATGCCGCGCGGCTTGGCCACGCCGTCGCCCTTGATGAAGGCGCCGGCCTCGGAACGGGCGAACTTGTCGGCGATCCGCTCGGCCAGCCAACCCTCGACATCGAAGGCCGCATCGTCCAGCAGCCGCTGGCTGGCCTTGGGCATCGCCGACAGTTCATGAACCGGAATGGTGATGCGGTCGATGCCCGCATTGCCGGTCTCCGTCGTGGTGGCTTCGGTGGCCCAGCCTGCCGCCATCTCGCCCTTCTCGACCAGCACCTCATAGACGGCGCTTTCGACGGTCACGACATTGGCCAGACGCCGCAGCGAGGCGCCCGCATGCAGCACGTTCTGTACCGCCGCCGCGACCTGGGGCGCGGCTAGAAAGCCGCCGTCGCTGGCCACCGACAGGGCCTTTTCCTCAAGGACAAGCCCGCGCAGCCCGTCATCATCGCCGCAGCGCAGATAGGCGCCGAAGGCCTTCTGATGCGGCACCTCGACCTCGGCCGTGGCGGACAAGGGCGCGCGGCCCCGCAGGGCGGTCTTGCGATCGATCATGGTCATACGCTCTTCCTGTGCAATCAGCTTGGTCTGGATGTCTTCGCGAAAGCCCCTGAGTTCGCTTACGAACCCCATCATGGCCCCCTTCAGATCGGCGGACATGTCGCCGCCGCCCGCGGCCTTCACCTCGGTCATGGTCTTCTCCTTGTCGCGATGATCGGGGGTGCCTCGGCCCCCCGCTTGCCGGACCGCAACCCCATGGGCCGTGGGTCCGAACCGGTGATGGACCGCGCGAAAGGCCGCACGGTCCGAAATCTCATGCGCCCCGCAAGGCCTCGGCCGCTTGCGTGAACAGCGCCGCCATCTCGCGCAGATCATAGGCCTCCTTGCGGCCCACCTTGGCCTCGGGCAGCATCGGAAAGGTCACCAGCGACACTTCCCACAGCTCGACCTCGACTAGCACGCGCCGTGCCTGGGCATCCCGCTCGGCGCGCAGCACGCGATAGCCGATCGACAGCCCGTCGATGGCCCCCGCCCCGATCAGGGCTGCGGCCTCGCGGGCCTGCGCCACCTCGGGCAGCAACCGCCCCCGCACCCACAGGCCGGTCGCATCCTCGCGGATCTCGTCCCAGACCCCGATGGGGCGGGCCGGATCGTGCTGCCACAGCATCCGCACCTTGTCCCCCCGCCCCGCCAGCCGCGCCAGCGAGGCCGAGAACGCCCCCGGCCGGACCGCATCGCCGCCCTGATCGGTCAAACCGAACAGACTGGCATAGCCCTCGATCACCAGCCCCTCGGACAGCACAGGCTGGCCACCGGCGAATTTCACCTCAAGACCCGGTATCATTCGTCATCCCCCTTTCGGCGCATAATCCAGAATTCCCTGCACGGCCTGCGTCAGGATCACCGCGACGACGCCATAGACGGTCATCCACAAGCGCCGCTCCAGCCCCTCGATCATCGCCTCGATCCGCTCCAGCCGACGCTCGACCTGACCGAATTGCAGCGCCATGATCCGCTCCAGCGCTTCCAGCCGCGGATCCTGCCACAGCCCGTCCTTGACGAAACGCGACCCCTCCATGGCTCACGCGCCTTCCAGCGGCGCCAGCCCCAGCAGGGCGCGCTTTTCGGCGTCAGTCAGAAAAGCGGCGGCGCTGATGCGGGCCCATTGCTGATTGCGCTCTTCCGCCAGGGCGAGGATCTGATCGGGATCGGGCCGCAGTTCGATCTCGGCGCGCTGATGCTCGGAAAGCCACCACGCGACCGAGGCCAGAACCCGCGCCACCAAGGGCAGCACCGTCAGCCGGTAAAAGGCCCGGTGCGCCTCGGCATAATTGGCATAGGTCGCGTCGCCGGGAAGGCCCATCAGCATCGGCGGCACGCCAAAGGCCAAGGCGATCTCGCGCGCTGCCGACAGCTTGGTCTCGTGAAACTCCATATCGGCGGGGCTGAAGCCCATGGGCCGCCAGTCCAGCCCGCCCTCCAGCAGCATCGGACGCCCCGCATTGCGCGCGCCCTGATGGTTCATCTCGATCTCGCCCACCAGCCGGTCATATTGCTCGGGGCTCAGAATCCCCTGCCCGTCGATGCCCTTATAGACGATCGCCCCACTGGGCCGGGCCGCATTGTCCAGCAGCGCCTTGGACCAGGCACTGGCGCTGTTATGCACATCCACCGCCACGGCGGCGGCCTGCATGGGCGACAAACCGTAATGATCGTCCTGCGGATGAAAGGCCTTCACATGACAGATCGGGTCGGGACTGCCGGTCATGTCGAAACGATGCTTGCGCCCGCCCACGGCATAATCATAGCCGACCGGCCAGCCATCCGCCCCCGGCACCACGCTCATCCGGTCCGACCGCAGGACGTGCAGCTCCTCCGGCAGCCCCGACCGCGCCAGCCCCGCCGCCTCCAGATAGCCATTGCCCGACAGCAGGATCTGGCCATAGAGCGCCTCGAACAGCTCGGCCCGCCCCTGCCCCGGATTGGGGCGGCGCAGCAGATCCAGCACCGGATGCACCGCATAGCGGTTGTCCCGGTCCGCGCAGACCAACGGCACGGCGGCCGCAGCCTCGGCAATCAGCTTGACACAGCGGAACCCCACCGGGTTGCCCATGAAGCCGCCCCGCGTCAGGCTGCCCGTGTCGCGCGCCGACCAGGCCGCCCGACCCCCGCCACTGGCAAAAGCCACCACCCGGCCCACGGCACTGGCCTTGGCCTCGGGCGCGGCCCCTTGCGGCACCCTTGCCGCATCCCGCGAAAACAATCGAAACACCATGCTCGCCTCCATCTCAGCGCCATGCGAAAGCCGCGCCCCCTGACGGGACGCCGCTTTCATCTTGGCCCAAATATCCTCAGGGGGGTCCGGGGGGCAGAATGCCCCCCGGCCTCTCACAGGCGCCGCATCTGCGGATGGCGCCAGCCGGTCGCAGGCTCGATCATCAGCTCATGGATCGCCCAGACCAGCGCATCCAGCCGGTCGGGACTGCCGCGCCCCTCGAACCCGCGCACGGTCATCTGGCACAGCTGATCCTCCAGCGCCCCAAGCCGACCCTCGCGCAGATGCCGGACGCGGCCCTGCTCATACAGCGCCGCGACCGGCTCGGCCCGCAGACCCTTGCCACGCGCCGCCCTGAGCGCCTTGAAGGGAACCAAAGGGTCGATCTGACGCACCACGCTCTCGACCAGATCGCCGCCCTGATTGACCTCGGCGACCAGCTTTTCGGCACCATGACGGTCCATCGCGGCAACCGCCGCCCGCGCCCAGTCCAGCGGGCCACCCCGCACGCTGGCATCCTCCAGGACATAGGCCCGCCAGCCGGACGGCTCGCCGGTGGTCACGACACCCGCCACGACGATCCCGCATTCGTCGCTGGCCCGCCCCCCGGTGACCGAAGGATCGACCGCCACGACGATCCGGTCCAGCGCGGGCACCGCATCGACCCGGCAGGCCTCCAGCGTGGCGGTCGACCACAGGGCACCCTCGACATCATTCAGCAGAACCCCGTCCAGCTCCTGACGACCCAAGCGCGTGCCGCCATAGCGGGTCTGCACCTCGGCCAGAAAGCTCTCCGCCAGATAGGCGCGGTTGGCTTCCGTAGGGGCATGGGTGGCGACCGTGCTGGCATTGCCCAGAATGCGCTTCAGCACGCCCACATTGCGCGGCGTGGTGGTGACCACCTGCTGGGGATGCTCGCCCAAACGCAGCGCGAATTGCAGCATGTCCCAGACATCCTCGGCCTTCTTCCACTTGGCCAGCTCATCGGCCCAGGCCGCATCGAATTGCGGCCCGCGCAGCGCCTCGGGCTCATGGGCGGAATAGACGGTGGCCGTGGCGCCATTGGCCCAGACCAGTCGCTTGCGTCCCGCCTCCCAGACCGGGCGCCGGTCGGGGGGCGAACAGGCCAGAATGCCGCTTTCGCCGAACACCATCACCTCGCGCACCTGATCAAACGTCTCGCCCACCAGCGCCACGCGATGACACCGGCCCGGCGCGGCCGCTGTCGGTCCCTCGACCATCCGGCGCACCCATTCGGACCCGGCGCGGGTCTTGCCCGCGCCGCGCCCGCCCATGATGACCCAGCTTTTCCAGTCGCCGCCGGGGGGCAGCTGATGCGGCAGGGCCCAGAACTCGAACAGCCAGGGCAGGCTCATCAGCGCGTTTTCCGACAGCCCGCCCAGAAAGTCCTCAACCTCCTGCGGCCCGGCGCAGGCAAGCCAGCCGGCGCCCGACCTCGTCTCGTGCGGCGTCAAGATCGAGGCTTCCGCCCCCGACGTCGCCCGCGATGTCCTTGCGAAGTTTGTCAACCCTGATCCTTTCCGCCATCAGCAGCTGGACGGCCTCGCGGACCGTCTTCGCCGTCTCCATGGCCTTTTTCAGCTTGGCGGGGTCCAGTTCCCCCGATTTCTGCACCTCAAGCTCGGCCTGATGGCCCCGCAGATCCCTGACGTAATCCCAGAACAGCCAGCGCAGGACGTCGATCTCGTCCTCGCCCTCGGCAATCTCGGGCAACCGGAACCCGGCCCTGTCAGGCTGTGCTCCGGCCACGAAAGGTCCCTCGGTTCCCCCGACCCCGCCCCATTCCATATCGTTCATGCACTCTGCCCCGCCTCGTGTTCTGTCCGCACGAGCCCAGAGACGAAAAAAGCGGCCCAGGGTTTCCCCCGGCCGCTTGCCCACCTCTTCCAGCATGTGTTTCTTCTACCCAAGGCCGTTCGCAAAGTCAATGACTAAACCAAGGGTTGTGCTTCGTCCTTTAACTCTCTTGAAATTTCAACGCTTTGATTGACGCAACGCCCCAACGCGCGCTGCGCAACATCATGCCTTTGCGGCGGCAATGAAGGCAGCGATGCGCACAGAATCCTTGACCCCGGGCCCCGATTCCACACCCGAACTGACATCGACCACCGCAGCCCCGGTCAGCCGCACGGCCTCGGCCACATTGTCGGGCGTCAGCCCGCCTGCCAGCATCCAAGGGCGCAGCCAGCGCCGCCCAACCAGCAGCCGCCAGTCAAAGGCCAGCCCGTTGCCACCCGGCAATCCGGCATCCTTGGGCGGTTTGGCATCGACCAGCAGCATGTCGGCCACCAGTCCGTAATCCGTCAGCTGCGACAGATCGTCGGGCCCCGAGATCCCCACCGCCTTCATCACCGGCAATCCGGTCAGGGCCTTGACCTCGGTGACCCGGTCAGGCGTCTCATGACCATGCAGCTGCACGATATCCAGGGGCATCACCGACAGCACATCGTGCAGCAGATCGTCCGAGGGGTCGACGAACAGTCCCACCCGCGCCACGCCCAAGGGCAGATCGGCGCTCAGCGATGCCGCCTCGGCCCCCGTCACGGCACGCGGAGATTTGTGATAGAACACGAAACCCAGATAGCGCGCGCCTGCATCGACCGCCGCCGCGACATGGGCCGCCTCGCGCAGCCCGCAGATCTTGACCTCGGCCACGCCTCAGCGGGCCACGGGCAGGCTGGCCCGATTCACGCCGGGACGCGGCGCCGATGCGGGCTCGTCCAGAATGGCCAGAACCTCGTCACGCGGCGCGGCATGGCGGACCCGCAGATGGCCGACCTCGCCCTCAAGCCGGGCCACCTCGGCACCGCGCAGCTTGGCCTCGCGGCGGATATGCGCCTCGCGCAGCCATTCCCAGACCAGCCCGGCCAGCATCCCAAGGGCAAAGGCCACGAAGATGACCAGAAAAAGCGGCAGCGTCACCGACCAGGTGCCGCCCAGAAACTGCCCGAAATTCGCCGGAAAGGCCGACAGCGTTACCGCGCCGCGATTGGCCAGCGCCACACCTACAAGCACAAGTGCCAGCAGGGCCACAAAGATCAGACGGATAAAGCGCATGGAAAGTCCTCAGCGGTTGGGTGGAAGCGTAAAGGCCGCCCGGTGTCGGGATCAGGCTTCGCCGTTCAGGCGGTCGCGCAGCAATTTGCCGGTCTTGAAAAACGGCACATGCTTTTCATCGACCTCGACCGATTCACCGGTGCGCGGATTGCGCCCCGTGCGGGAATCGCGCTTCTTGACCGAGAATGCACCAAAGCCGCGCAGCTCGACCCGGTCGCCCCGCGCCATGGCGTCGATGACCTCTTCAAAGACGGTGTTGACGATCCGCTCGACATCGCGGCGGAACAGATGTGGGTTTTCGTCGGAAATCTTCTGAATCAGTTCTGACCGGATCATGTTTTCCCCCAAATGGACGGGTCTTTCCTGCCGATGGCAATCAGGCCGCGTGGGTGTCGGGATGGCATTGCGCCCCCCCTTGTGATCCCGTCAACGCCCGACAGAAGTGACTGGTTTCATAGAGTTGCCAGCTTTCCCGTCAAGTGGCAAGCGACATGGCGCCGACTGCCCGGACCGCTGGCAGGAAAAAGCCCGCCCCGGATGAACCGGGGCGGGCCAAAGCGTGGTCGGATCTGGGACGATCAGCTGTTGCGGTTCAGCGCCGCACCCAGAATGTCACCCAGAGACGCGCCCGAATCCGAGCTGCCATAGGTGTCGATCGCCTCTTTTTCCTCGGCGATCTCGCGGGCCTTGATGGACAGGCCAAGACGACGGGTCTTGGTGTCCACATTGGTCACGCGGGCATCGACCTTGTCGCCGACCGTAAAGCGCTCGGGGCGCTGGTCGGCACGGTCGCGTGCCAGATCGCTGCGGCGGATGAACGACTTAACGCTGTTGAACTCGACCTCGATCCCGCCTTCTTCGATCGCGGTGACCTCGGCGGTCACGATCGAGCCACGCTTCACGCCGTCAACGGCTTCGGCCATGTGCTCGTTCTCAAGCGACTTGATCGACAGGCTGATCCGCTCTTTCTCGACATCCACGTCCTGCACGACAGCCTTGACGACGTCGCCCTTGCGGAAGTCCTGAATGGCGTCTTCGCCACGGGCGTCCCAAGAGATGTCCGACAGGTGAACCATGCCGTCGATATCGCCGTCGAGGCCGACGAACAGACCGAATTCGGTGATGTTCTTGACTTCGCCTTCGATGACGGTGCCGGTCGGATGCGTTTCAGCGAACACTTCCCACGGATTGCGCATCGTCTGCTTCAGGCCCAGAGACACGCGGCGCTTGGCCTCGTCGATCTCAAGGACCATCACTTCGACTTCCTGAGAGGTCGAGACGATCTTGCCCGGATGCACGTTCTTCTTGGTCCAGCTCATTTCGCTGACATGGACCAGACCTTCGACACCGGCTTCCAGCTCCACGAAGGCGCCATAGTCGGTGATGTTGGTGACGCGACCCTGATGGACCGATTCGATCGGGAACTTGTCCGCGACCGTATCCCACGGATCGGCCTGCAGCTGCTTCATGCCCAGGCTGATGCGGTGGCTGTCCTTGTTGATCTTGATGACCTGGACCTTGACGGTCTCGCCGATCGCCAGGATCTCGGACGGGTGGTTGACCCGGCGCCATGCCATGTCGGTGACGTGCAGCAGGCCGTCGACGCCGCCCAGATCCACGAACGCACCGTATTCGGTGATGTTCTTGACCACGCCATCGATCGACTGGCCTTCGGTCAGGTTGGCGATGACTTCGGCGCGCTGTTCGGCGCGGCTTTCTTCCAGAATGGCGCGACGCGACACGACGATATTGCCGCGGCGACGATCCATCTTCAGGATCTGGAAGGGCTGCTTCAGACCCATCAGCGGGCCGGCGTCGCGCACGGGGCGCACGTCAACCTGCGAACCGGGCAGGAAGGCGACAGCGCCGCCCAGATCGACCGTAAAGCCGCCTTTGACGCGGCCAAAGATCGCGCCTTCGACACGCTCTTCGTCGCCATAGGCGCGTTCCAGACGATCCCAGGCTTCCTCGCGGCGGGCCTTTTCGCGGCTGATCGACGCTTCACCACGGGCGTTCTCGACGCGGTCCAGATAGACCTCGACCTCGTCGCCGACCTTGATGTTCGATTCTTCGCCGGGATTGGCAAATTCTTTCAGATCGACGCGGCCTTCCATCTTGTAGCCGACGTCGATGATGGCCTGACCTGCCTCAATGGCGATCACGCGGCCTTTGACAACGCTTCCCTCATCGGGGGTGTCAATCTCGAGGCTTTCATTCAGAAGGGCCTCGAACTCCTCCATAGTCGCTTTAGCGCACATGCGTATGCAGTTTCCTTTGTTTCTGTTTTCCGGCCTGACGGTTGGCTCCGCCGGTCTTTATGATGCCTTTGCGGGCAACGCCAAAGGGTCGTGGCGTGACGCCCGACCCTTGTGGAAAGCGGTCTGTTCTGACCATGTCGCCCGTGTGACTGCGCGTCCTTTATCCCCGATCACGACAAAATTCAACGCCTAAACGCGCCGCCACACCCCCGAGGCGCGGCTGTATTGCCCCACCTGCGGCGGATCAAAGGCCATCGCCTGCATCGGTGCCATGTGCCGTTCCAGCCGCAGGTCCGCGCCCTCGATGTCCAGCAGCGCGAATTCGTTCTGCCGGTCGGTCAGGCGCGCACACAGCGCGGTCCCGGTCTGGATCTGCAACACGCGTGGATGCCGACCCGTCGCCAGCAGCTCGTCCACGGCCCATCGGTGCAGATGCCCCGACAGCACGACCTGAACCCCCGCCGCCTCCATCCGCGACAGCGCCTCGGTGGCGCGGCGGGCCAGGGCCTTGTCCACGCGGGGCAATTGCTGCAACGGATGGTGCAGCGCCGCGATATTCGTGCCGATCGGATCGACATGACCGATAACGCGGGAAATCTCTCCGGCGCGGATCTTGCCGCGCTGCCAGCTATAGGGATCGGCGCTGTTGATCGCCATCACCCGCACATCGCCCGCCCGACCGACCGGCGTCAGCGACGGTCCGAACAGCCGCCGATACCCGGCAAAGGGCCAGAAGGTGCGCGCGACCGGGTTCCACAACGGCACGTCGTGATTGCCCGGCATGCACATCACCGGTGCCGCGATCCGGTCCAGAAACGCCCGTGCCTGCGCCAGTTGCCCGGGCAGGCCGCGATGCGTCAGATCGCCGCCCACCACGACAAGATCGGGGCGCAGCGCATCGATGCGCTCCAGCAGCGGCTCCACCATCGCCTGACGGTGAAAGCCGAAATGAAGGTCGGTCAGATGCACGATCCGGGTCACGTCTTACGCCTCGTCCCGCGCGGTCTTGCTGACACCGTCCAAAGGCAGCAGAACGCGCAGCGCGTCGTGACGCACCTGCATCCTGAACGGGCTGTCCAACGTCGATTTCTCGCCGTCATGGGCGACCAGCTGACGACGCTTGGGCGTCTCGATCTGCAACTCGTCGGTCAGGATCAGATCGAAATCATCATCCTTGGCGCTTTGCCCCACCGCCATGCGCAAGGCCGACCGCATCAGCGGCAGCGGCCGTTTCGCCTTGGCGATCAGCACCGCAAACTCTCCGCGCCGGATCTCGTCCGCGCCTTCCAGCCCGAAGCTGTCCAGCTGATAGGCGCTGCGGGCCACGAACACCAAGGCACTGGTGTATCGCTGCGACTGTCCATCCACGCGGGCGACCAGCTGCATCGGGCGGCGCAACCGGCGCAGCGCGACCAGCACCGACCAATAGGCCGCCAGCCGCGACCGCCCCCACCGGCGATAGATCCCCTCGCGGGTCTTCAGGATCTTGGGATAGGCGCCCAGACTGACATTGTTCAGAAAGATCAAGCCGTTGACATCTCCGACATCGACGACATCGACCCGCGCCTCCAGGATCGTGTCCAGTGCATCGTCCAGATTTTCACCGACGCCCAGATCGCGGGCGAAATAGTTGAAGGTGCCGCCCGGCAGCACGCCCATTACCACGTCGGTGCCGGTCAGCGCCCCGGCCACCGCCGATTGCGTGCCGTCGCCGCCCGCCGCGATCACAAGATCGAACCCCTCGCCCGCCACTTGTCTGGCAAGCGCCGGCAGATCGCGGCCCTTGCGGCTTTCGCGCAACGCAAACTGACCGCAGGCCGGGGCCAGCCGCTCGTTCAGCAGATCGCGCAGCTCCTGATGCTTTTTCTTTCCAGAGCCGCGATTCATCACCACGCAGACCTTGGCCTGCGCCAGATCGAACCGGTCAATCTTGTCCTGCATAAGCTGCCTGTCCCCGGGCGTTGCGGTCATTCGCTGTCGGTCAAACCCGCAACCCCCGCGAAAGGTTGCACCTTACAGCAGGCGCGCCGCCTGCTCGGCCGAGGGTTTCAGCCCCTGCCCGCCGGTTTCCAGAAAGGTCAGCAACTGGGCACGCATCCGCGGTTCCCAGTAATCGCGCAGATGACCGGCGATCTTTTCCGCCGGATCGCCGGGCTGGCTGTCGAAAAACGTTGCGATCTGATTGGCCATCATGACCATTTTCTCAGGCGACATGGGATGCATCCTTTTCAGGCGCCAAGGGGTTTTCGGAGGACAAGGCGCGCATCTCGGCGCGCAGCCGTTCGGGGTGGGAAAACAGATCGAACCCCTCGCCGCGCGCAAAGGCGGCAAGCGTGATCCCCGAGGCCTGCGCCAGACGCAGCGCATGCGCCGTGGGCGCCGACACCGCGATCAGCACCGCGCCCCCGGCCATGGCGCATTTCTGCACCATCTCGACCGAGACGCGGCTGGTCAACACAAAGGCACCGTCAGCGCCCCGCAGTCCCTGCCGCGCCATGGCGCCGATCAGCTTGTCCAGCGCATTGTGGCGGCCCACATCCTCGCGCGCCAGCACGATGCCCTGACCGGGCATCAGGAACCCCGCCGCATGGACGGCGCGGGTCTGGTCGTGAAAGGGCTGCCAGCGACGCAGATCCTCGGTCGCCTGCGCGATCTGGGCGGCGTCCAGACACGGACCCACGCCCGACAGATCGGGCAGCGCGCGCACCGCCTCGTCCAGACTGTCGATCCCGCACAACCCGCAGCCCACCGGCCCGGCCATGAAACGACGCCGCGCGGCCATCGCCTCGGATCGTTCGCCCGCCAGCCACATCTGCGCCTCGATCCCCTTGGGATGGGCCATGACCTCCAGCCGCTCGATCTGGGCGGGGTCGGTCACGATCCCCTCGGTCAGGGAAAACCCCACCGCAAAATCCTTCAGATCGGCGGGCGAGGCCATCATCACCGCCTGCGTCGAGCCGCCATAGACCATCGCTACCGGCACCTCTTCGGGCAGGCACCGGGTGACGGCACTGCGGCTGCCCGCCCGGATATGGGTGGCCGCCGCAGAGACAACGGGGGGTGGCAGGATCATCGCTTACTCCGCAGCTGACAGGATCCGCCGCGACCGTTCGGCCTGTGCATTATAGGTTTCCTGCCAGTCCGACGGACAGTTCGAGGCGCTGACCTGCACGGCGGTGACCTTGTATTCCGGGCAATTCGTCGCCCAGTCCGAAAAATCGGTCGTCACCACGTTAGCCTGCGTCGCCGGATGATGGAAGGTCGTATAGACCACCCCCGGCGCCACCCGTTCGGTCAGCGTCACCATCAGCGTGGTTTCCCCCGCCCGGCTGACCAGCCGCACCCAGTCGCCGTCATTGATGCCGCGAACCTCGGCGTCATGGGGGTGGATCTCCAGCACGTCCTGATCGTGCCAGACGCTGTTTTCCGTGCGCCGGGTCTGCGCGCCGACATTGTATTGCGACAGGATCCGCCCCGTGGTCAGCAACAGCGGGAACCGCGGCCCGGCCTTTTCGTCGGTCGCCACATATTCGGTGATCATGAAATGACCCCGCCCCGTCTCGAACCCGTTCACATGCATCAGGGGCGTGCCTTCGGGCGCATTCTCGTCACAGGGCCATTGGATCGAGCCCAGCTCCTCCAGCCGCTCATAGCTGACGCCAGCAAAGCTGGGCGTGGTCGAGGCGATCTCGTCCATGATCTGGCTGGGATGGGTATAGTGCCATTTCGCCCCTTGGCTGTCCTTCAGCAGGGCATTGGCCAGCATCTGCGTGACCTCCCAGTCCTCATACCCGTTCCGGGGCGCCATGACCTTGCGCACGCGGTTGATGCGGCGTTCGGCATTGGTGAAGGTGCCGTCCTTTTCCAGAAAGCTGGAACCGGGCAAAAAGACATGGGCGTAATTCGCCGTCTCGTTCAGAAACAGGTCATGGACGATGACGCATTCCATCGCCTTGAGGCCGGCCGCGACGTGATGGGTGTCGGGGTCCGATTGCAGGATATCCTCGCCCTGACAGTAAAGGCCCTTGAACGTTCCTTCGACGGCGGCGTCCAGCATGTTGGGGATGCGCAGCCCCGGCTCGGGGTCGATCGCGACGCCCCATTCGCGTTCAAAGATCGCCCGCACATCGGGCAGCTTGACGTGGCGATATCCCGGCAGCTCGTGGGGAAAAGACCCCATGTCGCAGGCGCCTTGCACATTGTTCTGGCCGCGCAACGGGTTCACGCCGACGCCGGGCCGCCCGATATTGCCGGTCAGCATCGCAAGGTTCGCAATCGCCATCACAGTGGTCGAGCCCTGGGAATGCTCCGTCACCCCCAGCCCGTAATAGATCGCGCCATTGCCGCCTGTGGCGAACATCCGCGCCGCCGCGCGCAGATCGGCGGCTCGCACCCCGGTCAGGGCCTCGTTGGCCTCCGGCGCGTGGCGTGGATTGGTGATGAACTCCACATAATGCTGGAACTCGTCCCAGTCGCAGCGGTCGCGGATATAGGCCTCGTCCACCAGACCCTCGGTCACGATCACATGGGCCATGGCGCTGATGACGGCGACATTGGTGCCGGGGCGCAGCGGCAGGTGATATTGCGCCTCGACATGCGCGCTGCGCACGATATCGGTGCGGCGCGGATCGACGACGATCAGCTTGGCGCCCTGCCGCAGGCGCTTTTTCAACCGGCTGGCAAAGACCGGATGCCCGTCGGTGGGATTGGCGCCGATGATCAGCACCACATCCGTGTGTTCCACGCTGTCAAAGTCCTGCGTGCCCGCCGAGGTGCCAAAGGTCTTGCCCAACCCATAGCCGGTGGGCGAATGGCACACCCGCGCGCAGGTGTCGGTGTTGTTGTTGCCGAACACCGCTCGGGTCAGTTTCTGAACCAGATAGGTTTCCTCATTCGTGCAGCGGCTGGAGGTGATGACGCCCACCGAGCGTCGCCCATGCTTCGCCTGAATGCCCCGCATCCGGTCAGCGGCAAAGGCCAGCGCCTCGTCCCATTCGACCTCTTGCCAGGGATCCTCGATCCGTTCCCGGATCATCGGTTTCAGGATGCGATCCTGATGGGCAGCATAGCCATAGGCAAAGCGCCCCTTGACGCAGCTGTGCCCCCGGTTCGCCTTGCCGTGCTTATAGGGCACCATGCGCACCAGCTGATCGCCGTTCATCTCGGCCTTGAAGCTGCAACCGACACCACAATAGGCGCAGGTGGTGATGACAGACCGCGTCGGCGTGCCCAGCTCGGCCACGGATTTTTCCTGCAGGGTCGCGGTCGGGCAGGCCTGCACGCAGGCCCCGCAGCTGACGCAATCGCTGCTGAAAAAATCGTCCGCCAGCGTCCCGGCGCTGACGCGGCTGTCGAAACCCCGACCCTCGATGGTCAGCGCGAACGTCCCCTGCACTTCGTCGCAGGCCCGCACGCAGCGCGAACAGACGATGCATTTGCTGGGGTCATAGGTGAAATAGGGATTGGAATTGTCCTTGGGAATGAACTGCGGGTTGTCATGCCCGCCCCGCAGCTTGGCTTCCGCCTGAGACCGGGCGCCCGTCCCCGAGGGGTCGAAATGGTTGTCGCCCGGCGTATAGCGCACATCGCGCAGACCCACCTGCCCCGCCGTTTCCTGCAATTCGCAATCGCCATTGGCCGAACAGGTCAGGCAATCCAAGGGGTGGTCGCTGATATACAACTCCATCACACCCTTACGCAGCTTGCGGATCTTGTCGGACTGGGTGCGGACGACCATCCCCTCGGCCACCGGCGTGGTGCAGGAGGCAGGCGTGCCGCGCCGCCCCTCGATCTCCACCACGCATAACCGGCACGACCCGAAGGCCTCCATATTGTCGCTGGCGCAGAGTTTGGGGATCTGCACATCCGCCATCATGGCGGCGCGCATGACCGATGTGCCCTCGGGGACGATCACCGGGATGCCGTCGATGGTCAGCGCCACCGGAGCGCCGGACCGCGCGGGCGTGCCCATGTCGCGGTCGTCTCCGGGTGCGAAATCCGGGATGATGAAATCTTTCATTCGGCTGCCTCCTGATGGGTGGCGAAATCGTCGGGAAATTGCGTCAGCGCGGACATGACCGGATAGGGCGTGAAACCACCCAGGGCGCATAGCGACCCATCCTTCATCGTCTCGCACAAATCGGTCAGCAGGGCGGCGGCCAGCGGATCACCGGCGGCGATGCGGTCGATGGTTTCCACCCCGCGCACCGCACCTATCCGGCAGGGCGTGCATTTGCCACAGCTTTCCACGGCGCAGAATTCCATCGCAAAGCGCGCCATCTGCAGCATGTCGGCGGTATCGTCGAAGACCACCAGCCCGGCATGGCCGATCAGCCCGCCCGCCGCGTCGAAATCCTCGTATCCCATGGCCGTGTCGAACTTGCTGACCGGCATATAGGCGCCCAGAGGCCCGCCCACCTGAACCGCCTTGACCGGCCGCCCCGACAGGGTGCCGCCGCCGATATCGTTCACGACCTCGCCCAGCGACAGGCCAAAGGCCGTCTCGAACAGCCCGCCATGGCGGACATTCCCGGCAATCTGCAAGGTGACCGTGCCGCGCGACCGGCCCAGCCCGAAATCGGCATAGGCCTGCGCGCCGCGTTCAAAGATCACCGGGATCGTCGCCAGCGAGATGACATTGTTCACCACCGTCGGCTTGCCCAGAAACCCCTCCAACGCGGGCAGAGGCGGTTTCGCCCGCACCGTGCCGCGCTTGCCCTCCAGGCTGTTCAGCAGGCTGGTCTCCTCGCCGCAGACATAGGCACCCGCGCCGGTGCGGACCTGCATGTCGAAGGTCCGGCCACTGCCCAGCACATCGGCACCCAGCATCCCGCGCTGGCGGGCGATCACCACGGCGCGCTCCAGCACCTCGATCGCCACCGGATATTCCGACCGCATATAGACATAGCCCCGCGTGGCCCCGACGCCCAATGCGGCAATCGCCATCCCCTCGATCAGGGTAAAGGGATCACCCTCGATGATCATCCGGTCGGCAAAGGTGCCGCTGTCGCCCTCGTCGGCATTGCAGACGATGTATTTCTGATCCGCCCTGGCCTCGGCCACGGTCTTCCATTTGATGCCGGTCGGAAACCCCGCGCCGCCGCGCCCGCGCAAGCCGCTGGCGGTGACCTCGGCCACGATGGCAGCGCTGTCCATGCCGACCGCGCGGCGCAGCCCCACCAGCCCGCCATGGGCGGCGTAATCGTCCAGATCCAGCGGGTCGATCAGCCCGCAGCGGGCAAAGGTCAGCCGGGTCTGGCGGGCGAAGAAGGGGATATCCTCGACCGGGCCAAGACTGTTCAGACGCCCCTCCAGCAAGGCGGGCACATCGGCGGGGGTCACCGGGCCATAGGCGATGCGACCGGTGCCGTCATCGACCTCGACCAGCGGCTCCAGCCAGACCATGCCCCGCGATCCGTTGCGGATGATCTGCACGTCCAGCCCCAGCGCCGCAGCCTGACGCGCAATGGCATCGGCAACGGCATCGGCCCCCAGCGCCTTGGCAGCACTGTCCAGCGGCACATAGATCCTCATGCCGACACTCCCAGTTCAAGGACCAGCCGATCGGCATCGACCCGCCCCAGCACCCGGCCATCCAGCATCGCGGCGGGGCCGCAGGCGCACAGGCCCAGACAATAGACCGGCTCGACCGTCACCGCGCCATCCGCGGTGGTGCCGTGCCAGTCCACGCCCAGCCGGGCCATGGTTTCCGACGCGACGGCATTGCCGCCGACCGACTGACAGGCCTCGGCCCGGCAGATCTTCAGCACCTGCCGACCGGCGGGATGATCGCGGAAATCATGGTAAAAGCTGATGACGCCATGCACCTCGGCCCGGCCAAGGTTCAGGACATCGGCCAGCACCGGCACGGCGGCCTGCGGGACATGGCCCCAGACCGCCTGAATGGCGTGCAGCATCGGCAGCATCGGCCCCTCCAGCGCGGTCAGGGGGGCGATGACATCGCGGATGTCTTCGGCGGAGGGGGCTGGCGCGGTCGATTGCATGGCTGGCCTTTCAGGTTCGGACACCCAGCAGACCGCCATTTCATTCGAAAATCAATATCGCAGTTCCGTCAAACGATAGGCGTTGCCTATCGAACCATCCGTCGCGCTTCGGTCAGCAAGGCCTCCAGCACCGGCGTATGGGGTTCGCGCCAGGGGGCGATCAGGCCGACGGCATGGCCCGGCCCCTCGCCCTCCATCGGGACCAGCGACAGGGGTTTGCCTTGCGCCAGAAAGCCCGCGATGTCCTGCGGCAGAATGGTTAGCCAGCCTCCCGCCAGCACCTGCGACACCAGCACCACGGTCGAGTTCGATTCGACCATCGCCAGCGGCGTCACCCCGGCATCGGTCAGACGACGGTTGATGATGCGCCGGTTCTGCATGTCCGGCGTCAGCAGGCACAGCCGCTGCCCGTCCAGCGCCGACCACGCGACCCGGTCCCGCCCGGCCAAGGGGTGATCCTGCGGCGCCACCAGCGCATAGGCCTCGTCATACAAGGGCACGGCGCTGACCTTGCCCAGGGGCTCGTTATCCAGATAGGAAATGCCGGCATCGACCTCCAGATCCTCGATCATCTGCAGGATCTGGGCCGAGCTGCGCGACAGGATCGAAAAACCGACATTCGGATGCGCCGCCCCGTATCGGGCCGCGAGCCGCGCCGCCCATGTCAGCGCGGTCGGCACCACCGCGATGCGCAGCCGCCCCGACAGCCCGTGACGCACCGCCCGCATCTCGTCGCGCAACTGCCTTGCATCGCCCACGATGCGCCGCGCCCAGACCAGCGCCGACTGCCCCTCGGGCGTCAGCCCCCCATAGCGAGAGCCGCGAAAGATCAAGAGGACACCAAGGCTCTCCTCCAGCTGCTTGATCCCCGCGGACAGGCTGGGCTGGGTGATGCCAAGGGTCTGGGCGGCGCGGCCGAAATGGCCCTCCTTGGCGACGGCCAGAAACATCTCCAGCTTGTCGATCATCGCGTGCCCCCCGGTTCGGGGGCATCTGGCCGCAGCGGGGCTGTGGGGTCAAGGCGCTTGCGGGCGACCGCATGGGGCGGCACAGTCGCGCGATGGCGACGATCCTGCTGATCCACGGGGCATGGCATGGCGGCTGGTGCTGGGATGCGCTGGCCGAGGCTCTGCAGGCGCGCGGTCACCGGGTGCTGTGTCCCGACCTGCCTGACGCGCCCGGCACCGGCCTGATGGATGCCGCAGCCACCCTGCCCCACGCACCCGTCATCCTTGGCCATTCGATGGGCGGGATGCTGGCCGAGGTCATGGCCCAGAGCCGCCCGCCGCGCCTGCTGATCCATCTGTGTTCCTATCTGCCGCTGCCGGGCGACAGTCTGGCGGCGCTGGATCGCCTTCTGCCTGCGCCCGCGCGCCACTGGCCCCGCGACGTGCAAGGTCGGCTGATCCTGCCGCCCGAGGCCGCGCAAAACCTGTTCTATCACGATGTCCCCGCACCCAACGCCGCCGCCGCCCTGACCCGTCTGCGCCCGCAGCCCCCTGGACCCTTGCGCGACCCCCTGCCCAGCCTGCGGCGCGCGCCCGTCAGGCGGCATTACATCCTGTGTGGCACGGATCGCGCCCTGCCCATCGCCCTGCAACGCGCGATGCTCGCTCGCGCCCCGGTCGAGCATTGGCACGAAACCCCTTGGGGGCATTCGCCTTTCCTTTCCGATCCGCAGGGTCTGGCCGCGGTTCTGGACCGGATCATCGGCACCGAAAACCCGTCCTGACGCAAGCGGGCAACAGCGCGTCCCCACCCCGCCACGGCCCTTGCAGATCGCGCAAATCCTTGGTTCTGTCCCGCCGGACGGCGCCGGGCTTTCCGCGCCCCTTCCGGCAAGGACGCAGCGATTGACCCTGACGCATCTGGCCACATTCGCCACCGCCCTGACCGGCGCGGCGATCTTCCTGGCCCTCGGCCTGCCCTTGCCATGGCTGCTGGGGCCGATGATCGCCTGCCTGATCGCGGCGCTGTCGGGCCAGCGGCTGGCGGGGACGGGACAGCTGGGCATCTTCATGCGGACGTTTCTGGGCGTCGCGGTCGGCGCCTCGATCACGCCTGCGGTGCTGGCGGGGCTGCCGGACATGGCGGCCTCGCTGGCGATCGTGCCAGCCTTTGTCGCGGTGATCGCGCTGATCGGCTATCCGCTGTTCCGCCGCGTCTTCGGGTTTGACCACCCGACCGCATGGTATGCCGCGATGCCCGGCGGGTTGCAGGACATGCTGATCTTTGGCGAGGAAGCAGGCGGCGACATCCGCGCCCTGTCGCTGATCCATGCGACCCGGGTGCTGGTCATCGTGACCGTGGCGCCGCTGATCATGACGCTGTGGTGGGGTCTGGATCTGTCCCAGCCCCCCGGCGCACCGCTGACATCGGTCGCTTGGGACCAGCTGGCCCTGATGGCCGGGGCCGGGCTGCTGGGCTGGAAGGGCGCCGAACGCTTGGGCCTGTTCGGCGCCTCGATTCTGGGGCCGATGATCCTGACGGCGGGCCTGTCGCTGACCGGGATCATCCAGACCCGCCCCCCGGCCGAGGTCATCCAGGCCTCGCAATTCTTCATCGGCATCGCCATCGGCGCGAAATACATGGGCATCACCGGCCGGGAACTGCGCATCGATGTGACGGCGGGGCTGGTCTATTCGCTGATTCTGGCCGTCATCAGCCTGATCTTTCTGGAACTGATCCATCTGCTGGGTCTGGCCCCCGGGCTGGACGCCTTTCTGGCCTTCCTGCCCGGCGGTCAGGCCGAGATGGTGGTCATCGCCATCATCGCGGGCGCCGATCTGGCCTATGTGGTCAGCCACCACATCCTGCGGATCGTGCTGGTGATCCTGCTGGCCCCGATCGTCGCCCGGCTGATGCGTTAACCGACTTCGACCGCGATCACCGCCAGACAATCGCCCGATTGCACAAGGCCGGGGAAATGCCGCGCCGCGATCAGCCCGGCGCGGTTCGCGGTCACCGTGACCGGGGCCACGCCACTGCGATCGGCGGGCCAGATCTGCGCCAGCGGCTGACCCTCGGCCACCGGATCGCCCAGATCGGCCAGAGGATGCAGCAGCCCGTCGCAGGGGGCAAAGTGGAAACACTCATCCCCCGGCATATCCAGCATCCGGCTGTCGCCCGCGCCCTCGACCGCGCCCGACAGGATACCGGCATGGCGCAGCACGTTGCGCGCGCCCCGGATCGCGATGCGCGCACTGGCGGCTGTGGCGGTGCCGCCGCCCCCCAGTTCGGTCGTCACAAAGACCTTGCCCTGCCCCTCGACCGCCGTGTCGAACATGCCGACCGCATCGATTTCGCGCATCATCATCGACCATGGCGCGCCGAATGCCCGCATCGCGGCCACGCAGGCCGCCTGCTGATCCGCATCGTCCAGATAATGCGCGGCGGCATAGGGCAGGAAATCCAGCGTCTTGCCGCCCGAATGGTAATCCAGAACCACATCGGCCAAGGGCACCAGCACGCTGTCGATGTAATGCGCGATCTTCTGTGTCACGCTGCCGTCGGCGCGACCCGGAAAGCAGCGGTTCATGTTGACCTGATCGATCGGGCTGACCCGCGTGCCCGCCCGGAAGGCCGGGGCGTTCATCGTCGGCAGAATGATGATCCGCCCCGCGACCTGTGCCGGTTCCAGTTCCCATGCCAGTTGCTGCAGGGCGATGGGGCCTTCGTACTCGTCGCCGTGATTGGCGCCGGTCAGCAAGGCGGTCGGCCCCGCGGACCCCACGATCACCGTCAGCGGAATCATCACGCTGCCCCATGCGCTGTCATTGCGGCTGTAGGGCAGGCGCAGGAAGCCGTGATGCTTGCCGGGCTGATCCAGCGGGATGGTGGGGGTGACGGCGCTCATGCCTTCACCAGCATCCGCCGCGGGATGGAACAGAACAGCTCGGGTTCGGCCTCGGTGATGACCAGCGATTCGGTGGTCTCGTATCCCCAGCCCTCCATCCACAGACCGGTCATGAAATGGAAGGTCATGCCCGGTTTCAGCTCGGTCCGGTCACCCCGGCGCAGGGACATGGTGCGTTCTCCCCAGTCCGGCGGATAGGACAGACCGATCGGGTATCCGGTGCGGTTGTCCTTGACGATGCCATAGCGGTCCAGAACGGTGAAGAAGGCATTGGCGATATCCTCGCAGGTATTGCCAGCGCGGGCGGCGCCCAGTCCCGCCTCCATCCCTTCCAGCACGGCCTTTTCGGCCTCCAGCATCTCTTTGGGCGGCGTCCCGAGGAAGATCGTGCGCGACAGCGGCACATGGTAACGCTGATAGCATCCGGCGATCTCGAAGAAGGTGCCCTCATCCACCTTCATGGGCTGATCGTCCCATGTCAGATGCGGTGCCGCCGCATCCGGTCCCGATGGCAGCAGCGGTACGATGGCAGGATAATCGCCGCCATGCCCCGACCATTCGTCATAACGCAGGCCCGCATCATAGATCTCGGCCACCAGATCGCATTTGCGCTTGCCGACCTCGATCTTGTCGGCGATGCGGCGGTGCATGCGTTCGACGATGCGCGCGGCCTTGCGCATGTATTGCAGTTCCTTGGGCGTCTTGATCGCGCGCTGCCAGCTGACAAGGCCGGTGGCGTCCAGGATCTTGGCCTCGGGCAGGCCATGGGTCAGCCGCTCATGCGCCTTGGCCGAGTAATAGTAATTGTCCATCTCGACCCCGATGAACCCCTTGTGCCAGCCCTTGTCGGCCAGCGTCGCCCACAGGTAATCCATCGGGTGGCGTTCGGTCGATTGCACGTAATGGTCGGGATAGCCGATGATGTGATCATCGGTCATCCAGACGGTGCGCAGCGCGCCTTGGGCATCCTGCCCGCGCCCGAACCAGATCGGCGCCCCGGTCGGACCCACGATCACGCATTGATGGACATAGAACGACCAGCCGTCATAGCCGGTCAGCCAGGCCATGTTCGACGGATCGCTGACGATCAGCAGATCGAGGCCCAGCTTTTCCATGCTGGCACGGGTTTTCTTCAGACGCTCTTCGTATTCGGCGGTCGAAAAGCGTTCGGGTGTCCTTTGCAGTTCAGGCATCGTCGGGGTCTTTCGAAAACGCGGCAAGCGCGTGGGTGGCAATGGCGGTGTCCTGCACGCCGGTTCCGGTCAGATCGGCGATGGTGATCTGACCCTGCGACTGGCGGCAGGGATGCTGGCGGGCGATGATCTGGCCCAGTTCGGGATGATCACCGTCTGGCATGGTTCCTGCGACAAGGGCTGCGCGCAGCTCTCCCATCAGGCGGGTCTGGCTGAGGCGGTCGGCGACATACAGATCGGCGCGGGAAAGGCAGTCGGGATGCAGCTCGTTCTTGCCGGGCTGGTCGCTGCCCATGGCGGTGATGTGCTGGCCGGGGCGCAGCCACGCCGCCTGCAGGATCGGCTGCGTGGCGGGGGTGGTGGTGACGATGATATCGGCCTGTGCCGCCGCCTCGGCGGGATCGGCCGTCGCCGTGACGCGGCAGCCCGGTTGATCCAGTTCGCTGGCCATAGCTTGTGCGCGGGCCGGGTCGCGCGCCCAGATCACCGCATGGGTCAGGGGCCGGACCAACCGCAAGGCCTGCAACTGCAGCCGCGCCTGCATCCCGGCGCCAAAGATCGCCGCACGTGTGGCATCCGCCCGCGCCAGATGCCGGGCCGCCACCCCACCTGCCGCCGCCGTGCGGATATCGGTCAGATAGCCATTGTCCAGCAGCACCGCCCGGACCCGGCCCGTCACCGCATCCAGCACCACCATCAACCCCGAGGTCGAGGGCAGCCCCCGCCCCGGATTGTCGAAGAAACCGGGCGAGATCTTGAGCGCAAACCCCTGAAGTCCCGGTACATAAGCGGTCTTGACGTCCACCTCACCATTCAGCTGCGGCAGATGCATCGACAGCACCGGGGGCATCACCACACCGCCCTCGGCCAGCCGGGCAAAACCGGCCTCGACCACATCAATGGCGGCAACATCCAGCGGGATGCGGGCGCGCAGCTGCGCCTCGGACAGGATCAGGGGGGTCATGCGGCCCTCAGGATTGCCGCATGGGCGGCGGGGTCGATATTGGAGCCCGACAGGATCAGGACCAGCGGGAAAGGCCCCGCCAGACGCCCGGCCAGAACGGCAGCGGCACCGACGGCGGCGGCGCCCTCGACCACATGGCCGTCATGCGCCAGATGGCGCAGGCCGGTGGCGATCTGATCCTCGGTCAGCAGGATCAGATCATCCATCAGGTCGCGCACCATTGGATAGGTCAGCCGGTTCGACAGCCCGATCCCGCCGCCCAGACTGTCGGCCAGCGTCGCCAGCTCGGTCACCTCGACGGGCTGGCCTGCGGCAAGGCTGGCGGCCATGGCGGCGCCGCGTTCCATGCACAGGCCGATGATGCGGATATCGGGGCGCAACGCCTTGGCGGCAACCGCCGCCCCGGCCAGCAGACCGCCCCCCGACAGGGGCACGGCGATGCCGGCGGCCTGCGGGATCTGGTCGAGGATCTCCAGCGCCAGCGTCCCTTGCCCCGCGATCACATCCGCATGGTCAAAGGGCGGGATCAGGGCGAACCCCTCGTCGCGTTCCAGCCGCTGCGCCTCAAGGAACGCATCGTCCTGACTGTCGCCGATGATCCGCGCCTCGGCCCCAAGGGCGGTGATGGCGTCGATCTTGTTCTGCGGAACCAGCCGGGACAGGCAGATGACCGCCCGCAGCCCCCGCGCCCGCGCCGCATGGGCCAGCGCCCGGCCATGATTGCCGGTCGAGGCGGTGGTCACCCCCGCCACATCGCCCAAAAGCGCCACCGCATTGGCCGCCCCGCGCAGCTTGAAAGCGCCGGTGGTCTGACGATGTTCCAGCTTCAGCCAGACCGGCCCCCCGGCATGGGCGGACAGCCTGTCCGACAGCGCGACGGGGGTCTGCACCACCTGCCCCGCGATGCGGTCCCGCGCGGCCAGAACCTGATCCAGCCCTACCATGTGCGGGTCCGGAACAGCGCGCCCGGTCCGGTGGCGGGAATGCCCGCCTGATCCAGCATCGACCAGAACAGCACCTGATTCGAACTCAGCACCGGCTTGCCCAAGCGCGCTTCCAGATCGTCGATCAGGCCAAGCGCGGGCAGCGCGGTGCAGGACAGGAACAGCGCCTGCGCGTCGGGATGATCGCTGGCCTCGGCCATTTCGATGATCTCGGCCTCGCGCAGCATCGCCATGTCCCGATCATCGGCATGACCCATTGAACTGCGGCGCAGAACATTCATGCCATGGGATTGAAAATGCCCCGCCACCAGATCGGTCGTGGCCGCCAGATAGGGCGTCATCAGCGCGATCCGGTCCAGCCGCAGCGTTTGAAATGCCCGCAAGGCAGCGCTGGCGGGGGTGGACAAGGGCGCGCGCCCACCGGCCAGTGTTTCCATCTGGTCGCCCAGCACCGCCGCTGCCGAGGTGCAGCCAAAGCCGATCCCCGACAGGGTGACGCCGGGCACCAGCAGATCGACGGCGGCGCGCAGACGCGGGCCGGTCTGGCGCAGGTTTTCGGCGGTGGTGGGATTGTCGAACGCGATCCGGGTGACGTGCAACCGCGTGCCAAGGGGCATCAGGCGGGCGGCGTCGCCCTCGATCGTCAGGTCGGTCGCCAAAGCCACCAGTCCGAAACGGTTCAAATTATCACGGCGCATGGCAGTTCCTTACCGGCTGATCGAGATGTCGCGCAGGAACAACGCGATCTGCGGGAAATAGATCAGCGCCACCGACACCGACAGCAGGATCGCGATGAAGGGCGGCGTGCCGCGGATCACCTCCCAATAGGGGCGGCGAAAGACGGCGATCGCGGTAAAGATGTCGCAGCCGAAGGGGGGCGTGGCACTGCCGATGGCCACCTGCAGCGTGACGATGGTGCCGACCAGCACCGGGTCCAGCCCGGTCGCCTGCACCACCGGCGCAAAGATCGGCACAAGGATCAGGATCACCACGATCGGATCGACGAACATGCAGCCGATGAAGAACGCGATCGAGATGGTGAACAGCACCCCGTAAGGCCCCATCCCGTCGATGCCGATGCCGCCCAGAATGGCCTGCGGGATCTGCGCAAAGCTGATGACATAGCTGAAGGCCGCGCCCGCCCCCACCAGAATGAACACCACCGCCGTGATCAGCCCGGTCGATTTCGCCGTCGCATACAGCTGACGCGGAGAGACCTCGCGGAACACGATCATCTCCAGCACGATGGCGTAGAGGACGCAGGCGGCGGCGGCCTCGGTGGGCGAAAAGATGCCGCCATAGATGCCGCCGATGATGATCACCGGAAAGCCAAGCGGCCAGATCGCGCGGCGCATGGCGCGGAACCGTTCCGGCCAGGTGGCGGCGGGTTCGGTCGGCACATTGTGGCGCACCGCATAGATATAGGAATAGATCGAAAACAGCAGCAGGATCAGCAGCCCCGGCCCGATCCCGGCCAGAAACAATTCGGAAATCGAGGTGCCCGACACCACGCCGTAAATGATCATCCCGATCGAAGGCGGGATCAGAAAGGCGATGTCGCTGGCATTGATGATCAGCGCCAGCGTGAACTTGTCGCTGTAGCCCGCCTTCAGCAGGCGGGGGCGCAGCGGGCCGCCGACGGCCACCACGGTCGCCTGCGTCGATCCCGACACGGCGCCGAACATGGTGCAGGCCCCGGCGGTGGAAATCGCAAGGCCACCCTTGATATGGCCCAGAAAGGCCATGACCAGATCGATCAGCCGGGCGGCGGACTGGCCCCGGGTCATGATCTCGGCGGCAAAGATGAACATCGGCACCGCGATCAGGCTGGCGGGCTGGATGCCCGCAATGACCTGCTGGACCAGCGTCTCCAGCTGGCCCAAGCCTCCGAACAGGCCCACAAAGCCGACCATCGATCCAATGATCAGCGGCACCATCATCGGAAAGCCCAGCAGCAAAAGCACGATCATCGTGCCCAGAATGGCGGCGGTCATGGGGCTTTGTCCTTGTGCGGCAGGTCATAGCCGTCGCGCGTCGCGGTCGACAGCCAGATTTCGGGATCGGTCAGGTTCTTCAGCGCGGTCAGCGCATATTGCAGACCGGTCAGGAACAGGCCCGCAGGCACCCAGACCAGAATCCACCATTGCGGGATGCGCAGCGCGGGCAGCACCCGACCCCGCCCGGCCTGCGTCATCACATAGGTCAGCGCATACCATGACAGCGCCAGCAGCAGCACCGCCGTCACGCCCGAGGTGATCACCATCATCGCCTTGCGCTCCCGGAAGGGCAGCGCATCGGTGATCGCCGACATGCGGATATGGCGCCCATGCCGCGCGGCATAGGAGATGCCCGCGAATGTGATCAGCACGATCAGCGCCTGATTGATCTCTTCCGAAAAATACAGCGACTGGCCAAAGACGAAACGTCCGACCACATTGGACGTGGTGTTGAAGGCCATGGCCAGCACGCCAAAGGCCAGCGCAAAGGCCTCGAGCCGCGCGATGCCCTTGTCCAGCAGACCAAGCGGTCCGGGCAGACCGGATTCATACAGCCCGTCATCGATATCGTCCTGCGCCTGCACCGCCTCGGCGGCGGCCAGAACGGCGGCATCGACCGGGGATGGTCCGGGAATGGCAGTGGCGTCACGCGAAGGGTCGGGATCGTTCGTCATGGCCACCTGTGCCTTGCATGGGGTTCATCGGCAGGACCGGCCACCGATGTGGCCGGCCCCGGTCATCAGGTGCGGATCAGCTGGCGGCGGCGGCTTCCAGATCGGCTTTCATCTGGTCCAGCACCTCTTGCGCGCGCGGACCGCCGATTTCCAGGAAGGTCGCCTCGACATCGCCCGCCGTCTCGCGGAAGGGTGCGCGCTGTTCCTCGGTCAGGGTGGTGACGGTCATGGCCGGCTTGGCCTCCATGATCGCCTCCAGCGCGGTCTCGGTCAGGCCCTGCTGATAGTCGATGATGTGATCGAAGGCGGCATCGGCGGCGGCCTGGATGACCTGCTGGTCAGCCTCGTCCAGCCCCTCGAAAAACTCCTGATTGGCCATCAGCGCGGTGGTAAAGTTGTTGTGGCCAAGCCGGGTGATATGGTCGGTGACCTCGTACATCCGCGTCGATTCGATGAAGAAGGCAGGGTTTTCCTGACCGTCGATGATGCCGGTCTGCAAGCCGCCATAGGTCTCGCCCCAAGGCAGCGGCGTCGGCGTCGCGCCAAAGGCCCGATAGCTTTCGACCAGCAGCGGGTTGGTCATCACGCGGACCTTGACGTCGCTCAGATCGGCGGGGCTTTCGACGGGGGTCTTGGTGGTCAGCATCACCTCGCCCTCGGGATACATCTTCAGCAGTTCCAGCCCCTGTTCGGCATATAGCTCGGGGAAGATGCTGGTGATGGTTTCCGAGTTGCGGAAAAAGCTGACCAGCTGGTCCTGATCCTCGGGCAGCAGATAGGGCACGAAGAACACCTGCGCCTCGGGGATCAGCGCGCCGGTGAAGCCGGGCGACTGGTTCACGAACTGCAGGATGCCCGATTGCGCCTGTTCCATGATGTTGTCGGATTCGCCAAGCGTGCCAAACGGGAACAGCTGAACCTCGTGGTCGGAATTGGCCTCGACCTCTTCCTTGAATTTCTGGGCATAGACGCCCTGAACCTCGTCCAGAGCCTCTTCGAAAGCATAGCGCCAGGTGTCCGCCATCGCGGTGCCCGAGCCGAGGATCAGGGCGGTCAGGCTGGCGGTCGTCAGGGTCTTGATGGTCATGAGTTACCTCCGTTGGCGGGCCGTCCCGGCGCGATGCACCTGCGGCCTCTGGGTGCGGGATTCGGGCGAAAATGCCCGTTCCGGCTTGGCCCGAGAATTCGGACGAAGCAGATTCCAAGTCAATTTGTATATTAAATCATGACAATTTTGACGCCGGAAGTCAAACCGGTCCCCGGCAGCCGGGGCCTCAGACGGGGGATTCGGCGGGCAGGATTGCCGAAACGATGCGCAATGCCTGTTCCAGATCACGCAGGGACGCCCCCCCGATCGAGACGCGCAGCGCGGGCCCCGCAGGCAGCATCGCAAAGCCCGCGCCCGGCGCCAGCGCGACCTGTTGCGACAGGGCGGCGGACAGGGCCTGCGCCTCGTCCTGACCGTCGGGCAGGGGCAGCCAGCGATGCAGCCCATGCAGGAAGCCTTGCGCGCGCGGCCCCAGAATCCGCGCGGCCATCCGGTTGCGGGTCGCCAGCTGCAACCGCTGTTCGGCCAGCAGCGCATCCGCCGTGCCGCCGCTGATCCAGTCCTGCGCGATCTCGGCCATCAGCGGGGTCGCCATCCAGGCCATCGACAGATGCCGGTTCAGCGCGGCCTCTGCCATATTTTCGGGCATCGCAAGAAAACCAAGCCGCAGCCCCGGCGACAGGCATTTCGACAGGCCGGTGAAATAGAAACTGCGTTCCGGCGCGAAACCGGACAGTGCGGGGGGACGGCGCGGCGGCATGGGGCCGGTCGGATCGCTTTCCAGAATCACCAGCCCGGCTTGCGTGGCGGCCTGCGCCAGCGCCTCGCGCCGGTCGCGGTCCATGATCTGCGCCCTGGGCCCGCCACCCGAGGGCAGCACGAACACCGCCTTCATCCGCCCGCCCGAGGCGCGCGCGGCAGCGATCAGCGCGTCGGGGTCCATGCCGCGTGCATCGCCCGGAATACCCCGCAGGCGCAGATGCAGATGCTGGGCGGCGGGGCGCAGCGTGTGGCAGGTCGCGGCCTCGGTCGCGATGATGTCGCCGGGCTGCGCGACGCTCATCAGGGCCACGAACATGGCGGGCGTGGTGCCATTGGTAATCAGGATGCGCTGCGCGGGCACCACCATCCCGCAGCGCGCCAGCCATGCCGCCGCCATCCCGCCATAAAGCGACATCGTCTGGCGCGGACGAAAGGACATCATGGCCGAGGGCGGCAAGCGATCCGCGATCCGCATCAGGCTGTCGCGCCAGGCATCCGCGATCTGCGGCAGCGCCACCGGTGTCATCATCGACAGATCGATGGGCGGCCGGTCGGTGGGGGCGCGGAACCACGGCACCTCGATCGTCTCGCGCGGGCCGGACCGCACAAAACTGCCCCGCCCCACCTCGCCCGAGATCAGGTCGGCGCGGATCAGTTCCTCATAGGCGCGGCTGACGGTCTGGACGCTGACGCCCAGTTGCCATGCCAGATCGCGATGCGGCGGCAGGCGCGCGCCGGGCGCCAGACTGCCTGCATCGATGGCCGCCGCGATGCCTTGGGCAAGGCTGCGATAGGCGGGGCGGCTGATGTCGTCGCGTCGAAGGGGCCAATGGGACATAAGGCGCAGGATCGCGTGGCGGGGCCGGATTGACAAGCCGCGCCGCGCCGGGAACAAGCGGGCGCATGATCCCGCCCCGCAGCCCCCTTTTGCCCCGCAGTCCGCGCCTTGACGACCGCGACATCGCCATTCTGGCGATCCTGTCGCGCGAGGGGCGCATCGCCAAAACCGATCTGGCCGCCCGCGTGAACCTGTCGCCCACCCCCTGCTGGGACCGCATGAAGCGTCTGGAACAGGCGGGGCTGATTCGGGGCTATCGCGCCCAAATCGATCTGGCGGCGCTTGGGCCGCATGTGCAGGTCTTTGTCACGGTCGAGCTGGACAGCCATCGCAGCGAGAATTTCCAGATGTTCGAACGGGTGATCGCCCGGATGGATCAGGTCACCGGCTGCTGGGCCATCGGCGGCGGCTATGATTACTTGATGCAGGTCATCGCCTCGGACGTGGCCGCGTTCCAGACGCTGATGGACGGGCTGCTGGAAAGCCGGGCCGGGGTGCGGCGCTATTTCAGCTATATCGTGACCAAGCCGGTCAAGGACCAGCCCCCCGCCAGCGCGCTGCTGGGCTAGAGGATTCTCGCGCCCCGCCGCGCGACAACAGAGGAATTCTCTGCCCATCCCGCCGCCTACAGGCAAATCCCCTGCCCCACCTGCGCCATCCTTGGATCAACAAGGAGGCTTTGATGCTTGACGATCACCAGACCCCGCTGCCCGAACGCCTGACTGATCAGGGCCTGCTGCCCGGCGCGGGCGATTTTCCGGCGGATGGCCGGATGGCCGTGCGCGATCCCGCCACCGGCGGGCTGACCGCCCAGGTCGCCATCAGCGACGCCAAGGGCGCGCGCGCCGCCGTCGATGCGGCACAGGCGGCCTTTCCCGCATGGTCGGCCATGCTGCCCCAGCACCGCGCCACGATCCTGCACCGCTGGCACGCCCTGATCCTTGAGGCGCGCGAGGATCTGGCCCTGATCATGGTCGCCGAACAGGGCAAACCGATCAGCGAGGCGCGCGGCGAAATCGACTATGCCGCCAGCTTCGTGGCCTTCTATGCCGAGGAAGCCCTGCGCCCGAATATCGAAGGCGTGACCAGCCACCTGCCCGATGCCGAGATGGAGCTGTGGCGCGAACCCGTGGGCGTCGCCGCTCTGATCACGCCGTGGAATTTTCCCTGTGCGATGATCACCCGCAAGGCGGCGGCGGCCTTGGGCGCGGGCTGCACGGTGGTCATCCACCCGTCCGCCGAAACCCCCCTGTCGGCGCTGGCGCTGGCGGTGCTGGCGAGCCGTGCGGGATTCCCGGATGGCGTCGTGAACACCGTCATCGGCGACGCCGCGACCATCGTCGGCGTCTGGACCGGCGATCCCCGCGTCCGCGCGCTGTCCTTCACCGGCTCGACCGAGGTGGGGCGGCTGCTTTACCGCCAATCCGCCGATACGGTCAAACGGCTGGTGCTGGAACTGGGCGGCCACGCCCCCTTCATCGTGTTCGAGGGCTGCGATCTGGACCGCGCCGTGGCCGAGGCGGTCAAGGCCAAGTTCGCCACCTCGGGTCAGGATTGTCTGGGCGCCAACCGCTTCTATATTCACCGGCCCGTCTATGACGATTTCTGCGCCCGCTTTGCGGCGGCGGTGGACAAGCTGACATTGGCGCCTGGCATGCAGGACGGCGATCTGGGACCGCTGATTCATGACCGCGCGATCGCCAAGCAGGTCGCCCATGTCGCCGATGCCGTGGCCCAGGGCGCCCGCATCCTGACCGGGGGCGCGGTGGACGGCGATCAGGGGCCGCTGTTCTTCCAGCCGACCGTGCTGGCCGATGTGCCCGACAGTGCCGCGATCATGCGCGAGGAAACCTTTGGCCCGGTCGCCGCCCTGTCGGTCTTTGACACCGAGGACGAGGTGATCTCCCGCGCCAATGCCAGCGAATACGGGCTGGTCGCCTATGTCCACAGCCTTGACCCGCGCCGCATCTATCGTCTGACGCGGGCGCTGCAATACGGCATGGTCGCCGTGAACCGCACCAAGGTCACCGGCGCGCCGATCCCCTTCGGGGGCATGAAGCAATCCGGGATCGGCCGCGAGGGCGCCCGTCAGGGGCTCGAGGCCTTTACCGACATCAAATATATCTGCCGCGATTGGGCATGAGAGGACACGCTATGCTGACCAATGATGAACTGGCGAAATGGGACCGCGAGAGCTTTTTCCATCCCTCGACCCATCTGGGACAATTCGCGCGCGGCGAGGCGCCGCAGCGCATCGTGACCGGCGGCAGCGGCTGTCACATCCATGACCGTGACGGCAACAAGCTGCTGGACGGATTCGCGGGCCTCTATTGCGTGAATGTCGGCTATGGCCGTCAGGAAATCGCCGAGGCGATCGCCACGCAGGCGCGCGAGCTGGCCTATTACCATTCCTATGCGGGCCACGGGACCGAGGCCGCGATCACGCTGGCCAAGATGGTCATGGACCGCGCACCGGAAGGCATGGCGCGGGTCTATTTCGGCCTGTCGGGATCGGATGCGAACGAGACGAACATCAAGCTGATCTGGTATTACAACAATATCCTGAACCGCCCGAAGAAAAAAAAGATCATCAGCCGCTGGCGCGGCTATCACGGGTCGGGGCTGATCACCGGATCCATGACCGGGCTGGAGCTGTTCCACAAGAAATTCGATCTGCCGCTGGAACAGGTGATCCATACCGAGGCGCCCTATTATTTCCGCCGCCCCGATGCCGCCATGTCCGAGGCCGATTTCGTCGGCCATTGCGTCGAAAAACTGGAAGCGCTGATCGCGGAACACGGCGCCGACACCATCGCCGCCTTCATCGGCGAGCCGGTTCTGGGCACCGGCGGCATCGTGCCGCCCCCCGCCGGGTACTGGCCCGCCATTCAGGAGGTTCTGGACCGCCACGATATCCTGCTGATCGCGGATGAGGTGGTGACCGGGTTCGGCCGTCTTGGCACCATGTTCGGGTCCGATCACTACGGCATGAAACCCGACCTGATCACATCGGCCAAGGGGCTGACATCGGCCTATGCGCCGCTGTCAGCCTCGATCGTGGGGCAGCGCATGTGGGACGTGCTGGCGCGCGGCACGGATGAGAACGGCGTGATGGGCCATGGCTGGACCTATTCCGCCCATCCGATCGGCGCCGCCGCCGGGGTCGCCAACCTGAAGCTGATCGACAGTCTGGGGCTGGTCGAGAATGCCGGCACGGTCGGCGCCTATCTGAACCAGCGCATGACGGCGGCGGTGGGCGATCACGCCCATGTCGGCGAGGTGCGCGGCGAGGGGATGCTGTGCGCGGTCGAGCTGATGGCCGACCGCGATGCGCGCCGGTTCTTCGACCCCTCCGAGGGCAAGGGCGCCAAGGTCGTCGCCGCCATGCTGAAGCGCGGCGTCATCGCGCGCGCCATGCCACAGGGCGATATCCTGGGCTTTGCGCCGCCCTTGTGCCTGACCCGCGACGAGGCGGACCAGATCGTCGATGTGACGGCCGAGGCTGTGGCGGAGGTGCTGGGCTGAGTTTGCGTCCCGCGACGGCGGGGGGGCTTCGCGCCCCCCGGCTGCCAGCGGTTCTTGAACCGATGGCTGACCCCCCCTGCGGGATATTTTCATGAAGAAGAAAGGTCAGAGGTCTTCGGGGTGATCGATGTCGCGCAGCAGCGTCGGTGCCGTGATGTATTGTGCGGGCGGCAGCTGTCGCAGCAGGCGGGCGGCGCCCTGATCGGCGGTGAGGGTTTCGAGGGCGCCGAGGCTTTGGCGCGGAAAGCAGGCAGGAGGCAGCGGCGACCGTCCATCATGGCTGCAGGCGGGCAGATCGTCGGTCGTCGTGGCGATGATCCGGGACAGATGCGCGGCAGTGATGTCGGGCATGTCGCCCAGCACGATCAGCAAACGGTCCGGGATGCCCGCCGCCTGAAGCCCGGCGCGCAGGCTGTCGGATTGCTGGCCTTGCGCGATCAGGATGATCCGGAATCCCTCCAGCCAGGGGGTCAGGTCCGGATTGGCGATGACGGCGATGCGGTGATCGAGATCGGTACTGCGCATGGCTTGGGCGGCATGGGCCACCAAAGGTTGGCCCCGCAGCGGGGCCAGCAGCTTGTCCTGCGGGCCAAAGCGACGCGAGGCGCCTGCGGCCAGCAGCAGGCCGGTGCGGATCACGCAGTCAGCGCCTCGTAGGCGGCAAGGATCTCGGTCAGGGCCGAGGCGGCGATCAGGCGCGGATCGCGGGCAGGGCTGACCACGCCGATCGGGCCGCGCAGCCGGGCCAATTGGGCTTCGGTGATCCCCAGAGCCTGCAGCGCGGCATGGCGGGCATCGCGCGCACGACGCGACCCAAGGGCGCCGATATAGAACGCATCGGAGTTCAGCGCGCGGGTCAGCGCCGGCAATTCGCGGTCATGGTCGTGAAACAGCGTCACCACCGCGCTATGGGCATCCGGGCGCGCCTCTTGCCCCAGAAGCGGCAGGTCGAGCGCCGTGACCAGCGCGGACAGGGCCTGCGATTCATCCCCCTCTCCGTGGATCTGGAAGGCGGGCGGGGGCGGCAGGGTCAGCGCAAAGTCCAGCTCATCGGGCTGATCGGCGCGACAGGCGGTGCCGGTTCCCAGATTGACGCACCAACGACCCGTACGGCGCCGGATCCGGTCGTCCCAGATCGCGCCCAGCCAGTCGGGGTCTGGACGGTGGATCAGCGCGATCTGGACACTGCCGCCACAGGGCAGCGGCAGATCGACCGGGCCACCCACGCCATAGGTCAGCCGCGTCACCGGACCGGGCCGGTCCAGATGGGCGGCGATATCGGCATCGATACAGCCCGCCCCCAGCCTGCCCACCCGCATCCCGTCGGGCCACAGAGCCATCATCGCACCGGGACGACGGGGAAACCCGCCCTGCGATGCGGTCAGCATCGCCAGCGCGCCATCCGGGCGGCGCAGCAGGGATTTGACAGGGCAGTCGCTGGCGGCGGCAATCGGGGCTGAGATCATCGGACAGGCTTTCGGGCGCAGGGATCGTGAGCCATCCTAACGCAGCAGCCCGACATTTGGATGCAGGAAATGAACCGATCCGGGCGCGATGGTGCGTCAATGTGCAGTCATGCGCAGCGCGGGCCATGCAAAAGGCCGCCGATCCCTTTGGGATGGCGGCCCGTGCATCGAAAATCGAGCATCGAAGGGTCAGGCAGATCTTACTTGATCTTGCCTTCCTTGTATTCGACATGCTGACGGACGACGGGATCGTATTTACGAACCGACATCTTTTCGGTCATCGTCCGGGCATTTTTCTTGGTCACATAGAAATGACCGGTCCCGGCGGACGAGTTCAGCCGGATCTTGATGGTGGTCGGCTTCGCCATGTTTATCGCTCCTGCTTCGGGGCAATCGCGCGCCGCACACCCCTTGGAATTCCTGTGGAAGCCGCCTTTTATCCTCAGGCGCGGCGGAGTCAACCGTCAAAGGCCGGAAATCGCATGGCCTACGTCGAAATGCGGTCTGCGGGCCGGGATCAGGGCTGCGCGTTGCAACCAGCAGGGCGATGATCTATCATTGTCGTCTCGTCCGGGGCCGTCTCTGGCGCAGCTCAAAGTTCACCGTCATGTCGCTGGAAAAGTTCAGGCTCACCTCGCAGAATTGCTGCGATTGCCAGATCCGCTATCGCGCTGTCTGTGCGCATTGCGAAAACGACGAACTGGCGCAGCTGGAAAACATCAAGTTCTATCGCAGCTTCGAACCCGGCCAGACGGTGGTCTGGGCCGGAGACCGAATGGATTTCGTGGCCTCGGTCGTGTCGGGCGTCGCGACGTTGAACCAGACGATGGAGGACGGGCGCCGCCAGATGGTGGGGCTGCTGCTGCCGTCGGATTTCGTCGGGCGACCGGGGCGGCTGACGGCCACGCATGACGTGACGGCGGTGACCGATCTGGTCCTGTGCTGTTTCCGCAAGGCGCCGTTCGAACGCCTGATCCGCGACGTGCCCCATCTGGGCAGCCGCCTGCTGGAGATGACGCTGGACGAACTGGACGCGTCGCGCCAGTGGATGCTGGTGCTGGGGCGCAAGGCGGCGCGCGAAAAGATCGCCAGCCTGCTGGCGATCGTCGCGCAGCGGATGGCGGCCCTGGCGGGCGATCGCACGCCGGACGCAGGGATGGCGGGCGCAGGGATGGCGGGCGGCCCGGCATCCGGACCCGCGGAACCCGGACTGTTGTCCTTTGATCTGCCGCTGACGCGCGAGGCAATGGCAGATTATCTGGGCCTGACGCTGGAAACCGTCAGCCGCCAGATGACCGCGCTGAAGACCGACGGGCTGATCCGGCTGGAGGGCGCCCGCCGGATCGTGATCCCCGACCTGCCCCGGCTGGTCCGGGCGGCGGGCGACGATGCCGATGGCGGGATGGTCGACCAGACGCGTTAATGCGCCATCAGCACCGGCACCGTTGCCAGTTTCAGCATGGTGCGGGTGGCGCCGCCCAGAATGGCCTCGCGCAGGCGGGAATGCCCGTAAGCCCCCATCACCAGCATGTCGGCGCCGCTGTCGTGCAGGTGGCGCTGCAGCACGTCCGAAACCTGCGGCAGGGTGCAGGCCAGCACGCTGACCCCGGCCCGCACAGCGTGGCGCGACAGCATCTGCGCCAGCGCACCGCCGGGATCGGATCGGTCGGGGCTGTGCCGCGGGGGCGCGATCACGGTGATGTCCACGGTCGCTGCGGCCTGCAGGAACGGCAGGGCGGCGCGGGTGGCGGTCAGCGCCTCGGGCGTCTGGTTCCAGCCGATGACGATGCGGGTGCCAAAGACCGCAGGCAGGCCGGTGGGGGGCACGACCAGCACGGGTGAATGCCCGGCGAACAACGCCGCCTCCAGCACCATCACCGTCTCATCCGATGCGCCCTCGCCATAGGGGCGGGGCAGCACCGTCAGATCGGCGAAACGCGCCCGCGCGGCCACCATCGCGCCGATGCCGCCAAAGGGCAGCGCCTCGGTCTCGATGCCAAAGCGGATGTCCTCCCTGTCCAGCACGCGGCGGGCCAGCACGCCCAGATCGCGGGCCTCGGCCTGGGCTGCGGCGATGTTTTCGACCTGAATGGCCATCGCGCCGCCCGGATCGTAATAGCCCGTGGTGCTGAGATCGAAGCCCAGACACAGCACGTCCAGATGCGCATCATGACGCCGCGCCAGCGCGACGGCATCGGCCAGCAAAGGCCCTGCCCCGGCCGCATCGGTCAGCACGGTCAACAGCGTTTTATAGGCCATGATCAACCCTCCTTCAGGGGGGCCGGCCGGGATGATGCTGGGAAAAAGGCCCGGACCTGCCGCATCCTTCCGGCATAGGCCATCGGGCGGCGCGGCGCCTTGATCCAGATCAAGGCGCCGCTTGCAGGATGGGCCCGAAAGGGTCACCGGGTGCCGCGCCAACTGCCCGTCCGGCCGGTTGTGCCGGACAGGCATCGCGCCGCGGTGAAGACGGCCTCAGATCATTCCCACTCGATCGTGCCCGGAGGCTTCGAGGTGATGTCATAGGTGCAGCGGTTGATGCCCTTGACCTCGTTGATGATCCGGGTCGCAGTCTCGCCCAGGAATTCATGGGTGAAGGGATAGTAATCCGCCGTCATCCCATCGACCGATGTCACAGCGCGCAGCGCGCAGGCGAAATCATAGGTGCGACCGTCGCCCATCACGCCCACCGTGCGGACCGGCAAAATCGCCACGAAGGCCTGCCAGATCTCGTCATACAGGCCATGCTTGCGGATCTGGTCGATGAAGACGGCATCGGCCTTGCGCAGGATCTCCAGCTTTTCGCGGGTGATCTCTCCGGGGCAGCGGATGGCAAGGCCGGGGCCGGGGAACGGGTGGCGGCCGATGAAGCTGGCGGGCAGGCCCAGCTCGCGTCCCAGTTCGCGCACCTCGTCCTTGAACAGCTCGCGCAGGGGTTCGACCAGCTTCAGGCCCATCTTTTCGGGCAGACCGCCGACATTGTGGTGGGACTTGATCGTGACCGACGGCCCGCCGCTGAAGCTGACGCTTTCGATCACGTCGGGATACAAGGTGCCCTGCGCCAGAAACTCGGCGCCCTCGATGCCGCTGGCGTATTTCTGGAACACGTCAATGAACAGCCGCCCGATGGTCTTGCGCTTGACCTCGGGGTCGCTGATCCCCTCCAGCGAGCCCAGAAACAGCTCGACCTCGTCTGCATGGATCAGGGGGATGTTGTAATTGTCACGGAACATCTTGACGACTTCGGCGCCCTCGTTCAGGCGCAGCAATCCGTGATCGACAAAGACGCAGGTCAGCTGGTCGCCGATCGCCTCGTGGATCAGGACCGCCGCGACGCTGCTGTCGACGCCGCCCGACAGACCGCAGATGACCTTGCGGTCGCCCACCGTCTCGCGGATCTTGCGGATCGCCTCGTCCTTATAGCTGGCCATGGTCCAGTCGCCGGTAAAGCCCGCCAGCCGGACGAAATTCTCCAGCATGATGCGGCCCTGCGGCGTGTGATGCACCTCGGGGTGGAACTGCACGCCATAGAACCGCCGCGCCTCGTCCGCGATCATCGCGATGGGGGCGTTGGGAGAGGTACCGATGACCTCGAAGCCGGGGGCCAGCCGGGTGACGCGGTCGCCATGGCTCATCCAGACTTCTTCGCGGCCGGTTCCGAACAGGCCTGCGAAGATGCCGTCGGACTTATGGCCCGGCGTGGGCGCGATGAAGGCGCGACCATATTCGGCGTGGTGGCCGGCCTCGACCGTGCCGCCCAGCTGTTCCATCATCACCTGCTGACCATAGCAGATGCCGAACACCGGCACGCCCATGTCGAACACCGCCTGCGGGGCGCGGGGGCTGCCCGCATCGGTGACGCTGGCGGGGCCGCCGGACAGGATGATCGCCTGTGGGGCCATGTCGCGCAGCGACTGGTCGGACACCGCGTTGAACGGGTGGATTTCGCAATAGACATTCAGTTCCCGCAGGCGACGCGCGATCAGCTGCGTCACCTGGCTGCCGAAGTCGATGATCAAAAGGCGCTGGTGCTGGGTCATGGATGCGCTTTAAGCGCGGTTTCAGGGCCTTGCAAGGGTTTCGCAGGGCCCAAGGGGCGGAACTTGCCAATCCCGGGCGACGTTTCCCGGCAAGCCGTCCCGTTGCGCTTATTCCCGTGGCCCGCGTTCCTGCGGCCCGCCGTTCCGATCAGAAGGTCTGTCCGATGTTCAAAGCCCCCCTTGCCGCTGCCGCCTGCCTGATGGTGCTGTCCGCCTGTCAGCTGCCGATACCCGGCGTGAACGCCCCGCAAGCCCCCGCCGATCAGGCGCTGGCCACCGAATGCAGCGGCGATGCGCAGGCGGCTGCGCGCCTGTCCAGCGGCGTCAATGCCGCGCGCCTGGCCGAGGGCAAGAACGAGCTGGCCGTGAATGACGATCTGAACCGCATCGCCCTGGCCCATGCCTGCGACATGGCGCAGACCGGCCGGGCCGATGTGGCGGGGTCGAACGGATCGAACGTAGTCGATCGCGCCCGCTCTGTCGGTTATCCGACCTGCGGCGTGGTGCAGCTGGTGGGGGCCGGTGGCACGCCCGAGGGCACCGTAGGCGCGTGGTTGGCCGCCGGTCCGCAGCGCGAACAGATTCTGGGTCAGCTGAGCTATCAGGTCGGCAGCGGCGCGGTGCAGGGCCCCGACGGGCGGATGTGGCTGAGCACGGTTCTGGGCAACAACTGCCGCTGACGTCTGGCTGGGCGGCAGCCAGCATGGCCGCCGCCCCGATCGTGTCATTTCTCGGGCAGCAATCCCCGGGGCGCGAACCGCAGCACCGCCAGCAGCACCAGCCCCATCGCGATGAAGCGCATATGCGGCGCGCTGTCCAGAAGATGCGCCTTGAAAGCGCTGTCGGGCAGAGGACCGGTCAGCGCCGCGATCAGGGCCGGGCCCCAGACCTCGGCCTTGATCCACAAGAACCAGATCGTGACCGCGCCCAGCACGGCGCCCCAGTTGTTGCCGGACCCGCCGACGATCACCATCACCCAGATCAGGAACGTATAGCGCAGCGGGTTATAGCTGGTCGGCGCCAGCAGCCCGTCCAGCGTCACCATCATCGCGCCCGCCACCCCGATCACCGCCGATCCCAGAATGAAGACCTGCAGATGGCGGCGGGTGACGTCCTTGCCCATCGCCTCGGCGGCGGTCTCGTTGTCGCGGATGGCGCGCATCATCCGGCCCCAGGGGGATTTCAGTGCCAGTTCGGCCAGCAGGATGATGACCAGCAGCACGACCAGAAACAGCGACATATAGGACAGCTTGACCCAGATCCCCGAGGCTTCGGCGGCAGGAAATCCCCAGCTGGCGGCGAAATCGACAAAGTCGGGGTTGCGCTGCAGGGCGACCTCTTGCGCGACGGGCCGGGGGATTGAGGTGATGTTCTTGACGCCGCGCGCCAGCCAGTCCTCGTTCTTCATGACGGCGACGATGATCTCGCCGATGCCAAGCGTGGCGATGGCCAGATAGTCCGATCGCAAGCCAAGCGCGACCTTGCCGATGGCCCATGCGGCGGCGGCGGCGAACAGGCCGCCCACCACCCATGACAGCAGCACCGGCAGGCCCAGACCGCCGATATTGCCGTGGCGGGCGGGGTTGTTGGCCTCGATCGCGATGACGGCGGGGTCGAACAGCGCGCGATAGGCGACAAAGCCGCCGATCAGCAGGGCCGCCACCAGAAGGCCGCTGCGGGTGCGCGTCCATGCCAGCTTGGCCAGCGCCAGCGTGCCCAGACCCACGGCCAGCGCCATCATCAGGCGGGTGCCGCCTGCCGCCCATGCGCCCTCGACCGGGGGCAGCGACACCAGCACCGGGGCCAGCGCGCCCATCGCCAGAAAGCCCACGACGCCGACATTGAACAGCCCCGCATAGCCCCATTGCATGTTCACGCCCAAAGCCGTGATGGCCGAGATCAGCCCCATGTTCAGGATCGCCAGCGAGGTGTTCCAGCTGCCCGAGAACATCGAATTTCGCACCGTCCCCTCCAGTACGAACAGAATCGCCAGCACGGCGAACAGCACCGGCGCGCGCCAGCGGCTGGAGGAGGAGGTGGCTTGACGGTTGGTGGCCATGATCTTCCCCTTACACCGATTTGCCGCGGAACAGACCCGTGGGCCTGAACAGCAGAACGACGATCAGAATCACAAAGCTGACGGCGAATTTGTATTCCGTCCCCAGCAGCTGCATCAGGCCCGAAGGCTCGAACCCCGGCACCAGATAGCCGACGACCCGGACCCAGGGATAGGTCACCGCCACCTCGGAAAAGGCGACCAGAAAGCCGCCCGCGATGGCGCCAAGCGGATTGCCCAGGCCCCCGACGATGGCTGCGGCAAAGATCGGCAGCAGGATCTGGAAATAGTTGAAGGCCTTGAAGGACTTGTCCAATCCGTAGAGCGTGCCCGCGATGGTGGCGAGGCCCGCCGCGATGATCCATGTCAGCCGGACAACCCGTTCAGGGTCGATGCCCGACAGCAGGGCCAGATCCTCGTTATCGGAATAGGCGCGCATGGCCTTGCCGGATTTGGTGCGGTTGAGAAACCAGAACAGCGCCACCATCACGACCAACGCCACCACCACCGTCAGCGCCTGCGTGGAGCGCAGGGCCAGCCCCTCGGGCAGGCCGGTCATCTCGCGGAAATCGCGGACATTGATGATGAACCGCGCGCCGTCGTCAAAGCGGTATTCATCCACCCCGATCAGGATTCGGGTCAGCCCGTTCATCACGAACATGACGCCCACCGATGCCATGACCAGAATGATCGGCGCCGCCTTTTGCTTGCGATAGAACCGATAGACGGCGCGGTCGGTGCCCAGCACCAGCAGGGCCGTCAGCGCGATGCCGAAGGGCAGCGCGATCAGCGCGGTCGGCAGCGGCCCGGCGCTGATCCCCATGCCCTGCAACCCCCAGGTCAGCAGGATCACCACGCCGGCGCCAAAGGCCATCGTATCGCCATGGGCAAAGTTCGAGAACCGCAGGATGCCATAGATCAGCGTCACCCCAAGCGCCCCAAGCGCCAGCTGCGCGCCATAGGCGGCGGCGGGGATGAACACGAAATTCAGAAAGACCACGAGGGCGTTCAGGATATCCAAGGTCTCAGCCCCCCAGGAAGGTGCGGCGCACCTCGTCGTTTTTCATCAGCTCGTCTCCGGTGCCGGTATGGGCATTGGCGCCCTGCACCAGAACATAGGCCTTGTCGGCGATCATCATCGCCTGACGCGCATTCTGTTCCACCATCAGGACCGGCAGCCCGCCGCGCGCGATGGCGATGATGCGGTCGAACAATTCGTCCATCACGATCGGGCTGACACCTGCGGTGGGTTCGTCCAGCATCAGCACCTTGGGCTGGGTCATCAGCGCCCGGCCCACGGCCACCTGCTGGCGCTGCCCGCCCGACAATTCGCCCGCCGCCTGTTTGCGCTTGGCTGCGACGGCGGGGAACAGATCATAGACCTGCGCCATCGTCGCCCTGATGTCGTCGCGCCGGATATAGGCGCCCATTTCAAGGTTCTCCTCGACCGTCATGGACGGGAAAATGTTGTTCACCTGCGGCACAAAGCCCATCCCCGCCTTGACGCGGTCCTGCGGGTTCAGCGCGGTGATGTCCTGCCCGCTCAGCCGGACTGATCCCTGCCGCAGGTTCAGCATCCCGAAGATCGCCTTCATCGCCGTCGATTTGCCCGCGCCGTTCGGCCCCACGATCACCGCGATCTGGCCCTGTTCCACGGCGATGGTGCAATCATGCAGGATGTCGGCGCCCTTGCCGTATCCACCGGTCATGTTCTCGCCGATCAGAAACGGATCGCCGGTCCGCCCCGGTCCCACCGGGCCAGAACGACGGGTGCCGTCGATGGTGCCGCGCCCCTTGGGGTTCACGACCGAGGCGTCGCGATTGCCCCGATTGCCGAAGGTCGTGTCGCTCATGCGCCCACCATGTCCTTGTTCTTCAGGCCGGTGCCCAGATAGGCCTCGATCACCGCTTCGTTCTGCATGATGTCCGACGCGCTGCCCTTGGCCAGCACGCGCCCCTCGGCCATGACGATCACCGGGTCGCACAGCTTGCCGATGAAATCCATGTCATGTTCGATGACGCAGAAGGTATAGCCCCGTTCGCGGTTCAGGCGCAGGATCGCGTCAGCGATGGTCATCAGCAGGGTGCGGTTCACGCCCGCGCCGACCTCGTCCAGAAAGACGATCTTGGCATCGACCATCATCGTGCGGCCCAGCTCCAGCAGCTTTTTCTGACCGCCCGACAGGTTGCCGGCCTTTTCATGGGTCAGGTGGCGGATGGTCAGGAAATCCAGCACCTCGTCGGCCTTGCGCCGCAGGTCGGCCTCTTCCCGGGCGATGCGGCCACGCTGGAACCAGGTCTTCCAGATCGTCTCGCCCGATTGCAGGCCGGGCACCATCATCAGATTCTCGCGCACGGTCATGCTGGAAAACTCATGCGCCATCTGGAAGGTGCGCAGCAGACCCTTGTGAAACAGCGTGTGCGGCGGCAGGCCGGTGATATCCTCGCCATCCATGAAGACGCGGCCCGAGGTGGGGGGCAGCACGCCCGCGATGACGTTGAACAGCGTCGATTTCCCCGCGCCATTGGGGCCGATCAGCCCGGTGATCGATCCTGTCTCGATCGTCAGGCTGGCGCCATCGACGGCGCGAAAGCCGCCGAAATGTCTGTGAAGATCCTCGACCCTGATCATGCGTCCCTGTCCCTGTCTTCACACAATAGGTGAAGTCTATGCGGCAAGCGGTTCTTATTATTTGAAAAATGGCCCGGCATTCCTGCCGGGCCGCGTCACGTGACGAAAGGGTCAGCGATAGCCGACGACCTCAAGCTTGCCATCGGTGAACTGCACCTCGCGGAAGGTGCCGGCGGATTCGCCGGGTCCGACCAGATCGACCGCAGTGGCGCCGACATAATCGACATCGCCGCCGCCATTGATAATCTCCAGCGCCTTGGCCAGTTCGCCGGGCAGGATTTCCTCGCCGGGGCCGTTGGCCACGTCCATCACGCTGTCCTTATAGACCGCCGGATCGGACGATCCCGCCTTGGCCATCGCCAGCAGCATCAGCGCCGCCGCGTCATAAGCCTCGCCGGAAAAGGCGCCGGAACCGTCAAAGCCCGCAGCCTCGGCCATGGTCAGATAGGTCTCGCGGCCCTCGCCCTCGGCGGCGGGGTTCTGGCCAAAGCTGCCGTCGATCTCGGTGCCGAAGTTTTCCTCCAGCGCGCTGCCGACCATGCCGTCGGGGAAGACGAAGGTTTCGAACGCGCCGCTGTCCAGCGCGCCGCGCACGATGCCCGAACCGCCCTGATCCACATAGCCGACCACGACCAGCGCATCGCCGCCCGCGGCCGCCAGTGCCCCGACCTCGGCCGAGTAATCAGCCTTGCCGTCGTCATGGGCGCTGTTGACGGTGACCGTGCCGCCATTGGCGGTAAAGGACGCCGCAAAGGCATCGGCCAGACCCTTGCCGTAATCGTTGTTGGTATAGGTCACGGCGACCGACGAGATGTCGCGGTCGGCGATCACCTGCGCCATCACCTCGCCCTGACGGGCATCCGAGGGGGCGGTGCGGAAGAACAGCCCGTCATCCTCGATATCCGTCAGCGCCGGAGAGGTGGCCGAGGGCGAGATCATCACCATGCCATTGGCCTTGGCGACGTTTTCCAGCGAGGCGATGGTTTCGCCCGAACACATGCCGCCGATCATGCCCTTGATGCCTTCCGAGGCGATCAGGCGTTCGACTGTCGCGGTCGCGGCGGCGGCATCGATGCAGGTGCTGTCGCCGGTGACCGACACGACGGTCGATCCATCCAGCAGCAGGCCCGAATCGCTGACTTCCTTCATCGCCATCTCGGCGCCCTGCTGCATGGCAGGGGCCATCGATTCCAGCGGTCCGGTAAAGCCAAGCGAGATGCCCAGCTTGATCTCTTCAGCGCCAGCGGCACCGGCCATCAATGCGGCGGCGGCGGTCGCAAGAAGAAGGTTTTTCATGTAGAAGTCTCCCAGTTGGAACGTTGTCCTGCGCGTCAGGTTAGAAGCGGGACGTTCAAAAAGGAAGGGTCATCTGCTGCGCTTTTGCATTGTTTGTAAGCAAAGCGCACAAGGCCCCTAGCGCCAGCCAAGCCGGTCCTGACGCCGGAACGCCCGTCCCGTCAGCGCGGCCAGCAACCAGCCCAGCACGAAACCCAATCCCCCCGCCATCAGCCCGGACGTGGTCAGCGGCAGCGCCGGGCGGAAATCGTCCCAGGTGGCGCGTAACGTGTCCAGATCGCGCAGCCGGTGGGGCAGCAGCATCCGTTCCAGCGGCCCCGCGATGCGCAGCATGGCCAGATCGGCGCGCGCCCGGTCCAGCCGGGTGAAGGCGCGGGTCATGTCGGCGCGGTGACCGTCGCGAAAGGCGCTGCCCGACAGATCGGCCAGCGCCTCGGTCCGCGACAGCCCGGCGCGGGTGGCGCTGGCGTCGAATTCCTGAACGACCAGCGTCAGCGCATCGACCTGACCGCCAAGCCGTTGGACATATTGGTCCGAAAAAGCCGGAAATTGCGACAACAGGGCGGCCAGAAGCCCCGCCAAAGCCAGCCGCAACAGCCCGGTCATGTCCCCCGCCCTTTCAAATGTCCGGGCCCTTTCACTTGTCCTGAACAGGCAGCCCCAGAACCGGCTGATAGATCTGCATGACCCGGTGGATCGCATCGGCGGGCGACAATTCCTCGGTCTGGCCGGTGCGGCGGCAGGTCAACTCGACCTTGTTGTTGGTCAGGCCGCGCGGGCCGACCGTGATCCGCCAGGGCAGGCCGATCAGATCCATCGATGCGAATTTCGCCCCGGCCCGTTCGTCGCGATCGTCATAAAGCGGGTCCAGCCCGCGATTCTGCAATTCGGCATAGATCGCCTGACAGGCGCTGTCGGTCGAATTGTCGCCCTGCTTCAGATTGACGATGCCGACATGAAAGGGCGTCACGCCCTCGGGCCAGATGATGCCCTTGTCGTCGTGATTGGCCTCGATGATCGCGCCCAGCAGGCGGCTGACGCCGATCCCGTGGCTGCCCATATGCACAGGCACCTGTGCCCCGTCCGCACCGCGCACCGTGGCGCCCATCGGTTCGGAATACTTGGTGCCGAAATAGAAGATCTGCCCGACCTCGATCCCGCGCGCGGTGCGACGGCGATCCTCGGGGACGTCGGCATAGACGGCCTCGTCATGCGTCTCGTCGGTGCGGGCATAGCGGCTGGTGAATTCCTCCAGCACGGCCTGACATTCCTCGACATTGTCGTAATCGATCTGGCGGTCGCCAAAGGTCAGGTCGGTGATCTGGCTGTCATAAAAGACCTCGGATTCGCCGGTCTCGGCCAGCACCAGAAATTCATGCGTGTAATCGCCACCGATCGGGCCGCCATCGGCGCGCATCGGAATGGCCTGCAGACCCATGCGTTCATAGCTGCGCAGATAGCTGACCAGATGCCGGTTATAGGCATGCAGTGCGGCCTCTTTCGTCAGGTCGAAGTTATAGCCGTCCTTCATCAGGAACTCGCGCCCCCGCATCACGCCAAAGCGCGGGCGGATCTCGTCGCGGAATTTCCACTGAATGTGATACAGCGTCAGCGGCAGATCCTTGTAGCTGTTCACATGGCTGCGGAAGATGTCGGTGATCATCTCCTCGTTCGTGGGGCCGTACAGCAGGTCGCGCTTGTGGCGGTCGGTGACGCGCAGCATCTCTTCGCCATAATCGTCATAGCGGCCGCTCTCGCGCCACAGATCGGCGGGTTGCAGCGTCGGCATCAGCATCGGGATATGGCCCGCGCGCTGCTGTTCCTCGTGCACGATCTGCTCGATGCGCTTGAGAACCTTGAAGCCCATCGGCAGCCAGGAATAGATCCCCGCCGCCTGCTGCTTGATCATGCCCGCGCGCAGCATCAGCCGGTGGCTGACGATCTGCGCCTCTTTGGGGTCTTCCTTCAGCACGGGCAGGAAATAACGCGACAGACGCATGGGGCGGGCTTTCGATGACGGAGTTTTCCCTTGGACTTCTGGTCCATCCAGCCCCCCGATGCAAGGTCCAAGGCCCCGCCCGACGGCCCCCTGCGCGGCACCGCGCCGCATCGCAGGCCGGGAACGCAGACGCCATGCTGCGCGTCCTGTGGTTTTCGGAGGGACGTGATGGCGCGGCTGATCCTGATCCTGGGCGACCAGCTGTCGCGCGACGTGGCCGCCCTGCGCGCGGTCCAGCCCGGCGACGTGATCGTCATGGCCGAGGTCATGGCCGAGGCCAGCTATGTCCGCCACCATCCCCAGAAGATCGCCTTTCTGTTCGCCGCCATGCGCAAGTTCGCGGGCCAGTTGCGGGCCGAGGGGCTGACGGTCGCCTATACGACGCTGGACGATCCCGATAACGGCCAGTCCATCCCGTCCGAGCTGCTGCGCCGCGCCGCCCAGCATGGCGCCACGCGGGTCATCGCGACCGAGCCCGGCGAATGGCGCCTGATCCGCGCCTTGGCCGATCTGCCGCTGCCCGTCACCCAGCTGCCCGACGACCGCTTTCTGGCCAGCCACGCGGAATTTCAGGACTGGGCCAAGGATCGCAAGGAATTGCGGATGGAATGGTTCTATCGCGACATGCGCCGCAAGACAGGGTTGCTGATGGAGGGCGATCAGCCTGCGGGCGGCCAATGGAACTTTGACCACGACAACCGCAAGCCCGCCCGCGCCGATCTGTTGCGCCAGGCCCCGCCACGCTTCGATCCCGACCCGGTGACGACCGAGGTTCTGGATCTGGTCGCGGCCCGCTTCCCCGACAATTTCGGACGCTTGCGCCCCTTTGCCTATGCCACCGACCGCGCGGGCGCGCTGCAGGTGCTGGACCATTTCATCGCCCATTCGCTGGACGATTTCGGCCCGACGCAGGATGCGATGCTGCAGGACGATCCGTTCCTGCATCATTCGGTCCTGTCGCCCTATCTCAATGCCGGCCTGCTGTCCCCGCGCGAGGTCTGCGATGCCGCCGCCAAGGCTTATGCGGCGGGCCAGGTTCGGCTCAACTCAGCCGAAGGGTTCATCCGCCAGATCATCGGCTGGCGCGAATTCATGCGCGGCATCTACTTCCTCGAAGGCCCCGAATATACCTCGCGCAACGCGCTGAACCATCACCGGAATTTGCCGCCGCTGTACTGGGGGGCGCCCACCGCGATGAACTGCCTGTCCCACGCGGTGGCCCAGACCCGCGACCACGCCTATGCCCATCATATCCAGCGCCTGATGGTGACCGGCAATTTCGCCCTGCTGGCCGGAATCGACCCCCATCAGGTCCATGAATGGTATCTCGAGGTCTATATCGACGCCTATGAATGGGTCGAGGCGCCCAATGTCATCGGGATGAGCCAGTTCGCCGATGGCGGTGTGGTGGGCAGCAAGCCTTATGTCAGTTCCGGCAATTACATCAACAAGATGTCCGATTACTGCAAGGGCTGCGCCTATAAGGTGGCCGACAAGACCGGCGACAAGGCCTGCCCGTTCAACCTGCTCTATTGGGATTTTCTGGCCCGCCACCGCGATCGCTTTGCCACGAACCCGCGGATCGGACGCATCTATGGGACATGGGACCGGATGGACCCCGACCGGCAGTCCCTGATCCGCGAACAGGCGGCGGCATTTCTGGCCCGGCTTGACGCAGGCGATCCGGTCTGAGGACGCGCGCCTTGACGCCGCGCTCGCCGCCCCCGATGCTGCCCCGAACATTGGGGGATCCGTCCATGAGCTGCGCCTGCGGTCACCACCACCCTGCCCCGGCCATCACCGGCGGCCAGCCCGCCCCCCTCTCGCGGCCGATGATCGCGCTGCAGGGCCGCCTGATCTGCCATGACATGGGCCAGATGATGACGGCGCTGGATCTGTTGCCCGATCATCAGGCCCTCAGCCGCGCCGAGCCGGGCTGCCTGCGCTTCGACATCGCGCAATCCGAAGACCCGCTGATCTGGACCCTGTCCGAGATCTTCACGGACGCCGATGCCTTCGCCGCCCATCAGACCCGCACCGCCGACAGCACATGGGGACAGGCCAGCACCGGCCTGACCCGCGATTTCCACCGCCATGACCTGCATCCCGCCATCCGCCCCGAGACCGCATCCGATCACGACGCCCTCGACCGGCTGCTGACCCTGACCTTCGGCACGCGGGCCGAGGCCGACCTCGTCCACAATCTGCGCCGCGCGGGCGATCTGGCGGTCTCGCTGATCGCGCATGCCGATGGCCTGCCGGTGGGTCATATCGCCCTGTCACCCTTGCAGGCCGATCGCCCCGCCTATGCGCTGGCGCCGCTGGCCGTCCATCCCGCGCTGCAGGGCCGGGGCCTTGGCCGCGCGCTGATCGCCTGCGCACTGCAAGCCGCAGGCGACCGCCCCGTGGTGGTCCTCGGCGATCCCGCCTATTACAGCCGCAGCGGCTTTACCCCGGCCAGCCTCACCTCGCCCCATCAAGGCCCCGCCCTGCAAATCCACGGCCAGCTGCCCCGCCACACGACCATCACCCACGCCCCCGCCTTCTCGCGCCTCCTAAGCCTTTCTTCTTCATAAAAATATCCCGGGGGAATCGCGGAACGCGATGGGGGCAGCGCCCCCCTTCCGCCCTCTCCACCAGGCCCGAACCTTGCACCCTACCCCGTCAGGCTCCACATCTGGGGCCAGACCACTGAAAAGGACCGATCATGGCAGGCCATATGGCATTCGACGCGACCGACCCCGCGGCAGCTCACGCGCAGGGTAATTTCGGAACCCTTCCCGAATGGGATCTAAGCGATCTTTATCCCGCACCCGACAGCCCCGAGCTTGCCGCCGATCTGGACCGGCTTGAGGTGCTGGTGCAGGGTTTCGCCTCGGATTATCAGGGCCGGCTGGCCGCCCTGACGCCCTCGCAGATGCTGGAGGCGATCGAAACCTATCAGCAGATCGACATTCTGGCCGGGCGCATCATGTCCTATGCGGGCCTGCGCTATTACCAGAACACTACCGATCCGGTCCGCGCCAAGCAGATGGGCGATCTGCAGGCAAAGATCACCGACATGACCACGCCGCTGGTCTTTTTCAGCCTCGAATTCAACCGCATCCCTGATGAGGGATATGCGACCGTCTTCACCGCACCCGACGGGCCCGCCCGTTACAAGCCCGTGTTCGACCGGATGCGCGCGATGCGCCCGCACCAGCTGTCGGACGAGCTGGAACAGTTCCTGCACGACAATTCCGTCGTCGGCGCCGCCGCCTGGAACCGCCTCTTCGACGAAACGACCGCCGCCATGACCTTCGAGGTCGAGGGCGAGACCATGGGGCTGGAGGCGACGCTGAACCTGCTCAGCGATCACGACCGCAGCCGCCGCGAGGCGGGCGCCCGCGCGCTGGCCAAGGTCTTTTCGGCGCAGGTCGGCCTGTTCGCGCGCATCCACAACACGCTGGCCAAGGAAAAGGCCATCGAGGACAAATGGCGCAAGATGCCGACCCCCCAGCATGGCCGCCATCTGTCCAACCATGTCGAACCCGAGGTGGTCGAGGCGCTGCGCAATGCCGTGACCGCCGCCTATCCCCGCCTGTCGCACCGCTATTATGCGCTGAAGGCGAAATGGCTGGGTCTGGACCGGCTGCAGGTCTGGGACCGCAACGCCCCCCTGCCGACCGAGACCCCGCGCACCATCGGCTGGCCCGAGGCCCGCGCCACCGTGACCGAGGCCTATGCCGGCTTCTCGCCCCGTCTGGCCCAACTGGCCGAGCCGTTCTTCGACAAGGGCTGGATCGATGCGGGCGTCAAGCCCGGCAAGGCGCCCGGCGCTTTCGCCCATCCGACGGTCACCACCGCGCATCCCTATATCCTGCTGAATTATCTGGGCAAACCGCGCGACGTGATGACGCTGGCACATGAGCTGGGCCACGGCGTCCATCAGCGTCTGGCCGCCGGACAGGGCGAGCTGCTGGCCTCCACCCCGCTGACGCTGGCCGAGACCGCCTCGGTCTTTGGCGAGATGCTGACCTTTCGCGCGCTGCTGGCCAGGACCACCGATCCGGCGCAGAAAAAGGCGCTGTTGGCCGGCAAGGTCGAGGATATGATCAACACCGTCGTCCGCCAGATCGCGTTCTATGACTTCGAATGCCGACTGCACGCCGCCCGCGCCGCCGGAGAGCTGACCCCCGACGACATCAACGCCCTGTGGATGTCCGTCCAGCATGAAAGTCTGGGGCCGGTCTTCGATTACCTGCCGGGATACGAGACCTTCTGGACCTATGTGCCCCATTTCGTGCATTCGCCCTTTTACGTCTATGCCTATGCCTTTGGCGACGGGCTGGTGAACGCGCTTTACGCGGCCTACGAGGACGGGCTGCCGGGGTTCGAGGACAAGTATTTCGACCTGCTGTCGGCGGGCGGTTCCAAGCATCACAGCGAGTTGCTGGCACCCTTCGGCCTCGACGCCTCGGACCCGGCCTTCTGGGACAAGGGCCTGTCGATGATCGAAGGCTTCATCGACCAACTGGAGGCGCTGGAGGCGTGATCGCTCTGGCCCCTCTGGGCCGGGACGCTTTCGGGCGCGTCAGCCATCTGGCCGTCGCGCCCGATCAGGAGCCGTTCTGTGGCAGCATCGCCAGCCATTTTGCCGCCGACGAGCCGTCCTGCGATTTCCATGTCGTCACGCGCGATGACCGGCCAGTGGGATTTTTCAAGATCGACCGCGACTACGCCGCCCGGATGGATCTGGCACCGCCGGACCATCTGGGCCTGCGGGGCATGATGATCGACCGGGCCGAACAGGGGCGCGGCACCGGTCGCGCGGCGATGTCCTTGCTGCGCGGCTATCTTTCGGCATATTATCCGGGCTGGGCGGGGTGCGCGCTGACGGTCAATGCGATCAACCCGGGCGCGCGGGCGATCTATCTGGCGGGCGGGTTTCGCGATGACGGGGTATGTTATCATGGCGGGCGTTTGGGGCCTCAGCATCTCTGGTACTGGATCTGATGGCCCACGGGGGCTGCCGCCCCCGTACCCCCGCGGATATTTGAGGACCAATGCAGAGGCGAGGCCCGTCTGCAAAACGGAGCGATCTGTTCGCAATGCGCGACTTTTCGGCGCCCCGGTGCGGAGGCGATTTTTGCGGGAACCGATGGCATTGGATTGCGTTGCGTCGTCAGATGGTTATCCAACAAGGAGACGTGACCGTGCAGAAGAAGCTTTTGGGCCTGAGCGCCGTTCTGGCAATGATGACTCTGGCCGCCTGCGAGACGGTGCAGGGTGCCGGACGCGATATTTCCACGGCCGGTGCCGTGGTTCAGCAGGAAAGCGCCGAGGTTCAGTCCGGGATGTGATCCCGATCTGACCGGTCTGGAAAAGCCCCTCTGCAGCGCGCTGCCGGGGGGCTTTTTCTTGGCCGACGGGCTGATAGGGCCACCGTGATTGCATCCCGGGCGTGGCGGTGAGATCATTCGGGCGCGGCGCGGGATGAGGGGAAGATGATGCGGTTCCTGGTGATGATCTTGCTGATGGTGCCGCTGCCGGCGGCGGCCTTCACGGCGCGAAACGGCATGGAGGTCGCGCAGGCGGGGCCGTCGGGCATGGCGGTGATGTTCCGCACTGCCCGCGAGGATACGGATTACTGGTGCGCGGCAGGCGATTATGCGCAACGGGCGCTAAACCAGCCGGTCGGCACCCGGCTGTGGCGCGCCAGTCCGAAGCCGCGCGGCAGCGGTCAGGGCCTTCTGTTCACCCTGGACCCTGCGCAGAAGGCCGAGGGTGCGGGACTGTCCCAGTTCGGCAAGGGCCCGCGGGATGGCAGCATGTCCATCGGGCAGGCTGTTTCGGCACATTGTCAGGTGATCGTGCCCTTGTGGCGGGACTGAACCGAAAAGACGGGTGACGGATTCTTAATCCGTCTGCGCCATGATGGCGTCATGTCACCCGAGATGCGCCCCGACCCAAGCCTTGCCGCCATTGCCCGGACGCCGCGCGATGTTTGCGGCAGGATGATGCGAGGCGACAGACGGCGCCCCCCATCCGTCCCGTCAGCTGTCCATCTTCAGCGCCTGAATAAAGGCCGTCTGTGGAATTTCCACCTTGCCGAACTGGCGCATCTTTTTCTTGCCGGCCTTTTGCTTTTCCAGCAGCTTTTTCTTGCGGGTCGCATCGCCGCCATAGCATTTGGCGGTCACGTCCTTGCGCATAGCCGACAGGGTTTCCCGCGCGATCACCCGGCTGCCGATGGCGGCCTGAATCGGGATCTTGAACATGTGCCGGGGGATCAGGTCTTTCAGCTTTTCGACCATCACCCGGCCCCGGTTCTCGGCCCGGTCGCGATGGACCATGATCGACAGCGCATCGACCGGCTCGTCATTCACAAGAATCGACATCTTAACCAGAAAATCCTCGCGGTATTCGCTGATCTGATAATCGAAACTGGCATAGCCCTTGGTGACCGATTTCAGACGGTCATAGAAATCGAACACCACCTCGGCCAGCGGCAGGTCATAGACGACCATCGCGCGCGCACCCGCATAGGTCAGGTCCATCTGAATGCCGCGGCGGTCCTGACACAGCTTCAGCACATCGCCCAGATACTCGTCCGGGACCATGATCGTGGCCTTGATCCGCGGCTCTTCGATATGATCGACCAGCGTCAGGTCTGGCATATCGGCGGGGTTGTGCAATTCGCGCACTTCGCCATCGCGCATGTGCAGACGGAAGACGACCGAGGGCGCGGTGGTGATCAGGTCCAGATCATATTCGCGTTCCAGCCGGTCGCGGATCACCTCGAGATGCAGCAGCCCCAGAAAGCCGCAGCGGAAGCCGAAGCCAAGCGCGGCCGAGGTCTCCATCTCGTAGCTGAAGCTGGCATCGTTCAGGGCCAGCTTCTCGATCGCGTCGCGCAATGGGTCGAAATCATTGGCATCGACCGGGAAGAGGCCGCAAAACACCACCGGCTGCGCAGGCTTGAAACCGGGCAGCGCCGTGGTACAGGGCTTGCGTTCATGGGTGATCGTATCACCCACGCGGGTGTCGCGGACCTGCTTGATCGAGCCGGTAAAGACCCCGATCTCGCCCGGGCCCATTTCGGCGATGTCGCGCATGGCGGGGGTCAGCACGGCCAGATTGTCGATGCGATGAGTGGCCCCGGTCTGCATCATCTTGATCTGATCGCCCTTGCGGATCACCCCGTCCATGACGCGGATCATCACGACGACGCCCAGATAGGCGTCATACCAGCTGTCGACCAGCATCGCCTTGAGCGGTGCGTCGCGGTCGCCCTTGGGGGCGGGAAGACGGGTGACGATGGCCTCCAGCACGTCGGGAATGCCCAGGCCCGTCTTGGCGCTGATCGGGATGGCGTCGGCGGCATCGATGCCGATCACATCCTCGATCTGGGCCTTGACGCGGTCGGGTTCGGCGGCGGGCAGGTCGATCTTGTTCAGGACCGGCACGATCTCGTGGCCCGCATCGATGGCCTGATAGACATTGGCCAGCGTCTGCGCCTCGACGCCTTGCGTCGCATCCACGACCAGCAACGAGCCTTCGACGGCGCGCATGCTGCGGCTGACCTCATAGGCGAAATCGACATGGCCGGGCGTGTCGATCAGGTTCAGGATATAGGTCTGACCATCCTTCGCCGGATAGGCGATCCGGACGGTGTTGGCCTTGATGGTGATCCCCCTCTCGCGCTCGATATCCATGCTGTCCAGCATCTGGGCCTTCATGTCGCGATCCGCGACAGTGCCCGTGGACTGGATCAGCCGGTCGGCCAAGGTGGATTTTCCGTGGTCGATATGCGCCACGATCGAGAAATTGCGGATGAGGGAAAGCTCGGTCATGGCCGGGCTATACAGGGGCGCAGGCGCCGCGAAAAGAGGGTTTCGCGGCGCCTGCGCGTTTCACCGCAGGATGGCGGTTCAGCTGGTGGCGGGCGCGCCTGCCGCCTGCAGCATCAGCCGCGCGACTTCCGCGGACGAGGCCGGGTTCTGGCCGGTGACCAGCTGGCCGTCGGCGATGGCAAAGGGCTGCCAGTCGGGGCCCTTTTCGTGGCGCCCGCCCTGCGCCTTCAGCTGATCCTCCAGCAGGAAGGGCACGGTGCTGGTCAGGCCCACGGCCTCTTCCTCGCTGTTGGTAAAGCCCGCGACGCGGTGGCCTTCGACCAGCGGCTTGCCCGAGGGCAGGCGCGCGGCCAGAAGACCCGCCGGGCCATGGCAGACCGCGCCGATGACGGCGCCTTTTTCCCAGGCCTTGGACAACAGATCGCCAAGCGGGGCCGATTGCGGCAGATCCCACATGGTGCCATGGCCACCGGGCAGGAAGACAATGTCGCAGCCCGACACATCCACATCCGCCACTTTCGAGGTATGGGCCAGACGGTTCATCGCAGGCTCGTCGGCCCAAAAGCGGCGGACCTCGTCGGTCATCGCGTCATCGGCCTCGGACGAGGGGTCGGCGGGGGGCTTGCCGCCTTCGATGCTGGCCAGTTCTATCTGCCAGCCCGCATCGGACAGGATCCAATAGGGGGCGGCCAGTTCTTCCCAGTAAAAGCCGGTGGGTTTGCCGGTCTCGCCCAGCTTGGCATGCGAGGTAAGAATGATCAGGGCCTTGGGCATGGAATGCCTCCTTGCGGTCGGGTGAATGCAAAACGCGCGCCCGGTGGGACGCGTGCCTGTTGCCGCTTAATGATCGCGGACCGCCCAAGGTTCCATCGCCGCGGGACGCAGGCCTTGCGCGGGGTGCTGGCCTTAGCGGGGCCCGGGCCGGATCAGCCCGTCCACCGGGGGGCGGGGTCGATGGCGACCGGCCTCTCGCCACATGGCATAGACGCCGGCCAGCGCGATCAGCCCCGACCCCGCCAGCATCGGCAGGTCGGGCCGTTCGCCAAAGACCACCGCCGCGACCAGCAGCGCAAAGCCAAGCCGCGCATAGCGGAAGGGCGCGACCACCGACGCCTCGCCCAAGCGCGAGGCCGCGACCAGCGCGGCATAGCCCAGCACCCCGAACAGGATCGTTCCAGCCAGCAGCATCAGCTGCGCCCCGTCGGGCAGGACCGCGCCCTGCCCCGTCGCGATCCCCAGACCCAGACCCGCCACCGCGATCGCCGCATAGGCCGAGGCCGACAGCTGATCCGAGGGCACGCCCGCCGGAATGCGCCGCGTCGCCAGATCGCGCAGGGTAAGCCCCGCCACGCCCAGCACCGCCCACAGCATCGCGGGCTGAAACGCCGCCGTGCCGGGCCGCAGGATCAGCAGCACCCCCGCAAACCCCACCGCGACCGAGGCCCATCGCCGCCAGCCGACCTGTTCGCCCAGAAACAGCGCGGCCCCCAACACCAGCGTCAGCGGCAGCACCTGCAGAATGGCAGAGGTCGTGGACAGATCCCCGGTCGCCAGCGCGGTCAGAAAGCTGAGCGCGCCGGTGACCTCGCCCAGATTGCGCAGCGCGACCATCGGATGGGCCAGCGACCGCGTCCACAGATGCTGACCGCGCAGCCGCAGCCGCGCCCAGAACACCAGTGCCGATACGACGCCGACGATCACCAGCATCTGCCAGACCGGCATGGTCCGGGTCAGGATCTTCAAAAACGCATCCTCGATCGCGAACAGCGCCATCGAGCCGGTCATGAACAGCGCGGCACGGCCATTGTCGGACAATCCTGAAAGGGTCATGGCACGGCTCCTTCGGCGATGATGGGGCGGCCTGCCCGATCGGGTTCTGTCAGACATCCCGCCGCCCGTGATCCCCTTGATCGCAGGCGCGGTCCGCCTCATGATGACGACCAGCAGTGCCAAGGAGGCCCGATGATCCTGAGCGTTCCCGACATGAGCTGCGCGCATTGCCAAAGCGCCATCCAGACTGCCATTGCCGGGGCCGGAGGTCGGGCGCAAGTGGATCTTGCCAACCGACAGGTCGCGGTGACGGGCCTGGACATCGCACAGGCACAGGCCGCACTGGCCGCCGTGGGTTTTGCGGCCCGACCCCTGCCCAAGGCGCCCGGTCCCCCGTGACCTGCGCAAATCTGAACTGAATCGTCTTGCGTGCCGCAAGCGTGATTGAGCGGTCGTCGCATTCCTGATATATCTGCGACGACCGGCCAAGGGCAGCGACAGACTGCCCGCACCGCCGTTCAGGCAATCGAGGAGACAGCCATGCTCAACCGTTTCGTGATCGCAGCCGCGGCGATCGTCATGACCACGCCGCTGGCGATGGCCGGGCCAGTCGACAGTGCCTGCGTGCGGTCGGACCGCGCGCGCGGCAATGCGCCGTTGTGTGGCTGCATTCAGCAGGTCGCCAATCAGACCCTGTCGCGGTCCGACCAGCGCCGCGCCGCACAGTTCTTCCGCGACCCGCATCGCGCGCAAGAGGTTCGCACCTCGAAAACCGATGCCGATAACGCCTTCTGGCGCCGGTACCGCAATTTCGCGGCGCAATCCGAACGGCTCTGCCGCTAAGCCTCAGCCAAGCCGCGCCAGAACCTCATCGGTCAGCGCGGCCATCTCGGCAGTGGCCGGGCCCTTGGGACGCTCGATCGCGCCAAGGCCCAGCCCCAGAGTCTCGGCATAGACGACGCGGTTCGATATTTGCGTGGCGGCGACCATGGCGCCCAGTTCGGCGGCTTTGTCGGCGACCTCGGCCGACAGCCGCGTGTGGGGGCGGGTGCGGTTCAGAACGACCAGCAGATCGGCCTTTTCGCGACGCGCCAGATCCAGCACGCCCTCGGTCGCCCACAGATCGACATGGCTGGCAGCCACCGGCACCAGCACCAGATCGGCCACCCGCAAGGCCGGACGCAGGTCGCTGTCGATCTTGGGCGGCGTGTCGATGATGACGTAATCGAACCGCTTTTTCAGCTTGTCCGATTCGTAGCTGGCCCCCCAGGCCGACGAGGTCGAGAAATCCAGCGCCTCATCCTCTCCGCGCAGGGCCATGCGTTCCATGAACCAGCGGCCCATGCTGCCCTGCGGATCGGTATCGACCAGCGCCACCGAAAAGCCCCGCGCCTGCAGGCAGACCGCAAGGTTCACCGCCAGCGTCGTCTTGCCCGAGCCGCCCTTTTGCTGCGCCACGGTGATGATCCGCCCTGCCATCCGGTCCTCCGTCCGTTTTGCCAAGCCTAGTCAGCCGCCGGAGCGAATGCACGGGGTTTCTGCAAGCGCAGCATGGCCGGGTCGGACGGTCAGGGATAGACCGACTGAACCTCGTACATCACCGGCTCAAAGCTGCGGCACATCTCGTGGATCTGACGGTTGCGGCGACGCATTTCGGGGTCGCGCAGCATCGCCTGATAGTCGCGGCGGTCGCGCCATTGCGAATAGGTGGCGATGCGGGTCTGCGCATCGTTCAGATGGATGGCGCCGCCCAGACAACCGGGGCGCGCGCTGATTACCTGCGCCCAGGCATCGGACAGCAGATCCAGCACGTCATGCGCGCTGCCGGGCGTGACCTCGAAGGTGGTAATGACGGTCTGGCCGTCGAAATCGGCAGTGATCCGGGGCATGGCGGGGCTCCTCCCAAAAGCGTGGCTGTGCGGGGTCAGTTTAGGGCGGTGGGGCTGTGGCGCAACGCATCAGATCCCATTGCGGCGCGATTGCAGAACGCGCAATGTGCGCGCAACCCGATGAAAGGCCCGATGAAAGGGCCCCGTGAAAGGATCGCCCATGATACCGGTTTTCGATGGCCATAACGATTTCCTGCAGCGTCTGGTGGCGGCGGGGCGTGACGCCGCGCAGCTGTGGCGGCAAGGCGACGGGACCGGCCATCTGGATCTGCCGCGCCTGCAGGCGGGGGGCATGGTGGGCGGGTTCTTCGCGATATGGATCCCCTCGCCCTCGGGGCTGAATGACGACGCGGCGGTTCACATGATGGAAAACCCGCCCTTTGCCCTGCCGCTGCCCGCCCAGATCACCTCGGACGCCGCCCTGCCGCATGCCTTCGCGCAAGCCTCGGCCCTGTTGGCGCTGCAGCGGACCGGCACGCTGCAGGTTGTGCGCGATGCCGAGCAACTGCGCACCTGTCTGGCCGAGGGCAAAATTGCCGCGATCCTGCATATGGAGGGGGCCGAGGCGATCCCCGACATGGACGCGCTGCACCTGTGGTACGGGGCCGGGCTGCGATCGCTTGGGCCGGTCTGGTCGCGGCCGACCCGCTATGGGCATGGGGTGCCCTTCGCCTATCCCGCAGGCCCCGATACCGGCGCGGGGCTGACCGAGGCGGGGCATGCGCTGGTGGCGGAATGCAATGCGCTTGGGATCATGCTGGACCTGTCGCATCTGAACGAGGCCGGGTTCAACGATGTCGCCCGCCTGTCGGACGCGCCGCTGGTCGCCAGCCACAGCGCGGTCCATGCGATATGTCCCAGCAGCCGCAACCTGACCGACCGGCAGCTGCGCCAGATTGCCGACAGCGGCGGGCTGGTGGGGCTGAACTTTGCCTCCAGCTTTCTGCGCCCGGATGGGCGGCGGCTGCCTTTGGATGATCTGGGGGTGATGATCCGGCATCTGGATCACCTGTTGGGCATTCTGGGCGAAGACGGCGTGGCGCTTGGGTCCGATTTCGACGGAGCGCTGATGCCGCGGGATCTGGCGGATGCCGCCGGTCTGCCGAACCTGATCGCGGCGATGCAGACGGCGGGCTATGGCCCCGATCTGATCCGCAAAATCGCCTGCGACAACTGGGTGAACGTGCTGGAGCGCAGCTGGAAAGGCTGACTGTCAGGCCGGGCGCCGGGACAACCCGGCGCCGTCGGCGTCACTCCGTCTCGTCTTCCCCGGCGGGGCTTGTACCCGTCTGCGCCATCGCGATCATCTGAGCCAGTTCCGGGTCCGAGTTCGGATCGGCCAGGGCAAATCGCTGCGTCAGGCTGTCGGTGGCCAGTTCCACCCCGCTGATCACCTGCGCGCCGGGCGCAGCGGGGCCATAGGTCTGGCCATTGACCGCGAAATAGACCGCACCGGAATTGCCGGTGCGCAGCAGCGGCGCCTGTTCCAGCGGCGGCAGGGCAAAGCGTTCGCCCGCATCCATGATCTTTTCCAACAGCACCGTTCCATCCGCCGAGGTGACCCGGACCCAGGCCGGACGCACCGACAACAGCTCCAGTGCCGGGGCATCGGGGGCCAGCGTGCGCACGCCCGCATCGGCCTGCGCGACGGGCTGTTCCGCCCCCGCGTCGGTGGCTGCCGGACCCTGCGCCTGTTGCGTCACGCCATTCTGCGGTTGCGGAACCTGCGTGACGCCACCGGCTGCGGCGATCACATCCTCGATCGTCGCGGCGCTGTCCAGAAGGCCGGGATCAATGGCGGCGATGGGGCCGTCGCGCGCGGTCAGGACCGGCGCCTCGAGGATCTGGGGCCGGTAAAGCCGGTCCAGCGCCTCGGGTTGCGGCAGGTTGCGGGCCATGTCGCTGTCCTGCGCACCCTCGATGGCGGGGCCGGACAGGCCTGCGCCCTGTGTGGGGTCCAGTTCGGCCACCACGGCGGGCACATCGTCGCCCGGGGTCAGCGTCACGCGCTGCACCTCTTGCAGCAGCGCCCAGCTGCCATAGCCCAGCCCCCCGATCAAGGCGATCAGCACGGCGATGGCGCCGATGGCGCGCGGCTCGATTTCGGACCAGAAACTGCGTTCCTGCGGAATGAACAGCGCGCGCGGATTGGCCAGCGCCTCGGCCGGGTCCGAGGGACGACGCCCGGGCTTGGGCCCCGCCGCCGAGGGCGCCATGCCATGGGTCGGCTGAAACCCCGATTCCTGACAAAAGCGGCGAAAAACCCAATCGGGATCCATGCCCAGATAACGCGCATAGGACCGCACATAGCCCGCAATGAAACTGGGCGTATCGAATGCGGAGATGTCGCAATTCTCGATTGCCGCGACATAAGAGGCACGAATGCGCAATTCGCGTTGAACGTCCAGAAGGGACTTGCCCAACGTGGCCCGTTCACCGCGCATCAGATCACCCAAACGGGTGTCATCATCGAGGAACTGAAGCGTATCCTCCACCTGCGCGGCCTCCTCTGCCGGGTCATGTGCCCGCAGCCTGCTCATTCCGTGTGCCTCACCGCCCGTTATATGATGCCCGCGAATCGCAGACTATCAATACTTCTTTAACGAGAGGTTATCACGCAGGCGAGAGCAGTTCACGGCCCGATTGGGCTATGCGCTCAATTCCGCGCGATTCAGCGCACAGTGCGACCACAACGCATCCATCGCCCGCACCAGATGATCAATCTGACGCGGATCATGCACCGGAGAGGGCGTAAAACGCAACCGTTCAGTTCCGCGCGGAACCGTCGGAAAGTTGATCGGCTGGACATAGATGCCATAGTCGCGCAGCAGCATGTCCGACAGCGCCTTGCAATGCACCGGGTGGCCGACATGGACCGGCACGATATGGCTGCCATGATCGATGATCGGCATGCCAAGCGATTTCAGCCGCATCTTCAGGATACGGGCATGCAGCTGCTGTTCATCGCGCAGTTTCTGGCCGTCCGCCGTCTTCAGCAGCGCGATCGACGCCGCCGCCCCTGCCGCCACCGCAGGCGGCAGCGAGGTGGTGAAGATGAAGCCCGGCGCATAGGACCGAATTGCGTCGCACATCCGTTCGCTGGCCGCGATATAGCCGCCGAACACGCCGAACGCCTTGCCAAGCGTGCCGTTGATGATGTCGATGCGGCCCGACAAACCGTCACGTTCGGCCACACCGCCCCCGCGCGGACCATACATGCCGACCGCGTGAACCTCGTCCAGATAGGTCAGCGCGCCGAATTCCTGCGCCAGATCGCAGAACGCCGCGATCGGCCCGAAATCGCCATCCATCGAATAGATCGATTCAAAGGCGATCAGCTTGGGCGCATCGGGATCGTCGGCCTCCAGCAGCGTGCGCAGATGGGCCAGATCATTGTGACGGAAGATGCGCTTGGCGCCGCCATTGCGCTTGATCCCCTCGATCATCGAGGCATGATTCAGCTCGTCCGAATAGATGATCAGGCCGGGAAACAGCTTGGGCAGCGTCGACAGGGTCGCGTCATTGGCGATATAGGCGCTGGAAAACACCAGTGCCGCCTGTTTGTCGTGCAGATCGGCCAGCTCGGATTCCAGCCGCTTGTGATAGACGGTGGTGCCGCTGATGTTGCGCGTGCCCCCCGATCCCGCGCCGGTGGCGTCCAACGCCTCGTGCATCGCGGCCAGGACCACAGGATGCTGGCCCATGCCCAAATAATCGTTGCCGCACCAGACGGTGATTTCTTGCCGTTCGCCGTCGGGACGGTTCCAGACGGCCTGCGGAAACTTGCCCTTCGACCGCTCGATATCGATGAAGGTGCGATAGCGCCCCTCATCGTGAAGGCGGGAAATGGCATGATCCAAGGCGACGTCATATTTCATTGCGGGCGATCCCTTGCGGAGCTGGCTGGGTGCGATCATTCTTCGACCGCGCGCTGTTTGCCTTGATAGAGATCAAAGCGCGAAGAAAACAGGTCGAAAACGTCGCAATTCGACGAAAGGCGCAGAGATGGACCCGAAATTCCTGACACAAAAGGTAGAAATCATGGGCGATGACGCAAGGCTTCAGGACATCCTGACGCATCTGGATCAGGGGCTGGAACCGGCGCTGGACCGGCTGTCGGTCTTTCTGGCGATCCCCTCGATCTCGACCGATCCGGCCCATGCGGGCGATGTGCGCACCGCCGCTAACTGGCTGGCGACCGAGCTGGAGGCTCTGGGCTTTACCGTCCAGATCCACGACACGCCCGGCCATCCGATGGTCACCGCGCGCAGCCAGCCGGGCGGGGCGCGGCCGCTGCTGTTCTATGGCCATTACGATGTGCAGCCCGTCGATCCGCTGGATCTGTGGGACCGCCCGCCCTTTGCCCCCGCGATCGAGGAAACGCCCACGGGCCGGGTCATCCGCGCCCGCGGCGCCTCGGATGACAAGGGCCAGCTGATGACCTTTGTCGAGGCGTTCCGCGCCTGGAAGGCGGTCCACGGCACCCTGCCCTCGGATCTGATCCTGCTGTTCGAAGGCGAAGAGGAATCCGGCTCGCCCTCGCTGCGGCCCTTCCTGCGCGCCCATGCGGATGACCTGCGCGCCTCGCTGGCGGTGATTTGCGATACCGGGCGCCATGCCGACGGGCGCCCGGCGATCACCACCCAGCTGCGCGGGCTGGTCGGGCAAGAGGTGGTGATCCATGCCGCCGACCGCGACCTGCATTCGGGCAGCTTCGGGGGAATGGCCGCCAATCCGATCATGGTGCTGGCGCAGGCCCTGGCCGCCCTCAAGGATGACAAGGGCCGCGTCACCCTGCCCGGCTTTTACGATGGCGTTCCCGATCTGGACCCGCAGCTGGCCGCCGACTGGCAGGCGCTGAACTTTGACGCCGCCGATTTTCTGGGCCGCGTCGGCCTGACCACCCCCATCGGAGAGGCTGGCCGCACGGCGCTGGAGATGATGTGGAACCGCCCCACCGCCGAAATCAACGGCATCGCCGGTGGCTATGCGGGCGACGGGTTCAAGACCGTGCTGCCGGCCGAGGCCCGCGCCAAGGTCAGCTTCCGCCTGACCGGCACGCAGGATCCCGCGCAGATCCGCGCCGCCTTTCAGGACCATGTCCGCCGCTTTCTGCCCGCCGATTGCACGGCCAGCTTCCATGACCACGGCGCCAGCCCCGCCAGCGTGATGGACATCTCGGACCCCGCCTTCGCGCAGGCCAAAGCCGCCCTGACCGAGGAATGGGGACAAGAGGCTGCCTATATCGGCGCCGGCGGCTCGATCCCCATCGCTGGCGATTTCAAGGACATCCTCGGCATGGATTCGATGCTGATCGGCTTTGCCCGCGACGACGACCGCATCCATTCCCCGAACGAGAAATACGATGTCGAAAGCTTTGCCAAGGGCGCCCGCTCCTGGGCCCGCATCCTGACCGCCCTGCGGTAACGAAACGGGGCGGCGCTCAAACGGCCCGCCCCTTCTTCTTCATAAAAATATCCCGGGGGTCCGGGGGCTGGCCCCCGGCTTTCTCAGCCCCCGGCGTCTTCAGCCCTCAGCCGTCTCCGTCGCCGCACAATAGCTCTGGCTCGACGTCCAGGCCGCGATATCGGCGCGCTTCTTGGCGCTGCGCATCGGTGCCCAATCGCGGGCCACGCCGCGCCATCCACCTTCGGCACGGGCGACGGCATTGTCGCGCCCGACCTGATGGGACATGATCTTGACCGAACAGGCCATATTGTCGGCGCCGTCACGAATATTGCCGGTGCAGCCGTAATGACGCCATGTCGCGGGGGCGATCTGCATCAGCCCGATCCAGCGCCCGCCACCGCCCGCCGCCTGCGGGTTGAAGGTGCTTTCATGCCGCGCGACGGATGACAGCAGCCCCGCCCAAAAGGCCTTGCGCCCGGTCTGGGTCAGGGCGCGATAATTGGGGCAGTATTCGTTGATGTCATGGGGCACGCGGGACATGATCGTCACGCCCTCGCGGTCCAGCGCGTCCAGCGTGGCGCGGGTCCATTCCTCGGATCCGCTGCGCTCTCCCCACCGCATCGGGGGCACCTGCGCCAGCGCCATCTCCTGCGCCTCGACTTCGGCCTTGGAGGGGCCGGCGGGCGTGGTGGAACAGGCGGCCAGCAGGGCCAACACGGTTAGGGACAGCGCTGCGCGCATCGGGACCTCATCAGGCGGTTTCGTCAACAACCGGCTTTAGCGGTTGCGCGGAATGCCACAAGGCGCGGGATTCCGCTCGGCGGGAACCTGCCGTGGCGTATCGCGCAAATGGTCGGAAATCCGCCGACGGGGCGCCCAGTCCCCTTGCCCGGGCTGCCACCAACCGCCTTCACCCCCTCGGCTGCCGATTCCGGCGCCAGCATGGGATGTCTGCGCGCCGACCCGTGACAATGCCCGGGCGTTGCCCTAAAACCGCCGCCAGACCGTTTTGCCGCCAAACGAGGCCCGCCATGCTTGACCTGACCCTGACCCCGCCCACCCCCAAGGTGATCCAAGGCGCCACCGGTGACTGGGAACTGGTGATCGGGCTGGAGGTTCACGCGCAGGTCGCCTCGAATGCCAAGCTGTTCTCCGGCGCCTCGACCCGGTTCGGATCAGAGCCGAACAGCAATGTGGCCTTCGTCGATGCCGCGATGCCGGGAATGCTGCCGGTGATCAACGAGTTCTGCGTCGCGCAGGCGGTGCGCACCGGGCTGGGGCTGAAGGCGGCGATCAACCTGCGCAGCGCCTTTGACCGCAAGAATTACTTCTATCCCGACCTGCCGCAGGGCTATCAGATCAGCCAGCTTTATCACCCCATCGTGGGCGAGGGCGAGGTGATCGTGGACATGGCCCCCGGCGTGGGCCGCCGCGTGCGGATCGAACGCATCCATCTGGAACAGGACGCGGGCAAGTCGATCCATGACATGGACCCGACCATGTCATTCGTGGACCTCAACCGCACCGGCGTCGCGCTGATGGAGATCGTCAGCCGCCCCGACATCCGCGGCCCCGAAGAGGCCGCCGCCTATGTCGTCAAGCTGCGCCAGATCCTGCGCTATCTGGGCACCTGCGACGGCAACATGCAGAACGGCAATCTGCGCGCCGATGTGAACGTGTCGGTCTGCAAGCCCGGCGATTACGAACGCTTTATCGAAACGGGCGATTTCGGCCATCTGGGCACGCGCTGCGAGATCAAGAACATGAACTCGATGCGCTTCATTCAGGCCGCGATCGATGTCGAGGCCCGGCGCCAGATCGCCATTCTGGAGGATGGCGGCCAGATCGTGCAGGAAACGCGTCTGTACGATCCCGACAAGGGCGAAACCCGGTCCATGCGCAGCAAGGAAGAGGCGCATGATTATCGCTACTTCCCCGATCCCGACCTGCTGCCGCTGGAGATCGAGCAGGCATGGGTGGACGATATCGCGGCCTCGATGCCCGAGCTGCCCGACACCAAAAAGGCCCGTTTCGTGCGCGATATGGGCCTGTCGGAATATGACGCGGGCGTGCTGACCGCCGAGGTCGAGAATGCCGATTACTTCGAGGCCGTCGCCGGTGGCCGCGAGGGCAAGACCGCCGCGAACTGGGTCATAAACGAGCTGTTCGGCCGCCTGAACAAGGAGGGGCTGACGATCGCGACCTCGCCCGTGTCGGCGGTGCAACTGGGGGGCGTGATCGACCTGATCGCCTCGGGCGCGATTTCGGGCAAGATCGCCAAGGATCTGTTCGAGATCCTCTGGGCCGAGGGCGGCGATCCGGCGGCCATCGTCGAGGCGCGCGGCATGAAGCAGGTCACCGATCTGGGCGCCATCGAGGCGGTCGTCGACAAGATCATCGCCGAAAACCCCGCACAGGTCGAAAAGGCCCGCGCCAATCCCAAACTGGCGGGCTGGTTCGTGGGCCAGGTGCTGAAAGCCACCGGCGGCAAGGCCAATCCGGCGGCAGTGAACGAACTGGTCGCCCGCAAGTTGGCGCCGTAATCCTGATCTGCGGCGGGCCTTTCGGTCCGCCCTGCCCCATCCCCCGTCATGCCCCCCGTTCAGGATAGCCCGATGCGCTTTGAATATACCGTGATCCCCGCGCCGAACCGGGGCGAGAAATCCCGCGATGCCAAGACCCCGACGGATCGCTTTGCGCTGACCCTGACGGCGGAACTGAACCGTATGGCCACCGAGGGCTGGGAATATCTGCGCGCCGATGTGCTGCCAAGCGAGGAACGCAGCGGCCTGACCGGGCGCACGACGCTGTATCACAACATGCTGGTCTTTCGGCGCCCCCTGGTCATCGATCCCGAGGTCAAGCGCCTGCCGCAGCCCGAGGCCGCATCGGACCAACCCCTCTCCGCGCCGACCGCGGCCGATCGGCCCTGATCAGGCCGCCACGCTCAACTGTTGGGGTGTAAAGGGCAGGATCTGCACCCGATCCTTGTCAAAGATGCAGAAGCTGCCGGGCGGAACCTCTTTCCAATCGGCCTGATCGGTCTCCAACGGCTCAGAGACCACGGCCCAGCCTTGCCGCGACACCGACCAGCGGTGATACAGCGAGGGCGCCTGATCGTCGCTGCTGTACCGCAGCGCATAAAGCCGCTGCCCGTCCGAAAGCGCACAGGCCGCCCGGACATGCGGTGCGCAGCCCCGTTGCCGCGCCAGCGCCCCCAGCTTGCCCAAGGCGCGTTCCATCGCGCCCTGCGGATCGCTGTCCAACCCCTCGCCCAGTGCGATCAGGAACAGCGCCTCGCTGTCGGTGGCGCCTTTGCGGTGCGGGTAATATTCGTCGGGGATCAGCACATCGGCATGGCGGCGAAAGCCGTCATAGCCGCCGAACTGACCGTTATGCATGAACGACCAGCGCCCGGCGGCAAAAGGATGACAATTGTTCCGGCTGGTCGCCGTCCCGGTCGAGGCGCGCACATGCGCCATGAACAGCCCCGAACGCACCTGCCCCACCAGCGACCGCAGATTGGGGTCCGACCAGGCGGGCATCACATCGCGATAAAGGCCCGGTTCAGGCCGCTCGCCGTACCAGGCGATGCCAAAACCGTCGGCATTCACCGGCGTATGACAACGCATCGCGCCCTGACTTTGCCGGATCAGCGAATGCGCCGGACGACTGACGATGTCTTCCAGATAGATCGGCTGGCCCAGATAGGCGGCCCAACGGCACATGCCCTGCCCCTTCACGACTGCTTCATGACAGCCCTAGCACGAAAGGATGAAGGCTTCATCTATTCCGTGGCAGGGGCTGCCTCTTCCACGATCACGAGGTCGCGTTCGCTGGCGCCCTTGGCATGGGCGAGCGCCGCCTGGTACTCGCTGCTGTGATAACAGGCAACCGCCGCATCAAGCGAGGGGAATCGCGCGACCACATGGCGGGCGCGATCCGCGCCTTCCAGCACATGATAGCGCCCGGCGCGGGCCAGAAACACCCCGCCATGCGCGGCGATGGCGGGCCCGGCGCCTTGGGCATAGCGCCCATAGGCTTCGGGGTCGGTGACGGTCACATGGGCAATCCAAAGGGCGGTCATGCGCTTTCCTCGATCAGTTTGCGGGCATCGGCAATGGCGGTGTCGGCGGCATCCAGGTTGGGCGCGCCACCCTGGGCGCGGTCGGGACGGCCCCCGCCGCCCTTGCCGCCCAATGCTGCGGTCGCGGCCTGCACCAGCGCCACGGCGCTGAGCCGGGCGGTCAGATCCGGGGTCACCCCCGCCGCGACGGTGGCCTTGCCATCCGCCTGCGCCAGCACCAGCACGACGCCGCTGCCCAGTTGGGCCTTCATCTCGTCGACCAGCGCGCCCAGTTCCTTGCCCCCGACGCCCTCGACGGTGCGGCTGAGGAATTTGATGCCCGCGATCTCCTCAGCGGCATCGCCGCCGCCCATCGCCATCTGACGTTTCAGCTGCGCGACCTCATTGGCCAGCGCCTTGCGTTCGTCGGCCAGCGCACGGACGCGATTGACCACGTCGGCGGCCTGCGATTTCAGGATGCCCGCGATCTCGGTCAGGCGCCGGTCGGCGTCGCGCAGATGATCCAGCGCTGCCTGACCGGTCAGCGCCTCGATCCGCCGCACCCCGGCGCTGGAGGCGCTGTCGCCCAAAAGCGCAAAGGCCCCCATATCGCCGGTCCGCGCCACATGCGTGCCGCCGCACAGCTCCAGCGAATAGGTCGCGCCATCCGCGCCCTTGCCGCTGCCCGGCAGGCCACCCATCGACACGACGCGCACCTCGTCGCCGTATTTCTCGCCAAACAGCGCCTGAGCGCCAAGCGCGCGGGCATCGTCGGGCGTCATGATCCGAGTCTCGACCGGCGTGTTCTGACGAATAAAGCCGTTCACCTCGGCCTCGACCTGCGCCAGCTGGTCCGCCGAGACGGCGTGATTGTGGCTGAAATCGAACCGCAGCCTGTCGGGCGCGTTCAGGCTGCCGCGCTGTGCGACATGATCGCCAAGCGCGCGCCGCAGCGCCTCGTGCAGAAGATGCGTGGCCGAATGATTGGCCCGGATCGCACCCCGGCGGTCGTGATCGACCGTCAAGGTCGCGCCTTGCCCGCGCTGGATCAGGCCCATCGTGACCTCGGCCTGATGGATGAACACCCCGGCGACCTTTTTCGTGTCGGTCACCCGTGCTGCGCCGGTTTCGGTGCGGATCAGCCCGGTATCGCCCACCTGCCCGCCGCTTTCGGCGTAAAAGGGCGACTGGTTGACCACGATGGCCAGCGTCGAACCCTCGCCCGCCTCGGGTGCGTCAGCGCCGTCGATGACCAGCGCCAGCACCTGCCCCTCGGCCTCTTCGGTGTCATAGCCCAGAAATTCGGTGACCCCGTGCTGTTCGGCCAGCTCGTACCAGATCGTCGCATCCGCCGCCTCGCCCGAGCCCGACCACGCCGCCCGCGCCATCCGCTTTTGTTCGGCCATGGCGGTGTCAAAGCCCGCGACCTCGACCGCGCGCCCCTTTTCGCGCAGCGCATCCTGCGTCAGGTCCAGCGGAAAACCAAAGGTGTCATACAGCTTGAAGGCCGCCTCGCCGGGCAGATCCGCCCCCTCGGGCAGGCGCGCCAGTTCGTCGTCCAGCAGCCGCAGCCCCCGGTCCAGCGTCTGGCGGAACCGCGTCTCCTCGGAGCGCAACGTCTCTTCGATCATCGCCTGCGCGCGGGACAGCTCGGGATAGGCGGCGCCCATCTGGCGCACCAGAGCGGGCACCAGCTTGTGCATGACCGGATCGGCGGCGCCCAGCATATGCACATGGCGCATCGCGCGGCGCATGATCCGGCGCAGAACATAGCCGCGCCCCTCATTGCTGGGCATCACCCCGTCGGCGATCAGAAAGCTGGTGGATCGCAGATGGTCGGCGATCACCCGATGATGCACCTTACCCGGCCCGTCGGGATCGACACTGGTCGCATGGGCGCTGGCCTCGATCAGGCTGCGCATCAGGTCGGTGTCGTAATTGTCGTGCTTGCCCTGCAGCAGCGCGCCGATCCGCTCCAACCCCATGCCGGTGTCGATGGACTGCATGTCCAGCGCCCGCATCGACCCGTCTTCAAACTGCTGGTTCTGCATGAACACCAAATTCCAGATCTCGATGAAGCGGTCGCCATCCTCATCGGCCGAACCCGGAGGCCCGCCCCAGATCTTGTCGCCATGATCGAAAAAGATCTCGGTGCAGGGGCCGCAGGGTCCGGTCGGACCCATCTGCCAGAAATTGTCCGCGGTCGGAATGCGGATGATCCGGTCATCGGTCAGACCCGCGACCTTCTTCCAGATATTCGCGGCCTCGTCATCGGTGTGATAGACGGTGACCAGCAGCCGGTCCTTGGGAATCCCGAACTCTTTGGTCAGCAGCTCCCACGCCAAGGGAATGGCGCCTTCCTTGAAGTAATCGCCGAAGCTGAAATTCCCCAGCATTTCAAAAAAGGTGTGATGCCGGGCGGTATAGCCCACATTGTCCAGATCATTGTGCTTGCCGCCGGCCCGCACGCATTTCTGCGCGGTCGTGGCCCGCTGGTAATCGCGCGTCTCGACCCCGGTGAACAGGTTCTTGAACTGGACCATGCCGGAATTGGCGAACATCAACGTCGGATCGTTGCGCGGCACAAGCGGACTGCTGTCGACGACCCGGTGGCCGTTCTTTTCGAAATACCCAAGGAAAGTCGATCGGACGTCATTCAGACTGGGCATGGCGGGCCTTCATCACAAGATATGTCTATCCGGCCAGGCCGGGCTGGCCCATGGTCTAACCGCGCCCCGCAGCCCTGTCCAGCAATCGCCCGGGCCGCAGCTTCTTCTTCACGAAAATATCCTGGGGAGTCCGGCTTGCCGGACGGGGCAGAGCCCCCAAAAAAATGCGGGGCACAATGCCCCGCGTTCTTCAGAACCCGCCCGCGTCGCCGATCACTCCTCGGTCACGGCCTCATCGTCGGATCCGCTGACAAGACCGAATTCCAATCCGTGGCTGGCCCTGATCTTGTCCTCGATTGCCATGGCCATCTCGGGCCGGTCGCGCAGGAACTGCTTGGCATTTTCACGGCCCTGTCCGATCCGTTCATCACCGCAGGAATACCAGGCTCCGGATTTCTCGACGACGCCCGCCTTGACGCCCAGATCGATCAATTCGCCGACCTTGCTGATCCCTTCGCCATACATGATGTCGAATTCGACCTGGCGGAAGGGCGGCGCCACCTTGTTCTTGACCACCTTGACGCGGGTCGCGTTGCCCACGACCTCGTCACGATCCTTGACCGCGCCGATGCGCCGGATATCCAGCCGCACCGAGGCATAGAATTTCAGCGCATTGCCGCCCGTCGTCGTCTCGGGGTTGCCGAACATGACGCCGATCTTCATGCGGATCTGGTTGATGAAGATGACCATGCAGTTCGACCGCCCGATGCTGGCGGTCAGCTTGCGCATCGCCTGGCTCATCAGGCGGGCCTGGCTGCCCATCTGCATGTCGCCCATATCGCCCTCGATCTCGGATTTCGGCGTCAGTGCCGCAACCGAATCGATGACCACCAGACTGACCGCACCCGAGCGGACCAGCGTGTCCACGATCTCCAGCGCCTGTTCGCCGGTATCGGGCTGGCTGATCAGCAGTTCATCCAGATTGACGCCCAGCTTGCGCGCATAAAGCGGGTCCAGCGCATGTTCGGCATCGACAAAGGCGCAGACGCCACCCTTTTTCTGCTCTTCGGCCACGACATGCAGCGTCAGCGTCGTCTTGCCCGAGCTTTCCGGCCCGAAAATCTCGATGATCCGACCCTTGGGCAGGCCGCCAATCCCCAGGGCAATGTCCAGCCCCAGTGACCCGGTCGAGGTCGACTCGATTTCGGCCACCGGATTGTCCTTACCCAGCTTCATGATCGAGCCCTTGCCGAACTGCCGTTCGATCTGGGCCAAAGCACTGTCCAGTGCCTTCTGCTTGTCCGCCGCGCGTTTGTCCGTCATGTCGAAGATGCTCGCCTGTGCCATGTATTCCACCTTGTTATTTCACAGCCCTCCGGGCGGGGCAATCGGTTCGACCTTCCGGATGTTCATGCCTTGTTCACAATTAGATGCGCCATTGCCCTGCAGATTTCAAGGATCATCTGCACAGTTTTCGATTCGCCCGACCCCACTCTGCCCTCAAAGCCATTAACAAAGCGTTTACAGGCTTCGGCGGGGCCGCTATCCACCGACCCTGCACCCGCGACAACAGGATCGGGATCGGACATATGCTGATTTTCTGGGACCAGAGGATGGTCTTTCTGGCGACGCCCAAGACAGGATCCACGGCGGTCGAGATGGCGCTTGAATCGCTGGCATCGGCCTCGTTGCAGCGCCCGGCGGCCTTGAAGCACACCGATATCGGCAGCTATCGCCGCTATCTGGGGCCATGGCTGCAGGCGCAGACCGGATCGCCTTTCACCACCGTGGCCCTGATGCGCGAGCCGGTGGACTGGCTGCGCAGCTGGTATCGTTTCAAGCTGCGCGATGATCACGACGATCCGGTCCATCCGATGGAAGGAATCGGTTTTGCCGATTTCTCAGCCGAATATGCGCACCCTGACGGCCCTGACCGTTTGGGCATCGGCAGTCAGTCCGGATTTCTGACCGATGGACCCGACCGCGTGGACAGGATCTTTCGCTATGACCGGATCGAGGCCTTTGTCGATTTTCTCGAAGGCCGTCTGGATTGCGCGATCGAGCTGCCCCGGATCAACGTCCCCCCCAGTGTCGATGTGAACCTGCCCCCCGATGCCGAGACCGCCCTGCGCCGGGCCATGGCGGGGGATCTTGCGATCTACGATCAGCTTTGACGGGATGCCGGCCTGCTTTGGCCGGCACCGCCGTTGGTGCAAAATCGATGATGTCAGTGAAGCGAACCATCGCCCTCGGGGCGGGCCAACTGGCTGCCGACAAGGGTCGTCAGCTCGGTCAGGGTGAACGGTTTGGCCAGAAACGCCGCCCCGGGGATGGGAACCTTGCCATCGACGAAGATATCCTCGGTATAGCCTGACATGAAGATCACCCGCGCCTCGGGCAGCAGCCTCAGCCCCTCGCGGACCCAGCTGGGACCGTCCATGCCGGGCATCACGACATCGGTGACGAAAATATCGACCAGGGTTTCCTCGGCCCGCAACAACTCCAGCGCCGCCTCGCCGGAGCTGGCCTCCAGCACCTCGTAGCCTTTCAGTTTCAGCGCCCGCGTCGCAAAGGCACGGACCGGGGCCTCGTCCTCGACCAGCAGCACGGTGGCGCGGGGGCCGACCTGCACATGCGATGCGGCGCGCAGGACCGGGCGTGGCAGTGGCGTCACCGTGGCCACGGCCAGCGACCGCGCATGGGCGGGAAAATACAGCGAGAAGGTCGTTCCCTTGCCCGGCTCGCTGTCGCAAAAAATGAACCCGCCTGTCTGCTTGACGATGCCATAGGCGGTGGACAGGCCAAGCCCCGTGCCCTCGCCGGGGCGCTTGGTGGTGAAGAACGGCTCAAAGATCTTGGCCAGGTGGTCGGGCAGGATGCCCGTGCCCTGATCGGCGACCGAAATGCGCAGATAATCGCCCTTGGGCAAGGTCACCCGATCGCGGGTCATCGTGGCGGACAGGCGCAGATTTTCGGTCCGCACGGTGATCTCTCCGCCATCGGGCATGGCGTCGCGGGCGTTGACGACCAGATTCATGATCACCTGTTCCAGTTGCCGCTTGTCGGCCCTGATGGCGCGCAATGCGGGATCATGGATGATGGTCAGGCCCACCCGCTCGCCGACCAGACGGTTCAGAAGATGGGTCAGATCGGCGAGCGTGTCGCGCAGGTCCAGAATTTCCAGTTGCAGGGTCTGCTTGCGCGAAAAGGCCAGCAGCTGGCCGACCAGCGCGGCGGCCCGGTTGGCGTTCTGGCCGATCTGGTCCAGATCGGCATAATCCGGATCGCCCTTGTCGCGCTTGAGCATCAACAGATCGCAATGCCCCATGATCGCGGTCAGCAGATTGTTGAAATCATGCGCGATCCCCCCGGCCAGCTGACCGATGGCCTGCATCTTCTGGCTTTGGACGAATTGCGCCTCCAGCGTCTTGAGGGCGCTGGCATCGGTCAGCACGGCGATCAGATGGCCCGGGGCCGACGGATCACGGGCCAGCGACAGCTGCAGGTGCCGGTCGCGCTGGTCGCCCTGACGACCCTCGGGATGGCGCAGCCGCAGCATCTCGGTTCCGTTCGTGGCGCGTCCGGCGCACAGATCGGCCAGCCAGTCGACCATCGGGCGCCCCGGCCCTTCGAGCAGTTCGGCCAGATTGCGGCTGTCCGTGCCCGGGGACAGCAGCCCGTCCAGCAAATGACGCGCCGAGGCATTGGCCCGGCAGATGCGGCCATCGGGCGCAAGGCCCAGCAGGGCCACGGGGATCGCGTCGAAATCTTCGGACAGATCATCGTCATGCAGCATCGGACCGGGGTCCATGGCGGCTGCCATGGCAGCCGACGGGTTGATCGTCCAGACCTGCAGCGGCGCATCGGGGCGGCAGTCAAGGGACAGCGTCCGCATGTCGTCCAGATCCAGATCCGCATGGCCCAAGCGCATCGCGCGGGCCTGCAGCTGGGCCAGCTGGCCTTCGGGATCGGCCCGCAGACGGGTCATCAGCGACAGGACAGGGCTGCCGGTCAGATCGCCATGGGCTTGCCGGGCGGCGGTATTCTGATAGAGAACCTGCCCCTCGGCGTCGCACAGCCAGACCGGTTCGGGGGTCGCCGCCACCTCTCCCTTGATGGCATTCAGGGCGCGGCGGGCGGCCAGACCGCGCGACAGGTGGCCAAGCGCGATCGCTCCGCCCAGCAGATACCACGCCACCGCGATGGTCGCGGCGATCACCGCCGCCACGCCCATGCCCGCGCCGGGCCGCAGGATCAGCACCATCGCGCCAAGCGCCATGGGCGCCATCAAAAACGGCAATGCGGCCAATGCACCGCGCGGAAATCCGGTTTGTTCGTCCCAATGTGCCATGCGAATCGTCCTTGTTGCGTCCGATTGCGTCAGCGATAGCGCCATATGGCTTAAGATTGGGTTAAACCCGCCTCAGCAGCCCCAGAAAGAACCCGTCACCCTCGTCGAGAGGCGTCCACAGCTGCCGATCAACGCTTTGAAACCCCAGGTTCCGGGCCAAAAACCCGTCGATCTGCGCGTCGTTTTCCACGGTCAGGACCGAACAGGTCATATAGGCCAGATGCCCCCCCGGCCCGACCAGCGGCGCCACCTGATCCAGGATCTGGGCTTGTGTTGCGCGCAGACGGTCCAGCTGCGCCGCGTCCAGCCGCCATTTGGCATCGGGGGCGCGGCGCCAGGTTCCCGACCCCGAACAGGGCACATCGGCCACGACCAGATCGAAGGGGCCGCGCGGGCGGGTCGCGACATCGATCCGCAGCCCGGCGCGGGCGGCGCGGGCAGGCAGATCGGCCATGCGGGCGGGCTGGGCGTCATGGGCGGTGATCGTCAGGCCCTGCTGACGGCTGCCAAGGGCCAGCGCCTTGCCGCCACCGCCCGCGCAATAATCCAGCACCCGCATTCCCGGTGCCAGCGGCAGCCGCGCGCAGGCCTGTTGGGGGGACAGATCCTGCAGCTCGACCAGACCGTCGCGATAGGCCTGGGATCGTGCCACGGCCCGGTCATTGCCGGTGACGCGCAGGGCGGTTGGGAAACCGGGGGCGGGTTCGGTGGCGATCCCGTCGGCCTGCAACGCCGCGGCGGCGCGGGCGGGGTCGGTGCGGGCAAGGTTCACCCGCAGCCAGACCGGCGCGCGCTCGGTCATCGCAAGGGCCACGGCCCCGGACCGATCGCCCAAGGCCGCCGTCCAATCGGCGCGCAGCCAGTCGGGCAGATCGTCGGGCAGGGTCACGGGCGGGGTATGGGCGGCCTTGGAGGGGCTTAGCGGGGCGGGGTCGTGGCCGATGCCGGTGAAGATCGCGTCCAGCGACAGGCCCGCCTGACGGGCATGGCCGATCATCAGCCCGCGCCCGCTGAGCGCGCCGCCAAGCGCCGCCAGACTGTCGCGCCGACGCAGCGCGCCGAAGACCAGATCGCGCAGCGCCGCACGGTCGCCCGATCCGGCAAAGCGACTGGCCCGCGACCAGCGCAGCAGCGCCTGTTCCGCCGGGCTGCCCGACAGGATCTGATCCAGCACCGTGATCGCGGCCGAGATGCGGGCGGCGGGCGTCACGCGGGACGGCCAAGCGGACGGACAGGTCGGGGCATCGGCGGGCCTTTCGGGGTCAGAGCCATGGCCTGCGGCCTAGCATGCCCACCGGCCCGGCCTCAATCACCCGAACGATCGCGGCGTCAGAAACAGGTCGAGAGCACCAGCACCGGAGCCAGCGTGAAAAGGCTGGAGACCAGCCCGATCCATGTGCCCGCCACGATGATCCACCGCGCCCTGCCCCCGCCCGTGGGCATGGTCGCGATCAGCACCGCATGCAGCGCCAGACCGGCGATCCACACGCCCCACATCGCCAGATGGTGCAGGTCGGTAAAGCCCACCGCGCGATCCGTCCAGCCCAGATGGCAGCCCGCCCCATGCAGCGCATAAACCGCCGAGAACAGCACCGCCCACAGGACCGGACCGGCCAGCACCCGCGCCATCCAGATCATGCGAAGACCTCCTGCGCCACGATCAGCGCCACCGACAGGGCCGAGGTGCCCAGCCAGAACCGCTGGAACAGCTGCCAGACCGGAATAGCGCCGCGCCGGTCGCCGCCGATCCGCCCCTGCCGCGCATCGACATGGGCACGCAGCGCCAGCATCACCGCGATCACCCCATGCACGGCGGCAAAGCCCAGGACGGCACCGCGCAGCGCGTCGCGGGCATGGCGCGTCGGATCATCCAGACCCATCGCCAGCGGCACCATCAGCGCCAAAGCCAGCAGCGCGGCCAGCAGCCCGGTCAGGGTCACGACCGGCAGCACCGGGCGGTCGCGCCGCGCCTCGGCAAGATGCGCGGCAAGGGTGGATACAACGATCGCCGCCAGCGCGGTCAGCGCCAGCGGCAGCATCGCGGACCCAACCCCGCTGACGGGCGCGGGCCATCCCGGCGCCACGACCGCCAGAAACCCGACCCCGAACAGCAACGAGGCATACAGCGTCGCATCGCCCACCAGCAGCGCCACCGCACCGCTATGGGCCAGCGTGTTGCGCGCCTGCCAATGCACCGGCAGGGACAGGCCCGGCGCGACCTCGACCAGCGGATGATCGCGGGTGGTGCCCATCGCGGCGCCCCACCGCCATGCCATCACCAGCGTCGCCACGATCCCCAGAGGTGCCAGCCAGTACAGCCCCGCCAGCATCATCGCAAAGAAGCTGCCGATCGCCGCCGAGGTCGCCACCGGCAAGGCGGTGTTCGTCGCCAGAACGGCGATGTGCTGGGGACGGCCGCTGCCGGCCTCGACCACCAGCGTCTCGCGCCAGCCGCGCGGAGCGCCGGGCAGCAGCCCCTCGCCCCGGGCCAGCGGCAGGATGGCATGGGCGTCGGGCTGACGCGGACCGGGCAGGGATGCAAAGTTATAGGACGGCGCGGGCAAGGGCATCGCCCAGTCCAGCGTCGGCGCCTTCCACGGATTGCGCCAGCTGCGCCGCCCGAACAGCCATTGCATGATGATGTCAAAGGCGAACAGCGCAAAGCCCGCCGATTGCACCATCCCGAAAAAGGACGAGATCAGGTTCAGCCATTCCCATTCCGGATTGCCGGGATAGGTGTCGATCCGGCGCGGCATGCCCAGCAGCCCGGTCAGGTGCATCAGGAAGAAGGTGCCGTGAAAACCGATCAGGATCAGCCAGAACGCCGCCTCGCCCAGTCCCCGCACGCGCCAGCGTCCGCAGATCAGCGGCATCCAATAGGTCACCGCAGCCAGCATGGGAAAGACGAAACCGCCGACCAGCACGTAATGCAGATGGGCTGTGACAAAGGCCGTGTCATGGGCCTGCCAGTTGAAGGGCACCATGGCCAGCATGACGCCCGTCAACCCGCCCATCACGAAGGTCGCAAAGAACCCCATGACATACAGCATGGGCAGCCGCAGCCGCACCTGCCCGTCCCACATCGTGCCGATCCAGGCAAAGACCTGCACCGCCGTCGGCACGGCGACCAGCGCCGATGCGGCACTGAAAAACGCCAGCGCCATATGCGGGATGCCCACGGTGAACATGTGATGCACCCACAGGCCAAAGGACAGAAACACCAGCCCGATGATCGCCGCCACGATGGCGCCATAGCCCAGGATCGTGGTCCGCGACAGGATCGGGATGATCGTGGACAGGGCCCCTGCAGCGGGCAGGAAGATGATATAGACCTCGGGGTGGCCGAACAGCCAGAACAGGTGCTGCCACAGCAGCGGGTCGCCGCCCCGCATCACGTCGAAGAACGGCCAGTCGAAGGCGCGCTGCACCTCCAGCAGGATGGACCCAAGGATCAGCGGCGGAAAGCCCAGCAGCATCATCACCGACGTGCCCAGAAGATACCAACCCATCAGCGGCATTCGGGTCAGCGGCATATGGGCGGCGCGGCAGCGCAGGATGGTGACGGTGATCTCGACCGCTGCGGCCATGGCGCTGATTTCCACGAAGGTCACGCCCAGCAGCCAGACATCGGCATTGATGCCTGGGGTATAGGTCGCATCGGACAGCGGCGTATACATGAACCAGCCGCCGTCCGGCGCCACGCCGAACAGCAGCGACAGCACGATCACCGTGCCCCCGAACAGATAGCAGAAATAGCCCAGGGCCGACAGGCGCGGAAAGGCCATGTCGCGGGCGCCCAGGATCTTGGGCAACAGCCACAGCGCCAACCCCTCCAGCATGGGGATGGCGAACAGGAACATCATGATGCTGCCATGCATCGTGAAGATCTGGTTATACAGATCGGTGTCCAGAAACGCCCCGTCCCGGGTTGCCAGCTGGGCGCGGATCATCATCGCCAGCACGCCGCCGATGGCGAAGAACACGAACGAGGTCGCCATGAAGCGCAGCCCGATCGTGCCATGATTGACCGAGGTGAAGAACCCCCGCCAGCCCGGCAGGTCCGACCAGACGCGGTCCAGTTCGCGGTGCAGGATCAGGGCGCGCTGCGGCGGATTGGCGGCGATGTCGGCGGCCTCGATGGCGGTGCCGTCGGCAAGGCTGCGGTCCTGCCCCGCGAAGATATCGGTCATGGGCGGGGTTCCTCGGGGGTGGTCGTCGGATCGGTGGTCGGGGTGGCGGGATCAGGCGTGGCGCCTGCCGGATCGGCGGCGTCAAGGTCCGTGCCTGCGGGGTCTGTGTCTGCGGGGGCGGCGCCTGCGGGATCGGCATCCAAGGTCCGGGCGGGGGCCAGATCTTCGGCGATGGCATCCTCGAAGGCGGGCAGCGGCAGGGCGGGGTCATAGGCGACCACGGTGAACCGCATGGCGCTGTGGCCCAGACCGCAGAATTCGGCGCACAGTCCCTCATAGATGCCGGGGCGGTCGGCGGTCAGGCGGTGCAGGTTGCGATGGCCGGGTATGGCATCCATCTTGCCGCCCAGCTGCGGCACCCAGAAACTGTGGATGACGTCCTGCGCGGTGATCGCCACGTCAAAGGGCTGACCGGCGGGCACATACAGCACCCCTTCCGTCTCGACCGGCGCACCGTCCGGTCCGGGCTGCACGAAGCGCCAGCCCCATTGCTGCGCCTCGGCCTGAACCAGCGGGGTGCCGTCGTCGCGGGCCAGCATCCGTTCGCCGGTCCACAGCGCAAAGACCAGCAGCGCCGTCAGCACCGTCAGCGAAAAGCCAAGGCCCCAGCCCATGATCCAGCGGCGTTCGCGGCCCGGGCTTGCTGCATCCCCATTTCCCTTGCGGCGCAGGGCCATCCAGATCATCACGCCGACCAGCAGGGTGATCAGCGCGCTGCCCCCCAGCATCACCCACCACAGGCGGGCGATCTGTTGGGCGGCGGGGCCTGCGGGGGCCAGCGTGCTCAGCGGGCCATCGCAGGCCGCCAGCAGCGGAACCGCCAGCAAAGCGGCGGACTTGTGACAGGGAATGCGGAACAGAAGGGAACTCCGATGCGTCAGAAATATTCGTGGAAGCAGCGTCGTCGGCTGGCCGACCCGATCGAGGAGCATGTCGCCTTCAGCGATATCGAAAGCAAGATCGCCCTGTCGGGGCATCCCCTGCATGCGATGATGGTGGCCTTTCCCATCGCTCTGGCCTTCTCGGTCTTCGGGGCGGATGGCATGTACTGGCTGACGGGCGATGAATTCTGGCCCCGCGTCGCGATGTGGGCGGCGGGCGTGGCCTTCGGGATGGGCGTGCTGGCCGGGGTCACCGGCACGATCGAGCTGTTGATGGTGCCCGGCATCCGCATCCGCAGCGCCAGCTGGACGCATTTCATTCTGGCCGTGATGCTGCTGTCGGTTCTGGGCCTGAACTGGGGGTTCCGCCTGAACGATCCGGTGGGCGCGGTGCTGCCTTGGGGCATCATGATCTCGGCGCTGGCCTCGGGCATGACGGGCATCACCGGCTGGCACGGCGGCAAGCTGGTCTTCGACTATAATATCGGCACCAAGCAGGAAACCGGCCCCAAGGCCTGACCGGTCAGCTGTCGCACCGGCCCTCATGCCTGCCCCCGGGGGGCCAGCATGAAGCCGGGCATCCAGTCGGTCAGCCAGGCCAGATCGGGCTTGGCCAGCACCAGCCACAGCACGCCCATCATCAGCGGCACCGCCAGCGCCAGCGCGATCAGCGGCGAGGGCATCCGCCCCGTGCTGCGGTTTTCGGCCGAGATCAGGATCACATGCCCGATCCATGCATGAACCAGCGTCATCCCCGCCACCAGCGCCAGCTTGGCCGCGAACCACAGATCGAACACCTGCGCCGCAAAGATCAGCCCCGTCCCCGCCGCAATGGCGATGACGGCGGCGGGCGTGGCAAAGGCGACATAGCCGTAATGGGTGATCAGGCGAAACTCGGCATAGCGGGCCTGACGTTCTTCCCCGCCGTCATTGTGGCGCCATGTGCTGCCATAAAGGCTCAGCAGCAAGGGCAGCGCGATCAGCGCCGCGCACCAGCACAGCATCGCGGCCAGATGCAGGTATTTCAGCCCGGCGATCAGCGCGATCATCATGCCCGGAACCCCGCCATCCAGCCCCGGCGCAGCATCAGCCCGGCCAGCAGCGCCAGGGGCACGAAGCCCGGTACCCACATGATCAGCCCGGCCAGTTGCTGGTCGGCCAGCGCGGGCAGGCCCCAGGGTGCGGCTCCGGTGACGTGCTGGATATAGAGGATGCCCGGCGCAAAGGTCAGGCCCGCCCCGATCAGCCCCATGACGCCTGCCAGCCCGCCGATCAGCAAGGCGCGGGCAAAGGCATCCTCGGCACTCATGCCGGGGGCCAGAACGGCGGACCAGAAGGCCCAGGCCGGCAGCAGCATCGCCGCCTGCAGGCTCCAATACAGCGCATCCGACCACCAGATCATCGCATAGACCGCCGGCAGGTGCCACGCCACCATCGCCGCCGACAGCGCCACCAGCGACAGGCTGGCGGGCAGCCGCGCCGCCAGCGGCATGGCAAGCGCCAGCGCGGGCGCGGCAATCGTGATCAGGGCCAGATGGTGGACCGCGCGGGCAGAAAACAACGCGACAGTCAGCGCGCAGAGCGGCGAGACAAAGGCCACCACCAGCACCGCCAGCACGATCAGCGCCGGAGCCCGGCCCTGCCGGTCCGTCCGCCACAACAACAGCCCTCCCGCCAAAGCCAGTGCCGTCAGCAACAGCGGATCAAGGTTCCACGCCGCCCAGATCTGATCGGGGACGGGCGCGGGGCCGCAATAGGTCATGGCAGGCTGGTTCATTCTGGTGTCCCTGTGGGTCCGGGGTCGTGGGTCGGTCGTCGTGCAAACATGGGGTCATCGGATCGTGGGGTCCGGGGCGGGCGACGGGTCGTAACACGCCTGAACCGCAAGGGTAACCGCCTGTTCCCGGACCGGTTCCGCCGATTTCCGCCTTGCCGCCTCTTGAAAGCGCGGGTGCCGATCGTTAGCTGGCTAACCGATAAAACAATTAGCCAGCTAACGATCATGCCCGACGACCTGAACACCCCGCCCTTTGCCCCGGATACGGCCATCATCGATGCGCTGCTGAACACGATGCGTGTGCTGCGGCGTCACTATGACGATGTGGCGCGGGGGATGGGGCTGACCATGGCGCGCGCGCAGGTCATCACCGTTCTCAGCCGGAACGAGGGGATCAGCCAGACCCAGCTGGCCGCCCTGTTGGGGATCGAGACGCCCACCCTCAAACGTCAGCTGGACGCGCTGGAGACCGACGGTTTTCTGCAACGCCGTCCCCTTCAGGGCGATGCGCGCAAGAACGCCCTGTTTCTGACCGAGCGGGGGCGCGACAGCCAGATCACCCGCTTTGGCCGCAAGCTGCGATCCGACGCGCTGGAGGGCATCGCCCCGCAGGATCTGCAGGCCGCCCGCGCCGTGCTGGACCGCATCGCCGCCAATATCGACCGGATGGGCGGGTCATGAGCGGCCCCACCCCCGCAGACGCCGCGGTCGGTTCATCCGCTCTGGCAGGCGCAGGGCCTGCGCGCCCCGAGGCCCATCGATCCGCGCCTGCCCAAGCCACGCCTCCCAAAGCCATCTCCACCCAAGCCAGCTCCGCGCAGGCGACCTCGGCACAGAGAACGGACCAACAGCCCGCCACGCCGGCAGCGCAAAACTCTGCCCTGCCCTTGCCCCGCGCGCTGGCCTATCTGGCAGCGGCGACCGCGCTGGCGGTGACGCAGGGGCTGGGACAGGGCTTCGTCTCGGCCAACCTGCCCGCCTATGCGGCAGAGCTGGGGGTGACCACGACACAGGCCGCATGGCTGGTCGTGGCCTATACGATCCCGCGCACCGCCCTGCCGCTGATGCTGATCAAGCTGCGCACCCAGTTCGGGCTGCGCCGGTTCGCGCTGTGGGGCATCACCGCGCAGGTGCTGGTCGCCATCGCGGCGCTGTCGATCACCGATCTGCGCTCGGCCATCATCGTTCAGCTTCTGGCGGGATCGGCGGCGGCCACGCTGTCCACGCTGGCGTTTCTTTACACGCTGGAGCCTTTGTCCCCCGCCTGGAAGATGCGGCTTGGCCTGCCCTTTGCGCTGGCCCTGATGATGTCGGGGCCGTCTCTGGCACGGGTCGTCTCGCCCGCGCTGATCGGTGACGGGGGCTTGGGCTGGCTGCATCTGACCTCTCTGGCGCTGGCGATGGTGTCGATGGCGCTGGTCTGGCTGCTGCCCCTGCGGCCCGTGCCGCATCAGAAGGTCATCCAGCCGCTGGACCTGCTCAGCTTTGGGCTGATCGGGCTGGGCTTTGGCGGGCTGATCGCGGCTTTCGTCATGGGGCCGCTGCATGACTGGACCGACGCCCCATGGATCGGTGCGCTGCTGGTCGTGGCCGTTGCCGCGCTGGCCTTGGCCGTCGCGATCGAGCTGAACCGCCGCATGCCCATTCTGGACATCCGCTGGCTGGTCAGCCCGGCCATGCTGCATCTGACGGCGACGCTGCTGCTGTTCCGGCTGATCCTGTCGGAACAAAGCGCGGGCGCGCCGCGCATGTTTCAGGCGCTTGGCGTGGCGCCCGAACAGATGACCGGGCTGTTCGCGGTGATCGTCGCGGCCAGCCTGCTGGGCGGGCTGGCCTGCGTGGGGTGGATGCGCCCCGACCGGATCGCGGCGTTTCACCTGACCGCGCTGGCCCTGATCATGGCGGGCGCCTGGATGGACAGCCATGCCAGTCCCGATACGCGGCCCATGCAAATGCTGGTCAGTCAGGCGATGATCGCCTTTGCCGGCATGCTGTTCATGGTGCCCGCGATGATGACCGGGCTGATGGCCGCGCTGGCGCGGGGGCCGCAATACCTGCTGTCCTTCGTGATCGTGTTCATCTCGACCCAAAGTCTGGGGGGCGTGATCGGGGCGGGCTTGTTCAGCACGCTGGTCACCCACCGGCAGGCCGTCCATCTGCAGGATCTGACCGCCCAGATGCAACCGACCGATCCCGCCACCGTCGCGGCCATTGCCGCCCGCGCGGGGGCTTTGGCCCAGCAAATGCCCGATGCCGCGATGCGACAGGCGCAGGCCGTCACCGGCCTTGTGTCCGAGGCCAGCCGTCAGGCGATGGTGATGGCCTATGACGATGCCTATCGCCTGACTTTCCTTCTGGCCGCCATGGCCGCCGGGGCGCTGCTGCTGCATGTCCTGCGCGACCGGCTGGCCCCCTTGCCCAACCCGAGTACGCAATCATGACCAAGACCCGACTGCTTCCCACCGCCATCGCCCTGATCATAGGCGCCGCAGGCGTCCTGCTGCTGCTGTTCGCATGGCATCTGCCGCCTTTTTCCGCGTCCGATCCCCGGACCGAGAACGCCTATCTGCGCGGCCATATCACCACGCTGGCGCCGCAGGTCGCGGGCTATGTCAGCGCGGTCGAGGCGCGCGATTTCCAGACCGTCCGCAAGGGCGATGTGATCGCGCGGATCGACAACCGCATCGCGCGCCAGAAGCTGGCGCAGGCCGAGGCCGGGCTGGCCGCCGCCCGCGCCGCGCTGGATGTCGGGCGTCAAAGCGTGACCTCGGCCGATGCGGCGCTGCGGGCCAGCGCGGCTGCCGTCCAATCGGCCCGGTCGGCTTTGGAAACCGCGCAGGCGGGCTGGAACCGCACCGGGGCGCTGCAGGACCGGGGCGTGGCCTCGGCCTCGGCGGCCGATCAGTCGCAGCTGGCACTGGAACAGGCCCGCGCCGCCGTGGCCCAGTCCGAGGCGCAGCGCGATGTCCAGACCGAGGCCGCAGCATCCGCCCGCGTGTCCCTGTCCGCCTTCGAGGCCGAGATCGCGGGGGCCGAGGCCACGGTCGAACTGGCCCGGATCGATCTGGACAACACCGTCATCCGCGCCCGGCAGGACGGGCGGCTTGGCGCCGTATCGGTCCAGCCGGGGCAATATGTGACGCCGGGAACCGCGCTGGTCAGCGAAGTCGGCGCCGATCTCTGGGTGATCGCCAATTTCCGCGAAACCGCGCTGGCCGGGATGCAGAGCGGCGATAAGGCGCAATTCACCGTGGATGCGGTGCCGGGGCGGGTCTTTACAGGACGGATCGAGGCGTTCTCTCCGGCGACGGCCTCCGAATTCGGGCTGCTGTCAGGCACGAATGCGACCGGCAATTTCACCAAGATCGCACAGCGCCTGCCCGTCCGCATCGCCATTGATCCGGGTCAGCCCGGGTCCGAGGCGCTGGTGCCCGGCCTGTCGGTGGTGGTCGAGGTCATGCCAGAGGAGTCAGCCCCGGCATGACCGCTGCCCCGCATCAGCCCAAGCGATAGTTGGGCGATTCGCGGGTGATCTGCACGTCATGGACGTGGCTTTCCTTCAGCCCGGCCCCGGTGATGCGGACGAACTGACAGTCCTTGCGCATCTCGGCCACGGTGGCGCAGCCGGTATAGCCCATCGCCGCGCGCAAGCCGCCGACCAGCTGATGGATCACCGCACCGGCAGAACCCTTGTAGGGCACCTGCCCCTCGATCCCTTCGGGGACCAGCTTGTCCGAGGCGGCATCCTTCTGGAAATACCGGTCGGCCGAGCCGCGCGCCATGGCGCCAAGGCTGCCCATGCCGCGATAGGATTTGAAGCTGCGGCCCTGATACAGGATCACCTCTCCGGGGCTTTCATCGGTGCCCGCGATGGCGCTGCCGACCATGGCGCAGCTGGCGCCCGCCGCGATCGCCTTGGCGAAATCGCCCGAGAACTTGATGCCGCCATCGGCGATGATCGGAATGTCGCCCGCAGCCCCTGCCGCATCCATGATGGCGGTCAGCTGGGGCACGCCCACGCCCGCCACGATCCGGGTGGTGCAGATGCTGCCCGGCCCGATGCCCACCTTGACGGCGTCCGCCCCCGCGCCGATCAGCGCGCGCGTGGCCTCGGCGGTGGCCACATTGCCCGCGACGACCTGAATATGGCTGGCAAAGGCCTTGACCCGTTCGACCGCGCGGGCGACGCCCGCCGAATGGCCATGCGCGGTGTCGATCACCACCATGTCCACCCCGGCCTCGATCAGCGCGCAGCTGCGCTCGAACCCTTCGTCACCCACGGTCGAGGCGGCGGCGACCCGCAAGCGGCCCAGATCGTCCTTGCAGGCCTGCGGGTTCAGCACGGCCTTTTCGGTATCCTTCAGCGTCAAGAGGCCGGTCAGCTTGCCGCTGGCATCGGTGACCAGCAATTTCTCGATCCGGCGAGCCTTCATCAGGCTGATCGCCTCGGCCCGGTCGGCAGGCTCGCGCAGGATGGCCAGATTGTCGCTGGACATCATCGCGCGGACCGGGGTGCGGTCGTCATCGGCGAAACGCATGTCGCGATTGGTCACGATCCCCAGAACCCGGCCCTGTTCGTCGACGACCGGAAAGCCGGTGACGTTGTAGCGGTCCTGAAACGCCTTGGCATCGGCCAGCGTCTGATCGGGCGTCAGGGTGATCGGATTATAGACGATGCCGCTTTCGAACCGCTTGACGCGGCGGACCTCGTCGGCCTGCTGCGCGGTGGTCAGGTTGCGGTGGATGACGCCCATCCCCCCCGCCTGCGCCAGCGCGATCGCCATGCGGCTTTCGGTCACCGTGTCCATGGCCGAGGACAAGAGCGGGATGTTCATCCGGATCGAGCGGGTGACGAATGTGGTCACGTCAGCGGTCGATGGAAGCACCGTCGATGCCGCCGGAACCAGAAGAACGTCGTCGAATGTGAGAGCCTCACGAATCTGCATGGGGGTGTCCTTGCGGCAATTTCGTTTGGCAGTTTCCCCTTTCACGGGTTGGCGGGATTGTCCAGCCCGCACATCGCCGTCGCAGGCCCGCTTTCGTTGCAGGGATGTCACGCAATGCGCCCCCAAGTGACGCGGACGTCACGTCAGGCTGGCTGGGCAATTGATCGGTCCCATTCCGGCGCTAGGGTGATCGCAAGGGGAGGCGGTTGGCCTGACCGAGGGAGGATGACATGAAATTCGCAATCACGGGCATGGCTGCGTTGCTGGCGGGGACGACCCCGCTGCTGGCCGGGGGGATCGAGCGGGCGCCGCAGTCTTTGGGCATCCTGTTCGAAGAGGGCAATTACGCCGAGCTGAGCTTTGGCGCGGTCGACCCGACGGTCGAGGGCACCGATGTCGCCGGATTTGATCTGGGCGACGTGGCACAGGGCTATGGCTTTGCCGGGTTGGGCTATAAGCACCAGTTCACGCCAAGCCTTTCGGGCGCGATCATCGTCGAGCAGCCGTTCGGCGCCGATATCCGCTATCCGCTGCCGCCGGAAGGATCGCCGGTTCTTGGCGGAACGAAAGTCGTGGTCAATTCCGTCACCTATACGGCGCTGGCGCGCTATAAGTTCATGAACAATTTCTCGGTTCATGGCGGTATTCGCGCCTCGCGTGCCGATGGCGGCCTGACTTTGGAGGGGGCCGGTTATCAGGCGACCAGAGGCTACAATCTGGATATCGATGACGAATGGGGGGCGGGCTATGTGATCGGCGCGGCCTATGAGATTCCCGACATCGCGGGCCGCATCTCGTTGACGTATAATTCGCCCATCGAGCATGATTTTCAGATGACCGAAAGCGGCGGCCCGCTGCCGATCGCCTTCACCGGCGATTACACGGTGAAGACGCCGCGCAGCTGGACGCTGGAAGGGCAGACCGGGATCGCCGCAGACACCTTGCTGTTCGGTTCGGTCCGTTGGGTGAAATGGTCCGAGTTCGTGGTGGACAACTTCCTGTTCCCGATCGTCTCGCCCATCGGAGACATTCCTTTGGTCGAGGTCGAGGACACGACCACCTATACCCTGGGCGTGGGTCGGAATTTCAACGACAACTGGGCTGGTTCCGTCTCGTTCCTCTATGAGCCGAGCGAAGGCGACACCGTCTCGCCGCTGGCGCCGACCAATGGCCGCAAGGCGATCACGCTGGCCGCCATCTATACGATGGACAAGTTCAAGATCACGACAGGCATCAACTATACCAAGCTGGGCGGGTCGGATCTTGGGATCGGCGCGACCGGGGCCAAGACCGAGGTCGCCACGGTTGATGACAGCCATGCCTGGGGCGTGGGTGTGCGGATCGGGTACAGCTTCTGATCGCCCGCGGCGGATGACGATGATCTGAGCAAGCGGCCCCGTCCTTGTGACGGGGCCGTTTCGCGTTCGGGATGGGCGGTTGCAGGGGGGCCAGCCCCCCTGACCCCCCGGGATATTTCCGCCAAGATGAAAGGGTAAGGCAGGGATCGGGCGGCGCGGTCGGAGGCGCGCGGGTGCGGCAGGTCTTTCCAAGGGCGGGCGGGGCGATTACCTAGGGGCGCGGGTCAGGGAAGGAATGTCGATGATCTATCGCAGCGCAGAGGAATGGCGGGCGGCGGCCTCTCACCGGGTCGTGCTGTTCGGCATGTCGGGTCTGGGCAAGACTTATCTGGCATCCTTGCTGCGCGGCACCGGGGACTGGTTTCATTACAGCGTCGATTACCGGATCGGCACCCGCTATATGGGCGAGTACATCGCCGACAACTTCAAGCGCGAGGCGATGAAGGTGCCGTTTCTGCGCGAATTGCTGATGTCGGACAGCGTCTATATCGCCAGCAACATCACCTTTGACAATCTGGCGCCCCTATCGACCTATCTGGGCAAGCCGGGCAGCGAGAGCCGCGGCGGGCTGCCCTTTGACGACTACTGCCTGCGTCAGGATCAGCACCGGCGGGCCGAGATCGCGTCGCTGCTGGACACGCGCCATTTCATGGAGCGGTCGCGCGCCATCTATGCCCTGCCCCATTTCGTCTGCGACAGTGGCGGATCGATCTGCGAGGTGGTCGATCCGCATGACCCCGAGGATCCGGTTCTGGCAGCGCTGGAGCGCGATCTGCTGCTGGTCTGGATCAAGGGCAGCGACGCCCATACCGCCGAACTGGTCCGCCGCTTTGACCGAGCGCCGAAGCCGATGTATTACCAGCCGCAGTTCCTGGAGGCCGCCTGGATCGCCTATCGCGTCGAGAAGGGACTGGAGGGCACGCAGGTCAATCCCGATGATTTCATCCGCTGGACCTATGCCCGGGCGCTGGCGCACCGCCAGCCCCGCTATGAGGCCATGGCCCGGCGTGGCGTCACCGTGCTGGCCGAAGAGGTGGCCGAGGTGCGAAGCCCTGCCGATTTCACCGATCTGATCGCCCGCGCCATCGCGCGCAAGGATGTCTGAGCCATGCCCATCACGCTGAACGAAAGCCTGCCCGCCTATCGCATCCTGTCGGATGAAGGCGTCATGGTCATGTCGCCGGGCCGGGCCGCGACGCAGGACATCCGCCCCTTGCGGATCGCGCTGCTGAACCTGATGCCCAAGAAGATCCAGACCGAGAACCAGTTCGCCCGGCTGATCGGCGCCACCCCGTTGCAGATCGATTTTCAGCTGATCCGCATGTCGGATCACGAAAGCCGCAACACCGCCGCCGACCATCTGGAGAGTTTCTATCGCCCGTTTCGCGAGGTCGAGGCCTCGGGCGAGAAATTCGATGGGCTGATCATCACCGGCGCGCCGATCGAGCATCTGTCCTTCGAAGAGGTGACCTATTGGGATGAATTGCAGCGCGTCTTTGCCTGGACGCAGACCCATGTGCATTCGACCTTCGGCGTCTGCTGGGGCGGCATGGCGATGGCCTGGCATTTCCACGGCCTGCCCAAGCACCCGCTGCCCGCCAAGGCCTTTGGCTGTTTCCGGCATCGCAATCTGGCCCCGGCCTCGCCCTATCTGCGGGGCTTCTCGGACGAGGTGCTGGTGCCGGTCAGTCGCTGGACCGAGGTGCGCGCCACAGATATCGACGCCCGCCCGGCGCTGACCACGCTTTTGGCCAGCCCCGAGGTCGGCCCCTGCCTGCTGGCCGATCCGGGCCATCGGGCGATCTATGTGTTCAACCATTTCGAATATGACAGCACGACGCTGAAAGAGGAATATGACCGCGATGTGGCGGCGGGCAAGCCCGTCCGCGTGCCCGTGAACTATTATCCCGGCGACGATCCGGGGCAGATGCCCTCGAACCGGTGGCGCAGCCATGCCCATCTGCTGGTCGGCAACTGGATCAACGACATCTATCAGACGACATGGTATGACATGTCGCGTATCGGAGAGGGGTAAGCCATGAGCAGCGCATTGCCGGATCTGCCGTTGGTCGGAAAGATCGGCGACTATCTGAAATCGGGGGCGCCCGGCGCCATCCGCAAGGCGCTGGACAAGGCCGGGTCCAAGGACATTCTGGACGCCGATTTCCCCTATGACGCGGAAATGGCCAAGGACGATTACACAGCGCAGATGGACGCGCTGCAGGTCCAGCTGGTGCGGATGATGCATGACGTCATCGCCACCGGCAAGCGCTTGGTCGTGCTGTTCGAGGGGCGCGACGCCGCCGGCAAGGGCGGCACGATCGAGCGCGTGCGCGAGAATCTGAACCCCCGGTCGGCCAGCATCGTGGCCCTGCCCAAGCCCAATGAGCGCGAGATGGGGCAATGGTATTTCCAACGCTATGTGGACTGGCTGCCCGGCGCCGGGGAAATCGCGCTGTTCGACCGCAGCTGGTACAATCGCGGCGTGGTGGAACGGGTCTTCGGCTTTTCGTCGGACCTGCAGCGGGCGGCGTTCTTCCGGCAGCTTCCGGGATTCGAACAGCTGCTGGTCGATGACGGGGTGATCCTGGTCAAGCTGTGGCTGAATGTGGGTCGCGCCGAACAGTTGCGCCGCTTTCTGGACCGCGAACAGGATCCGCTGAAGCAATGGAAGCTGAGCCCCATCGACGTGGACGGGCTGGCGCGGTGGGACGATTACACCGCCGCCATCCGCGACACGATGGAACGGTCGCATTCGCCCATCGTGCCCTGGACGGTCATCCGGTCGGATGACAAGCGACGGGCGCGGATCGCGGCGATCCAGACCATTCTGGGCGCGATCGATTATGCGGGCAAGGACATGGCCGCCATCGGAACGCGCGATCCGCTGATCGCGGGCGGGCCGGATCTGTTGCGCGACTGATCCCGGGGGGCTGATCGAGGGGCCGATCTTGGGGGGGGCCCTGGCAAGCGCGATCTTGGCGGCGGCAGCGGCCCGTGGCAGAACCGACCCATGACGATCAACGGGAGGGGATCATGGAGCTGCAGACAAGTCGGGTCATCGTGACCGGAGGCGCCTCGGGGTTGGGGGCGGCGACGGCGGCGCATTTCCGCAGCAGGGGGGCACAGGTGGTGGTTCTGGACCGCGATGCGGGCGGTGCAGATGCGGCAGCGGCCATCGGCGCGGGCTTTGCGCAGACCGATGTGACGGACGAGGCCAGCGTGACGGCGGCGCTGGATCATGCGGTGGCCATCATGGGCGGCATCAATGTCTGCGTGAACTGCGCGGGCATCGTCACCGGCGCGCGGGTGCTGGGCCGCGACGGGCCGCATCCGCTGGACAGTTTCCGCCGCACGATCGAGGTGAACCTGATCGGCAGCTTCAATGTCCTGCGGCTGGCCTGCGAACGGATGGCCGCGAACGGGCGCGATCAGAACGGGGTGATCGTGAACACGGCCTCGATCGCGGCCTTTGACGGGCAGAAGGGTCAGGCGGCCTATGCGGCCTCGAAGGCGGGGATCGCGGGGATGACCCTGCCTCTGGCCCGCGATCTGGCGGGCATGGGCATCCGCGTCTGCGCCATCGCGCCGGGGATCTTTGCCACGCCCATGCTGGCGGGGCTGCCATCCGAGGTTCAGGACAGCCTGTCCGCCGAGGTGACCTTTCCCAAGCGGCTTGGCGATCCGTCGGAATATGCCCGGCTGGCGGCCTTCATCGTCGAAAACGACTATCTGAACGGCGAAACGATCCGTCTGGACGGCGCATTGCGGATGCGCTGAGCAGGCGGGCGGGGCGATGGCGTGAAACGCTTGCGCGGGGCGGATGGCGCCGCTAGCGTCAGGAAAAATCCGACCACAGAGAGGCCCGATTTCATGCGCTTGCTGAGCACCACCATCCTCGCCGCCGCCGCCCTGCCCGTCGCGGTCCTGCCCGCCCTGGCCGCCGATCCCGAGCTGACCGTGTTCGATTGGGCGGGGTTCGAGGAGCCGTCGATCTTTCAGTCCTATGTGGACACGCATGGCGACAGCCCGACCTATGCCTTTTACGGCGATGACGACGAGGCCTTCCAGAAAGTCGCATCGGGGTTCCGGGCCGATGTCATCCATCCCTGCAGCCAGATGGTCGGCAAATACCGCGATGCAGGGTTGATCGAGCCCTGGGACACCGACCGCATCCCGAATTTCGACAAGATCGACGAACGCTTTCTGGACAGCGAAGTGTTTCGCGACGACGCGGGCGTCTGGTTCATCCCGACCGATTGGGGCGCGACCGCCATCGCCTATAACAGCGAGACGGTGCCGGCCGAGGATGTGGCCAGTCTGGGCGTCTTTACCGATCCCAAATATCAGGGCCGCACCTCGCTGCCCGACAGTTCGGACGATGTCTGGGCGCTGGCCTATCTGGCGACCGGCGTGACCGATTGGGACGGCGTGACGGACGAGCAGTTCGCCGCCGCCGCCGCATGGCTGCGCGAGGCGCATATGAATGTCGCGGCCTATTGGGCCGATCCGTCGGAACAGGCGCAGCTGATGGCCTCGGGTGCAGTGGATATCGCCTGGTCGTGGAACGACGGCGTCGTCTATCTGCAGGCCGACAACTATCCCGTCGGTTTCCAGCGCGAGGCGGTCGAGGGGTCGTCGACTTTCTTCTGCGGCTATGTGAACGTCAAGGACGGCCCGGGCAGCGAAGACAAGGCCTATGATTTCATCAATGCCTGGCTCGAGCCGTCGGCCGGCAAGGCGCTGCTGGACACGATTGGCTATGGCCATACCTCGACCGAGGCGATGGCCACCATCGCGGATGAGCCCGCCGTGGCCGAGGGGCTGGCCGATATCGATGTGCCGGTTCTGGCGCAGACGCCCAACGACCCTGAACAACGCCAGCGGCAGCTGGAAGAGTTCGAGAAGATCAAGGCGGGGTTCTGAGGGCTATCTGTTGAAGCGGGGGGCCAGCCCCCCGCGCGCCCCGGGATATTTTTGCCAAGATGAAAACGCGCCTCGAGTTGCGCCAGATTCATAAACTTGTCGAGAAGGATGAATTTGCCGATGGGGCGCGCAGGGGCTATATGAGGTGTTCCCTTTGAAAGGTCCTGTCTCATGTCCCTGCCCCTCTCGCCTGCCTTTGCGGCGCTGAATGCGGCCGCCGCCGAGCGCATCCTGATTCTGGACGGCGCGATGGGGACGCAGATTCAGGCCCTGGGTCTGGTCGAAGAGGATTATACCGGGCAGGGATCTGGCCATGTCTGCCGCCACCACACCGACCATCCCCAGCAGGGCAACAACGATCTGCTGATCCTGACCCAGCCCGAGGCGGTCGAGGAGATTCATTTCCGCTATGCCTTGTCCGGCGCCGATATTGTCGAGACGAACACCTTTTCCGCCACCACCATCGCGCAGGCCGATTACGGGCTGCAGAACGCCGTCCATGATCTGAATGTCGAAGGCGCGCGCGTGGTCCGGCGGGCGTTGGACCGGGCGACGGCCAAGGACGGGCGGGCGCGGTTTGTCGCGGGGGCGATTGGCCCCACGAACCGCACCGCCTCGATGAGCCCGGATGTGAACGATCCGGGCTATCGGGCGGTCAGTTTCGACGATCTGCGTACAGCCTATCTGCAGCAGGCCACCGGGCTGATTGCCGGGGGCGCCGATATCCTGCTGATCGAGACGATCTTTGACACGCTGAATGCCAAGGCCGCAATCTTTGCCTGTATCGAGGCGATGGAGGCGCATGGCGCGCGCCTGCCGGTGATGATCTCGGGGACGATCACGGATGCCTCGGGGCGGACGCTGTCGGGGCAGACGCCCACGGCCTTCTGGCATTCGGTGCGCCATGCGAACCCCTGGACCATCGGGTTGAACTGCGCGCTTGGCGCATCGGCGATGCGTCCGCATCTGGTGGAACTGTCGGGCGTGGCCGATACGCTGATCTGTGCCTATCCCAATGCCGGTCTGCCCAATGCCTTTGGTCAATATGACGAGGGCCCCGAGGATACCGCCCCTCAGGTGGCCGAATTCGCGCGCGCCGGGCTGGTCAATGTCGTCGGCGGCTGCTGCGGCACCACGCCCGATCATATCCGCGCCATTGCCGATGCCGTGGCCGGTTTCGCCCCCAGAAAGGTGCCCGCCTATGCCTGATCGTTATCTGCGCCTGTCGGGGCTGGAGCCGTTCGTGCTGACCCCCGACATTCCCTTCGTCAATATCGGCGAACGCACCAATGTCACGGGCAGCGCCCGGTTCCGCAAGCTGGTGAAGAACCGCGACTATGCCGCGGCGCTGGAGGTGGCACGCGATCAGGTCGAGAATGGCGCCCAGATCATCGACATCAACATGGATGAGGGTCTGATCGACAGCAAGGCCGCCATGGTCGAATACCTGAACCTGTTGGCGGCCGAACCCGACATCGCCCGCGTGCCGATCATGATCGACAGCTCCAAATGGGAGGTGATCGAGGCGGGGCTGAAATGCGTGCAGGGCAAGCCGGTCGTGAACTCGATCAGCATGAAAGAGGGCGAGGATCAGTTCCGCCAACAGGCCCGGTTGTGTCTGGCCTATGGTGCGGCGGTCGTGGTCATGGCTTTCGACGAGGATGGTCAGGCCGATACGGCGGCGCGCAAGATCCAGATCTGCGAACGCGCCTATCGCATTCTGGTCGATGAGGTGGGCTTTCCGCCCGAGGACATCATTTTTGACCCCAACATCTTCGCCGTGGCGACGGGCATCGAGGAACACAACAATTACGGCGTCGATTTCATCGAGGCCACGTCTTGGATCCGGGCGAACCTGCCCCATGCGCATGTGTCGGGCGGGGTGTCGAACCTGTCCTTCAGCTTTCGCGGCAACGAGCCGGTGCGCGAGGCGATGCATGCGGTGTTTCTGTATCACGCCATTCAGGCGGGCATGGATATGGGCATCGTCAATGCGGGGCAACTGGCAGTCTATGACCAGATTGACCCCGATCTGCGCGAGGCCTGCGAAGATGTGGTCCTGAACCGTCGCGATGACGGGACCGAACGCCTGCTGGAAATCGCCGAGCGGTTCCGGGGCGACGGACAGGGGGCCAAGCGCGAAAAGGATCTGAGCTGGCGCGAATGGCCGCTGGACAAGCGGTTGGAACATGCGCTGGTCAACGGCATCACCGAATATATCGAGGCCGATACCGAAGAGGCGCGGCAGGCTGCGACCCGCCCGCTGCATGTGATCGAAGGTCCGCTGATGGCGGGGATGAACGTGGTCGGCGATCTGTTCGGCGCAGGCAAGATGTTCCTGCCGCAGGTGGTGAAATCGGCCCGGGTGATGAAACAGGCCGTGGCCGTCTTGCTGCCCTATATGGAAGAGGAAAAGCGCCTGTCGGGTGGGACCGAACGCGAGACGGCGGGCAAGATCCTGATGGCCACCGTCAAGGGCGACGTGCATGACATCGGCAAGAACATCGTCGGCGTCGTGCTGGCATGTAATAATTTCGAGGTGATCGATCTGGGCGTCATGGTGCCCGCGCAAAAGATCCTGCAGGTCGCCCGCGACGAGAATGTCGACATCATCGGCCTGTCCGGCCTGATCACCCCGTCGCTGGACGAAATGGCCCATATGGCCAGCGAGATGGAGCGCGAGGGGTTCGACATTCCGCTGCTGATCGGCGGGGCGACCACGTCGAAAATCCACACGGCGGTCAAGATCTCGCCGCGCTACACCCGCGGTCAGGCGGTGTATGTGACCGATGCCAGCCGGGCGGTGGGCGTGGCCTCGGCGCTGTTGTCGAAAGACCGGCAGGCGGCTTATATCGACGATATCCGCGCCGAATATACTCAGGTGGCCGACCGCCACGAACGATCCGAGGCCTCGAAAAGCCGCCTGCCGCTGGCGGCGGCGCGGGCCAATCCGGTGGAGATCGACTGGTCTGCCTATGTGCCGGTGGCGCCGTCCTTTACCGGCCCCCGGGTGATCGATGACTGGGATCTGGCCGAAATCGCCCGCTATATCGACTGGACGCCGTTCTTCCAGACATGGGAGCTGAAGGGCGTCTATCCCCGCATTCTGGAGGATGAAAAGCAGGGCGAGGCCGCGCGCCAGCTGTTCGCCGAGGCGCAAGAGATGCTGGCCCGGATCATCGACGGCCAATGGTTCAAGCCGCGCGCGGTGGTGGGGTTCTGGCCCGCCAATGCGACCGGCGACGACATCCAGCTGTTCACCGGCGATGACCGAACACAGGTTCTGGAAACCCTGCACATGCTGCGCCAGCAGGTGACCAAGCGCAACGGGCGCCCGAATGTGGCGCTGTCCGATTTCGTCGCGCCTTCGGGCATTCCCGATCATGTCGGCGGCTTCGTGGTCACTGCAGGCCCAGAAGAGGCCGAGATTTCGGCCCGCTATGAACGCGCCAATGACGATTATGGCGCGATCATGGTCAAGGCACTGGCCGACCGCTTTGCCGAGGCCATGGCCGAGATGCTGCATGAACGGGTGCGCCGCGAATACTGGGGCTATGCCCCGGACGAAGGCTTTGCGCCGACCGAACTGGTCGCGGAACCCTATCAGGGCATCCGCCCGGCGCCGGGCTATCCGGCCCAGCCCGATCACACCGAAAAGCTGACCCTGTTCCGGCTGCTGGATGCCGAGGCCGCGACCGGCGTGACCTTGACGGAAAGCATGGCAATGTGGCCGGGGTCGTCGGTCTCGGGCCTCTATCTGGCGCATCCCGACAGCTATTATTTCGGCGTCGCCAAGATCGAAGAGGATCAGGCCCGCGATTATGCCGCCCGCAAGGGATGGACCCTGGACGAGGCCGAACGGTGGCTGGCCCCGGTCCTGAACTATACCAAGCGTCAGGCAGCAGCCGACGCGGCGTGACGAAAAGGCCCGCAGCGATGCGGGCCTTTTGCGGTCAAACCTCTTCGCGCAGCATCTGGCGGCCCAGGATGTGATCGGCGGCCTTTTCGCCGGTCATGATCGATGGGCCGTTCAGATTGCCATTGGTGATGCGCGGAAAGATGGAACTGTCGGCGACCCGCAGCCCCTCGACCCCGATCACCCGCAATTCGGGATCGACCACCGCCATCGGATCGTCCGCCGCCCCCATCCGGGCCGAGCCGCAGGGATGATAGGCCGATTCCGCATGTTCACGAATGAAATCGTCGATCTGCGCGTCGGTCTGAACGGCGTCGCCCGGCTGGATCTCGGCGCCACGGAATTCGGCAAAGGCGGGGGCGTCGAAGATGCGCCGCGTGTGGCGCACGCAGGCGCGGAACTCGGCCCAGTCACTGGGCTGCGACATATAGTTGAAGCGGATCTCGGGCGCAGCCGACGGATCGCCCGATGCCAGCCGGATCGTGCCGCGCGATTGCGACCGCATCGGTCCGACATGAGCCTGAAACCCATGCCCCTTGGCCGCCGTCTTGCCGTCATAGCGGACCGCCAGCGGCAGGAAATGATACTGGATGTCGGGATAATCCACCGCATCGGACGACCGGATAAAGCCGCAGCTTTCGAACTGGTTCGACGCGCCAAGCCCGGTCTTTTGCAGCAGCCATTCGACCCCCACCCGACCTTTGCCCAGCAGGTTGTAATAGGTGTAAAGCGTGATCGGCTTCAGCGAGGTGTATTGCATGTACACCTCCAGATGGTCCTGAAGGTTCGCACCGACGCCGGGCCGGTCGGCCAATGGCGTGATGCCATGGTCGCGCAGATGGTCGGCTGGCCCGATCCCCGACAGCATCAGCAGCTTGGGGCTGTTGATCGAGCTGGCCGAGATGATGACCTCGTGCCGCGCCTCGATCGTCACGATGCGCCCCTTCGTCTCGATCTCGACGCCGTAAGCGCGCTTGCCCCGGAACACCACACGGCGCGCAAAGCCGCGCAGGACCGTCAGCAGCCCGGTCTTTTTCGCGGGCCGCAGATAGGCATTGGCGGCGGACCAGCGGCGGCCTTTCCAGATGGTCGCCTCCATCGGGCCGAAACCCTCTTGCTGCGCGCCGTTGTAATCGTCGGTGCGCGGCCAGCCCGCCTGCTGGCCGGCCTTGATGAAGGTGTTGAACAGGGGATTTTTGCGCTTGCCCCTGGTGATGTGCAGCGGGCCGTCGCTGCCCCGCAGGGCCGAGGTCTGCGCCCCGTCCGGATCGCCGTGCCACGTCTCCATCCGCTTGAAATAGGGCAGAACGCCGGCGTAATCCCAGCCCGTGGCGCCGCTGTCATGCCAATGCTGGAAATCCTGCGGGTTGCCGCGCACGAACACCATGCCGTTGATCGACGACGATCCGCCGATCACCTTGCCGCGCGGGGTGGCCAGACTGCGCCCCCCCAGATGCGGTTCGGGCTGGCTGGCGAATCCCCAGTCATATCGCGCCATGTTCATCGGATAGGACAGCGCGCCGGGCATCTGGATGAAGGGGCCGACATCGCTGCCGCCGAATTCGATGATGGTGACGGTCTTGCCCGCCTCGGTCAGTCGATAGGCCAGCGCGCAACCGGCGCTGCCCGCGCCGATGATGACGTAATCCGACGCTTTCTCAGTAGGGCGCATCGACGCCTCCCATGCCGACATAGACGGATTTCAGCTGCGAATAATGCTCGATCGCGGCGGCCGAGTTCTCGCGCCCCAGCCCCGACAGCTTGACGCCGCCAAAGGGCATCTCGACCGGGGTCAGGTTATAGGTGTTGATCCAGCAGGTTCCGGCCTCAAGCCGCCCGATGACGCGATGCGCGCGGGTCAGATCCTGCGTGAAGACCCCCGCCGCCAGACCAAAGCCCGTGGCATTGGCGCGCAGCACGGCCTCGTTTTCGTCGACAAAGCTCAGCGCGGTCATGACCGGGCCAAAGATCTCGTCGGTGGCGATGCTCATGTCGTCGGTGGCGTCGGCCAGCACGGTGGGGGGGATGAAGGCGCCCTCGCCCGGGCCCCCGCAAACCAGCCGCGCGCCTGCCGCCTGCCCCGCCGCGATGGCGTCGCGGATCTTGGCGGCCTGCGCGGGATTGATGATCGGGCCGTGGGTCGTCGCCGGGTCCAGCGGATCGCCCATGCGGACGGCTTGCACGCGTTCGGCCAGTCGGGCCAGGAAATCGTCCTTGATCCCCTCTTGCAAAAACACCCGCGTGCCGTTGGAACAGATCTGCCCGGCGCTGTAGAAGTTCGCCAGAATGGCGGCGCTGACGGCATCTTCCAGATTGGCGTCGTCAAAGACGATCAGGGGCGATTTGCCACCCAGCTCCATCGTGACATGGCGCATCTCTTGCGCGGCGGCTGCATAGACGCGCCGCCCGGTGGGCACCGATCCGGTCAGCGAGACCTTGGCCACATCGGGATTGGTGACCAGCGCGGCGCCGACCTCGCCCCGGCCCTGCACGACGTTGAAGACGCCCGGCGGCATTCCGGCCTGAATGAAGATCTCTGCCAGCTTCAGGGCGCCAAGCGGGGTTTCCTCGGACGGCTTGAAGACCATCGTATTGCCCATGACCAGCGCGGGCGCGGCCTTCCAGCAGGCGATCTGGCTGGGATAGTTCCAGGCCCCGATCCCCGCGCAGACGCCCAGAGGTTCGCGGCGGGTATAGGCCCAATCCGCCCCAAGCGGGATCATCTGCCCGGTCAGCGTCGCGGCCAGCCCCGCAAAATATTCCAGCGCCGCCGCCCCCGAGGGCCAGTCGGCGACCAGCGTTTCGGAAATCGGCTTGCCGGTGTCCAGCGTTTCCAGCCGGGCCAGGTCATCGTTGCGATCCAGGATGATCGCGGCGGCACGGCCCAGAATGCGACCGCGTTCGACCGGGGCAACGGCTGCCCATGCCGGGCCTGCGGCTTTGGCTGCGGCGCAGGCCTCGGCGACCTGATCGGTCGTGGCCTCGTGCAGGGTGGCGATCACCTCGCCGGTATAGGCGTAGCGGACGTGCAGCGCGGCACCCTGCCCCTCGACGGGTTGGCCGTTGATGAACAGGCTGGCGGTGGGCTGGGCGTTCAGATCGGTGGGCAGCCTCATGCAAGGGCCTCCTCAAGATAGGTCGTGACAGTGTGCAGCGCCGCATCGGCATCGGTCGGTCCGGGCGTCAGGACCGCGCGCAGATAGACGCCGTCGATCAGCGCGCCAAGCGTTTCGGCGGTGCGTTCGGGATGAGCAGTCAGGCCGCGCAAGGCGACGATCAGGTTCGATTGCAGACGGCGGTGATAGACGCGCAGCAGGCGCCCCGCCTCGGCCGAATTCAAAGCCAGCGCATAGAAATTCAGCCAGGCGCTGACGGTTTCGCGGTGAAAGTTCTGCGGTGCGAAACTGGCCTGCACGATGGCATCCAGTCGCCCCCGCGGCCCCGTCCCCGGCAGGCGGTCATGGACCGACTGGCCATAGCTGCGCAGGATGAACCGCATCGCGGCCAGAAACATCTGATCCTTGGATCCGAAATAGTGATGCGCCAGCGCCGGCGACATGCCGGCCCGCCGCGCGATCTGCGCCACGGTGACGTCCAGCGACCCCGCGCGCCCGACCTCGACGATCGCGGCGTTGATTAACGCTGCTTTTCGGATAGGCTCGGCCCCGAGTTTCGGCATGTTCGCACCTGTGACGACAATATTTCTGTTGCTTTGCCGCTTCTGTCTAACGTTAATTGACTGACCAATCAAGAACAGGGATGCCCCAATGACCCTTTACCGGCCCAAGGCCCTTTCGCAGATTGCCGCCACGCTTGCGATCGGCACCGCCATGGCGCTGCCCGCAGCCGCCGCTGAGCCCGACCAGTGCCGAGAGGTGGTGTTTTCCGATGTCGGCTGGTCGGACATCACCGCGACGACGGCGCTGGCCTCGACCGTGCTGCAGGCACTGGGGTATGAGACCGAGACGCGGATCCTGTCGGTGCCGGTGACCTATACGGCGCTGTCCACCGATGATGTGGATATCTTCCTGGGCAACTGGATGCCCACGATGGAGGCCGATATCGCCCCCTATCGCGACGCGGGAACCGTGGACACCGTGCGCACCAACCTGACCGGCGCCAAATACACGCTGGCCACCAATCAGGCCGGGGCCGATCTGGGCATCACCGATTTCGCCGCCATCGCCGAACACAAGGACGCGCTGGACGGCAAGATCTATGGGATCGAGCCCGGCAATGACGGCAACCGCCTGCTGCTGGAGATGGTGGCGATGGACCAGTTCGATCTGGGCACATTCGAGGTCGTCGAATCCAGCGAACAGGGGATGCTGGCGCAGGTGCAGCGCGCCTCGGACCGCGACACCCCGGTGGTGTTTCTGGGATGGGAGCCGCATCCGATGAACGCACAGTTCGACATGACCTATCTGACCGGTGGCGACGATGTCTTCGGCCCCGATCTGGGCGGGGCCGAGGTGCGCACCAACACCCGCGCGGGCTTTGTCGCAGAATGTCCTAATATCGGCAAGCTGCTGGAAAACCTCGAATTCTCTCTGATGATGGAGAATGAGGTGATGGGCGCGATCCTGAACGACGGCGAAGACCCGATGCAGGCCGCGCGCGCCTGGCTGGCCGCAAACCCCGATGCCGCGACGCCGTGGCTGGACGGCGTGACGACCGTGGACGGCAACGATCCGCATTCGGCGCTGACGACCGCTTTGGCGGAATGATCCCTTCGGGGTCCGGCGCACCGCCCGCGCCGGACCCCGCCCCACCGCGAAGGCAGGAGCGCGCATGGAACAGCTGACCGCATGGGTCACCGACAACAAAATCCCCGTGGGCCGGACGGCCAAGACCGTCTTCGACTGGCTGAACGCCAATGCCTCGGGGCTGTTCGACGCGATCTCGACCGGGATGGAGGCGCTGATCGATGCCATTCTGACCGGGCTGCAGGCGCCCCATCCGTTCCTGTTCATCGCGCTGGCGATGGCGCTGACATGGGCGCTGCAGCGGCGGGCGGGCCCCTGCCTGCTGATGGCTGCGGGGCTGCTGTTCATCCTCAATCAGGGCTACTGGACCGAGATGATGCAGTCGCTGACGCTGGTCCTGTCGGCCTGTCTGGTCTGCATGGGGTTGGGCGTTCCCATCGGCATCGCTGCCGCGCATCGCCCGCGCCTTTACGGCTGGATGCGCCCGGTGCTGGACCTGATGCAGACGCTGCCGACCTTTGTCTATCTGATCCCGGCGATCGTGTTTTTCGGCATCGGCATGGTGCCGGGCCTTCTGGCCACGGTGATCTTCGTGCTGCCCGCGCCGATCCGGCTGACGCAGCTGGGCATCGCATCCACCCCGCCGACCCTGACCGAGGCCGCGACCGCCTTTGGCGCCACCCCCCGACAGCTGTTGTGGAAGGTCGAACTGCCAAGCGCCCTGCCCCAGATCATGGCGGGCCTGAACCAGACGATCATGCTGTCGCTGTCGATGGTGGTGATCGCGGCGCTGGTCGGTGCATCGGGTCTGGGCGTGCCGGTGGTGCGGGCGCTGAACAGCGTGAACACCGCTCTTGGGTTCGAATCGGGCATCGTCATCGTCGTCGTGGCGATCCTGCTGGACCGGATGCTGCGCATGGAGGGCCGCCAATGAACGCCGTCGAATTCGACCGGGTCTGCATCGTCTTTGGCGATCATCCCGAACGCGCCCTGCCCCTGATGGACGAAGGGCTGGATCGCGGCCCGATCAAGACCGAGACCGGTCAGGTTCTGGGCGTCCATGATTGCAGCCTGTCCGTCGCAGAGGGTGAAATTCTGGTCCTGATGGGCCTGTCGGGATCGGGCAAATCGACCCTGCTGCGCGGGGTCAATGCGCTGAACCATGTCTGCCGGGGCGAGGTACGCATCCGGCGGGGCGGCCAGATGGTCAGCGTGACCGGCGCGGGCGCCAAGGCGCTGCGCGATATCCGGCTGCGCGATGTGGCGATGGTCTTTCAGGCATTCGGCCTGCTGCCTTGGCGCAGCGTGCGCGAAAATGTCGGGCTGGGGCTGGAACTGGCGGGCATGTCCGCCCCCGACCGCCGCGCCAAGGTCGATCAGCATCTGGACACGGTCGGCCTGTCGGAATGGGCCGACCGCAAGGTCGGAGAGCTGTCGGGCGGCATGCAGCAGCGCGTGGGCCTGGCCCGCGCCTTCGCGACCGAGGCGCCGATCCTGCTGATGGACGAACCCTTCAGCGCGCTGGACCCGCTGATCCGCGCCCGCCTGCAGGACGAGCTGTTGGAACTGCAATCAAAGACCGGCCGCACGATCATCTTCGTCAGCCATGATCTGGACGAGGCTTTCAAGCTGGGCAACCGCATCGCCTTGATGGAGGGCGGGCGGATCGTCCAGATCGGCACCGCGCGCCAGATCATCGCCAATCCGGTCAATGATTATGTGGCCGATTTCGTGGCCCATATGAACCCGCTTGGGGTGCTGACCGCCGAGGATGTGGCCGAACCCGGCGAGGCCGAGGGACCGCCCGTGGCCCGCGACATGCCGGTGCGCGCGGTCATGGACCTGCTGGCCGGGCGCGCCGCCCTGCCCGTCGAAGGCGGCGGGCGCATCACCCGAGAGGCCGTGCTGGCCCGCCTGATCGACCCGCGCGGCTGATCGCCGCGCAAGGGGGGGCTAGCTGTTCTGCAGGTCGCGGTGATACCGGACCAGCAGAGCCAGCCCCAAGGCAAACAGCCCGAAGCCCAGCCCGAAAACATAGAGATAGCTGACGTAGTCACCTGCATAACTTGGATAAAAAGCCCGCCGCATCTGCCCGATGACATGGATCAGCGGGTTCCACCACAGCCAGTCCTGATAGGGCTGCGGCACGTCGTCGAAGATGAAGAAGATGCAGGACAGCAGAAAGAACGGCCGCATCAGCATCGACCACAGCGGCTGCCACCAGCTGAAAGCCTCGAACAAGAAACAGTTCATCATCCCCACGGCCGACCCCATCAGCAGCATCATCGCCATGGCAATGGCGATCTGATCGATCTGCGGATCGGTGCGGGTTTCGTTGAAGGTCGCGATGGCGGTGAAGATCAGCGTCGCCACCATGATCTGGGTCATGCTGTTGAAGATGATCCGTGCCAGCAGCGCATCCACGAAGGTCACCGCCGGATAGGCCAGCAGCGCCATCGAATAGCGTACCGCACCCGCGACCTTGCCCGACATGTCCAGATAGCCCATGAACGGCACCATGCCGGTCGCATAGAACATCGCGAAACTGGACCCGATGGGCGGCAGGGCAAAGGTGACGGAGAAGATCAGCGTCAGCAGCACGATCCCGCCCGCAGGCTCGGCGATCGACCAGAAATAGCCGCCCGAGGCCCGCCCGTGACTGGTCTGCACCTCGCGCAGGATCAGCGCGCCGATGGCCCTCAGGCTGGCAAAGCGGCGATGCTTGCGGACTTCTTTCAGCACCCTCGGGCCCGGGGCGGTCCGGGCCTGCGGCAGCGGGGGTGCGGCCCGGCCAGAGACGGGGCCAGAGACTGGGGCAGAGACTGGGGGCTGGGACATGTCGGGGATCCGATTGTGCCGGGACGTCGGGACGCTCACGATCCTGGCAACGGATCGGTGCTGGAACTGTACAGCGCGCTTATGTATGACTGCCGCGACAAGTTCAACATGACAGGCGGGGGGTAACACATGTCCGCCCAAGGACCAGACACAGCCAAGCCGACGGGCCAGACCGCCGACAAGACGCCCCCCGCAACCCCCCGGCCCGAGG